>CAYJKG010000038.1:0-30107 GCA_964370685.1 uncultured Faecalibacterium sp. | reverse complement strand
ATCAGACTGCGGGTTTTTCTATAATTCGCAATGTTGCTGGCTCTTTTATTAGCACTAGCCTCTTAATTTTTACTATTATAGCGTTGTTTTTTTGTATTATCATTTATTGCATTTTGTTTATTTTTAAACTTAAATTACATTTAGTATTTTTTATTGCTAGTGTTTGCCTAGGTATTTTTTATATGTTTGTGTTGCCGCCATATGTTGCACCTGATGAAAAAGTACATATACATACTGCATATGCACTTTCTAATGATATATTTGGAATACCTAAAACAGCGGACATAAACCTTAGATCCTCTGACAATATCGAACTTGACTTTGCCGATACTGCAAGCGTTTTTAGTTACCAAAAAATATACGAGGATCTTTTTAGTATGGCAGGAGATACAACCATTGTAGAGGCCGAAAGTTACACTATAAGCTCCTCACCTAAAATTTTACACATTTGGAGCGCATTAGGTTTAACCTTAGGGCGAATCATAGGTTTTAATTATATTACAATTATTTTACTAGGGCGATTATTTAACCTAATTATTTACTCGCTAATCGTTAGCCTTGCTATTTGGCTAATGCCTAGTTTTAAAAGAGTTATTGCCATTGTTGCTTTATTACCCATGAGTTTGCAACTGGCAGCCTCATTTAACTATGACTGCATAGTTTTAGCTACAGCACTGTTGTACACTGCTTTAGTTTTACATTTTGCAAAACAAGAACAAGATTTGACCTACAAACAACTAGCATTAATTGCAGCACTAGGGCTTTTGCTAGCACCAATGAAAATACTATACATCTTTTTATGTTCGCTTTGCTTAATTATACCTTTAAAACAGTGCCCTAAACTTGTGCAAAAATTTATGCCCAGATTATTAATTTTAGGAGGTATTTTGGGTGTTATCGGTGGAATTTTATTACTACCACATTTTGGCATAACTAAAGAGAGTTTAGCTGAGGCCTCAAGCTATGTTTTGCCACATGTCAACCCTGATAGTATAGTTTACTCTGAAAGAATTTACTGGACACCTGCATATATTCTAACACATTTAAGTGGTGCTATAAAACTATTAGCACGCACTATTGAAGAAAACACCGCACTTTATTTTACGCAATTAGTTGGTGGCAAAGCAGGCGAGCCTATTTTACGGGATATAGATGTTTGGACACCTGCTGTTTTTGCGCTATTAGTAATGCTACCTATTAGCGCTATACCCACCACAAACGAAAAAACATTGCTTACCACAGGACAAAAAATCTTTGGTGCATTTATTTGCTTTGCTACTTTAGCCGGACTTATTGCTGTTTGCTTTACATGGACACAACTACGTGTTGATACTCTTTGGGGGTTACAAGGCAGATATTTGCTACCTATTGTTCCGCTCGTATTATTAGTTTGCCAAAACAAGCTTTTAGTTTTAAATAAAAACATAGAGCGTCAATTAATTTTTACAAGTGTTTTTTGTAATTTTATTGCAATAGCAAGCATTTTTTCGAATATTGTTAAGTTTGAAGTATAAATTTAAATTTTTTTAACTTAAAATGGCACAAAACAGCATGCTAGTATGTCATTTTTTTAGTCAAAAAACAGAAATTGGGCAAAATCACGATTTTTCAGAAAAAAATTTGTGATTTTTGCCCTTTTTCTATTTTTTTGTGGTATAATATATGTTCCACCAGCAGGCTTTGTCAGCCGTGGTTGACCATCTATGCATAATTGCTAGATGACTGATAACTAAAGACATTTATCACTTAGTTATTGGTAAAACATCAAACTAATCTGTTTGGTGCATTGGTATAAGCCTGTGCTTTATTGCGTAGGCTTTGGCTACAAAATAAAGGAACAGGTATAATAATGTTATTTAGCGAACTCTCACTCCGCCCAGAAGTATTACGTGCAATTGAGGAACTAGGCTTTGAAGCTGCAACCGATATACAAGCGCGTGCAATTGTCCCTATGATGGAGGGCAAAGACATAATGGGGCGTTCTTCCACTGGCACAGGTAAAACCGCTGCTTTTGGTATACCAGCCGTTGAAATGGCTAGCAAAAACCCAGATAAAGCAACCGTGCTTATACTTTCACCAACACGTGAACTTGCAATGCAAATTTCTGAAGAATTGCGCAAGTTTTCAAAATATGTTTCTGGTTTACCATTAGCAGTTTTGTTTGGTGGCGCCTCCATGGAAAACCAAATACGCCAACTTAAAACAGCAAAAATTGTTATAGGTACACCTGGCCGTATTATGGACCACTTACGCAGAAAAACTTTAAAATTAACAAACTTAAAAACAGTTATATTAGACGAAGCTGATGAAATGCTAAACATGGGCTTTGTTGAAGATATACAAAGCATACTTGAAACAGCACCAGAAGAACGCCAAACTGTACTTTTTAGTGCTACAATGCCTAGTGCAATTGTTAAAATTTCAACTCAATTTCAAAAGGACCCTGTTAAAATTACAGTTGATGTTGGCCAAAAAACAGCGGCTAGCATAGTGCAAAGCTACTACAACATACCACAAGCTGGTAAAGTTGATGCTTTAAAATTATTAATAGAATATCACCACCCAAAACGTGCACTAGTTTTTTGCAACACTAAAAAAATGGTTGACGAACTTTGTGAAAAACTTTGCGAGGCTGGCTTTAAGGCTACAGGCCTACACGGCGACTTAAAACAAAGTCAACGCAACATGGTTATGTCTGAGTTTAAAAGCGGCCGTTCTAACTTACTTATCGCAACAGACGTTGCTGCTCGTGGCATAGATGTTGATGATGTTGAGGCTGTGTTTAACTACGATATTCCACAAGAATACGAATATTATATACACCGCATTGGACGTACTGGACGTGCTGGCAGAGCAGGTGCAAGCTACACATTAGCAGCTAATCGCAACCAAATTTTCCGCATACGTGAAATTGAAAGATACATAGGTGCACAAATTTCACAAATGCCTGTGCCTAGCCTAGAAAGCATTGCCGAACATCGCATGGATACCTTTGCAACCAAATTGCGTTCAGACATTGCACAAGGTATTGACGATGGTTGGAAAGAGTTTATTGCTGAACTTATAGCTGAAGGTTTTTCAGCTGAAGATATCGCAGCTAGCCTATGCGAGAAAATCTACACCAAAAACGAGCGTCTTGCAAGTGTGCAAAATGTGCACAGCTTTGCAGGTGGCAAACCACAACGTGCTACACGTGAGCGTGGCGAACGTGGTGGCGAGCGTGAATTTGCACGCAAAGCACGCCACTCCACAGCTGGACGTTGCTGGGTACGTGCAAGCATTGGTTCTGATGCAAAAATTGGTCCTAACTTTATAGTTAGTGCTGTTGCTGATGCTAGCGGATTGCCTGGTTCTGCACTTGGCAAAATTAACATATACCCTGATTACACAGATATAGACATGGACGAACAGGATGCACCACGTGTGCTTGAGACTATGGAAGGTTGCACCATTAAAGGACGCCCTGTTACCTTTGAGCTAACTAAAGATGCTGGCAACGCTATGAAGACTGGTTTTAGTGGACATGGCGGAAGATCTAAAAAAGGTGATAGAGATTTTGGACGTTTTGCAGGCGGTAGACGTTCTAAAGATGACAAAAAACACTTTGAGCGTCCAAGCAAAGATAAAAATGGTGAAAAACGCCCAAAACGCACACATAAAAAAGGTTAATTTAAGCTTTTAGCGATGTAATTATTATATTTTAAAAACAAAATTGCGATAACTCGTGCCAAACTTGTTATCGCAATTTTACTATATATTTTTTTATTAAATTTCAGTGAGGGATACTATGGGTTTTCTTGATGAATATAAAAAATTAGATAATCTTTGTAAAGATGCTTTTAAGAGCGATAAAGGCGTTACTGCATACATACAACAAATGGAAATGCTAACGGATACACGCTTTAAACCAGATTGTTGGTACAATGATTATAAAAAGTTAAAGCATTGCCGCCATATACGCAACCAAATTGCTCATGACAATTACGCAACAGAAGCTAATACCTCTACTCCTGACGATGTGAAATGGGTAAAGCAATACTACAGCAGAATACTCAACAGTGAGGATTCACTTACTTTATATTATAGTGCACAAAGAAAAGCTACCCGTAGCAAAAAGAAACAAGTTAAGCCTATTCCCATCGTTAATAAACCAACACAAACTAGACCTTTACCAAGAAATCCTAGAAAAGTCAAAACCATAACAACTTTGCCATTTTTTGTAACAATTATTTCTATGATTATCACTACTGCTATTTTATGGTATTTGATATATCAATTTAACTAATATACAATTATTTTTAACAAAGCAGCGCACCAATGCAATTTTGCAAATGGTGCGCTGCTTTATTGTATGTTTTAACAATTATTAAAGCATTACTTTTCTATAAAGTTTCGGACTTTTCATACCAAGTTTGCGAAAAACTCTGAAAAAAGTCGTTTGGCTTTCAAAGCCACATTCATGTACAATTTGTGTTACAGAATAATCTGTTGTGCGCAATAATTGAACAGCATAATTTGCACGTAAAGTATTTACATAATATGGCAATGAGCAACCCACATTTTGCTGAAAACTGCGTGAGAGATAATATTTACTTATACCTATATGATGTGCAACGTTTTGCAAGTTAATGCTTTGTGTATAATTTGCATTAATAAATAATAACGCTTTTTGCATCCAATCTAAATCACCTCGCAACTCAATATCCTGCAAATTGAGTTCGGGCAAAATATGCGTTAGCATTATATTCAAAAAACTTTTGCTTAATATGTTTTCTGTTTTAAGTTCTTCTCTTTGTATAAATTCACTTATACAATTCTTAACATCTACATGCATTTTTTCTATATTAACAAATGGTTTTTCTGCCATTTTCGTCCGAAAAACCTCTGCAAAATCCGGCAAAGTATCACAGTTAAAAATCCAAAAAATACATTTACTCTCTTTTTCCGTTTTATACTCATGTATATGATTTGGAAAAACTACATAAATATCACCTTGCTTAAGTGCGTATTCTTTTGCGCCACTTATTATACTCAACTGCCCGTCACAAACATACAATAATTCAAACTGATTATGTAAATGCGGAAAGTAATTTATATTAGTACTAGTAAAACAGTCGAAATTTTTCCCACGATTTTCATAAATATGCACAGTACACCTCTCAAAAGCGCAATAAATGGCAGTTTTTTTCTTTCTTTTGGCTAGTATTATAACACGTAACATGCTAAAATACAATCATATAAATGCATTAAGCGGCTTAACACAAAAAAAATTAATAAACGAGGATAAAAAATGAAACACACATTAGCAATTATTGGTTTTGGTGGCATGGGTTCATGGCACTATAAAAACATTACAGAAAAAGTGCCTAATATATGCGTTAAAGGTGCATATGATGTGCGTAGTGAAGCAATGGAAAATGTAAAAAATGCAAATTTACATTGCTATGCAAATGTAGATGAAATTTTAGCAGATAACGAAATTGACATTATTACAATTGCAACACCAAACGATGTGCATAAAGATTTAATCATCAAATGTTTGCAAGCGGGCAAAAATGTTGTTTGTGAAAAACCTGTTACCATGAATGCAATAGAACTTGAACAAGTAATTGAAGTGGCAAATAAAACTGATAGATTATTCTCCATACATCACAATAGACGTTGGGACAAAGATTATTGCATAGTAAAAGAAATATTAGCAAAAAACACTATCGGAAAACCCTATTTTATAGAAAGTCGTGTACAAGGCTCACGCGGGGCAATGCATGGCTGGCGTGGATATAAACAAAATGGTGGTGGTATGCTGCTTGATTGGGGCGTACATTTAATAGACCAAATGTTAATGATGATAGATAGCCCTGTTGTGAGTGTAGATAGCCACTTAATATCTGTTTTCACACCCGAAGTTGAGGATAGCATAAAACTTACCCTACGTTTTGAAAACGAACTTTGTGCGGTGCTTGAGATGTCCACAAACTGCTTTGTTAACCATCCTAGATGGCATGTTTGCTGCGAAAAAGGTACTGCTGTTATTGAAAACTGGGCATGTGATGGCAAAATTGTATGTAAAAAAGTTGGTTCTGAAATGGCTTGGGCCGATGATATTGTTTACACAGAGGCTGGCCCAACACGTACAATGGCACCACGCCCTGTTGAAACTACAGAACAAATTGCGCTACCAGAAGTAAACACAAACTGGGCAGATTACTACACAAATATTGCTGAGGTTTTAGATGGCAATACCGAGTTAATAGTTACACCCGCCCAAGCTTTACGCACAATGAAAGTTATAGACCTTTGTTTTAAATCAGCTGAAGAAAAATGTGGCATCAAATGCTATTTATAAAATATTTATTTAACAAATAAAAGGAGTTTTTTATGCAAAGCAATAAAAAAGTTTTATTACTGCAAGGTGGTTGGCACGGACATGAACCAGAACTAACCTCAAAACGTTTTGCAGGCTTAATGGAAAAACACGGCTACACTTGCACAATTAGCAATACCTTAGACGTGTGCCTTGACCTTGAAATGCTAATGGGTTTAGATTTAATAGTAGCATGTTGGACAATGGACGAAATACCAAAAGAAGCACGTGAAAACATATGCAAAGCTGTTGGTGCTGGTGTAGGGCTAGCTGGGTGTCACGGTGGCATGTGCGATTCTTTCCGCCAAGATGTTGAGTGGCAATTTATGACCGGTGGCCAATGGGTTAGCCACCCAGGTGGTGATGGTATTGATTACACTGTTAACGTGTGCAAAGGTTCAAGCCCTATTGTTGAAGGGTTAGATGATTTTCCTGTTTGTAGCGAACACTATTACCTACATGTTGACCCATCAATTGAAATACTAGCGACAACACGTTTCCCCATTGTTAACTACTACCATATATCAAATAAACCCGTTGATATGCCCGTTGCGTGGACAAAGTACTGGGGCAACGGACGTGTTTTCTATAACGCATTAGGGCATCACGATGATGTTTTTGATAACAGCCCTAATGCTGAAATTATGATGGAACGTGGCATGCTTTGGGCGGCTGAAGGTAAACAATATGCAGTTGATAACAATTTAACTACGGATCGCTTTGAAAACACAGCAAAAATGTATTAATCGTTTATGTATAAGGAGTTTTACACATGAAAAAAGTTAAAATAGCCATGATTGGTGTTGGTTCAATTAGTGGCATCTACTTAAAAAACATATCGGAAATGTTTACAGCAATTGAACTTATAGGTGTTTGTGACCTTGTTCGTGAAAGAGCGGAAAAAGCAAAAGAAGAATATAACATACCTAAAATTTATGAAACAATGCATGACGCTTTTGCAGATGAAGAAGTTGATATTGTTTTAAACCTAACTCGCCCTTATGAGCACTTTGATGTTACTAGTGCTGCACTAAAAGCAGGAAAACATGTTTATAGCGAAAAACCACTTGGTGCAACTTTTGAAGAGGGTTCTGAACTTGTTAAAATAGCTGAACAAAAAGGTTTGATGCTAGGCGGTGCACCAGATACTTTCCTGGGTGCAGGCATACAAACTTGCCGTAAATTAATTGATGATGGCATGATAGGTGATATTGTTGGTAGCGCTTGCTTTATGCAATGCCACGGTCACGAAACATGGCACCCCGACCCAGCTTTTTACTATCAATTTGGTGGCGGCCCTATGATGGATATGGGACCTTATTATGTTACAGCACTAGTTAACTTGCTAGGCGGTGTTAAGGGTGTAACTGGTGTTTCTAAAACTACTTTTAATGAGCGCATTATAACAAGTAAACCAAAATTTGGTGAAGTAGTAAAAGTTGAAGTTCCAACACATGTTACAGGTACTTTACATTTTGAAAGCGGCGCAATTGGAACTATAGTTACATCTTTTGATGTGCATTATAATACTTTTCCACAAGCACGCTTTGAAATTTACGGCACAAAAGGCACACTTTTAGTGCCTGACCCTAACCACTTTTGTGGACCAGTTTATCTAATACGCCCAGAAGATGGCGAGCGCAGAGAAATGCCTTTACTGTTTGATTACAAAGAAAATAGCCGTTCTTTAGGGCTTGCAGATATGGCAAAAGCAATTACCACTGGTCGTGAGTTCCGCGCGGATTACAAACAAACTTTGCATGTACTTGAAGTTATTACCGCTTTTGATAAAAGCTCTGATTTGAAAGCTTATTACCCACTAACAACAACCTACAAGCGCCATATCGCTATGCAGAACAACCCTATGCATGGTGTGCTCGATTAATTAATTTTCAACAAAACAACTTTGATAAGTTGAATTAAAACAAAGCAATAAAAAAGAAACAACCTTGATTTTACCCTAAAGCATAAATTTGCTTAATTAGGATTTTTTCAAGGTTGTTCCTTTTTTTATTTATATATATTATTAAACTTCAATAGCGTTATCTGCATCAGCAGGGCGAGAACCAGTTATAGAGTACTCTACCCACTCGGCAATGTTTGTTGCATGATCGCCTATGCGTTCTAGATATTTTGCCACCATTAATAAATCTAGTGTAGCCTCACCACAGTTAGAATCTTTAGATATCATATCAATAAGTTCTTTTTTAACTGTTGCAAATAGCTCGTCTATTTCGTCATCTGCAGCCATAACTTTTCTTGCCAGATCCAAATCATTTTTAACAAATGATTCTACACTGTCCTTTAGCATTTTTACTGTTGCTTTAGCCATTGCTTCTATATGTATGTTACCTTGGCGTTCACAGCAATCAACTTGAATAGCTAAATCTGCAATATCTTCTGCTTGGTCACCTATGCGTTCCATATCAGATATCATTTTTAATGCAGATGAAACAGTGCGTAAATCTTGAGCCATTGGTGCTTGTCTTAAAAGCAATTTCATACAACGACTTTCAATGGCACGCTCCATGCGGTCTATTTCAATCTCAGCACGTTTTGCTTCTTTTGCAAGTTGTTTATCGCCTGTTGTTAGTGCTCGGCAAGCAGTATCTATGGCTTGCTCGCACAATATACCCATATTTATTAATTGCTCGTGCAACAACTCTAATTGTTCTAAAAATAAATCTCTCATTAGCCAAATCTCCCTGTAATATAATCTTCGGTGCGTTTATCTTTAGGGTTACCAAAAACTTCGCTTGTTTCGTTAAATTCTATTACTTCACCAAGTAGGAAAAACGCAGTGGAATCTGAAATACGTGCAGCTTGTTGCATGTTATGTGTAACAATAACAATTGTGTATTTCTCTTTTAATTTTTGTGCTAAATCTTCAATTTTAGTTGTGGAAATAGGATCAAGAGCGCTTGTTGGTTCGTCCATCAATAAAATTTCTGGTTTAACAGCAAGAGCACGCGCAATGCAAAGGCGTTGTTGCTGACCGCCTGAAAGTCCTAAAGCACTTTTATGTAAGCGGTCTTTAACTTCATCCCAAATAGCAGCATCGCGCAAGGATTCTTCAACTATAACATCTAACTCTGCTTTTGAGTGTTTTGCGTGCAAACGTGGTCCATAAGCTATATTATCATAAATTGTTTTAGGAAATGGGTTTGGTTTTTGAAAAACCATGCCTATTTGTTTACGCAAAACATTAACATCAACATCTTTTGCATAAATATCGTTGCCGTTAAACTCCATTTTACCATCTATTTTAACACTAGGAACAAGGTCGTTCATGCGGTTAATGGTTTTTAAAAATGTTGATTTACCACAGCCAGATGGACCTATAAAAGCAGTAATCTTTTTTTCTTCTATATCCATATTTATGCCTTTTAAAGCGTGAAAATCACCATAATGTAAGTTTAAATCCGTAGCGCGGAGAATTTTATTTTTTTCAGTAACTGACATACTCTGCCTCTTTCTATACTAACACTTATTTTTTGTTTTGCTTGCTTTTTAAGCCAGCTTGTGCCATTTTTGCACCTGTGTTTATAACAAACACTAAAATTAATAAAACTGCAGCAATTGCAAATGCAACGTCAAAATCTGCACGTTCGCTTGCGTACATATAAAGTGCAACAGATAAAGTACCGCCGCCACTTTCGTATGCGGAAATAATATCCTTTGCAATAACTGTACCCATGCCTGCTGTAAATAGCAAAGCCGCACTTTCACCCACGATACGACCTACTGCTAATATGCAACCTGTAACTATACCATCAATTGATGATGGCAGCACTATTGTACGTATCATGTGCCATTTTGTAGCACCAAGACCCATTGCTCCCTCACGGTAGCTAGTTGGTACTGTTTTTAAGCTTTCTTGTGTTGTGCGCACTATGGTTGGTAAAATAACTATAACCATCGTTAGTGCACCTGAAAGCAAGCTAACTTTAAAACCAAGCTGACGAGCAAAGAAAAGCATACCAACAAGGCCGTAAATAATACTAGGTATACCAGCTAGAGTTTCTGTTGTAAATTCAACCATTGCAATAAATTTGCGGTTTTGTGCGTATTCTGTTAAATAAACCGCTGCACCAACACCAACTGGCAAAGCAATAGCAAGTGTTAAAAATATAATATAAAGAGTATTTAATATGTTTGGCAAAATGCCTATTGTTCCTGTGCTATGTCTAGGCGAGGTGGAAAGAAGCTCCCATGTTAAATGTGGCAAACCTCTATAAAAGATATATCCAATTAAAAGACCTAATAATGTAACAGTTGCTAGAGCGCTGAAATAAACCAAAAATTTTAAAATATTTTCGGATAATTTACGTTTTAAATTGTGACTCATGCGTCTTTCTCCTTTTTCAAAAAGTAGTTAAGACCTGCATTAATTAGCATGATAAAGCAATATAGCACTAATGCGATACTAAAAAGTGCACGTTCTTGTAAGCCAGATGCATAGCTCATTTCGCTTGCAACAGCAGTTGTTAAAAAACGAACGCTTGTGAAAAGCCCTGGCATATTTGCAACATTGCCAGAAACCATCATAACTGCCATCGCCTCGCCTATTGCACGGCCAACACCAAGCACTATACTTGCAACAATACCGCTTTTTGCAGCTGGTATGCTAACCTTAAATATAGTTTCCATTTTGTTTGCACCTAGTGCAAGGCTTGCTTCCTCAAATTCTGGTGGTACTGCAAGCAAAGCTGTTTCACTAACAGAAATAATGCTTGGTAATATCATAATCGCAAGCACTATAATAGCTGCAAATAATGTTGCACCGCTTGGTAAATCAAAAAGATTCATTATTGCGGGCACAAGAACCATCATGCCTATTAAACCGTAAACAACACTTGGAATACCCGCTAATAATTGTACAGCAGGACGAACCACTTTTACAACATTAGGACTTGCAACTTTTGCAAGGAATACAGCTGTTAACAAACCAATTGGCACGCCAATTGCAATAGCGCCTAAAGTGCCCCAAATACTTGTTAAAATAAATGGTAAAATACCAAAGCTAGGTTCGCTTGCTGTTGGTTTCCAAACTTGTCCAGCTAAAAATTCTAAAAGACCAATTTCAAAAATTGCAGGTAAACCAGAATAAATCATGTAACCTGTGATAAATACAACGCATGCAATTGATGCCATGCCGCAAATAAAGAACAAAATATTCATAATGCGCTCAATCGCTTTTTTAATTTTCAATTCCCTCACCTCATCATTACTAAAAATTCGCCATTGCTCTTTCTACTCCCTCTAAAAACTCGGTTTTTACGAGAGTAGAAAGGCAATAGCGTCTTTCTTATCGGTTTATCGTAAAAGCAACTGCTTTAAAAATAAACCGTTTAAATTTCTTAAGCTACAGGAACTGCGCCTGCGTTTGAAACAAGCTCACTTGCCTCAGCACTTAAAACGAAATCGAAAAATGCTTGAGCTGCTGGACTTAAATCTTTACCTTCGATTGTTACGAAGTTGAAGTTGCGTTGTACTTTATATGTACCATCTTGTATAGTTGCTTCAGTTGCAGCTACGCCTTCAACAGTGATAGCTTTAACTTTTTCGTCAACAGATGCTAAAGATGCATAACCAATTGCATTAGGGTTTTGTTGAACTGCGCCTATAACACCGCCTGTACTTGCAATTTCTTGCTCGTAAACACACTCTTCAACACCAACTATGCTCTCAAAGCCATCACGTGTGCCAGAACCAGCTTCACGACCAATTAAAACGATAGGTGCATCTTCGCCACCAACTTCGCTCCAGTTTGTGATAGAACCATCCGCAATACCTGCGATTTGCTCAAGGCTTAAATCTTCAACAGTGTTTGCTGTGTTTAGTATGATTGCAATACCATCAATTGCGAAAACTGTACCAACTGCACTCATTTCAGTTGTTTCAGATTCTTTAACGTCACGGCTAGCAAGACCTATATCGTAATCGCCACTAGCTGCACTTTTAACACCTGTGCTTGAACCTGTTGGGTCATATGTAATTGTAACGCCTGGGTTTTGCTCCATAAAAATTTCGATAGCGCTTAAAACAACGCTTTCAACTGAAGTTGAACCACCAACTGTAACTGTGCCCTCTAGTGTAGAAGGTTCTGCCTCTGTTGAAGATGCTTCTGTTGAAGATGCATCAGCTGTTGATGTGCTAGTTGCAGTTGATGAAGTTGCACCACAACCTGTGAACACACCAGCCATCATTGTTAGTGCAAGTGCAATACTAAAAATACGTTTCATAAAATATACTCCTTCATAAATACAATTCTTTATACATATCAGCTATGCTCTGTGCACAGCTTGCTCTGTCTGAGAACAAAACTATAATAAACCACACTATGTAAATAACACTATCATCTCAATGTAAAATAAAAGTAAAACTTAACTTTTCTCACAAATGCAATCTCGTTGTTTTGTTTATTTTTCATTAATTTTATAAATAATATGTATAAAATTTGTAAATTCATTGTTTTAAGATATATTTTAATAATTAAAAATTTAATATTTAATCGTAAATTTTCACTCGTTTGTGCTGTTTTTCATGCTTTGATTAATTTCTTATAGTTATTTCCTCACTTATTTCAAAGAAATTATCATCATTTGTAAGGCCAAGTTGCTTTATAGTATTATTATATAAGGTTTTTAATGTTTGATATTCATAAAACCCCTTGCCTTGCTCTGAAACCTCACACAACAATGCTGAACGTGCTGTTTGTGCAACAATAATTAGTAACTCTAAATGATTTTTTTCAATTCTTGCAGCTTTCATTAATTCACTAGGAGTATATGCCTTATCAGCACAATAGATAGTAATATCATCATTAAACAGTATCTCACTTTTTTCTAATTCAAATTCCTTTATTGCTTGCGAAAACTCACGCAAAATACTTTTACTTCTTTGTATATCTCTTTGCCACCTAAGATATGCTTCTAACTTCGAATTTACTACAGCTCCTTTTTTACTATTCATTATTGGTTTTTCTGAACTTCCCATTGTCAGATTTTGCATAGTCCCTCCTTCTATCGACGAAAAATCTTATTTTAATTTAATTTTTGACATAACTTGACAAAAAGCTCCTTAATGCGCATAATAAACGTAGCATAGTTATTATTTCACTAACGTGTTACATTTTATACCTGTTTATATAATTTGTCAAGTGCTTTAAAAATTACATCTATATATGTAAAAATTACATATTTTACAATATTCAAAATATCCTTCATATAGTTCAACAAATTGAAACATATTAAATAATAATAACGCCATACCTTTAGTTACAATAAATTACAAGTAACTCGTTAGTATTAATTTATTATTGTGGTTTTTATTAACACACCCAGTTTTTTATAACATTTTTCTTTGCTCCGCGCTAAAAAATATTTAAAAATCTATACTATAAAAAACATTGCTTAGTATTTTAATAAAAAAATTTTTGTGAAATTCTACCAAAGAACAATTAAACTCTTTACAAAAAGCTCTAAAAAGTTTATTATTGTAAAGGATGCTTGTAAATGTGTATACATTAATAAAAATAGATAATTTATAACCACCAAATCTACTTGAATACAATATTATATTCAAGTAGCTAAAACTAATACTGGTATCAATTTAACATAAAAGAAAAGGAATATAGCTATGAAAATTTCACGCCGCCAATTTTTAAATTGCACTGCTGCTGTTGCTACCATTGCCTCTGCAAGTGCATTAACTGCTTGTGGTAGTAATATACAAACAACTTCTACAAGCACATCAACTTCTCCTGAGGCAACTGCAACACCAGAACCAACACCTAGCCCAACACCAGAGCCACCATATAATGCAGATGTTTTAACGGGCGAAGAACGCTCTGCTGACGCAATGGATTCTCGCATTATAGGTGTAATGATTAACAACATCTCTAATACCTCTTACCAAAACGCTCGCCCACAACGTGGCATAGGTAGTGCAAAAATTTTAATTGAATGTAAAGTTGAGGGTGGCATAACACGTTTTTGTGCTGTTTTCAGTGAAGTTTCAGAAATACCTGAAATTGGCCCTATACGCTCAGGACGTGACCAGTTTTTACAACTATTAATGCCTTGGCAAGCTGTGTACTTCCACGAGGGTGAAAGTGTTTTTACAACACGCTTTATTGTTGACTGGGAATACTGGGGTTTAAATCTAGGTGGTTCAAGCTATTTTGGTGCACCTACAAACACAGCTTACACTTATAGAGATAGCCGTGGCCGCGATGTTGCCTCAGAGCATACCGCTTTTACTAATGGCGAGGATATACAGCGCTCTATTGACAAAGCAGAAATTGATATGTTCCGTGAATATAACAGTAAGTTTTTTGTATTTGCTGATTATCGTTATGACGAATACAATGCACTTGATGGCGCTGAATCCGCTTTAAGTATCACTGTGCGCCATTCTTCCAGCTACCGCACATATTTTTCTTACGACGAAACAAACAAAGTTTATGGCATGAGCCAATATAGCTCTGCAACTGGCAATATAACTGAAACTAATGATGAGTTAACAGGTGAACAACTAACCTTCACAAACGTTTTTGTTTTATTTACTGAAATAGCTGCTTATGCAGGTGATTCAAAAGATATACAAAGTGTTGATTTCCGCTTTGGTGGTGTTGGATATTATTTCACAAACGGCAAAGCTAAGCTTGTGCACTGGAGCAAAGGTAGCCCTAACGCTGGCCTTATAGTAAAAGACCCAACAGGTGCTGAGGACGAAAACCTAATGGTTAACATAGGTAAATCATACTTATCATTTGTGGATTTAGACGAATACGAATACTTTGAATTTACAGGTAATGATGCTGTAGAGGACGATGTTTCTGATGCTGCTGATATGACAGACGTTACCGACTCTGAGGAAGGTAGCGAAGAAGCAGCCTCAGACATAGATACACAATAATTTATTTTAAATGAGCTTAACGGTGCTTGTTTTTTCAAGGGGGAGTAATGAAAAAAATATTTATACTATTATCCACGCTTGCACTGTGTTTTTTTATGGGCTGTGGTGAAACACCTGTAAGCAGTGTAACAAGTGCACAACAACCTACACCCGATACCGAGGCAACTCCAGATATCGAGCCAACGCCTGAGGTAACACCTGAACCAACACCTGAACCACCTGCTGATATGCAAGCTTTAACTGGCATATCTGGAACTTTATCTCATATGCGACCTGTTGCAGTTATGGTTAACAATCAATCTCCACGCCAATGGGGAACATCTAGTGCATCAGTAATAATTGAGGGGGTTACAGAGGGTAAATTTACAAATCTTGCACTTTTATATGACGGTATCCCCGCCATGCCTAAAGTTGGTCCTGTTACACAAGGCAAAGATTTATTTTGGCAATTTGCAATTGCACAAAACGCTATACTTGTTCAAAATGGTTGGAACACTTATGCTGAAAACTTATTAAACTGCTATGCATATCAACCAATTGACGCACGTTTAGTGGGTGTTTTATCCTTTGATTACGAAAAAGAAACAGTGGCGGAAAATGATGAATTTAACTGGTACACAAAAGGTGAGTCCGTTACAAATAGCCTTAACATTTACGGCATGTCAGCAGAAGGCGAAACTACACCACTTTTTAACTTTGGCGTAAATAAAACAGGAACAAGCGGCGCTAGCTCTGTTACTATAGGTTATTCTGAGCTTGCCTCAACAACACTAACTTATAACCCTGATCTTTTGATGTGGCAAATGTTTAAAACAGATGGTACTGCACAAATTGATACAAATGATGGTTCACACGTTGCATTTGATAATGTTATAATATTAGGTTCAACACCAAGCGTTAAGGATAATAAGTTTACACGTGATTATAATTTAACCTCCGGCAAGGCTTTGTATTTATCAAAAGGTGAATGGCAAGAAATTACATGGCAAAAAGGCGATGTAACCGCCACACCTAAATTTTACACTGCGGACGGCTCAGAGCTAATAGTTAACACTGGCAAAACTTATATAGGTATTTACGGTAATTTTAAAGGTCAAACTTTAAGCCTAACAGATACAAGCGGTGCTAGCCTTTATGAAGCCTCTGCGCTTGTGCCTGTAGTTTAAACCTTTTGCTTAAACTTATATTAATAGTTATTATTAAAACATAAAAAATAGTAGGTAATGCCACTTTTTAGTGACATCACCTACTATTTTTATGTTTTATTGCTTTGCATCAAGATACCCATATGGGCAAATATCCACTACTTCAACAAGATTATCACGCATCCAAAGTTTAATATCTGTTTGTAAGGTGTAACCACAGCCAGCATCAGCCATCCATTTTTCAGGGCTTTGTGTTGGCACTGCACGTTGGCTAAGCATGCTCATTATAACACCTCCATGTGTCACACAAGCAGCTTCTTGAATATCTTGCTTTATCATAAATTCAAATAATTTCATTAATGTATCTGCACATCGTGCGTGAAACTCCATCACAGGTTCAGCACCTTCTGGTGTAAAATCGCCTCCAGACATCCATTTTGCGAATTCTGTATTTTGTTTTAGTTCTTCAAGCGGTTGCCCTTCAAAAATACCAAAATTTGCCTCACGTAAATTATCTATAGCAAATACATTTTTTGCATTTGGAAACAACATTTTTGCACTTTCCTGGGCACGTAAAAGAGGTGATGTGAAAACTGTTTGTATATTTGGATATTCAAAACAATTATTAAGTTCATCTAATTGGTTTATGCCCTCCTCGCACAAAGGCAAATCAGAACCACTGCCTATATATAAGCCTTTTAGGTTTCCCTCTGTTATTCCATGACGTACTAAGTGTAATTTATATAATTTCAAAATATAATCCTTTCTGGTTAAAAATTAGCTTATAACGCATTTTATAGCGTTTTTAAAAAATATATTTTAGTTTATTATTATTTTTTTCAAACTTTTGACACAATATATGGATATAATTAAAAGTTTTTATATCACATATTGTTGTTGCGAAAATATGTTGTTAAAATACACGAAATAAACATAAAATTCTTGTTATTTTGTCAGTTTACAAAGATATAGATATGTTATATACTCTTTGTATTCCTTTGTGAAAATTGGAAAGTAAAAATAAAAAATAATGGGGACTTTTTCTAATGACAGTAGAATTTCATCGAATAATTACGCTTTTAAGAAAAGAGCGTGGAATAACACAAAAAAGAGCTGCTGCTGAACTAGGGCTTTCACAAGCTTTACTTTCGCACTATGAAAAAGGCATACGTGAATGTGGCCTTGAATTTGTAGTAAAAGTTGCAGATTACTATGGAGTATCTTGTGATTACTTGCTAGGGCGTAGCGAACAACGCAATGGTCTTGTTATACAAGCAGAGGATATACCAAACCCTGAAACTATGAAAGATAACATCTACAAAGGCAGTGTACTGCCAACGATGAATAAAAAACTTATTTCAAATAGTCTTAATATTTTATATGCAAAAATAGGCGAATGTCAGGATAAAGCCCTTGTAACAGAGGTTAGTGCTTACTTAATGCTTTGCGTATACAAAATGTTCCGCTTAATGTATTGTGCACAGCCTCGTAACTCTCAAAACTTGTTTAGTGTACCTCAAGGTCACTGGGAGGGGTACTCCTCCGCTGCAATGACATACGCTGAGGCAAATGTTAAAGCGTTATTAAATGGCGAGGATCCCACAAATAACAAAGGCGGTTTAAAAGATAAAACCAGCTTAAATATGACAACACAAACGCTATCTAAAGATTATCCATTATACGCTCCAAGTCTTTTAAACCTCGTTAAAAGCAGTGAAAATCGCATAGAAAACAAAAGCTAAAATAGCATAATTATTTAAAATCAATTATTTAAAATCATATGCGCCTTTTATAAGGCGCATATTTCTTTTTGACAATTTTTGCAAATGCAAGAATTTTTAAAATTAACCGAATCATTTGTAATTTCACCACAAAAATCACAAGCACCATGCGGATGATATTTTTTTAGTAAGATGGTATCTCCATCTACAAAAATTTCCAGTTTAGCATCACTATCAAGCTTTAGGCTACTCCTAAGCTCTTTTGGCAACACAATGCGACCCAAATTATCTAAACCTCTTAAAATACCGGTGCTTTTCATATTATATTCTCCTTTGGATTACCTATTGCTTTGAACAAATTAATTTAAAAAACTGTATTAATAAACAGATTAAAAGTGTATATTACAACTTTATAAAAATAGAATACCATATATATAACAAAATGTCAATATTTGGAATAAATGGAAAAAATAAAAATTTATTGCTATATTTTAGGAGGTTATTGTAAATATAACCAATTAATGCATTAATTCACATTAACAAAATTTATAAATATTTTCACAAAAAACGAGTTATATCTTTCAAAATATGTAGATATAACAATTTGTTGGAAAACTAATTCATATTTTATTTTACACAAAAAATTTTTAACCTAGCCAGATAAATATTGCCTAAATTTGTTGTATGTAGCTTTAAGCAGTATACAAAAAAACACTTGCGGTTTAACTTAATTAGTTTTACCGCAAGTGTTAATTAATTTTTCAGTGACATACAGATTACTTTATGATTTATCATCTTGCATTACAGATGACCGAACTAAAGCACGCCTTAATTTTGCCTGTGCTAAATCAATTTCTTTTTCATTTAAATGATTATCATCAAGCATTCTTTCAGCTTGCTTTTTAGCTGCTAATGCACGAGCTAGGTCAATGTCTTCCTCCCACTCCCAAGTAGTGGCCACTAGGCGAGTTTTATTACCTATAACACTAAGCATACCGCCCATACAAGCAGCATATCGTGTTTTGCCTTCTACTTCGATGTGAGCCTCACCCATACCAACAGCTGTGCATAAATCCGCATGGTTTGCTAGTACACAAATATCGCCTGCAATAGTTCGGCAAAATAGTTTTTCAACCTGTCCGTCAAAAATTTCGCCATCTGGCGTTACAATTTGAAGATGGTAGCTACTCATAATGTTTAGCCTTTCTTTGCCTTTTCAAATACTTCATCTATTGCACCTGCGAAGAAGAAGTAACTTTCAGGGATACTGTCACACTCGCCCTCTAAAATCATTTTAAAGCCACGTACAGTTTCTTTTAAGGATACATATGAACCTTGTTGGCCTGTAAATTGTTCAGCAACGTGGAAGCTTTGTGACAAGAAACGTTGGATTTTACGAGCACGGTTAACTGCAAGTTTATCATCTTCTGAAAGTTCATCCATACCCATGATAGCTATGATGTCCTGTAGCTCTTTGTAACGTTGTAAAACTTGTTGTACACCACGAGCAACGTCGTAATGTTCTTGGCCAACAACGTCTGGAGCTAAGATACGGCTAGAAGATTCTAGTGGGTCAACCGCTGGGTAAATACCTTGAGCTGCAATATCACGGCTCAAAACTGTTTTTGCATCAAGGTGAGTAAATGTTGTTGCTGGAGCAGGGTCTGTTAAGTCATCAGCAGGCACGTAAACAGCTTGAACTGATGTGATAGAGCCCTTGCGTGTAGATGTGATACGCTCTTGTAGCGCACCCATTTCTGTTGCAAGTGTTGGTTGATAACCAACGGCTGAAGGCATACGGCCAAGTAGCGCTGAAACCTCTGAACCTGCTTGTGTAAAGCGGAAGATGTTATCAACGAACAAAAGCACGTCTTGGTTTTTAACATCACGGAAATATTCAGCCATTGTCAAGCCAGATAAAGCAACACGCATACGTGCTCCTGGTGGTTCGTTCATTTGGCCAAAAACTAGAGCAGTTTTGTCTATAACGCCACTCTCTGTCATTTCCATGTATAAGTCGTTACCCTCACGGGTACGCTCGCCAACACCTGCGAAAACTGAATAACCGCTATGTTCTGTTGCGATGTTGTAGATAAGCTCTTGTATAAGAACTGTTTTGCCAACACCAGCACCGCCGAACAAACCAACTTTACCACCCTTTGCATAAGGGCAAAGCAAATCAACAACTTTAATGCCTGTTTCTAGTATTTCAGTTGTGGATTCTTGCTCTTCGTAAGTTGGAGCAGCACGGTGTATAGGCCAGTAATCATCTGCCTCTGGGGCAGGTTTATTATCAACTGGTTCGCCTAATAAGTTAAATATACGGCCAAGGCAAGCATCGCCAACAGGCACTGCAATAGCCTTGCCTGTATCAACTGCATCTGTACCACGAACAAGGCCGTCAGTGCTATTCATTGCAATGCAACGTGTAACATTATCGCCTATATGTTGTGCAACTTCCGCAATTAATTTTTCGCCATTGTTGTCTATCTCAATAGCATTGAGAAGTTCTGGCAAAGCACCATCCGCAAATTGAATATCCAGGACTGGGCCTGTAATTTGGATGATTTTACCTATGTTTTTTTGCGACATGGGCATGTTCTCCTTTTTATATAGTATAGTATTACGCCTCTGCACCAGCAACAATCTCTGTAATTTCTTGAGTAATTGCTGATTGACGTGCACGGTTGTAGTAAAGGTTTAAATTGCCAATCATTTCTTTTGCATTTTTTGTTGCAGAATCCATAGCTGTTCGCCTTGCGGCAAGTTCACTAGCTACTGATTCGCAAATTGCGCCGTAAATCATGCCTGCAAGATATTCTGGAATAATTGCGTTGAAAACATCCTCGCTGTTTGGCTCGTAAAGCATAACATTATGCACTTTACCAGCTGTTTCTTCAGTAGTTTGTGTTTCATCACTTTGCAAAGCTTCCTCTTTTATAACCTCAAATGGTAAAAGAGTAGTAAGTGTTGCCTCTTGTGTTAGCATTGATTTAAAGGTAGTATAGCACAAAACAATTTCATCAAAATCGCCTTTAGCAAATCCGTTTGCAACAAGTTTTGAAACCTCAAAACAATCACTAACGGAAATATCGCCCACTTCAGAAAATTCTTTTGTGAGTAATGCACAACCAAGGCGTGTATAACGTTCAACTGCCTTTTTACCAAAAGGTAAAACGACAACATCCTGACCCTTGATTGTTGCATCGACAAGCTTAAACATGTTTGAGTTGTAGCCGCCTGCAAGGCCTCTATCACCAGCAATAACTATATAACAAATCTTTTTAACCTCACGTTTTTTAACGTATGGTGATCTAAAATCCCAGTTATTTAAAGCTATATCGGTTAAAGTTTGTCCCAATACTTCAAAGTATGGGCGGCTTCTATCAACACGGTTGCGTGCGTGGCGCAATTTTGAGGAGGCCACCAATTCCATGGCTTTGGTGATCTGCATGGTGCTTTGTACGCTCTTAATGCGCAGTTTTATGTCCTTCATGGAGCCTGCCATGCGATTACCTCCTTTTTAGTGTAGTCTTGTAAATTCAGATGTGTAAGTTTCCAAAACAGTTTTAAGTTTTGCTTCTGTTTCGTCGCTTAGTGCACCTGTCTTTTTAATTTCGCCTAAAACTTCAGCTGCGGCTGCATTTGTATCGGTGTATTCGTAAATACCACGTTCGTAATCAGCAATTTTTTCTACTGCAACATCTTTTAGGTAGTTGTTAACAACTGCATAAAGTATGAAAACCTGTTTTTCAGTATCAATTGGAGAGTTGCGGTTTTGTTTTAAAACCTCAACTATGCGCACACCTTGTGCTAAACGTGCTTTTGTATCAGCATCAAGGTCAGAGCCAAATTGTGCAAAGCTTTGTAGCTCACGATATTGAGAATACAAAAGTTTTAGCGTACCTGCAACTTTTTTCATCGCTTTGATTTGTGCATTACCACCAACGCGAGAAACAGAGATACCAGGGTTAACCGCTGGCATTTGACCACTACGGAACAATTCACTCTCTAGGAATATTTGACCGTCAGTGATGGAGATAACGTTTGTTGGGATATAAGCGGAAACGTCACCCTCTTGTGTTTCAATGATAGGTAAAGCTGTTAAAGAACCGCCACCTAGTTCGTCAGAAAGTTTTGCTGCACGTTCTAACAAGCGAGAGTGCAAGTAGAAAACGTCACCAGGGTAAGCCTCACGGCCTGGTGGACGGCGGATTAATAGCGAAAGTGCACGATAAGCAACGGCGTGTTTTGATAAATCGTCGTAAATAATAAGTGCATGTTTGCCATTATCCATAAAATATTCGCCCATTGTACAGCCTGTATATGGAGCGATATATTGCAAAGGTGAAAGCTCAGAAGCAGTTGCAGAAACAACAATGGTGTAATCCATAGCGCCTGCATCTGTTAGAGATTGCACAAGGTTTGCTACTGTTGAGCGTTTTTGTCCAATTGCAACGTATATACAAATAACATCTTTACCTTTTTGGTTTATTATAGTATCTGTTGCTATAACTGTTTTACCTGTTTGTCGGTCGCCTATAATAAGCTCACGTTGGCCACGTCCAATTGGTATCATTGAGTCAATAGCTTTAATACCTGTTTCTAGTGGTTGCTTAACGCTTTTACGTTCAATTATACCGTGAGCGCTAGATTCGATAGGTCTAAACTCTGTAGCTTCTATCGGTGCGCCACCATCTATGGGCTGGCCAAGTGCATTAACAACACGACCAACTAAGTTCTCGCCAACAGGCACAGAAACAACTTTGCCTGTACGTTTAACGGAACTACCCTCTTTGATACCCTCATCAGAACCAAGCAAAACGATGGAAACAGAGTTTTCCTCAAGGTTTTGCGCCATGCCGTACTCGCCATTGTCGAACTCTAAAAGTTCGCCAGCCATGCATTTTTCAAGACCGCTAGCTTTTGCAATGCCGTCACCTACTAGTATAACGCTACCTGTTTCGTTTTGTTCTATGACGTTTTCATAGTGTTTGATTTGGGATTTAATGATTTTGGAAATCTGTTCTGGTTTTAACTGCATGTTTCTTCACCACGCTATCCTATCTCTATAGTATGTTTCAAAAAGCTTAAAGCACTGTTGATTGCAAATCCCTGCGCAATTTTGCAAGGCGGGCTTTAACTGTGCCATCAAGTTCTTTGCCGTCCAGTATTATGCGCAAGCCACCTAAACAATCGGCTTGCACTTTAACCTCCAGCTGAATTGTTTTGCCTGTCATTTCCTCAAGTTTTTTGCGCAACGCATCAGTTTGTGCATCATTTAGCTCAACTGCCGAAACAGCCACAGCCTCCATAATACCATTTGCTACGTTGTAAAGTCTGCGATACTCTTTTACGCAAGATGTAAAATCACGCATCGCACCTTCCTCGCATAAAATCTTCATAAAATTAACAAGGTAAACATTAACTTGTTCGCCAAAAGCTTCGTCCAAAAGAGCTGTGCGCTCTTTTTTAGGAACATTAACTTGGCAAAGCAAGCGTACATATTCTGGATTTTGTGCCAATATGGTCGAAACCTCTTCGCACTGCTGTAAAATTTCAGCGTTTAGGTTTTCCTCGGTTGCTAGTTCAAACAAACTACCACCATAAACCTTTGCCATTTGCGTCATGAGGCATCCCCCACCTTCTGAATAAATTCGTCGATCAAATCTTTATGATCAGCTTCTTTTATTTCACGCTCAACAACCTTAGAGGCGATTTCCATAGCAATGCCACCGATTTCGTCTTTAATGTCGTTAACAGCCTTTTTGCGTTCAAGCGCAATATCTGCCTCTGCCTTTTGTTTAATTTGCGTTGCAGTAGTGCGCGCTTCGTTGATAAGTTCCTCGCTACGTGCTGTAGCAGTTTTTTGAGCTGTTGTCATAATTTCATCTGCTTCAGCTTTTGCATTTGAAATGCTTGCTTCGTAATCAGATTTCATTGTTTCAGCTTCTTCTTTAGCTAGCCTTGCATCTTCAAGCTGTTTTGTAGCTTGTTCTTTGCGAGCTTGTAAAACAGCATTTACTTTATCAAGTAAAAAGCGTTTTAAGATATACATTTGTATAAACAAGTTGCATATAACTGCGATAAATGTCCAAGGGTTAACTGTAATAAGTGATTGATAGATATTTTCCACCATGCCGTGTTCCTCCTATCTTTGAAAATTACTGCATTTACAGCAGATTGTACTAAACCTTAATTAGCCTAGATAGTTCATGAACATGCCAGGTGCAAGGAATATTAGGATAAGGCCAGTAACGAAACCGTAGATACCTGTTGTTTCGGAAAGAGCAACACCTAAAATCATTGTGCTAGTAACATCTGCTTTGCTTTCAGGTTGGCGACCAATTGCCTCAAGTGCTTTAGCAACAGCGTTACCTTCGCCTATACCAGGGCCTATACCTGCGATAAGTGCAAGACCTGCACCAATTGCACAACCTGCAAGGGCGATACCTTTAGCTAATACTGTAAAATCTGTCATTGTTAAATCCTCCTAGTTGATAAATAAAAATTTATTGTTTTTTTCTTTAAACAGCCTCATCACCAGCAGCTTGCTTGATGAATATGGTGGTTAAGGTACAAAAGATAAATGCTTGTATACAGCCACTGAACCAATCAAAATAAAAACTGGTAAATGCTGGTATACCTATGCTTAAAAATGGGATTTGCGATAGTAAATCGCCTGCTGCACCTGGGATAAGCCCAAATAAAGCTGCGTTTACCATTGTTAGTGCTGAATAAATTAGCGTGCCAATGATTGTACCGGAAAGTATGTTACCAAAGTGACGGAACGACATACTAACAGGTGTTGAGACCTCGGATAATACATTAAGCGGAGCCATAAGGAATATAGGCTCAAGGAAGCTTTTGCCGTATCCGAGCAAACCGTTTGCTCTGAGTTTGTGATATGTTATTAGTATAAATACCACTATCGCCCATGCTAGTTCTGTTGATAAATCGGCTGTTGGGCTCCAAAAACCGATAAGACCCATAAGGTTGCTCACTACACTCGTTGCGAAAATCGCACCAACAAAAGGTATAAAGTGGTCAAAGTTTGTGCCCATGTTACCACGTACAAATTTTGTTAGGGATTCCACCAGTAGTTCTGCAACTGCTTGTTTTTTTGAAATATTATCTACTGTTAAACCTTTGCCTAACCAAACACACAATAGTGAGATAGCTATTAAAACAAGCCAGCTAATAAGTGTAGTTTGTGTTAGTTGTATAGGTCCTAATAGAGGTACTTCAAACGAGCTTTGCCAGAGAATTTTTGCACCATTTAAACTAACGTCCATAGTTTAATTTTCACCTCCTTCGTCATCGGCGAAAACACCTTCAGGGTCTTGCACTTGTGCTTGTGGGGCTGCGCTAGCCTCAGGTTTAAATGCACCGATTTTTTGTAAATAAAAAATAGCAACACGTGGAAATAAAAGCGGCAAAGCGGCCGCTATAAAATGCACTGCTGACCATTGCATGGCAAACACGCACCATGCAGCTTGCAGTACAAGCCTTAAGTTATATGAAATTTGCATTATACCTTTTGCCCTTGGCGTTGGCATAGATGCTATTTGTTGCACTGTTATGCCAAGCGCAACAAAGTTCGCTATTGCTACTAGTGCCCCCAGCGCACCGCCTAGCAATACCGAGCTATCTAGTTTGATATTTGTAAATAAACCTAGTACAGCAAACACAAGCCACATAGCAACTGTACAAATTAGTGTACCACAACTTATGTGGATTAATTCTTTTTTTACTGCTGATTGCAGTTTCATATACAAGCCCTCTATTTAAATGTGATAAATATAGTTGCACTCACAAGTGAGATTGCAACTGGTAAATTTTTTTGATTACTCTTAGTAATGTTTATTGAAAAACACTGCTCGTCTTGTTTCTTTTTCTTTTTTGCGATTTCGACTTTTAAACAATTTCCAAAAATTCCAAAATGATGATACCCCACCACCTATACCAAAAACAAAACCTGGTAGGTATATCCACATCGGAAAATCAAACGAAGTTGTAAGCCAATAACAAAGCCCTAATAGTAGCAGTAATGGCATCATCAACGAAAGCCCTAACTGACTAACCCAAACGAGGTCCTCCATTGCTTTATACAGCCATCTCATATTTACACCCCGCTTTACTTCTCTAAACCTAGTATAGCGCACTTAATCTAACAATTCAACAAAATTTTGAAACAATCTCAACTTTTTGGTAAAGAGTACGTTTTTTTTGAAAATATTAATGATTTTTGTGGAATAATTCATCAATATTTTGAGATTTCCAATATTGCAATTTACAATTGATTTTCTACCAATTCAAAAAAAAGTCACATTTTTTTGTGATAATAGATTTACAAAGATTTTAATGCAATTGTTTTTGCGTTTAAACATAATATATGTATGTCGAAAGAGGATTTGTAAATGAAAGAAAAATTTCGCCAATTTATGATTGGTCGCTATGGCAATGATGCCTTTAACCAATTTTTAACTATAGTTGCTTTGGCCTTTTGGGTTTTCTCTCTTATTTTTAGTAACCCTATAATTTCAACTATCTCGCTTGCTCTATTAATTTATATAAACTTTCGTATGTTTAGCCGCAACATATCCAAGCGCACAGCAGAAAATTATAAATACTATACTATAAAGGAAGATATCTGTGCAAAGCTAGGGCAAAAGAAAAACGAATTTAAAAATAGCAAAAACTACAAATACTTTCGTTGTCCCGCTTGCAAGCAAAAATTGCGTGTACCACGCGGCAGAGGTAAAATAGAAATATCGTGTCCTAAATGTAGCAAACAATTTCTTAAAAAAAGCTAGTACACTTTTAAATTAATACTCTTTATCAACATATATAAAGCTGTTTGTTGATAAATTTAAGCGAACACACAAGGAGAGAAACCCATGTTCGGGTATGTAATAACAAACCAACAAGCATTAAACGAGGCCGATAAATCACGTTATCAATCAGCTTACTGTGGACTATGCCATACCCTAGGCAATATACACGGTAGCTCTGGAAGATTAGCGTTAAGTTATGACCTCGCTTTTTTAAATTTATTACTCTCAAGCTTATATGAAGGCGATACACCAGAAACTAGTGGTGAGCGCACATGTATTATACACCCTTTTAAAGCTCGCCCTTGGCACACTAGCGAGGAAACCGCTTACTGTGCAGATATGAGCATAGCATTACAATACTACGGCGCAAAAGATAAATGGCACGATGATAAAAACCTTGCAGGTTTTTACATGATGAAATTATTTGAAAAAAAAGTGCAAGATGTTGTTTTGCGCTACCCTCGCCAATGTAAAGTTATAGAAAAAGAACTCAACCTTTTAGCAGAGTTTGAGGCAAATAATTCTACAGATATGGAGGCTGTTTCCAGCTGTTTTGGACGATTACTATCTGAAATTTTCGACTATAAATCAGATATTTGGAGCGAGACTTTGCGTGACATAGGCTTTTACCTTGGCAAATATATTTACCTTGCCGATGCATACGAGGATTTGCCCAAAGATACACATAAAGGTAATTACAACCCACTGGTTGATATTTGTAACTGGCAAGATTACGAGTTACATATGCGAGCAGTACTTGAGGATTGCATGGCGCAATGTTCAAAAGCTTTTGAACGCTTGCCTTGCGTGCAAGATGTTTCGCTTTTGCGCAATATTTTATACTCAGGCGTATGGTTACGCTACCAATGCGAAACTCAAAACCGTGAAAGAAAAAAGAATAAAAAGCAAAAAGATTGATTTTTAACGCTTTTGCATGTAAAATAGTATATTGTTGGTATAATATTAACGATGATATAATAGAGAATTTTCGATAAAGGGAATATATATAATGAATGATCCGTATCAGACCCTAGGGGTATCACGTAGCGCAAGTGATGCTGAAATTAAAAAAGCATATCGTGCACTATGTAAGCGTTGGCACCCAGATTTAAACCCTGGCGACCCAAGCGCTGAAGAAAAATTTAAAAATGTGCAAGCAGCATACGATGCTATAACAAAAGGAACTACTCAACAAAGCCCATACGGTCAAAATCCATATGGGCAACAAAACCCATACAACAACGCTTATAGCACTGGCAGTTACAGGCAAAGTGGCGGTACACAAGGGCAAGACCCTTTTGGTTTTGGCTTTGACCCCTTCGGATTTGGCAGTAGTGCTAGCGGTGCTTCTAGTGCGAGCTATTCCTCCGCTGATAGTGCTGAATTTCAGGCGGCACGCACATATATAGTAAACGGGCAATACGCACAAGCTCGCCGTATTTTAGATGCACGCAAAGTGCATATGGCTCGTTGGTATTATCTTTCAGCTCTTGCAAATAACGGTTTAGGGCAACGCATAAATGCACTTAACGATGCTCGCATGGCTGTACAACTTGAGCCAAATAACACCGATTACCGTACATTGCTCTCACAACTACAAAATGCAGGGCAAACTTACCGCACGCAAAGCACAACATATGGTGGCCAAAGCGGTATGATGAACTGGTGCTTTAGGCTAATTTTGCTAAACATGTTTTGTAACTGTTGTTTAGGTGGTGGCGGGTTTAGAATGCCTTTCCTATATTGTTAACAGCAACATATAATTATTATTAACCCAAGCAGAGGTAGATTAATTATTTATCTCTGTTTTTTTATATTTAAATTTGCTCTTTAAACAAAATAATGTTATAATAATATATATAAATGTAATAAATAACTACTTTTAACACATATTGTAGAACTGGAGGCTAATTATGCTAAAAATTGCTATATGTGACAATGAACAAATTTATGTAGACAAAATACAAGATTATGCGAGTGGTATTTTGAGCAAAACAAATACACATTTTGAAATACACACTTTTACAACTAGCCACGCTTTAATGGATGCATGTGTTATAAATAAATATGATATTTTTATACTTGATATAGATATACCAGAATTACATGCTGTAGAAGTTGCAAAGTTTTTAAAGCATACACATAAACACGTAAAAATTATTTTTATCTCAAACCACGACCAACACGATTATAACGCTATAAAATATACGCCTTTTAGGTTTATACACAAAAGCAAAATTGAAACAGAGCTTAACGAGGCTTTGAATATCCTTGTAAAAAAACATATAAGTAAAATTAAAAAAATACAATTTTTAACGAAACATGACAATATAACTTTAGAATTAAGTGAGATAATTTATTTTGAAGCACTAGGACATGGCGTTACATGCTATACACAAAGCGGAAACTACGATTTACAAGAGAGCCTAGCAAATATTGAAGAAAAATTATGTAAAAAAAACTTTTTGCGTGTGCATAAATCTTTTTTGGTAAATAGCGCATTTATTTTTTCAGTAGAAGATAATTATGTGGTGCTTATAGATAGCGAGGTTAATATTCCAGTTAGCAAACACCGACAAAAAGATATTCAAGAACTATTTATAAAAGTAGTGACTGATAGATAATTGATAAAAGTGCAACCACCAGGGTGACTATAAAGTTACCCTTTTTTTATAGATTTTTAAACATTTTTTAGAGCGGAGCGAAGAAAAAATGTTATAAAAATCACACCTAGGTAAGTTTTTTATTGTTTTTGCGTTGCTGACACCGCAGTGGCGCTTTGAGCTTAGGCTCAAAGTTACTACAGCAAAAATAATCAAAAACTGGGCGTTCTAATAAAAATTACGATAATATATTAAAATTAACGAGTTATTATTAATTTGTTGCAACTAAGGGTATAGATTTTTATTGTTTTTGCGTTGCTGACACCGCAGTGGCGCTTTGAGCTTAGGCTCAAAGTTACTACAGCAAAAATAATCAAAAACTGGGCGTTCTAATAAAAATTACGATAATATATTAAAATTAACGAGTTATTATTAATTTGTTGCAACTAAGGGTATAGATTTTTATTGTTTTTGCGTTGCTGACACCGCAGTGGCGCTTTGAGCTTAGGCTCAA
>CAYJKG010000037.1:0-30556 GCA_964370685.1 uncultured Faecalibacterium sp. | reverse complement strand
CGCTACACAAAGAAACTATTGATAAAATTTTGATAGGAGGCACTAATGAATAAACAGCAATTTTTAAGCATACTCGAAAAAAAGCTAAAACCCCTACCACTTGAGGAAAAACAAAGCGCTCTTGAATTTTACAGCGACTTTTTCAACGACGCTGAAAGCGAAGAAATAGCTTTGCAAAAACTTGGTAGCCCTAAATTAGTTGCAGCAACTTTACTGGTAGAATTTGCACAAACAAAGCAAAAAACACCTAGCATAACAATATTATTGGCTATTTTATCCGCCCCCTTGGCTATACCTTTAAGCGTAGGTGCATTTTTAATTATGTTAGCGTTAATTCTGCTAGTGTTTTTTATTATATTTACACTTTTCGTCTTTGATTTAACCTTGATTCTAACTGCGTTATTTAGCTTAATAAGCGTAATACCAGCGTTTATTCACAATACACCCACCGGCCTAATATATATGGGTACAGCAATAGTTTTAGCAACTTTAAGCTATGTTTTTTTCTTTGTTTGCAAAGGTATTTCGAGCTTAGTTGTAAAGCTTATTAAAACCATATTAACAAAAGCAAATAAAAGGAGAGTAGCAAATGAAAACTAGCATTAAATTAGTTATAGCCTGTGCTGTGGCAGTTTTAGGTGCAGTGCTTATAAGCGTAGGTGTTAAGAGTGGCGGTAGCTTAACTTTGCGTATAAATGCAGAGGGTTTTAATTTTGAAGAAACTAGCATTAACACTGAAACCTATAAGGCTGATGTTACACAAAATATAAATGAAGTTGTGCTTGATGTCGCATATGCAAACATATATATACGCACAGGCGAAACTTTTAATATTTCACACAACATTGAAAACGTAAACATAACACAAGAAAACGGCATATTGGCAATTGAAAGCTTACCACAAAACAACAATTATTTTTTAAACCTTGATTTAACTTTTACCGAGGGACAGCCTTCAGAGATGTTTATAACTATACCACAAAATTATAGTATACAAAATTTTGAATTTTTGGTAAGTAGTGGTGATATTTACATTGAAAACCAAACTACTGCAACTTTAAACATCAATAATAACTATGGCGATGTAACCTTAAAAAACCTTAACGCTGATGATGTACTATTAGACCAAGGTAGTGGTGATTTATATATAGAAAAAATTAATTCAAACAATATCACACTAGCAAATAATTACGGTGATACAGAATTTTCAGGCATAAACGTGCAAACGCTTGTTTGTGAAATAAAGTCTGGTAACCTTACAGTAAACGAATCAGAGATTAATAGCGTTGACGTTATTAGCCAATATGGTGATGTAACTTTTAATAACACTTACACTCAAGCAGAATACAGCTTAAATATAGCTATAAATTATGGCGATATATACCTTAATAACATTGAAACTCAAGTTTCGAATTTAGCAAATGGCAATGGTGATAAACAATTAAATATAAACTCAGGAAGTGGCGATATTTATTTAAACTTCATCCAATAAAATTCAATAATTTTAACTTGTTTTTAGTTATTGCAAAATATTGCGAAATAATTGTGCTTAAGCATTATTATTTCGCTTTTTTGTTTGAAAAACAACATACTAAATGATATACTAATTTAAAAGAGATGTTCACAAGGCAGATAGTATAATGAGGTAAGCGATGTTATTAAAAAAAGATAAAATGTATGTTTTTGACGGTGCTAAAGGCACTTATTTGCACGAGCATGGCCTTAGCGGTGGCGAAAGCGCCGAAATTTGGAACTTAACACACAAAGACGTTATAAAAACTATGTATAAAGCGTATGTTGATGCAGGTGCAGAGGTTTTGCAAACAAACACGTTCCCTGGCAATAGCATTAGCATGGCACTGCACGGAATTGACGATTGCTACGAGGCAAATTATGAGGGTGTACGTTTAGCAAAAGAAGTAGCAGGGGATAATGTATACGTTGCAGGTTGCACAGGGCCAGTAAATGGCTTTTTAGAACCATCTGGCACACTTAAATTTGAAACCTGTGTCAATGCTTTTAAAAGGCAATTTGAAGCTTTTAAAGATGGAGGTGCTGACCTTATCAATTTTTCAACTTTTACAGATTTAGCACAAGTGCGCTGTGGAATTATAGCCATTAAAGAAACAATCAACTTGCCATTTATAACTTCTTTAACCTTTGAAAACTGTAGAACACTAGCAGGTAACTCCGCTGAATGTTGCGCAATTGTTGGCGAAGCGCTGGGTGCAGAGTTAACAGGCTTAAACTGTGGCACAGGCCCTGATGATGTGCTTGAACCACTTGTTAAAATGCAGGTGGTAAGCAATATTCAGCTAACAGCAAAACCAAATGCTGGTTTACCACAAATGGTTGACGGCAAAGCAACATACAGCTTAAAACCTGAGGAATTAGCGAAGTTTTATAAGAATTTCATAGCTGCAAATGTGCAATTGCTTGGAACTTGTTGCGGCAGCACACCTGAACATATAAGTGCGCTTGCAGAAAAACTTGCAAATGAAAAAACAAAAGAAATAATAAACACTAATAAAACTTACGTTTGTTCTGCTTATGAACATACAGCAAATTTTGATTATACACTTTTACCTTTAAAAGCTTTTGAGGAAAACTTTAAAAATGGTGACTTTGAAGATTTAGCAGATGAAATTGAAGATGCAGAAAACGCAAGTGTAACTGTGCTAGATTTTAGTGATATGCAATTGAATTTTGATATGTGGGAGCTAGTGAGCAGTATTAGCGTTTTTGTAAAAAAACCGCTAGGCGTGAAATCTAGCGATAAAGCTATAATTGAAAAATTTTTGCGTTATTATTGTGGCAGAGCCTTAGCTATTGTAAGCGAGGATATGCAAGATATTTGCGATTATTATGGCGCTTTGAGGAAAGATATATAGTAAACACTATTTAACACAATTAAAAAGTGGGTTTAAGGAGAAACAATGGCACAGGGGAAAATGAAAAGTATATTTGTTTGTAATAGCTGTGGAGAAACCAGTTTGCGCTGGCTGGGCCGTTGCCCAAGTTGCAGTGCGTGGAATACTATGGTGGAGGATGTGGTAATAGAGCCTAGCAAATCAAGTGCAAAAAGTGCACCTGTAAAAAGGCTAGAGGGTGTAACAAGCCTTGCTGCAACACGTCTTTGCGAAATTAGCACAACTGAAGAAAAAAGCCGTATTATAACAGGTATAACAGAGCTTGACCGTGTACTTGGTGGTGGCATTGTTTTAGGCGGTGTTGTTTTGCTTTCTGGTGAGCCTGGTGTTGGTAAATCAACTATTTTATTGCAACTTTGCGGTGCAATTTCGGTTACGCACAGCGTTTTGTATATAACGGGTGAGGAATCTGTTCGTCAAGTTAAACTGCGTGCAGATAGGTTAAATGTGCCACAAGATAATATTTACCTCGTAGCTGAAAACGACGTTGACGAAATTTGTGGTTTGATTGAAAAAACAAAACCAAATTTAGTAATAGTGGATTCAGTACAAACTATGCGCTGCGCTGATATAACCTCATCTGCTGGCACTGTAAGCCAAGTTAAAGAGAGCACTGCACGACTTTTAGCTGTTGCAAAAAATAAAGAAATACCCTTATTTGTTGTAGGCCACGTTAACAAAGATGGTGCTATTGCTGGACCTAAAGTAATGGAACACATTGTTGATACTGTGCTATATTTCGAGGGTGATAAAATGCTACCATACCGCATTTTACGCGCAGCAAAAAACCGCTATGGTTCAACAAATGAGATAGGCATGTTTGATATGACAGGTAAAGGCCTAACGGAAATTATTAACCCATCTATGCAACTATTAGCAGGCAGACCGCTGGGGGTATCAGGCAACTGTGTCGCGTGCACTATGGAGGGAACAAGACCTATTTTAAGTGAGGTGCAGGCACTAGCCTCTAAAACAAACTTTCCTAGCCCGCGCAGGGCATGTAGCGGTTACGATTATAACCGCATGAACTTGCTATTAGCTGTTTTAGAAAAACGCTCAGGCTTCTTTTTCGGAAACTTAGATGTTTATGTTAACGTTGTGGGTGGCTTAGATTTAAAAGATACTGCTTGTGATTTGCCTATTTGTTTGAGCATGGCTTCCTCGCTTTTAGATATTGCCATTTCTGATTCCGTCATAGCAATAGGTGAGGTAGGCCTCGGTGGTGAAGTGCGCTCTGTTCCTAATTTAGAGTTACGCTTAAGAGAGGCTGAGCGCATAGGTTTTACAACTGCAATTATACCAAAACATAGTTTATCACAACTTAATAAAGGTGATTTTACAAATTTAAAACTGGTTGGTGTTGCATATTTAAAAGATGCTGTTTCAGCGATGAAAAAATAATAATTACGTTAATTAAATACAAGTTTTAATATGTATTTTCATGAACTTTAATAATATGAAAAAGGCTTTAATATGAAAGAAATTGTAGCAAAAAATTTAGTTTCTGCTAAAAATAACATGAACATTTATCGAGGATGCACGCATGGCTGTATTTATTGTGATAGCCGCAGTGAAGTTTATGGTAAAACCTATGATTTTGAAGATATAGAGGTTAAAATTAATGCAACAGAACTTTTGGAAAAAGAGTTAAAACGAAAGCGTAAACCTTGCATGATTGCGACAGGCGCAATGACAGATCCATACATGCCACTTGAAAAAGAATTGCAAAACACTAAAAAATGCCTTGAAATTATAGCAAAACATGGTTTTGGCGCAGCTGTGTTGACAAAATCTGATTTAATTTTAAGAGATATTGATTTACTAAAAAAGATAAATGAAAAAACTAAATGTGTTGTACAAATAACACTTACAACTTTTGATGAAAATATTTGTAAAATTGTAGAACCAAATGTTTGCACTACAAAAAGACGTTACGAAGTACTAAAAGAGTTGAAAAAAGCAGGTATACCGACAATAGTTTGGCTAACGCCGACACTGCCATTTATTAATGATACCGAGGAAAATATACAAGGTATACTAAATTATTGCAAAGATGCACATGTAAAAGGTATTGTTACTTTTGGGCTTGGCATGACGTTACGCTATGGCAACAGAGAATATTTTTATAAAAAATTAGATGAGCATTTCCCAGGGTTAAAAAAGCAATATATGCTTAAATATGGTTCAGCTTATGGCATTGGTAGCCCAAATAGCGCAAAACTTAACCGCATGATAAAGCAATTTTGCAAAAAGAATGATATACTATTTGGCGAAAAAGAAGTTTTTGCATATATTTGGGATTTTCCAGAAAAATTTGAGCAACTTTCGTTATTTGATTAATTATTAAGCGTAAAATATGCGCTTGGACGTGAGGTTATTATGGAACGTTTAGATTTATACGATGAAAACAGAAAACCAACAGGCGAAACAATTTTAAGAGAAACTGCGAAGAACACTCCATTGGAAAAAAACAGGTTTTACACTATAGTTTTAGTATTTATTCAAAATAGCAAAGGGGAGTTTTTGTATCAAATGACTTCCAAGGAAAAAGGCGGATACTACGCAACTACAGGCGGGCATGTACAAAGTGGACAAACTAGCCTACAAGCAATAGTCGCTGAACTTTATGAAGAACTTGGCATTTCAATTGGTGAAAACGAAGTGACGCTTTTTAAAACATATCACAACGAACGTGTTTATGTTGATGTTTATTATCTAAAAAAAGATATAAATATTAATGATTTAGTTTATCAAAAAGAAGAGGTTGATTATACTGAATTTTTTAGCAAAGAACAATTGCTAGAACTAATTGAAAAAGGCTTGATGCGCACAACAAATATTAGTATTCTACACGAGATATTAGCAAAATATTGTTAATATAATAACTATTTATTCAAGGTGATTTTTAATGAAACCAAATCCAAATACAATTTTTCCTATAAAAGGCATAAACACAGTAACTTATGTTAAACCAACAATAACAAACGCTAATATAAAAGTAGGAGATTTTACATATTTTTCAGATGTTGATTTTGAAAAACATGTAACACACCATTATGATTTTTATGGCGATAAGTTAATTATCGGCAAATTTTGCCAAATTGCACAAGGTGTTGATTTTATTATGAATGGTGCAAATCATCAGATGAACGCTGTTTCTACATTTCCATTTTATATTTTTGAAGGATTTAATCAAAGCGTACCGTCCCTAAATGAAATGCCGCTAAAAGGCGATACTATAGTTGGTAATGATGTTTGGATTGGACAAAACACAACAATTTTAGCTGGTGTACAAATAGGCGATGGTGCAATTATTGGCGCAAACAGTACAGTGGGTAATGATGTTGAAGCATATAGCATAGTTGCGGGTAACCCAGCAAAGTATATACGTAAACGCTTTGATGATGAACTGATAGAACTACTACAAAAGTTTAAATGGTGGGATAAAGAAATAGATGAGATAAACACGCTTATACCAATATTATCAAATAGCGATTTAGAATATGTAAAAAATGAAATAAGAAAGTTAGTGTAAGGGTAAGTGCTTTTGATAATGACGAAGTTATATAATTAGCTAGATAAATTATATAACGAAAAAGCACTTTAGTTAAAATCAATCATACATTTATTTGGACTATTAAAAATAATAACCTCAAAAAAAATAATAACTTCAAAACTGCACCTAACTGATTAAATATAGTAAGGTGCAGTTTTAAATATATAGTTAAGTTATTATTTTGTAGTTTTAAAAATTTGCGAAAAGAGTTAATTTTAAAATTAGAAAGTAGCGCAAGGAGTAAGGGTTAAAAGGTAGAGTTCAAAACTTATTGACAAAAATAAAAAAGGTGGTATACTTGTTTTATGATATATGCTATTTCGTATAATAGTTATTAAGCGAAATACAGGGGATAGAATTGTGCATAAAGCTCTAGCTTTTAATTTATCTGAACCCCTGCATATACTTGCTCTTCTAATAGTTATATATACGTTAACTATAGTTAATACTATTTATTTAAAGGTTAGTTGTACTATTTTTGCTAATTACAACATATATCATTAGTTTTAAATGCCTGTATCCTGCTTATATGCTTACATATTTTTGTATTGATATTTGTTTATGTATTACTATATAATAGTATTATTATATTAGTTGTATTCTATCAAGGAGTTTTTATGAGTATTTATTTTAACGCCATTAATCCGAGCTTAAACGTACGTCACGATGATGTTTGTAGTTATGTTAATGATTACTTGCACTATGTTGCTGTTATTAAAGGTCATTCTTTACAAACAGCTTTTAATTATTATATAGATCTACGAGATTTTTTTAATTTTTTAATTATACATCGCGGGCTTTGCGCTGAGGAAAATCTAAACGAATTTGCACAAGCAAATATAGATTTAAATTTTATAAAAAATATTACAGCTAGCGATATTTATGAATTTTTGTATATGTTGCAGCGCAAAAAAAATTGCAAAGCAACTACACGTAACCGTAAACTAAGCGCTTTGCGAGGTTTTTTTAAATATATGGTTCAGGGCGTTAGCTTGCTAGCTGTAGACCCTACAGCAAAAGTTGATAGTGCAAAAAATGCTCAAGTATTGCCAAAACACTTAACCGCTGATGAAGCTGTGACATTGTTAAAAAATATACAAAGCGATTTTTACAGCAGAGATTTTTGTATGATCGTGTTGTTTTTAAGCTGTGGTATGCGCCTTGCAGAGCTTGTAAAAATAAATATATCAGATATTAAAGATGACACTATAATTTTGCAAGGCAAAGGCAATAAAGAACGCACAGCATATTTAACCCCAATTTGTACGAGCGCACTTAAAGACTATATACTGGATCGTGCCAAAATTAGTAAAATACCTGATACCGATAAAGACACTTTATTTGTCAGCAAACGCACAGGCAAAAGGCTTTCGCCTAGACGCATTGAGCAAATTGTTGAGCGTGCTTTGCAAAGTGCTGGGCTTAGTGGCAAAGGTTTTTCGCCACATAAATTGCGCCACACAGCAGCCACACTTTTATACCAAACTGGCGATGTTGATATTTTAGAATTAAAGGAACTTTTAGGCCACGCAAATGTCGCTACAACGCAAATTTACACACACTTAAACACAGCCTCTTTACGCAAAGCAGTTAACGCATCTCCCCTTTCTAAAATGAAAATAGAGCCTGAAAAACCAAATTTAGAAGATGATGAAGGTTAAATACTTAAAGAGAAATATATGCTGTTATAGTAGCAAAAACTAAAAACAACCGCATTCTTAAAAGCAAACATTGTTCATAAAAACTATAAAGAACACAATAAAATAGCGTTTTAAAGTGTTTTTAAGCTAGCAATTAAAAAAGCTAAAGCTATGCTCATAGTTAAAAAAAACAAATATTGCCCACGTAACTTTTTGAAAATTTTGTTTGCTTTTGCTACTTTTTGCACACAAGTGTAGTTGAATAATAAAGCAGCGTTTTTAGATGCTGTGCTCGCTAATAAGAAAAAGAATAACAAGCTCACAATATTGTGTAAGCCAAAAAGTAATAAATAATCCAGTGCGTTTTCTGCGCCAAAACTTAAAAAATATGTTATCAAAATAATGCTATCTGCTAGGCCTTTTATTGTAAAAAATAATAGTAGCAAAGGCGTGCCTAAGGCACATAAACCGAATAAAAATATCACTGTTAGAGAAAGCATTGGCAACCATATATTATACAAAAGTAGGGTTGTAAAATTGCTGATGCTCAAAAATTCAAAGTGTTCTTTTACAAACAAGGTAAAAAAACTAGCGCTTTCCTCACTTAAAAAGCCAAAAATTAAGCCTGCAACTATTGCGCCAACTAAATAAGCACCAAAAAAAACAGTGTGAATTTTCGTTTTGGTTTTTTCTGCACTAATTAAATTTTCCGCAAGCATAGCAGTGTTTGCATCGGCGCTTATGCTCGTTTGTGCTTGTTGTGGCTGTGAAATATCTGCGCTTGCCTTTTGTGAAAAATGCTTTGCACGCACAGGTGTGCGCTCTTTAACGCTAAAATGTTCGCCACGTGAAAACGCACGCTCTTTATCGCTGAAACGTATGTTTTCAACATCAAACATAGGTGTTGCAAAAGTGTTATTTTTTTGGCTAGTGCTATAATGGTTGAGGTTTTCGCTTGCTGGCGTTTGTGCAAATGTATTGTTGCTAGTATGTTGCTTTGTGTTTCTTTGTTGCTCTGTGACCTGTCCGTTTTGGCTATACACCCACATATTTTTCTCCCTTATTTGAATAGTCAAGTTTTTTTAAAATTAAAACAGTTTTGCTATAAAAGCGTTTTAATAAATTTCAATGGTGTTTTTTGCGCCTTTCGCTTTTAAGTATGCCTACATAGCCACCTATTGCGCCGCTCAATAGCAATAAAAGTGTGCGTGCAAATGTAACTAAAGAAAACACTTGTGCGCTGTTGCAATAACTATTAAATGCAATTACAAGCGCAAAAATAACTCCAACAAAAGTGCCAAAAAGCAAACCATGCCTTTTTTGCAAAAAAGCTAAAATTAAGCCGCCAATAAAAGCGCTAACAGCAAGCGAAAACAATGAAAAAAACGTATATGTTCCCCTAGGTAACATTTGCTGTGTGATGATAAAAGCCGAGAAAAAGAACAGTGCTAACGCTATAGCTCCGCATAAGCAAAACGATATTATTACGTGGCGTAGCAAGCATAAATGCAGGTTGGTTTTTTTCATGTTAAAGCCTCCTTTGTTGTGTTTCGGTTGGTTGAGAGTTTATATAATAATTTTTCAAAAACTTAATAGTGGAATATAAAAAACTTCCCTTGCAAATATCTATGCAAAGGAAGTTTTTTTTATTTGTATTTTATACAAAAAATATTATTTTTTTGTTACTGTGTCCATGTTTAGTTTTTCAACTGAACCAATAGCAGATTTTTTGAAACGAATTTTAACGCGGTCACTGCCAGATTCTAAAACAAAGCTATCATCTTTAATGCCAACAACACGCCCAATAATACCGCCTATAGTTGTTACTTGATCACCTATTTCTAGGCTCTCGCGCATTGCTTTATCTTTTTTTTCTTGTTTTTTCTGTGGACGGTAAATCATAAAATATAAAAGACCTACCATTAACACTAGTGTAACGCCAAGGCTGATGTAGCTGCTCATGCCAACATCTGTTGTTGCAGTTGCAACTGCTGTAAATAATTCCATTTGAATATCTCCTTTAAATTAAAAAATTCAGATAAAGATATTATACTAAATTTAATAACATTATGCAAGCTATCTCATTTTTATTTTTTATTTATTCATTTATTGTTTTTCAGCAATAAATTTATGCGCTTGCAAAAAATCACCATCACCACAACATGATGTGTATAAAACTGCTTTGCTTGACAAATAACCCAATATGTGTACAATGCAGTTAACGTATCATCAAAAATCCACAAATTTTATTAAACTTACCAAAAAAATTACAATTGATGTTCCCCCACACAATTTTACAACAAATATTTGGAGGTTAAAGAGCATGAAATATGGTTTAGATGTTTCAAAGCATCAAGGTGCGATTAATTATGATGCTTTAACAAAAGCAGTGTTCAACATTGTGCGCACAGGTTACGGCATTAACAAAGCAACACAAACAGATGAATATTTCCACCGCAATATGCAGCAAAGCCTAGAAAAAGGCTATGCAGTTGGCGCTTACCATGCAAGCTATGCAAAAAATATCACCGATGCAATTACCGAGGCGGACTTTGCTTGTGATTTATGCGAGCAGTATAAAGCTAATATGAGCGAGCCGATTTTCTTTGATTTTGAGTATTTTTCTAGCGATTACATAAAGCAAGTTCACGGCATAGAAACAACTCCCCTATTAGTGCAAAGTTTAACCGAGGCTTTTTGTAATAGGGTTTTGGAACGAGGATTTGAAACGGGAGTTTACTTTAATAAAGATTATTTTGATCGTTTTTATGGAGAAGACTTTTTTAACGCAAATACTAAATACAAACGCTGGTATGCACGCCCTGGGTACTCAAAACCTGATAAACCATGCGATTATTGGCAGTATGCGAGCAACCACGGCGCAGAGTACGGCTATAACGGCAACATTGATAAAAACGTTGCATATGTAGCTTTGCATGAGTTTGAGCACGCAGAAGATATAGCACCTATGAAACCACTGGCGAGCTACCCTGTGCCTTTGCTTATAGGCTATGCAAGCACTGGAGATGTTAAACAAATTGTTGCAAAACTAGATAGCTTGTTAATCCCTCATAAGGTGGAAAACGGCTTTATAACAACAACTATTGCTGTTGGTTTAGGCGACCAATGCGAACTATTAAGCTTGTGTAGTAACTTGCTTATACCATGCATTATAGCTAACAATGGTGAAGAACCCGCCGAGCCTGAAAGCGAAACAGAGGAGCTTGAACAGCTTAAAAAAGAACTAGTGGCTACTAAAGAAAAACTTGCTCAAACTGAGCAAATTGCAGAAAACTCTTTAGTTAGAATGGTAAATGCTGAAAAATTGCTTACTAACTTTAAAGAGCAAATAACCGCAAACGAAAACGAGCGAAAATAATTTTTCACGAATTATTTCGCTTAAAAAGAAATAAGGTGAAAAATGTTTGATATGAATACGGCTATAAGCATAGTTGCTTTAGTTTTTGCAAGTACAGGTTTTTGGGCTTTTTTAACATTTCTTATGCAACGTGCAGATAAAAAGGTGCGGGTTGATTCGCAGATGTTAAAAGGTATTGGGCACGACCGCATTTGCTGGCTAGGGCAACGCTATATTGCACGTGGTTATATTTCAAAAAGTGAATACGAAAATTTGCACGATTATTTGTATTTGCCTTATAAAGAACTAGGTGGCAACGGCACAGTAGAAAAAATCATGGAAGAAGTAGACAAGCTACCTTTTAAAGAACAAGCCGAATAAACTAATTTATGCCATATAAACAGATTGGAGATTAATATGATTAACTGGAAAGTACGTTTATCAAATAAAACTTTTTGGATAGCTGTAATACCTGCTCTTTTATTGTTAATACAAGTTACAGCAAATGTTTTTGGTTTTACTCTAGAACTTGGAAACATAGGTGATAAACTGTTGGCTGTTGTAAATGCGGTTTTTGCTTTATTAACAATTTTAGGCATTATAGTTGATCCAACCACTGTAGGTATAGGTGATTCTAAACAGGCGTTAAGTTATATAACACCTAAAATTGATAAAAACTGATAGCGCTATCCCCTACTTATTGAAACAATACTCAAACAAAAAGCAGACTTACTTTTAGTGGTAAATCTGCTTTTCATGTTGCTATTTTATTAGCTATATTTTATTTATATAGTTTTACTTCGCCTAATATTTGCAAAGTGTTCAATGTTTATTTTGTTCGAAGCTTAGCGCTAATAAAGAAATGCTTGCTATTTCTTTTTTGTCCTGAAAAATAGCAATCGTCAGTGTGCCTAATTCGCTCAATATCATAATTTTCAAATAATTGCAAAATATCATCAATATCAACATAAAAATGTGGGATATCTTTTTCTGGTCCGTCATCAGTTTTTATTACTGTGTTCTCATCTAATTTAGGAAAACCAGCATCTTTAAACGACCACGTTTCTTTAGAGCATAAACTAATATAAATTTCTCCACCTATATTTAAAACTCTTGTGATTTCACTAATTATTTTTTTAATCCCAACAGAATCGGTATGTGAAATAACATGATAAGCAAATAATCCATCAAAAGAGCTATCTTTATAAGGTAAATTTAGCATATCTGCATTTGTAACATCAACAGAAATATTTTCTTTTTCTGCCCATTTACGCAAATGCTCGGTTGCATCATTTGATAAATCAAATGCACTTACATTAAACCCTTGTTGAGAAAAAAACACAGAATGTCTGCCTAATCCACAGCCAAAATCCAAAATGTTTTCAACTTTTTTATCTTTCCAATTTTTAGCAATGTAATAACTTTCCTCGCTTGGTTGTAGCCATATAGAACATTGCTCTTTTTTCCAATCCCATGCTTTTGAATTGCTCATTTAGATATCCTCCATAAGCCGTTTTATTTTGCACAGATAGTAGTTTACATCGACTATTAGCTGCTTTATTTTGCAATCATTTCAATTATATTTTTAATCTCAATAAATGTTTCAGTCTCGTTTGATTGGTTACCTTATATCACTCTTCATTGTGCTTTATAATCATTTTATTTTTAAACATACATTCGTCCAGATGATGCAGATAATCCATAATATTAGGGTACTCATTTTTATCATAATGAGCATACCCAACAGCGACACCAGCCATATCATTGTTGTCAAAAGATTTAAAACTATTTTGAATTAAATCTAAGCGTTTCTCTAATGTATCAAACGGCACATTATATAAAATTGCCGAAAATTCATCTCCACCAACACGATAACAATTACCAAACTCACTTAAGTTTTTCTGTGCCAATTCTGCAAAGAAGTTTAAATAGTTATCACCCGTTTGATGTCCCATATTATCATTAAAATATTTCAAGTTATTCAAATCAAAAGTAATTATTATTTTAGTTAAATCTTTACTTACCTTAAATTCTTCTAAATCTCTTTCAAAAGCGTGTCTATTTAATAACGAGGTTAATACGTCTGTATATGCAATCTTACTTAAATATTCTGTATGCATGCTTTCAGCCCAAATATTCCTTAATTTCAAAGAGGTTGAAACAATACAAGTCAACAAATATAATAACATTCCGGTTTGAATACTTACCCCTATGGAATTCATATTATCACCAAAATAAAACACAGCTAATTCAGCTAAAGCAGACAAAATTAAAAATGATATCTGGAGCAGTAATATAATAGAATCCTTGTTCTTTTTTGCTGTTGCTTCATATATTAAAGAGAATATAAAATATATAAATGTGGCTATCATAATCATATGTACTATCCATAACGTATTATAATAGTAAACAATTCCTGTTATATGAAGTATAGTGGCTACAATGAAATTTATTATAAATGCGAAATAAAAATACTTTGCTAGTGATTTGTGTGATGGTTTATACATACTATCGACATAAAAAATAAAAGGTATTAGCAATAATTGTATAGACCAATAAGGTAAATTACCCAAAATGAACGTATTGCCAAAAATAAATTGAAGAAGATTACATTCACTAAGCAGCCAAACAGCTATTATAATTGACAAAAATGCAAGATACAAAATTAAATTATTATTTTTAAGACCTTTTGAGATAAATGCTTGTGCAACTAAAAGTGTAAAACCAATTATTAGTATTATTGATGAAATGAGAAGTTTAATTGCATTTTTATTGACTAAAAATAAAATTGCTTCACTGTTTTCAGCTAAGTATATATCCCTTAAACCTATTGAGGTTTTGTCATCACTCGGAATTATATCAATTTTTATGGTGCTAAGCTCTTGATTATAAGGTAAATCCACAACATGCCAAATACCGCCAGTAGGCGATGAGAAAAAAGTGCTTTTATCTTGTCCAAATTCATAAATTATCTCAGAGTTTACGCTGATAGTAAATGATTGATGCATGCTTTCAATCATTATAGAAGGTTTTTTGTAATCAGCTGTGGATATTATGCTTGTAAGGCTATACGGGTTAAAATTTGTATCCTGAGGAGTAAAATAATCCATATCAATCTGAGCGCTCATCGTGTCGCTTTCTAATGTCCATGTACTCAGCTTAGTAAGCGCTGTTTCATCATATTTTAACAACATATCTTTTTCGCTACTAATAAAAGATGAAGCAATGCTTAAAGCAATTAAAACCATAATGCAACCAATAAACCAATAGAATAGTTTTCTATTCATAATTTCTCCCTTGTAATATATATTTCCTTAAAGTTCTAAATAATCTTGCAAATCATCTGGAGGCAATATTTCAATCTCTTCATTTATGCTATAATACTCAGTGTAAGTGTTAGTAATTATTGTCGCAGAAAAAGCAAGTGAGTCTACATTTACTTCTATTCTTATATTACTTTCCAAGATTTTGCCATCTTTAGAGATAACTGTTTCTCCACTGGCTGTTATAAACTCTATCCCATCTGCAATGCCATGCATTTGCTCTATTTCTTCAATATATTGCGGCAAACTAACTTCGTTTATTGCATATGTAAAAACATTATGTTCTTCTTTTTCTTCAAACGAAAAATCTATCAAATCTTCAGCCTTAAATTGTGCTGAAGAAAAATCAATTTGGGGGAAAGCCGTATCTTCTTCAACTTTGGTTTTAATTTTGCTATCACCATAATTTGTATAAAAATAGCCACCTAAGTAATAAACTTCAACTAAGTTATCTCCCTCTAGCATTGGTATTTTTGCACTTGAAATGCTATGATATTTTATATTATCATCTTCTCTCATATCATATTTAATTTCATGTTCAGCAGTGTATATTGCAGAGCTATCTTCAAATATAACTTCGCTTTCAGAAAACATTTTTAAATGAGCCGTGGTCTGGTTTGTAACTTCTGACATTATTTCATTGAATAATTCTTCGTTAGATTTCTCGCTTTGCTCTACTTCTATTTCTGGTTTGCTATTTTCGCTATTTGCTACAGTTTGTGAGCAGCCTGCAAATATTATAGAAAACACTATAGTGAGTAATATAATGTGCTTATTTTTCATAGTAATCATCCTTAAAATCCAATATATTATTAGTTTAGTTTTAAATTGAATGTTCAATGCTAAATTTTATCAATAGTGCATTACATATATTTATCGTTTTATTTTCAACTTTATCAAGAAAGCATTTCCATTTAACTTCATAAATTTAATTATTGTTACTTAGATAGTAGCATTTACAAGTAAATATACCATAAAAGTTTATCAATTACTATTGACAAAATAGATAAAGTAAATGTAACTATGATACCTAATAAAAAGTAATTAAAATTTGTATTATTAACTTTATAGAACATAAACTTAATAAAAACATAAAAAATTTTTTAAGATTTAAAAGGATTTAAAATACTCAAAAAATTTACTTATTGAAGAAATTGGCAAAAAAATACGACACATTTTTTGATGTGTCGTATTTTAATTTTAATTTTAATATAGTTTTAATTTGTATAATTATCAAAATACCCTTGTATTAAAATTATTGGTGTGCCTTTGTCGCCACTGCCAGAAGTTAAATCACACAAAGAACCAATAAGGTCAGTTAGTCTTCTTGGTGTTGTTCCTTGTGTAGCCATTTGTCCTACAAGGCTTTCGTTTTGTTCATCTTTTGCTATAATAGTTTTAGAAATAGCTTCTTTTAGTTCCTCGCCTTGCAAGTTAGCAAAATCATTATCTGCTAAATATTTTAGTTTAAGCTCGTTTGGTGTTCCGATTAATCCATCTGTATGACCAGGTGAAACAACTGGATCAGCTAGTTCCCAAATTTTTCCGAAAGGATCTTTAAAAGCACCATCGCCATAAACAAGAACTTCAACTTTTTTGCCTGTTTTTTCTAAAATGTCTTTCTGAACTGAAATTGAAAACTCTTCGCAGCCAGTTGGGAACAATTTAACAGTTCCCTCAGTTGCTTTATTAGAGCCAAGCAAGCCATATTCAGGGTTAAAACCACTGCCATTAATTGGAGCTGTCATAATATCATCAAGACCTAAAACTACTTGCGCACCTGCTGCTTTAAGTAAACGTTTTGTACGTGCTCTTGTGTGTATATCACAACACAATACATTTTTTGTATAATTTAAAATAGTTCTTGAATCATTCGCAAAGATTATTTCAGCTTCTGCACCACTTTCACGTATTAGCTCCATGTAGTAATCTACATAGTCTACACCGGTGAAAGTATGTTTAACATATCCAAATAATTCGCGATATTTTTTCTCATCGAGCACATCAGTCCAAGGATTAACACCTTTTTCGTCTAGTAGATCTAAATCTATAAGATGATTACCAACTTCATCAGAAGGATAGCTCATCATTAAAGTAACTTTTTTTGCGCCTTGTGCAATGCCTCTTAGGCAAATTGCAAATCTATTTCTGCTTAAAATTGGAAATATAACACCAATGTGATCACTGCTGAATTTAGATTTTACATCTTCAGCAATATTCTCTGTTGTTGCGTAGTTTCCTTGCGCTCTTGCTACAACAGCCTCAGTAACTCCGATTACATCTTTGTCGTTAAGCTCAAAACCTTCTGATTGTGCAGCTTCTAGCACACTAGTGACAACGATATTTTTAATATCATCACCTTTTCTAATAATCGGTGCACGTACACCTCTTGATACAGTTCCTATCATTCTAGACATTAACATTCATTCCTTTCATAGAAAACAAAATTAACAAGTTATCAATTTACTTAAAAGATAAAAAGTTATTATGGTTGCTTATTCTGTGTTTTACACTAAAACAACTACTGCTTTTTGTGTTTTTAACAGAGCTCAACATAGCCAGATAAAGATTTTTCAGAATAACTCCGATATTATTTATTTGACTAACATAATTCGCATATAAATTTTATCAAAATTCTTAACGATTGTCAACGCTACAATGATAGATGTTCCTAATTAAACTTAGTTTTAATGTATTAAAGCAAAATAATCAAATATATTCTAAAAGCACATACTCACTATCAATAAAAAAACTCCAAAATAAAAATTGCGCCGTTTTTTAATCAGCGCAATTTTAGTTTTGTTATAAGTTATTCTATTGTTAAATCTTCATAAGGCATAGGTTTTGCAAAATAATAGCCTTGAGAGTAATCAACGTCATATGATACAACAATATCTTGTATTTCTTTATCCTCTACAAATTCAGCTGTTGTTTGTGCGCCTATTAATTTAGCCATATATGAAATAGAACTTAATATAATTTTATTATCAATATTTGTTGTAATATTTTTAATAATATCGCCATCAATTTTTATATAGTCTGGTTTTAAAGCAATTATTGATGTATAAGTTGCAAATCCTACACCAAAATCATCGACAGCTATTTTACAACCAATATCTTTTACACTCTTTAAAAACTCTAAAAGCTCTACATCTTGGCTATAATCTTCAGTTTCTACAAATTCAATAACAACTTTTTGTGGATGTGGGTGTAGTTTAATCCTATCAATAAACCATGCTCTAAAAGCTTCTGATTTTATATCTAAAAGCGAAATATTTATACCAAGTGTACTTTCTTTATTTTCAAAATCTTTCAAAGCTTTATTTATTATAATTTTACTTAAAGGTAGGTATAGTTTTAAGGTTTTTGCAGCTTCTAAAAACATGCCTGGCGGGTAAACTTTGCCATCTTTATCATATATGCGCATTAATGCTTCATATTTATTTATTTTATTCGCATTATTACTGTGTATGCCTTGATAAAATGGTACAACTTTATTGTTTTGCATTGCATATTCCAACAAATGTAAAACTTCTATCAGTTGCGCATCATTCTTTTTTAATTGTTCACATTCATTTCCTGCAACTATAAAATTATTTTGTAAATCTCTATTAAGATAAAAAGCACTTTGAGTTTTGTTAATTAAATTATCACCAAAGGCTAATACAAAACGTGATATTCCGCCAAGCTTTGTTTCTCGCGAGCTTATAAGCTCGTATTGCTCGTGATTTACTTTCATTAAATTATAAAAATCATCGTCGCTCATATCATCATTTGCCACAGCCATAAAAGATTTATAACTGTGAACATAAACGTGTATCAAATGGTCTATTCCCATTTGCTTATACGCTTCATTACCCATATTTAATATAGCTGAAGATGTTGCAAAATACGCCTCTTCACCGTAAGTTGCAATCATAACATCTGCATTTATAACTTGTGTCATACAAATTTTAGTGAATTTTTTTGTTTGATTATCTTTTAAATATTGTTCGTAACTTGGTATATTAAATCTGTGATCAATTAGTATTTCTACCTTTTCGTTTAATGAACTCATAAAATTTACCTTTTTAATATGGTGTACAAAATATAATCATCGTTTATGCAAGTATACACCAATCGATAAACAAAAACAAGTGTTTCACTAACAATCACATAAATATTGCTTGATTTTAAATAATGACGCTAACATGTTTTCTATTTATTATTCCTTGTATCAAATTTTTTATTGTTTTTATAAAAATCTCTTTTATCCTTATACATGGCTTCATCTGCTTTTTTTTGCATTTCTTCCCAATCGCTAAGTTCATAACCTTCGCAAACAGCACACCCCATTGAAATGGACGCAGAATCTACCTCGCCTTTGCAAATTTCAACAATTTTTTTCTTTGCTTGTTCTACATACAGTTCGGCTTTATCCGCTTGATTTTTTGGTATAACTGTTGCAAACTCATCACCACCTATGCGGTAAACTACAAAATCAGTAGAAAAAAGCGCTTTTGCACATGATTTTATATAAAAATCACCCATTTTATGTCCATATTTATCATTAACTGGTTTTAATCCATTCAAGTCACTAATTACCAAGGTTATACCTTTAGTGGCATTTTTTTGTATGTAGTTATTTACATCTATATCAAAGGCATTTCGATTTTTAAGTTTAGTTAAAGAATCAGTGTTATAAATATCTCTAAAATGTGGGTTTGAAATTCGTTTAAAGTAATAATGAGCAAAAAAACCAGCGAATATACAAATTATAATAATCAAGATTAAAACTTGTATTCTGATGCTTTCAAATGCTGCATATTGATTATCTGCAAAAAATTCCACACCTAGTGCAGCTACTACCGACCCTGTTTCATCGTGTATAGGGTAGTATGCAACATAAACCGAGCCCCACTCCGTGTGCATAATTTCATTTGGAACTACTGTTTCATTATCTAATGCCTTAAGCAAAGATTCTTGAAATTCTGGCTCAATTAAATCGCCAACCTTTCTAAAATCGACGTCATCTTTGGGCAAACCATCTATGTGATAAATTAACTCTCCATTTTCGTTTTTAGTTGCAGTATATAAATATTTTGCATTGCTAATTTCTCGTGCTTCATTAAATAAAGCATATGCTTGTTCACATATAGCTTCTTGCATATCATCAGATGTTTTAACTTCTTTAAAGATATCAGTATTAACATTAGTATCTATAAAATCCGCAATAGATTGGCCGTTTTGCTTTATTACATTTAATGTTTCCCTGTATGTTAAACTATAAACAATAGAAAAAGTAAGTGTAGAGCATATTGCAACAATTATTACTACTAAACACGTTACTTGTATATCAACCCTATTTAAATATTTACTAAACATATAAACATACTCCATTATATAAATTTAAAATTATTATTTAAATATATTATAGCAAAATATCTCGTGTTTTTCAATACTTTAACAAAATTTGATGATAAACAATAAACTATTTAGTCATTCTTGTGGCGTGTTCTAAACTAATAATATTATTAGGTACTTGGTTATTATTTATTTTATTAATATCATATATTAGTGCTTGTGTAACATTTTGTCTTAAATCAGTTGTTGGTCCTGCCATCTGTGGCATTAATATTACATTATTCATTTCTCTCAATGGATTATCATTAGGCAATGGTTCGGTATGATAAACATCAATAATTGCATTAAATCTCTCTTTTTTGAGTTCATTATATAAATCCTGCTCATTAAAAATACCTGCTCTTGCAGTGTTAACAAAAAGAGCTCCATCTTTAATATGTTTTAACTCCTTTGCTGTATACATGCCTTTTGTTTTGTCATTTAAAGCAGAATGAAATGATATTACATCACAAGTTTCGAATATTTCTATAGCCGTTGCTTTTTTGGCGTTAAATTTATCAAGCTCAGCTTGTGTAATATAATTTGAGCATATATATAGTTCAGGCTCAAACCATTGCAATAACTCAGCAAAATACTTGGCAATTGCACCATAACCCACAAGCCCAATTTTTTTGCCAATCAATCCATTTGTTTGCCAATTTGCTGTGCTCCAACCTTCTGTTTTAAGCATATCTATATAAATATTTGTTTTTCTCAATGCAAACAAAGTGTAACTTAAGCAACCTTCCGCTACACTTTTGGCAAAAATATTGTTACCACTTAAGATGGTAATCCCTTTTTCATATTCGGCTTGTGAAGTTACCGTTGCTACGCTCCCACCAGTGTGTGCGTGTATTTTCAAATTATTAGCGCATTGTAAAACTTGTTCATCTATGCAGGGCGCACCCCAAGAGGTAAAAATAATATCTATATCTTTTATTTTTTCACATAGTTGCTCTTTAGTAAAGTTTTCACTTTCTGTATCATTATAAACAACCTCTCCAATATTTTCTATTTGTGAAATAATATGCGGGGGGAAAAAAGTATCTCTAATGGTGCCTTTACCAATACTAATAAGAATTTTCATTTTGCCTCCTTTATTCAAACCGATTTTATATAACATTCATATTCTTTTTTATTCACTAAAGCTTTTTGATACGTACAAAATCTATTTTGAAAACTTTATTAAAACAAAAAGCCTAGGGACAAAAGTATCCATAGGCTTAAATAAATTTAAACTTTAAGCATAGCTAAGCAATGCTCAGTAGGCGCAATACTACCGGTTTCAATGGTGGCTGTATCGCCTAAAAAGTTTTCTTTAGTTTTTGCTTCTTCAACAGTTTGTTTGAAAAACGCATACACATCAGAATTATAATGTTCGTTATAGTTGTAACCTTTTAACGGTTCGTCATAATCTAAGGTTAAATACCCTTTTTGCTCTAAACCTTTTAACATATCGCCTATGCTGCGCACTTGTTCCATTGTATTGTTTTCCTCAGTTATAAAAACCGGAGAAAGCGCAATTGAGGCAAAACCACTTTCCTTTGTGCTAGTAACAATAAATTGCGAAACTGGCATATAGTGGTAGCCTATTAGATGCTGTAAAAAATTTACTTCGTGCTGTTCTAAATTTTCAATAGAAACGGGTGTGCTGTGATGATGTCCACCACAACCGCAATCACAGCTGTGCTCATGTGTATCGTTGCAACCACAACCGCAATCATGGTCATGGTGATGATGGTCGTGGTTGTGCGAAGTGCAATTACAATTTGACATAAAAAACTCCATTTGGTTGTGTTGTTAATTTGCGAATTCATATTAAATATGTAAATATAACTAAATATTTCAAGTTAGCTTTTTCTAACCTTTATATTATACTATTTATGCCAATCAGTGTCAAGAAAAATGCTGAGTTTAGCTAAAGCTGATAACCCGTTATCTTTTAAAGCACTTGCCATAATATTCACAAAAGCTATATGTTCAATTAAGCGAACAATCAATGTATTTGAAAGTTCAAGTAAAATAAACACAAGAAACTGCAAGACTTTTAAATATAATAGCTTCGCAGTTTTTTATAATGCTTAAATATCAATTTATTCTTGTCAAATAACATTAACCCTAACTTGTTATATGCAATGCTTTGAGGCTGGCTTAGTTATATTTCTTTAGCTAGCATTAAGCGATTTGGTGTGTTATTAGAAGTATGTGTAGGTGTTAAATTATCATTTGGCAAATTAAACTGCTCAAGTGATTGTTGCAAACCTGTTGCTTGTGAAGATAGCTGATTGCTTAGCATATTGCCTTGGGTTGAAACATTTGTGTTACCTTCTACAATTTGGGTGATGTTGTGTAGTTCTTCAGAAACTTTAGAAATCATTTCAAATTGTTCATCTGAAGATTTAACAACTTTTTGCATCATAGATGTTAATCTGCTAGAATTTTCGCCAATTTTCATAACGGTTTTTGTTGTTGTTTCAGCATTTTTCAAACTGCTATCAATAGATGCATTAACTGTGTTAATAAGATTTGATGTGTTTTTAGCAGCTCTAGCGCTACTTTCTGCTAAAGTTCTAACCTCTCCAGCAACTACTGCAAAGCCACGTCCAGATGATCCAGCACGTGCAGCTTCAACAGCAGCATTAAGGGCTAGTATATTCGTTTGGAAAGCAATATCATCTATCGTTTTAACAATAGCTTGTATTTCACTTGAAAGGTTTTTAGTGGTTTGCATTTCTTCTAGCAAAGAGCCAATTTGTTTTTGTCCATCGCCTAGCATTGTATCAGTTTGAGCAATAACTTGGCTCGTTTCAGTTACTATACCTTTGCTATTATTAACTTGATTAGTAATAGAATCAACTGCTTGTGAAAGCGAATTCAATGCTCTTGTTTGCATTTCAACGCCGTCTGTTAAATCACTAGAAAAACCACGCATATGATTTGCACCAGAATGAACTTCTGCAGAAGCATATTTAATTTGGTGCACAACTTTACTTGTTGTTTGTAAAACATCAGAAATATTAAAAGCAAGCTTGTCTTTCTCTGATAATGGTGTAATAGTTGCGGTGTAATCTCTATTAGCCATTTGCGAAACAACGCTAGCATAAACATTAAGCATGTTTTGCAATTTTTTAGTAGAAGAAAAAATCGTACCGACTTCGTCTTTTGTTAGATATTCATCTGGAATTTCCCCTTCCATATCACCTGTATCAGCAATATGTGAAACTGTTTGTGCAACAACAGATAGCTTTTTGCCAAGAGTTTTTACAACTCTGCGTATCATGAAGAAAATTAGTATAATAACAGTTAATGCAAAAATCAAATTAAAAATTATTGTTGACGTTACCAAAGCATCTTTTACTACAATAGCTTCGCCTGCTTTACGATTTTCCTCAGATAAAAGTTCTTCCATGCTACCAAAAAAATCATTTGCAACTGGTGTTACACTGCGTAAAGCAGCTAAAGCTTCATCGTCTTTTCCGCCTTCATTTTTAAGGTCAGCAGATAAAATCATAGCATCTTTATATTGGTTTTTCCAATCAATAATTGTTGCAAAATCTGTAGAATCCTGACCGCTTAGTTTATAGTGGTAAGAATCCATTTTTTCGTCTAAAGAATTAAATGCATCTATATATCTTTCATATAATTCCATGCGTGCTTCTTCATCTTCTTGCAATAAAATATCACGGCCAAGAACACGACAAAGATACATATTTTCAATCATTTCATATACTTCGAGTTCGTTTTGGACATTATGCTCCAAAATTTTAGTATAGTTTGAATCTATTAGAGTTATTGCTGCAAGTGACGAAATCATCAAAACAAAAACTACTACCGAAACAATAATTTGAACCGGCATAAATTTTGCGCTCAGATTTGCGTTTTTTTCCCAGTTTGTGTATTTTTTAATCATTTGTTTAGATCCTCCGTAATTGTTAAAAATCTATTTTTAAATTGAGTTACATTTATGTAACAACAATTCAAACAAAAAAATGGTTTTATAAGCACTTAACACACTAATGAATATACACCTGTATAATGATAATAACACTAATTATCACATTTTTCAATAGTAATTTAATTTTTATTTGCAGTTAATATGTTTTTTTATAAATCTCAAATTTAATGCAAAAATCCGAACACTTCTCATACCAGAAAGAAGTTGTTCGGATTTTTTATTTTGGAGGTTTAAATCTATTTTGCAACCTCTTTTTCTAAACACAGTTTTGTTATTTGCTTTTACTATTGATATATCACGCAATAGGTAGTTTTTGCTTTTTAATTATAATGTTGAGTGTTTTTTATTAACACTATAATTTTTTCATTTTTACTTGTGATATCATTTTCTAATACTTCAAATTTAATTTCACTATTACATATTAAACAAAATCATCATGCCAAACCCCAAAAGACAAAATATACTACCCTTATTTAAAAAAGCTGCCTTAGTGACATTAAAACCAGATGCAAAGCTAACCTGTGCAGGGGCAAGTTGTTTATGGCGCAGTTCTTTGAACCACCAAACTATGGCTACAATAATGCCTATCAGCATAAGCGACACTTGAACAAGAAGATAAACTGTAAGCAAAGCGGCATCTGCAATCATCACAAAAAGCAAATAAGATGCCAAATTTGATACGGCATGTAAAATAACAGCGTACTTAAAGTTACCGCTATAATACATTAAAATGCCGGCTAAAACACCCATGGGTATAGTTGTAAGTAATTGTCCGCTATTCAAGTGCATAAAAGAGAATATAACCGTACTAAAAATTACAAAAGGACGTGCCCCATACTGATAAAGATGAGGGTAAAAGTTACGCCTAATTACAAATTCTTCAATTAAAGGGGCAAAAATTACTAATGAAAAAAAGCCAGTAAATGGATCGTTGGCAACCGAACCAATATAGTTATCAGCAGGTTCTGGTTGCACAGAAGCTACAGACATCATCGAGGTAAAAAGTATCATAAAAACCAACACACTATTATTGATTAGCACAACTTTAATCATGGTTTTAAATGAAATTGATTTTGGAGGTGGTAGATGATACAAAGGCCGTGGTGCTTTTTTGACAATATATATCATAACAGGAAGGCCTGGTATGTATATACAAGCATAGATTAAAAACGCACGCAATTCACCGCCAATGATATTATACGGCAGCAAGTATTCAACAATTCCTGCAAAAATAATTCCTACAACCATCAGCCCTAAAACACTTAAAGCACAGGTACCAAAAGATTTTTTAACCTGTTGTGCACTAATAGGAGGCTGCGGTTCAAAGGAATAGTCAGTTGCTTGTTGCTTATCTTGGTACTGCGGTATCTCCTGGTTTAGTTGTTGCTGTTCTTCAAGCGCAGACGAGGTTGTAGATGCAAATTGATGTGTTGATTGAGTGGGCGATGAATTACGATGATAATTCTTTTCCATATAAAAACCTCCTTGATATAATAACAAATTTATTTAGTTTTAATATATTGAAAGCTATGTATAGTAAAAGTTAGAATTTCCTGATTAGTCAAAGGAAAAAACAAATTATCGAAAGCGTGTTATTGATTATAATATTTTACCACTTATAAGTAGCTTATCTCATTCTTTGTTAAAGTAGCAGTATGCCCGATAACAATTTCGATACAATCATGCGGAACATTGTATTTATCAGCAATGGCAACAACAACATCTACAAAAAACGGGTTCTCTAAATTTAGCCTTGAGCAGTTTACAGAAACTGTGAACGGTCCAATCCCATTATCTATCCACTTTTTGATTGTTAAACAAACATTTTCAAGTATGTATTTATCCAGCTCAAAATAAAGCCATTCCTCTCAAAAAGTGGAATAAAATCATTTGGAAATTTCATTTTTCCGTCTGGTTCAATCCAACGTACTAGTGCTTCGGCGCCGACAAGAATATTGTCATTCGTGCTGAACTTTGGTTGCAAATACACTTTAAACTCTTTATTATCGAGGGCAGACTTCATCTTGTTTGTGATTTCAGCTTCTGTTAAAAGGTTTTGCTTAAAGGTTTCATCATAATCACACAGCATCTCACCTTTAGTGTTTTTCGCCCGTTGATGGGCAAGATTCACTTTTGTCATGATATTTTCAAAATCGGTTTCACCTTGGTCGATATTATATCTACCAACTTTGAAAGTCCCAGCGTAGTTTACAAGTTCCGGAACAATTTCATCGAATGAAATATTGTTTTTTTCAATATATTCAGCAAGTAGTGATAAATCATTTTCACTTTCTTCCAGTATTTCTTCAAGCAAAATCTCCAACTGTACTCCAATTTGGTTCATTTCGCTAAGCGTTGCAGATATAACAGCTTTATCCATATTTGATTTAGCAAAATTTGTAATCAATCCTATAAATACAATCGACAAGAAAACGACTACGGAAACAATATTTATGGAGCTGAATTTTTTAAAAAACATATGTATCCTCCAAAACAAATTTAAGTCTATAAATTAAACGCATAGTAATTTATAGACAAATTGAAATAATTATAGTTATACTATCAAAATAAGCTAATTTATGAGCTTGTTTGCTTGTAAAAAAATGCAAATATACGCAATAATTGTATCAAAATATGTCGAAAAAGTCAATATTAACAATATCATTAATGTACACCAATAGGTGTAATAACTATACGGAGGTTCTATTATGAAACAAAAATTTATGGAAAATCAAAAGCGAATAGCTGCATATATAAGCTTTTATAACCATGATAGACCCCACTCATATTTGAGATATCAAACACAAACTATAGATGAATACTAGGATATTAAAAATTAAAATCCCCTTGATATGCGAACAGTTATATTGGTATCCTACAAGGGGATTCAAAATTTAAAGTATGTTTAAGGTTAATAAGATATACTCTAAAACAAAGCAATTACTTAGGTTACTCTGACTGGAGAATACCAACAATGAAAGAACTTTATTCTTTAGTGGATTTTTCAGGTAACACAGGAACAAGTTCATCTACATCTACCCCATATATTGATACAGATTATTTTGTATTCGAATATGGTGATGCTGCTGGAGAATCACGTTTTATAGATTCACAAATCTTAACTTCTACAATTTACGGTTCAACAACATTAGGTGGAAATACAACTGTATTTGGATATAACTTTGCTGATGGCCGTATTAAAGGTTATGAAATTGATAAAGATTTCTACTGCTACTTTGTTCGTGGGAACACAAGTTACGGTCAAAACCTATTTGTAGATAATGCCGATGAAACAATTACCGACGAGGCAACTTCACTGATGTGGTCACAATATGACTCGGGTTATTATGAAGGCTATACTGACGAAAACGGCGAAGGTGCAATGACTTGGGAAGATGCATTAGCATGGGTAGAAGAAAAAAATGAAGAAAATTTCCTAGGTTACTCTGATTGGAGATTACCGGATATTAAAGAACTTCAGAGTATAGTTGACTATGAACAATCACTCGCAGTTACTGGAACTGCTGCTATTGATAAGTTGTTTTATTGCACACCAATAACAAACTATGTTGGTGAAGATGACTATGCATACTATTGGTCCGGAACGACTCACGATGATTTGAGTGCTTCTTCAATCGAATATGGAGCAGCTTCTTATATGGTTTTCGGAAATGCACTTGGTGAAATGAATGGAGAAACAGTCGATGCACACGGTGCAGGTTCTCAAAAAAGTGACCCGAAAACAGGAAGCACAGAGGATTATCCTGTCTCCGACTCAAATGCTCCACAAGGTGATGAGCAACGTGTATTTAATATGGTCAGATTAGTTCGTAATACTGACTAAATGCAATTTTTTTTCACCTAATACACTTGTAGTATGTAGTCTGTCTCCCGTACCCATCAAAGCGATTAAAGGGTATGTAGGAGTTAAATAAGAAAACCACGGCACAAATGCATTATTTCTGCATTGTGTCGTGGTTTTCTTCAGTGGAGCACCAGCCTTCAAATCCGAAACATTTTCCATATCACTTAACGTCAGTGTCTGCAACCCCTCTTTATAATTAAACGTGAAGGCAATTTTATCATCATAAAGATAAATGCTATTAACAAAGCTATCAATTAACCTCTGCTTTTGTTCATAGTGCGAAACATCTGTATTTCTAAACTTTTCTAGCCAAAATTGTATTTGCTCTTTTGTGAGCATTGGCTTTTGCATTTCTTCATTGATTAGTAAAACTTCAAGCTCGCTTTTTCGGTTTTCTAATTCTTCTAATCTTTGCTTGGTAGAAGAAGTTAGCACACCTGCTTGTATAGCATTGAGCATATTTTCTACCCCACGATTAACTTCATCAATCTGTTTTTTAAGAAGTGGCAAGGTAGTATTTTCTTTTTTCTGCAAATCAAAGAGCATATCTGTGAGTTTTAAAATAACTGTGTCATCCATAAGCATATCCATTGTCTTTTTAACAACAATATCCTCAATCCACGCTTTGCGAACAGATTTTTTATCACAAGTTTTTCGCCTTTTTGCATTGCCACATTTGTAATACTGATGAAATGCACCATGTCTACCAGTGCCACTTTCACCAATCATAAACGAACCACACTTGCCACAAAATAATTTAGTGGTAAGGAGATAAAATTCTTCTTTAGCTTTTGCTCTTGCAGGAGCTTTTTTATTTTTTGTTAATCGTTCTTGCACTCGCTCAAATAATTCAATAGGCACAATTTGTGGTATGCCATTTTCGTGTAATACATCACAATATTTGTATTCACCAATATATCTACGATTTTTCAAAAGTCGTTTTGCAACATCGAATTTCACTGGTTGATTATTGCGATTTGTGATACCATTTGCATTAAGGTAATCAATAATGTCTTTAATATTTCCACCCTCTGAATATCGTTTAAAGGCTTCTAAAACTACTGGTGCAGTTAGTGGGTCAATCTGAAAATGTTGCTCGCTATCAATGGTATAGCCTAAAGGCACACCACCACCATTATATTTACACTTTAGTGCATTTTCTGTAAGTCCTCTAGTGATTTTTTCTGATAACTCAACGGAATAAAACTCGGCATAACCCTCAAGCAAACTTTCAAGTAATATACCTGTGCTGTCATCTGAAATTCTTTCGGTAACCGATAAAACTTTGACACCATTCTTACGTAAAATAGCTTTGTTGTGAGCAGAGTCGTAGCGATTTCTAGCGAACCTATCAAGTTTCCAAACAAGCACAACATCAAATAATTGTTTGTTACTATCTTTAATCATTCGCTGAAATTCTGGACGATTATCGGTCTTAGCTGACATAGCTCTGTCAATACAAGTAATCAAAATTGTAATGCCATTTTTCTCAGCATACTCTTTACATTCTCGAAGTTGCCCTTCAATACTTTCTTCTCTTTGGCTGTCCGAGCTGTAGCGTGCATATATAACACCCTTGATAGTATTCACCACCTTTTCAAATTAATTTAATCTTCTTTTTTCTCTAACATTTCAAATAAAGTTTGCTTCAATCTATCATTCATAGCCGAGTTTGGGTCGAAGCACATTTCAATAAATTCTTTAAGCTCTGGGTGACTTTTTTCGAGTTTTGGTTTGCACTCAAATTCCGCACCTTTCGGATTTTCTGTTCTTCCATAAATGTAGTCAAGCGATACATCAAAGAACTCTGCATACTTCAAAAGTGTTTCACAAGATGGCTCACTTTGTTCATTTTCATAACGATTAACTGCACCGATTTTTATACCTAAAGCTTCTGCCATTTTCGTTTGTGATAGATTTATTTTACTTCTTAACTCTCGTAATCTTTGTGCTACAATTTCCATTTCATCACCTCTCGTTGCTTTGATTTTCTATTTATAATTTTAGCACAAATTATAAAACTTGTCAATCAAAAAACAAGAAAGATAAAACACAAAAAACGAGAAAATTTATCTCGAAATTTTCATAAGAGATAAAATTTTCTCGTAATTTTTTAGCACTGTTTCAGTGCGTGGCTTCCACAATTTATTGTGGGGTTTTAGGGTTTGGGATGCGTCCCAACAAGCGAGCAAGTAGGTGTGTGGGTGACCACACGCCCTGCTTGCGAGGTAAGTGTGTCTAGCCACTTGCCCTGCTTGCGAGGTAAGTGTGTCTAGCCACTTGCCCTGCTTGCTAGAATTGAAATGTTAACTTTTTTAACTGATTTTCAATTTCTGAAAAATCTCTGTTTAAATCCAAATTCCGTACTTCAATCCGATTACCATCCATACTAAACTCTGCGTCTGGGGTAACCTCTTCATCTGTTTTTGCGTATAGAAGCATACCACTAACATTACCAGCTTGTTCTCTATCTTTATTCTTCACATAAGTATAAATTTGATAAAGGTTGTGTGAGTGAAAAGTTTGCTTATTGCCGAACTGACTTGT
>CAYJKG010000036.1:0-34012 GCA_964370685.1 uncultured Faecalibacterium sp. | reverse complement strand
CACCAAGTATTTGCTTTTCTTTAAAAGTCATTTTTTCAAATTCTTCAAAAACACATTCAATGTAAATCTTATTTAAAATTTCTCTTTCTACATTCATAGAGTACAGATTTTTTTCTTTTACAGATGCTAAAGATATAAAATTAGTTTTAAGAAGCCCCGATTTTTCTTTAAATTCATCTTTTGGTATGTGTAAAGGATATAAATATCGCTCGACTTCCCTTTTCATAGAGCCAACTAAAAACGGATATATAAAAGTGGAAAATGTTGCACCTGTGCCCTCAATGTATTCTTTGTGTTTTTGCAAAACAACAATATTCCCTATTTGAACTAAATCTTTTTTAAGTGATTTGCAATTATATTTATAGCAAAATTTATCAGCGAGATAATAAATAAGTCGCTTATTTTGCTCTAATAATTCTTCCAATAAAACACCTACTTTTTAATTATTCCGAGTTCGCTGTAAAGAACTTCAGATTGTGTTATTTTCTCAAATTCATCATCTCTATATTTGCCCATAGTTGCCATATCCCGCAAGTCACGAAGCTTCGCTGTAACATTTTTCCAATCTTCAACTGAAATATGCCCTCTGTGTTTATCTGCATTAAATCTTCTATATGCTTTGTTGTAAGTTTGTAAAATCGGGTTATTATCGGCTTTTTCTTTTGCTATATTTTTAGCGCCTTGCTGTCTACAAGTACGCTTAGGGTTATCTTTTAAAGGTTTGTCGCAGTAATCTGTTTTATAACAATGAGTTATTAAAAATATATCGCCGCAGTTTCTACACCTGCGATATGAATGCCCTATTGTTAACGCTCGCATAAAATCTATTTTCAAAAACGTCTGAAAATTTTCTATTGTAAAAATCTCATAAATAGCGCAATTCTTTTTGTTGTGTGGTAATTCACGTGGCATATATTTAACTTTTACATCATCAAAATAATTAAAATTAAAATCACTGCTGACGTAGTTCACCATCATTTTATGCAACCTTGGGTGATGGTAAAAATCCCATAATTCATTAGCAAGTTTTGTTTCAGATATTTTATCCATTTTCATTAATTTCTCTTGGATAAACCAAAACATTGTTTGATTAAAAGCGTAAATGTCGCCGACAATCTGCACATATTTTTTTGCTAACCGCACATTTGCATACGTGTCAATCACACTAAATATTTTTCTTTTTTTAAGTAAATCATGAAGCTCCTTCACATCTTTTTTTGTGGGAGCTTTTTCTATTTTCTTCATTAAAGCTCTCAGTTCATCGTACTCGTCTGGCTTGATATTTAAAATATCGCAAGTGAGTTCTCCGAGTTTAAAAGTTTTCCCGTCAACCTCGATAATGTCTTTATTAATATATAAATCAAATTCTAAAAACATAAAGCGCATCCTTTCTGTAACCGATAGAGTTTTGCTTTGTAGATACATTTTATAGGTTATCCTAATTTTTCTCCATAACTATATTGTAACCGACTTTAACAACAAATTCAATCGTAATTCAAAAAGGAGCACAACATGAAAAAATTCAACACAATCACCACAGCTGAACTATTTACAAAAGAAATTAAACAAACACCATTTATCGTTGAAGAAATTTTACCGAGAGGTTTAACTATCTTTGGTGGGCTTGGCAAGGTAGGTAAATCTTGGTTTTCGTTTTGGCTTGCAATGCAAGTGGCAAAAGGTGAGCCTATTTGGGATTTCAAAACCAATGCTGGCACCACGCTTTATTTAGCGTTTGAAGATTCTGAAGAAAGACTTCAAAACAGATTATTTATGCTAAGCGAAGAACTTGAAAACGTACCCACGAATGCACATTTATGTGTTGAAATTTCTAAAATGGGTGGCGAGCTTGAAAGTAAAATTAGAAATTTTATTTGCGAACATTCAGATACCAATTTAATAATTATTGATACACTACAAAAAGTTCGTGGCAACAACGAGAGCAACTATATTTCTGATTATGAAGACATCACTATACTTAAAAATTTAGCAGATGAATTTAAAATTGCAATAGTGTTAGTGCATCACCTTAGAAAACAAAAAGACACAGATATTTTTAATCAAATCACTGGTTCAACTGGTTTACAAGGTGCAGCAGATACCATGATGGTACTTGCCCAAAACACAAGAGGCGAAGAATATGCAACACTTCATTTAGTGGGCAGAGATGTTGCCAAACGAGAAATTGATTTGCAACGTGGTGAAGATAACATCTGGATTAAACTTTCAGATAGCATGCATGAGCTAAATGCTAAAGATTTAAAGTTCGTAAATACTGTTGAAAATATTATAAAAGATGTTACCGTATTCGTTACAAACCCAACTGATTTATCGACCCTTGTTAGTGATGAGAGTGGCGATAATTATTCAAATAAAATCATCACAAAAGTTTTAAGGCGATTATCAAAACAGCTTGAAAAGCGTGGTATTTACTTTAATATTCGAAAATCAAACGGCAATAGAATTATTGAAATCATTAAGCAAAGGGACGAAAGTGGCGATAAAAATCGGCTCTTAAATTAATCGCCCTATCGCCCCTGTAATCTGTGATAAGAGTACTTTGCCACAATTGATTTTGAGTGAAGTTAGCACATAGTTATACAAGCTTCGAAAGTCTAACTATAGCTCTTAGGGTAGTTACCCTACCACGAGTTTTAGAGTGAAAACACAACAATGTTTTACATAACAAAACCGCCTTTTAAGCGCTCAAAATGGCCATTAAGGGTATTGCCCTACCACCATTAAACAAGAGCCACACAGGCGCAAAAATGCGCAAAATCAACACCCAGAACAGCCGTTTTCAGAGGCGCATCAATTCCTTTTTCTGTGATAAAACAGTGTATTTTATCACAACTCACGATTACCGACTTAATCACCCTTTTGGGTGGCGAGCATAGCATTTGCCTATACGGCAAACGCATCTCGCTCGTCGGGCAGTAGCCCGAACCCACTATTTTAAAGCCATATAATCTAGCTGAAAGGACAAACAAAATGAGAAACAAAATTAAAGATGTAAACTTTGCATTCAGAATTGCAAAGGAAGATTTAAACACTATACGCAAAAAGGCTAATAAATCCGAAATGTCGGTTACAGATTTTTTCACTAAATCTGCACTCGGCAAAAACATTATAATCATTGATGATTTATCGCCTATGATTACTGAGCTAAAAGCTATTGGCAATAACCTAAACCAGCTGACTATGCTCGCAAACATTGGTAACATACAAACAATAAACCTAAGCGAAACACGAGATAGTTTAACAGCTATACACGAGCGATTATCTAAAATATCAGAGGTGCTTTAATGGGAACTTTTAGTGCTATAAAAAACAAAAATCAATCTGCAAAAGATATGAATTTCACCATTCAATATATGCTTGATAAAGCGAAAACCTTTCACAACGGAGTGTACCTTAACAGTGGAGTAAATTGTTCTGTGCCAACTGTATTTTTTGAAATGATGACTACTAAAAACAGATATCGCAAGCCAGACAAGCGAATGTTTTATCAATTCGTGCAATCGTTTCCAAGCGATACAAAACTAAGCGCACAGCAAGTTCACAGTATAGGTTTAGCGTTTGCACAAAAACAATTTCCGCAATTTGAGGTTTTAGTTTCTACTCACTGCAACACTAAAAATCTGCATAACCATATTTTAGTAAATTCGGTTAGCTATGAAACAGGCAAAAAACTGCATCAAAACCACGATAATTTATTAGAACACCGACAAGTTAACGATGAAATTTGCTTGAGGTTTGGCGAACAAATACTCAAACCTTATATCAAAGGGCAAAAAAACAAGAGCATAAAAACCAGAGAATATCGCTCGGCACTTAAAGGTAACAGCTGGAAAATGCAAATGTCAAACACCATAGATGATTGCATGAAATTTGCTCAAAGCAAAGAGCATTTTATATATCTAATGGCGTCCGAGGGTTATACAATGACTTGGACGGATAGCAGAAAAAATATAACTTTTATCAATAACAAAGGTAACAAATCTCGTGATAACAGCCTGCACGAGGATAAATATTTAAAGGAGAATTTAGAAAATGAGTTTAGAATACGAGAAAGCTTCTTTGGAAGAATTAAAACAGCGAAACCGTCAACAGATGACAGCCACACCGCCGACACAAACTGCAATGAACAAAAACTTGATTATAGAAAATCAAGCGACACTGATGGAATTTATCAACAACGTTATCAGCAACCAAGTAATTATACACAAGATAATTTCGGATATGGAGCAACATCAAGAAGTTTTGAGCAAGATGATTTTAACACAAAAACAAGTAAGCAACTTGTCGACAGTGAAAGATTTACAGAAGATATCCACACAACTGACGGAACTGAAAACAATGTTACAACTGGCTGGGAAACCGAAAGAGAAACGCTTTTCTATGGCAAAATTCAAACTGCCAAAACTGATGCTACCAAGCCTAAGTTGGAGCTTGGAAGCAACGCTGATAACCTGGGTGTTGGTGACATTGTCGCTACTACTATTGGCATTGCCACAGCTACAGATGTAATCTTAAACGATGTTACAGTAACACCGAAAAAAGTTTATATCACTGATAAAAAGGCATTGGCTAAAACCAAACAAAGGAAAATCGCACATGGTCATAAAGCAGATGACCACGAAGAAGAGCAAAACTTTGAAATTACAATGTATTAAACCACTACAAAATTCAAGTAGTGGTTTTTAATTTAGGAGAAAAAAACATGAAAGAAATTATTAACGAAAACAACGAGAAGAAAACTAACAAATCTATTTACAAAAGTTATGATGAATTGCCACTGTTTTTAACTGCCAAAATCGTGGCCACGGTGCTAGGAATTTCACAAGCAGGTGGCTACGACTTAATGCGCACTGAGGGCTTCCCTGCGCTGCGCATTGGAAACCGAATAGTCGTGCCGAAAGAAGAATTTATTTTGTGGGTATCACGCAAAACAAACAAGCTCGATACCCCTTAAATTAAAAACTGTAAGTTTAAAAAACACAAAAAAACTAAAATAGAAAGAGAGAAAAAATGAAGTATACAAGATATCCAAAACGCAGTGCGATAAATAACTATTACCCCTTGCCTAATGAAATTTTCGCATTAAATCTATCCGCCAATGAAATTGCTATTTATTCATACCTATTATACATTGAAGATCGCAAAACGTATCAATGCTATCCTAGCTATAAAACAATAGGCCAAGCAGTGAGACTTAGTAGAAACACAGTGAGAAAATTTGTCTTAGAACTTGAAAACAAGCGATTAATTACAACTGAACCCACAAGTATTTTCACGAAAGATGGTAGAAAACGAAATGGAAGTTTACTGTATACCATACGTCCAATTCAAGAAGCCATAAATTACTTCCACGAACAGCAACTTGAGAGATACTCAAAACAAAGTGCATGAAATAACAACTTAAAAGTATAGGCGCTTTGCGATATTAAGAGAGATAATAAACGATATATTTCATGTAGTTTTGGTATAGGCTTTCATGCCAAAAAGTGATATATGTTTATTAAGCTAAGTTGAATTATATTTAATATGTATAAAACCATAACACTAAAATACTAGATAACAATAAATCAATAAAAAGCAACTAAACTTATTGCAAGCTGAAAGGAGCGTAAAAATTGAAACAACAATTAGAAAATAATGTACAAAACAAACCTCCAAAACAAAGGCGAACACGTCGCCCATCTGGAGATGGCATGGTGAGAAAACGCAAAGATGGAACATGGGAGGGACGCATTGTCGTTGGGCATAAAGCAGATAAAAAACCTATTTATCGTTCCGTTTTTGCAAAAACCCAAAAGCAACTTATTGAAAAATTACACAATAACATTCAACTATATCAAGGTGTAGAATTGAATGAAAACAGCCAAATGACATTGGCGCAGTGGCTAGAAAAATGGTTGAATGAATACGCAAAAAATCGTGTTAGAGCAAGCACATTTAGCAGCTACACACAATATGTAAAGCACTATATCACCCCTTATTTAGGCAATAAGAACATTTCAAGCATCACTATTGCAGATGTTCAAAGGTTATATCAAAAGCTTAAAAAAGAGGGAAGAATTACCAAACATCCAGAAAAAGGGTACGAATTATCAAATTCAACCGTGAAGTCTGTACACTCTATGTTGCACCAAGCCATGCACGTTGCGGTTGAACAGCACCTAATTCCTAAAAACCCAACAGTTGGCACAACAGTTCCAAAGGCAACACACCAAGAAATGCAAGTGTTAACAAGAGAGCAAGTAGATACTTTTCTGGCGGAAATAGAAAAAGATGCATATTGGCATGACTTCTTTTACACAGAGCTAACAACTGGTTTGCGCCTTGGCGAAATTTGTGGCCTACAGTGGTGCGATTTTAATGAAGAAGATGGAACAATAAGTGTTAACCGAACCTTGCACTACCAATCAATTGGCGTATACTCCACAGGCGACACAAAAACTGGTAAAGGCAAACGCAAGATTATTTTGCCAGCAAGCACAGCAACAATTCTCAAAAACATAAAAGCAATCACTCGTTCAAACTGGATTTTTCACAACAGAATAAACCCAGAATATCCACTTTCGACAAACCTTGCATACTCGCAACTAAAGAAATTTTTGAAAACTGCAATGCTACCAAACATACGCTTTCACGACCTTCGCCATACGTTTGGAAATATCGCCCTTTCTAGTGGAGTAGATCCAAAAACACTCTCAATGATTTTAGGGCACACAAATGCATCGTTTACACTTGACACTTACACTCATGTCACAGGAGATATGCAAAGGCAAGCAGCAGCCGTTGTTGAGGAATTTATAACAGATATTTTCGGCGATGAAATACTGTACGCATAACAAGTAAGCAAAATAATTTTTGAATAAAATATATAAAAAAGATAATCTAAAGCAAATGCTTTATAATAGAAAAGAGGTTTAAATGGCAAAAAAACGCAAAAACGGCACAGGTACTTGTCGACATAGAAAAGACGGACGTTGGGAGGGGCGCATACTAATTGGCTACGATGAAAAAGGAATGCCAAAAACTAAAAGTGTTCTCGCCAAAACCAAAACACTATGTCTTGAAAAAATGAAAGAGTTTAAAGAATCACTTTACGGAAACAGCAACAGCAAATTAAAGCCAGATATGCTGTTCAAAGATTGGGTTGAATATTGGTATGAGTATATTTCAAAACCTAACTTGAGAGAAAAAACAAAGGCAAACTATGAAAACAGAATTTATTTACACATATTGCCTACACTCGGAAACATACCTTTAAATGAATTAACGCAAACCACCTTGCAACAATTTTATTCAAACCTTAAAAAGAATGGCAGCAAACAATTATACGGTGAGCATGACGGAAGTTTATCAGACAGCACCGTAAGAGGGTGTCACACAACGTGCTCAGCAGCCTTAGCGTATGCAGTCAAGCAAGGCTTAATACGAGCAAACCCTGCAACAGGTTGCAAATTACCACCGAAAAAATCAAAAGAAATGCAAGTGCTATCACGAGAAGAAATGCAAAGGTTTTTAATACAATCAAAAGCGGAAGGATATTATGAATTGTTTTTGCTAGAGCTTGCTACAGGATTGCGCCGTGGCGAAATTTTATCTTTGGAATGGGAAGATTTAAACTTTGGCACAGGCGAATTGAAAATTAGCAAACAAGTTTCAAGAATTAACGGAAAACTAGTAATATCCGCAGTAAAAACAAAAGCTTCTAATCGCACAATAATCTTGCCGAAAGTTCTAACACAAATGCTGTGGGAGCACAGAAAAAGCAATAAATCAAGATTGATTTTCCCATCGCCAGTAAAAGAGGATTCGCCACTAGACCCAACGAGTTGTAGGCGAAGATTAAAGCTGATTTTAGAGCACGCAAACTGCAAAGGATTGCGCTTTCACGAACTTAGGCATTGTTTTATCACCTCGGCACTTTCGAGTGGAATGGACGTTAAAACGCTTTCGGCTAGCATAGGGCACGTATCAGCTAGAACAACGCTTGATATATACGCACACGTGACAAGCGCTATGCAGCAAAATGCTGCAAACAACATAGACCGCAACATGGCTGGCTTGTCACGCACTGCTGGGCAAGATACAAGCACACGGCAAGTATCTCAAAGCACAGCAAAAACCAAAGCAGTAGAGAAATTTCAGCCATATACAGGCAAAATACGCAAAAGTGGCACTGGTAGTGTAAACCAAATTAACGATAAACTGTGGGAGGGCAGATATTCGCCTAAATATCCAGATGGAAAAAAGCATCCGAAAAACATATACGCACACAGCCGTGAAGAATGTGAAGAAAAACTAGCAGTGCTGATTGTTGAAATGAAAGCAGAGATTGAAATGCTGAAAAAACAAGCAAGTGAACAAAGTAAAGGCATGTGCATAAGTTAATGAAGCCAGAACCAACATTGTAATAATAATGTTGAGAAATTTATTATTACATAAAAAAATCGAAATTCTTGCAATGTCAAATTCTGCATCGCAATAAACAAAGAATAGTTATCTTTAAGATAGTTTCATTAATAAATAGCCGAGAACAGAAGCAATAGCAATAACAAAAGCCAAAACAAAAACCAAAGCAAACCAACAGTGAACGTAAATGCAAACGCAAAAAAATTAAAAATAAATAGCAAATCAATAAAATCAAAAGCCGAGGTGCAGATTGAAAAATCTGCACCTCGGCTTTTTTATTTTATTTAAAGCTAAATAAAACTTAATTATAATATAGTTAGAATGTAATTTGAGCATAACTTAGAGCGTATACCACAAAACAACACCAGATACCACCGTAAATAATAAAAACTAAATTATCGCCTGTATATGGTACTTCATGTGGTCAAGCCTAACAAAACACTAAACCCAAAACCACACACAAACAAAAAAAACACATGAAATCGAAGATTTCATGTGTTTTTATATCGGAGTGACAGGATTTGAACCTGCGGCATCCTGCTCCCAAAGCAGGCGCGCTACCAACTGCGCTACACCCCGTTTTTTGTATCTCCTAAAGCGGAACGAACTTATTATACACCATTTTTACGTCCACGTCAATGTTTTTTTAAAACTTTTTTCATTTTTTTTCAAAAAAGTTTTCGCTAAATATAAATTCATTGAATTATCGTTACAAACCCACAACAAATAAAAACAAGAGCTGAAATAATTTCAGCCCTTGTTTTGTATTTTTATTATTTTTTAACCTATGTAGCTGATGTTCATATCAACACCGCCAGCAATACCAGGCACACTACCTGTCGCTGTGTATTGCCATAAATCACAGTTCATCCCTTGAGAATCGCCCCATTTTGCATTCCACAAGCTATAATGTGATATAGATGAATAATTTAGCTTTGTATAAAACCAACTTTCGCTAGCATATATACCAGCTGCATATCCAGCATTTTTGATAGTTTCACAAAAAGCTACAACCGCATCTGTTCGTGCAACATTGGTAATATTATCAGCTCGCCCAACGTTACCAGCCGCTCCAGAAAGCTCTGTATCAATATAAATAGGATAATCTACACTTAGACCATATTTCTGTAAGATAGAAAGCACCGCAGAAGCTTCTTCACGGCCCTCCTCAGCATTTATAGCCTGGCTAAAGAAATATACGCCTACACGTAAGCCTGCTGCCTTAGCGCCTGTTATATGTGAGTGGAACAAATAATCTTCAACTATTTTGCCAGTACCGTATCCACGGTAACCAATGCGTATAATAACAAACTCTACTCCGGAAGCTTTTACAGCGTTCCAATCTATACTTGGTTGCCATTTTGAAACATCTATGCCTATAACTTTACTACTATCGCTAGTTAACAATACACCATTTGAATCAAACATATATGTTTGATTATCAATTGTAACAGAGCCTGTTACTTTTTCGTTATTATTAGGGTGGTAATAATATTTCGCTCCATCAATTACTTGCCAACCACTTAAAAGCTGTTTTAAAACTATCGTATTTGCAGCTGGCAAATCAAAAATTTGTTGTGCAGTGCCAAAGCCTGAATCAGCAAAAGAAATGCTTGTTTGTGTAGGTGGTGTAGGTGTTGGCAAAGTTGGCTCTGCTGTAGGTGCAACTGTTGGTGTTGGCTCTGCTGTAGCCGTTACTTCTGGCGTTTGTGTTGCTGTTGGTTCAGCTGTTGGTGTAGCTGTTGGTGTAGCTGTTGCCGCTGGGGTTGGGGTTCCTGTTGGCTCTGGCGTTTGTGTTGCTGTTGGTTCAGCTGTTGCCGCTGGTAAGTTTTCCTCAGGGGTTGGGCTTGAAGTATCATCGTTTAATAAAACAAAAGATAACACTGGGTTTGCCAAATTTTTTAATGCACTACTTGCCCAATACGAAGTTTGTGAGGCACTTGCTACATTTGCTGCTTTGCTTGCAACAGCTGCCCACTCACCATTATCAACAACTGATTGTTCCCAGTTTGCACTAGAAATATATTGTACACCTGCGTAATCTTGTGCATATGTAACTTTATAAGCACTAGGTGTACCATCTTTATAATATAAATAATGTGAGCCGTTTGAATCTACCCATGTTTTTATTATGTCAGATGTATATGCTTGCTGTGTAACTTTTATTGTTTCACCGCCTTGCCCATTATCGGTGGAAACATAGCCTATCACTGGACCATTAGGTATTGGTGTTGATGTTGGTTGTGGGGTTGGGTCTGGCTGTGGCTCTGGAGTTGGGTCTGCTGGAGGTGGTGCTCCTGCACCTGGTTCTTCTTCACCTTTACCAGCTTCGTCTTCTTCAGTTTCTACTTCAACTTGTTCATAGCTAATACGTTCTGTTACTGTTACATTTTGCTTTTCAGGCATTACATAACCCTCAACATCACTAACAGAAATTTGATATACACCAGGGTCAACGCCCTCTAAAAGCATTGCACCTGTTTTTTCGTTGATAACATATTTAGAAATACCCTCAACCTTGCTTATGATGTGTTTTTCTAGGTTATCCTCGTTTTCAAGCTCTGTTAAAGATCTGCAAACAATTGTTACCTGCACCTCTACATTTTTCAAAGGAACTTCTTTAATATTACCCGATTCATCTTCCTGCAAAGCAAACAGTGCCACACCTAGGTTTTGTTGGCTACCGCTTAAGTCCATTCGCACCTCAACATCTGGCAAAGGTTCATCCACACTGTCAATATGGTCTTCTTTCCAGTCTGTTCCCAACCATGAAAAATTAGGTGTTGGTTTTGGTGTTGGTTCAGCTGGCGCAGTTAATATGCTTGTAGGCACGCTGGAAGAACCACTAGCCGCAACACTTGTTGCCGCTAATGTGCCACCAATTACTGTACCTGTCATTGAAACTGCTAATAATCCACATAAAAGCATTTTTCCTAGAGAATAATGCGAAAATGCTTTTTTGAAAAAATATGACGAAAGATTTTTTTTCATCTTTACCTCCAAATATAAACAATGAGTATATAAAAAATATTCAAAAAAATCAAGAATGAATACATTTTGGTTAATTATGATTTATTTTAGCATAATTTTTAACAAATTGTCAATGTACAAGCCATTATTTTACAGTGCAAAATCTCGAAAAATCGGCGTTTTTTTCAACAATTCACAAAATTATCACTCTTTCAAAGTTATAAATTGTATTTGGTATCCAAACTGCTTAAATAAATTTAATTTTATTTGTTCTGCATTAAAAATGCAACATTTTTTTTGTAATAAAAAACGGGTATTTCGACAGTTGATATCCGTCAAAATACCCGTAAAAATATTTAATTACATCCAGTAAAATAAGTTCAAATACTCATTAAGCTATTATAATAAAATCAAACACCTAAATGTTTTGCAACAATTTCTGGTACAGCTGCAATTGCTTCATCAATTTTAGTTGCGTCTTTTAAACCAGCCATAGCAAAATCCGGCTTGCCACCGCCGTTACCACCAGCAATAGCAGAAATTTCTTTAACTAACACACCTGCTTTTAAGCCACGCTCACGCACAGCTTTTGTTACGCAAACTGCCATAGTAATTTTATCGTTATCAGAACCAACTATAACAGCAACTGCACTTTCTTTGTTTTCTTGCACACGATCACACATTGCTCTTAACGCATCACTTGTTGCACCTGCAAAGTATGCTGCCATAATTTGCACACCATCAATAACTTTTGCATTTTCAAAAATGCCATCTACTCTGTTTCTAGCTATTTTAGCTTTTAGCTCATCAAGCTCACGTGTTAAGTTTTTGTACTCGTTTACTAGGTTTTGTGTGCGCTGTGGTACTTCGTGTACACTTGTACACTTTAGTATAGAGGCAGTTGCTTTTAGCGCACCCTCTTGGCTTGTCATAAGTGCAAGTAAATTTTTACCAGTTACTGCCTCAATACGGCGTGTGCCAGCTGCAACAGATGCCTCCGAAATTATTTTAAATGCACCAATTTGAGCAGTATTTGTAACATGTGTACCACCACAAAACTCAGTTGACCATTTATCAATATCAACAACACGAACTTCATCGCCATATTTCTCGCCAAATAGTGCCATAGCACCCATTTCCTTGGCTTCTTCTATACAAACATTTTTAACATCAACTCCCGTTGCTGCCAAAATTTTATCGTTAACAATAGCCTCTACTTCAGCAATTTCCTCGCCAGTAACAGCGCTAAAATGTGTAAAGTCAAAACGTGTAACACTTGCATCTTGGTATGAACCTGCTTGGTGCACATGGTCACCTAAAACTTCACGCAAAGCTGCTTGTAAAAGGTGTGTAGCTGTGTGATTACGAGCAATAGCTAGGCGGTATTCTTTATCAAGGCTAGCTGTCATAACATCGCCAACTTTAACAAGGCCATTTTCCAACACACAAGTATGCACATAGTAGCCACGAGGTGTCTTTTTAACAGCCTCAACACGCAAAGTTGCTTCGTCACTAGTAATAACGCCACAGTCAGCAACTTGACCACCCATTTCTGCGTAAAAAGGTGTTTTGTCTAAAATAACATAAACTGCTTGTTTTGCACCATCATCTGTTGTTATAGCATCAGTTAAAGTGTCGTCTTCTGCAAGAGCAATAACAACACCTGTATCTTGCATTTTTTCATAGCCTGTAAAAACAGTTGATTCAGATGTTAACTCACCAAATAAATCAGCACTCCAGCCTGAAATATCTTTTGCTAAGCGTTCTTTACGTGCACGATCTTTTTGCTCTTGCATAGCTGCCCTGAAGCCTTTTTCATCTATTGAAATACCTTCTTCAGCAGCAATTTCCTTTGTTAAATCCATAGGGAAACCAAAAGTATCGTTTAGTTTAAATACATCTTCGCCACAAAGTTCTTTTTTACCATTAGCCTTAATTTCATCAAGCATATTTGCAAGTTTGTTCATGCCAGAATCTATTGTGCGATAAAAGCGCTCTTCCTCTGTGCCAATAACCTTTTTAATGTAAGAGGCATGCTCACGTAATTCTGGATATGCTTCCTCGCTTGAAAGTATAACTGTTTCTACCAACTCCTCTAAAAATGGGTTTGCAATGCCTATCATTCTGCCATGTCGAGCTGCTCTGCGCAACAAACGACGCAAAACATAACCACGCCCCTCGTTAGATGGTAAAACGCCATCTGAAACCATGAAAGAGCATGAGCGTATATGGTCAGTTATAACACGTATAGAAATATCTATTTTTTCATCAGCTTTATATGTTTTGCCAGAAAGTTTTTCAACCTCTTTAAGCACAGCTTGAACTGTATCAACCTCAAAAAGGTTACCAACACTTTGTAGTACGCAAGCCAAACGCTCTAAGCCCATGCCTGTATCGATATTAGGTTTATCTAAAAGTGTGTAAGTGCCTTTGCCGTCAGAATCAAACTGTGTAAATACCAAGTTCCAAATTTCCATATAGCGGTCACACTCACAGCCAACTTTACAATCAGGGCTACCACAGCCGTGCTCTGGACCACGGTCAAAATATAACTCTGAGCAAGGGCCACAAGGGCCAGCGCCATGTTCCCAAAAGTTATCAGCTTTGCCAAAACGCACCATATGCTCATGTGCAATGCCAACTTTTTGTGTCCATATATCATATGCTTCATCGTCATCTTCGTAAACAGAAATATATAGTAAATCTTTAGGTATTGCCATCCATTCTTCGCTTGTTAAAAACTCCCAAGCCCAAGGGATAACATCATTTTTAAAATAATCTTGGAAAGAAAAATTACCAAGCATTTCAAAGAATGTACCGTGACGTGCGGTTATGCCAACACGCTCAATATCTGGTGTACGTATGCATTTTTGGCATGTTGTCACACGTGGTGCTGGTGGAGTTTCTTGTGCCAAAAACCATTTTTTCATCGGCGCCATGCCGCTGTTTATCAAAAGCAAGCTTGGGTCATTTTTAGGCACAAGTGGAAAGCTATCCAGTGCCAAATGTTGTTTAGTTTCAAAAAAATTTATATACTGTCTGCGCAGTTCGTTAAGGCCTGTCCATTTCATGTTAAATCTCCTTTTTACAGTTGCGCTTTAGCATTTTTCAAAAATAGTGCGCACCTTTAAAAATTATAACACAGACCCGCCAAAAGTCAACTATTTTCGAGCATGTTTATCGCATTGCAAATTTCAGCAAAAATTTCTGCGCTTGAGTACTGTTCATTTACTTGTTCATCTTGCATAACTACTATAGTATATTTTGGATTTTCAGCTGGGTAAAAACCAGCAAACCATAAATCCATATATTCATTTTGTTCTTCATCATAACGCCCAGTTTGCGCTGTGCCTGTTTTTCCCCCTGCGCCACCCTCGTTTGGTTTTGCCTTGCTACCTATACCATCTTCCACAACATCAACTAAAATATTTTCTAGTGCGTCGGCTATATCCTCGTCAATAACTTGTTCTGGTTCTGGGCTATAAAATTTTTGCGTTATTATTTTGCTAGCTGGGTCGTATAACCCCTCAATATAGGTCGGTGTTAAATATTCTCCACCGTTAACAATAGTGTTCATCATCCCTGCTACTTGCACAGGTGTTGCCAAAAGTTGCCCTTGTCCAAAACTCAGATTTGCCAGTTGCCCTGTGTTTTTTATAGTATTCTCATCTGGCAAATATCCCTCTAGCGCTTGCAAGCCACCTGTTATATAAACTGGCGAGCCAAAACCTAAATCTTTTGCCATTTGTAACACATTTTCGCCACCAAGCAACTGACCTAGTTCCACAAAATAACTATTGCAACTTTGCTCTAAGGCTGTATTAATATTAACAAAACCATGCGCCACATCATTTGCACATCGGTAAATATGCCCATCAACCTCGCTGTAACCTTTGCAATCTATAAAAAACCAGCCAAGCTCTTGCTCCATTGCCACTGCCGCCAGTACAGGTTTAAAAACAGACCCAACATTATAAGCATTTAACGGGCGATTTATTAACGATGTATCATTTGCAGTTATACTTCGTTGCACATTGTTAGGATCATACACAGGCATGCTCACACTTGCACGCACCTTTGCTGTTTGTGTTTCTAATATAACAATAGCGCCTTTGGACATCATACCACTTGCCACGCCCTCAGCAGTACGCTGCAACATTTTTGATATTGTTAATGCAACATCTTGTACCATAGTATCTTCACTGTAATAGGTAGGCTGTGTTTCTTGCATAAGTTCACCTTGTGCATTTGTTATGCATTGCACATAATGCTGTGCACCCGTGCCAGACAATACTTCTTGCATTGCATACTCTAAACCAGTTATGCCATTTCCGTCGCTATCTTGGTAACCTATCAAATGTGACATTAACGGCATACTTGCATAACGTTCTTCACCCTTAATACAAAAAATCCCAAGACTAGTTAAGTCTTCCTCCACCTCAATAAAAAAAGGTACTGCACTATTTCGATTTTTATAAAGAGTATTTTGCCCGCCAAAATCTACATAATTAAAAAGAGTAGTATAACTTTCCTCGCCAGGTATGCAAAGTGCATACCAAAGTTCGCTAAGCCCTGTCAACTTTTCCCCCTCATAATCATAAAAATTTCCACGCTCTGCAGGTAAGGATAATGTTGTTACTGTTTGGTTTTGCGCTGTATCAGCATAAATTTGATTGCCAGCCAGTAAAAAAACACGGCAAACAAGTGCAAAAAATAGCGCAATAAAAACAATATATAAAAAAAGCAAACGTTTATAAGTCATAAAAAAATCTCCAATCATAATAATATAATTGGAGAACAATAAATAATTTATGCTTCCTTTTCATTTTTTTGCAAAATACCATAAAGTAAGTTTAGATTTTTTGATAAAGTTTGAATATTAAAGCAAGTTTTCGCTTTAATATTCAAACTTTGTTATTTTTTTGTTAATATTATCGCCTTAACATCTTGTCGTTTTTTGTAAAATAGTATATAATTAAGCAGATATTTGTAATAAGCATGTTCTAACCTTTTAAATTTTACTAAATATAAAAGTGTTTTACATCAACTTATTCCATAGATTTTTAAATATTTTTAGCACAGAGCGAAGAAAAATGTTATAAAAATCTATATCATTTTTTTGCGGAAAAATTACAAAACTCAGAAAGCGGGCGGAAATTCATGCAACTTACCAAAACGGCATTTTTGCGTACTGAAACAGGAAAAATCATTTGTTCTGCTACACTTGTGCTTGGCTCTTTTTTAATTGTGCTTTTATTTTTTGGCATAAAGTACGAAGTTAACGACGACGCCATAATAAGCAATATAGCAAGCGGAGCATTAGGTGGCCACACCGAAAGACTAATTTATGTTAATATTGTTATAGGTTATATGTTGCAAGTATTTTATGGCATTTCCAGTGCGTTAAACTGGTATGTTATATTTCAACTTGTAGGCGTAACTTTTTGCTTTTTTATCCTTAGCTATATCGCCATAGATAAACTTTCGCTTTTTTATGGGCTTATAGTTAGTGCTATTTTTATGGTACTAATTGGGTCTGATATACTTATGTGGTTTCAATTTTCTAAAAATGCAACAGTTCTAGCTGTTACTGGTATAGTTCTTGTTAAACTAGCTTTTGATGAAGCATATAAGAATAAATCTTTGCTTTTTATTATAACTGGCGCTGTGTTAATGATTTTTGGTGCTATGCTACGTTTTGAAAGCTTTATGGCTGCTGGCGCTATTAGCATACCGTTTATTTTGTTTAAGCTAGAAAAAACCAAAATATTAAAATGCGGAGTAGTTTTTGCTTTAATAGTGTCATCCACTATTGCACTAGAGGTTATTAATGCATACAGCTATACCTCGCACGATGAATGGGATGATTATTATTATTATAATGAAACACGTGAAGAAATATCTGACTATAAAATAACATTTACAAACGTATATGAAGCTGAACAATATGGATTAACTACAAATGAGTACAATTTACTTTATAGTTGGAATTTTTACGATCCAGAGATTTTCCCTTTAGAAAGATTAATCGAAGTTGAAGAAAAAATGCCAGAACAAAGCATCACTCAAATTATTATGGGTACAGCATACAAGGGTATACATTTTTTATATGAAACACCGCCCTTTTTATTGCTTGGTTTTATTTTTGTAGCGTTTTTATTTTTTGGCAACTATAAAAAAAGTCTGCATTTTTTATTAACTTTTGTTATGCTAGGCCTGCTACTAGTTTATTTAATATATCTTTCACGCTTGCCGCATAGGGTTGAGATATTACTTATTTTTTCAACAGCGATTTTTGCGCTATTTTGTTTTCCTTTTAAAGAAACCTTTAAACCATCAAAATCTGTTTGTGGTTTTGCTCTTTGTTGTGTAGTATTGCTTTCTGGCGGTTATCTTGAAGAACAGCAACAAATTTTAAGCGATAGAGAAGGTAGAGAGCAAAACATGCATTATTTTGATAACCTTAGCTATGACAAAGAAAACTTATATTTACTAGATACCTCTCTATTGGATATGATGATGGGTTATGACGTTTTTACTACAAAGCCAGAAAATTATTTTTCCAACATTGTTTTTTTAGGCAGTTGGCATTCTCGCTCGCCTATTTCAGAGGATAAACTGGAAAGTTATGGCTATACAAACCCCTACAGAGCAGTTTTTGATGAAAACTGTTACCTTGCATGTAACAATTATTCTTCGCAACTGACACACTTACAGGAACATTATGACTCCACTATTTATATGGAAGAAATTTCAGATAAAGTTTCACCAGTATTTGGAGTTTTCAAGCTAGGAAATAATTAAAATATTTTAAAATTAAGCACTGTTACATATCATGATGTAATGGTGCTTTTACTTTTTGTTAAAATGCATTTTACATTTTTAAAAAGTTTTTTACTTATATTTTTCAATTAAGCACATGCATATTTTTTAAATCTATAAATTTCACGAAAAGATATTTAACATAAACAACGCATTGTAATAGCAACATTACCAAAAAAATCACACTAAACATTTATAATACCTACTTAACACACTAATTAAATGTAATATCTTTAACTCTCATAAAATTTATATTTTTTTACTAACACTTTACCTAAACATGGTAGCAAATAATACTTTCACCCGTGTAAACTTTAACGCATGAGCTAAAAAGCTTTTGTGTATTTTAACAAAATACAAAAGTTAACATTAAACTTTAAAAGGAGCAACACATGTCACAAATAAAAATTGAGAGCTTAACAAAATCATATGACAACAACGCCCCTGTAATTAGCAAAATGGATTTAAATATCGAAAAAGGCAGTTTCACTGTTTTGCTAGGCGCTTCTGGTTGTGGTAAAAGCACACTACTAAAAAGCCTAGCAGGCCTTGAAGATGTTGACAGCGGCAAAATATATTTTGATGATGAAGATGTAACTGAAATGCACCCAGGTGATAGAGGCATAGCAATGGTTTTTCAAAACTATGCACTTTATCCTAGTATGAGCGTTAAAGAAAATATTGAATTTGGACTTAAAAATATGAAAGTGCCAACAAATGAACGAAAAAAACGCATACAAGAAGTTGCTAACATAGTTGGTTTAACTGAATTTTTAGATAGAAAACCACAAAATCTTTCAGGTGGGCAAAGGCAAAGGGTTGCTCTTGCACGTGCTATTGTTAAAGAACCAAAAATATTTTTAATGGATGAACCTTTGTCAAACTTAGATGCAAAACTTCGCACACAAATACGCACAGATTTAATAGAGCTTTACCGTAAACTTAAAACAACATTTGTTTATGTTACACATGACCAAGTTGAGGCTATGTCCATGGGTACTACAATTATTTTACTAAAACATGGCGAGATACAACAAATGGGCTCACCCGTTGAAATATACGAAAAACCAGCAAATGTTTATGTTGCAAAATTTATAGGCTCACCTCCTATGAATATATTAAAAAAACATTATATATATAAAGATAACGCCGAATTTAAACACGTAGCATTTGTAGGTTTTAGACCTGAAAAAGTTAAGCTAAGCGGGAATGCAAACGATGCAAGAGTTGCAGCGTTTGAAGGTGAAATACTAGCACGTGAATTACTTGGCGACCAAGTGCAATATAGGGTTAACATAGGCGAGGAGGTTGTAAACATTAAAACTTTCAACGAATCGCCTTTGGAATATGGCAAAATTAAATTTTATGTTGATAAATCCGACTTGCATTTTTTTGATGTAACTGAAAACCGCATAGAACTTGATTGGGAGGATACATATGTCGCAAGCTAGTGCTGAATTATCCAATAAAGAGAAAGAACGTATCAAACGCAGAAATTTAATTGAAGTTGTTGATAGAACCCCAAAAGAGGAAACCTCCATTGTAGCAATAATACAAACCTTTTTAAAATCTAAAGCTGCAAGCAGATTATACCCTTATTTATTAATAGCGCCGGCCATGCTAATACTTGGAACTTTTGTTATTTACCCTATTTTTTATATGATATATTTAAGTTTCCATAAATGGGATTTGCTAGCACCTACGCCAACTTTTGTAGGAATTGAAAACTTTATCGACTTAGCAAATGATCCTGAATTTTATCAAGTTATAGGTAATACTTTTCAGTATGTGTTTTTCAGTGTCGCAATTTCTATTGTTTTATCGTTGTTAATCGCAGTTTACTTAAAAGGCGATAAAAAAGTAAATACCATTTTGCAAAGCGTTATGTTTGCACCACATATAGTTTCAATGGTATCCGTATCTTTTATATTTATGTGGCTGATGGACACTAAATACGGTCTTTTCAACTACTTATTAGGCTTAATAGGCATAGCGCCTGTCGGTTGGCTTGATGACCCTGCTGTTGCAATGTGGTCAATAATAGGTCTAGCTGTTTGGAAAGGCATAGGCTACAACACCATAATAGTTTTAGCTGCTTTGCAAACTGTACCAACTTATTTATACCAAGCTGCACACCTTGACAAAGCCTCAAAAACAACCATATTTTTTAAAATAACTTTACCTATGATATCGCCATCTTTGTTTTTTTTAACTTTGATGAACACAATAAGTGCTTTTAAAGTTTTTGAATCTGTCAACCTTACTACAAATGGTGGACCTTTAAACTCAACAAGTACAATAGTGCACACTTTATATGAATATGGTTTCCGTTTTTATCAAATTGGTTATGCCTCTGCAATAGGTGTTGTTTTAATGATGATACTTGGTATTTTTACAGGTATTTATTTTAAAGCACTTGATAAAAAAGTGCATTACCGCTAAAAAGGAGCAGATATGACAGCAACAAAAGTTATTAAAAGAATACCAAAATATATTATTAACTTAATATTAGTTTTAATCTTTTTTACTCCATTTTATTGGATGGTTTTAACCTCGGTTAAAACTATTACCGAGGCTTTGCAACAGCCACCAACTTTTTGGGTTTTTGAACCTCAAATTGAAAACTTTATAACAGCTTTTCAGGCATTTGACTTTATGCACATGTTAGGCAATAGTGTTGTTGTAACAACTGCTGTTATGCTGTGCCAACTATTAACAGTTGTACCTGCTGCATATGCGTTTGCACGGTATAAATTTAAAGGGCGTGATATTTTATTCGGCACAACACTCGCCACCATGATGATACCTGCACAGCTTATATTTTTACCTGTTTTTTTGCTCTTGAGTGATTTAGGTTTAATCAACACATATGCCTCGTTGATACTCCCCTCTGCAACCAGTGCTTTTTCAATATTTATGCTAAGGCAAACATTTAAGCAAGTACCAGAAGAACTAGTGCAAGCTGCAAAGTTAGACAAAGCCTCTGAACTTAATGTATTGTGGAGCATTATGTTACCAATAGCAAAACCCACGTTAATAACTATGCTACTGCTAAATTTTATAGGTACATGGAACGATTATTTTTGGCCATTAGTTTTAACAACTAACGATACCGTGCGCACCTTACCACTTGGCATTGCTGGTTTGCGTATGATAGAAGAAGTCGGTGTGCCTTATAACATTATGATGGCAGGCAACGTGCTTTTATTAATACCTATTGTTATTGCGTTTTTCTTTGCACAAAAACAAATTATCCAAGCGTTCACATATATGGGCGATAAATAATTGCTCATGTGTTAAATAAATTTATTATTGATTTTAAGAGGAGAAGAGTGATGAAAAAAGTATCAAGAAAACAATTTTTAAACCTAACAGCTGGAGTAGGTACAATGGCATTATTATCCGCATGTGGCACAGTATCTGCTGAGGGTAGCTCTGTTGCTGATAGCAACACATCTAGCACTGCTAGTGTAGCTAGCACAGAAAACCTACTTGACCCAGCAAACCCTGTTACTATTGAATTTTGGTATGCATGGACTGGCCCTATTGAAGAAAACAACCAAGCAAAAGCAAAAGAATTTTCAGAAACTATTGGTAAAGACTTAGGCATTGTTGTTGAAGCTTACTACCAAGGTGATTATTATGACACACACCAAAAACTACAAGCTGCCTACATAGCAGGTGAAGCACCAGCTATAAGTGTTATGGAAATTGCCTCCACCAAACAATTTGCTCAAAGTGGTGTTATTAAAAACTTAGGTGGTTACATTGAAAAAGATAGTATAAACATGGATAATTTTTATGCTGGCTTATTAGAAAACTGCTCTGTTGATAGCTCTTACTACGCTGTGCCATTTTTGCGTAGCACACCTATTATGTACTATAACATTGATTTACTCGAAGCAGCTGGCCTTGGCACAGAAGGTCCAAAAACATGGGACGAAATGGCAGAGTTTGCAAAAACCATACATGAAGAACTAGGTATTGCTGGCATTTCTTTAGCTGCTTACGACTGGACCTTCGAAGCTTTTATGTTTGAGCACGGAACTTCTATTTTGAACGAAGATGAAACACTAACAAATTTAAACTCTGACGAAGGCAAAACAATAGTGAATTACTTTAAAGATTTAAGCGATGCCGGTTACATAGATTTATATCCTTCCTCTGGTGGTGAGCAAATAAATGTTACTATCTCTAACCAAACAAGTGCAATGTGGTTTGGTTCAACTGGCTCACTAGCTGGTTTGCAAACAATAGCTGATGAAAGCGGCTTTAAACTTGGAACTTGTTTTATACCAGCTGCTGAACAACATGGCGTGCCAACTGGCGGCTGTAACTTAGTTATGACCTCTAAACTAACCCCACAAGAAGAGCAAGCCGCTTGGGAATTTATGAAGTGGATGATAGCAGAGGAACAAGCTATTTCCTCCAGCATGAACACAGGTTATGTTATGACACAAAAAAGCCTATTGGAAAACGAAACTGTTTTAGCTTATTTTGAAGAATATCCACAAGCTAAAGTGGCACTTGACCAACTAGAGCAATATGGCTATGGCCGCCCAATGAACCCTAACTACGCACAAGCTGGCCTAACTTTAAACGAATGCCTTGAAGCTGCATGGGTAAATGGTGTTGACGTTGACACTGCTCTAGCTGATTACGAAATAAAAATGAACGATATACTCGCTCAATAATTGCACAATAGAAACGTTGCTTAGTTTGAGTAACGTTTTTTCTTTTTAAAAATTTATTTGGAGGAACTATGAAATTAATCGTATTAACTTTTGATGCTTTACAAGCTGATGATTTACAATATTTACTTAACCGCCCACATTTTAGTAGAATTAAAGATAAACTTGCTATTGTTGAAAATTTAAGAGAGGTTTACCCTACACTCACCTACCCAATACACACAACTATGATAACTGGCAAAAAACCAAATGAGCACGGAATATTCCACAACCAACGTGCTGATTTATACCCACACGGAAATGATTTTAATATTATGGGGCAAAACTGGTATTGGGAATACGAGGCAATTAACTGCGAAACTATCTTTGACATTGCAACTAAAAATGGTTTAAAAGTAGGTACTTCTTGTTGGCCTGTAACGGCTGGGGCTAAAAATTGGCTTAATGTACCTGAAATTTGGCCAACCACAACTGATAAAGCCGAAATTCAAAAATTGTTTGAAAAATCTTGCTCTAAAGATGGCTACGACAAATATTACAATAAATACATAAGCAAATACACATGGGACGATAACAGCGACATGGTTTTATATAGCACTGACATTGCCGTTGATATGCTTAAAAAAGATAATCTTGATGTGCTTTTTTGCCATGCAATTATCCTTGATCATTACCGTCATGTTTTTGGTGTTTATGGCAAAATGAGCGAGGAAGCTATAACACAAATGGATATGTTTACAGGCAAATTACTAGATATTTTAGAAGAAACAGGCGAACTTGAAGATACAAGTTTTGTTGTTTTGGGCGATCACGGGCAAATTGATATTAAAACTATATTTAACATTAACTCTGCGTTTGTACAAAAAGGGTTAATAACTTTAGGGGAAGATAATTTACCCATAGATTTTAAAGCTTATTCTTTTTCAGCTGGGTTTTCAACACAAATCATTTTAAAGCAAGGTGCTAGTGATACTGAAATTAACGAAGTTTACAAGGTATTGTGCGAGTTAAAAGAAGAATACCCCGAGTACATACAAACTGTTTATACTAAAGATGAAATATTAGCCCTAGAAAAACTTTCTGGTAATTTTGATTTTGTTGTTGATGGCACTTATGCTACTGTTTTTGGAATGAAATATAACTCTGATATTGTTGAGCTAAAAAGTTTGCCGCAGTACAGCAAAATAGCCGCAACACATGGCCACCACCCAAACAAAGGTGTTAAACCTCCCTTTGTAGCTTTTGGCCCTAATGTAAAAGCTGGTCAATGGATTAAAAACGGTGATATGACACAAGTGTTCCCTACACTTTTAAATATGCTCAATTTAAATGCACCATGTGAAAGTGAAAGTTTTGATATTTTTAAATAAACAATAGAATTCAATTTACTAAAAAATAAAAAGCTTGCTGGTTGATAGGTTTTACACCTAACCAATCAGCAAGCTTTTAGCTATATATGTATAATCCAACACAAAAACTACTTTAAGTATATATTTAAAACTTTTTTTCAAGAGCAAAGTGAAAAAAAGTTTTAAAAAGGCTATAAATATTATTCATCAGCAAATTGTTTTTTACATCTATATAGTACAAAACCTAAAGTTGCAATAGCTTGCAAACTACGCGCAGCTATTGTTGCATATGCTGCGCCATAAATACCAAAAGCTATAATCATAGGGCTTGCAAAAACAAAACTTGCCACTATGCCTATTACATTTGTTATTATTAAATCTTTCATTTTGCGCATCATAGAAAGCAAATAGCAAAGTATTGCAACATAGGTTGTAACTACTGTTGCAAATACGGATGGCACTAATAAGCTTGAATTTTGCAATATTTCCTCACCATATAAAAGTGCTAAACCCCAATCACCTAAAAGCAAAACACCTACTACACCAGCAATTGCAAGCACTGGCATCGTTATTGTTGCAATACCTAAAGCACGCATATAAGATTTTCTGTTTTTATCTACCCATGCATGTGCAAAAATTGTCATAAACGGCACAAAAACATATGCCGCTCCAACTTGCAAAATTTGCACAGGGCCAAAAATGTTGTTAAAATCGCTAAAAGCCTCAACACCTGCTATACGCTCGCAGTATAGTTTTATTACACTACCAACTGCACTATTTAAAAAGCTATATAAAGCAAGTGGTGCACACACCCACAAAAGGCTAGTTAAACTGCCACCTTTAGTGTTTTTAAAATCAGCCTTTTTACGGCTAAAGGGCCAATCAAATACAAGTACAAACGCCCAGTTAAAAGCTGTCATCACTAGTAAAGTAACAACTACGTTTTGCGTTAACCAAAGCCCTGCTCCAAATACAGCCATATTTACAAGGCCACGCACTCCAAAACTTATGCCAACTATATCTAACCGCTCAGCGCGCTGCAAATAGCCGTGTAAAACGTCTACAAAACCCTCGCTTAAACGGCAAAAAGTGTATACTAAAATAACAATGCGTTGCTCTGTTGAGTAGCTAACAGCAAATGCATATACCACGCAGAGTAATGCAGCAGCAATTAAAGTTATGTAACGGCTATTTAGATAGTTTTTATCTGAAAATTGGCCGTCGAAATCACTAATTTGAAAACTACGCATGCCATAAGCGCATACAGTTATACAAGTTGCGGCTACTGTCATAGCGGTTGCAACTAACCCGTTTACGTATGCACCACTGATATTCGTTGCTATTATCATAAGTGCATATTGCGATATATAATAAATGGCATTACCAACGGAATTATATATAACATTATTACGCAATTGTTTTGCAGATGTTTTTTCCATGTTCACCTTTTCATATTAATCCCCACACAAAAATAATCTTGTGTGGGGAAGTATTTTTATTCAAACATTAGGCCTGAAAGATATCTTTCACCAGTATCTGGTGCAATTACTACTATATTTTTGCCTTTGTTTTCAGGCATTTTTGCAAGTGTTAATGCCGCATAAATTGCAGCACCAGATGAAACACCAACCAAAACGCCCTCTGTTTGTGCCATTGCTCTGCCCATTGCATATGCATCAGCATCTAAAACCGTGATAATTTCATCGTAAATTTCAGTGTTTAGTGTATTTGGTGCAAAACCTGCACCTATACCTTGTATGCCGTGTGGGCCTTTGCGACCCTCGCTTAAAAACGGGCTATTTGTAGGCTCAACCGCTACAACCTTAATATTAGGGTTTTGCTCTTTTAAATATTTACCAGTGCCACTTATTGTGCCGCCTGTGCCTATGCCAGCTACAAAAATATCCACTTTACCGTCAGTATCTTGCCAAATTTCAGGGCCTGTTGTTAAGTAGTGCATATTTGGATTTTCAGTGTTTTCAAACTGCGAGGGCACAAAGCTGTTTTCGGTTTCGCTTGCAATTTCCTCAGCTTTTGCAATTGCGCCTTTCATACCCTCAGCCCCGGGTGTTAAAACAAGTTTTGCACCGTAAGCTTTTAATAAGTTTCTGCGCTCTATGCTCATAGTTTCGGGCATGGTTAAAATAATATTATAACCACGCTCAGCCGCAATTGCTGCTAGGCCTATGCCTGTATTACCGCTAGTTGGTTCAACTATTGTTGCGCCTTTTTTAAGAGCACCACTTTTTTCTGCCGCGTTTATCATTGCAAGTGCAATACGGTCTTTAACACTACCTGCTGGGTTAAAATATTCAAGCTTAACGAGCACATCTGCAACTGCATTTTGCTCTTTAGCTAGGTTATTTAATTTTAAAATCGGTGTGCCACCTACCATAGATGACATTGAGTTATATATTTTCATTTTAATTTTCTCCTTGATGGATATATATGTGTATATACTATTTGTCGTATAATCGACAAATAAAACATAACATGTACACAGCATTATGTCAAGGTTTTTGTGTTAATGTTCATTAAAATGTCAAATTATTCTTCAATTAAATCTTGTTTATTTATTTTATAGCCTATGCTTGTGCCTATTCCCATAGTTAAAAAGAATAAGCCTTGTATTAGCATACCACCATCATCTGATACCATACCGTTTTCAATATATCTGCTAGCTGTAAAGCGGTTTGGGTGCATTATCTCAGCAAAAATAATTAGGCCTGCTGAAAAATAATACAGCTTGTTAAATAGCATATCTTTTTTATAATCCTTAGTAAAAGTTATGCCTTTTATTGCGCCAGCTACCCCATAATAAGCTGCTGGTATCATTATTAAAACCACAGCCTCTACCATAGGGGTTGCCCATACATGAATATTTTTGACACATGCATTTATAATAATAGCCGCTATTGTTAACCACAAACATTGTGTGCAAAGTTTATAACGTATTTGTAACTGGCGCTCATCCATGATATTGTTACCTATTATCTTTTTAATAAACATTACTTTAGCCCTCCCAAAACAAATCATTTAAGGTTTTATTTAAAGTTTTACAAATTGCTATGCAGAGGTTTATGCTAGGATTGTACTCGCCTTTTTCTATGGCATTTATTGTTTGCCTACTAACACCAACTGCATATGCTAAATCTTGCTGGGTTAAATCCAGCGCTGCTCTTGCAGATTTTAATTTTAAATTTTTTGGCATTCATACACCTCCTCACGAGCTAATAGTAACATAAAACATATCAAATGTCAAATATATTTTACTTTTAGTTTTTTATTTTTGATAATTACCATTTTAACTTAACAAAGCTATACCTATAATTGTAAAAATTAAAATTATTAGTATATTTTATATAAAAACAATAGATAAAAACATACTAAAAGTTAGCAAATTAAGGATTTTTTTATTTTTTTATTGATTTTTTGTTTGTTTTAGCTTATTATGATAGTGAGAACGTACATATATGAACACATAAAAGGAAGGTATTTAATAATGGCTGAATTTAAATTTGAAATTACTGAAAAAATCGCAGTTATATCTGAGGGGCGTAACGGTTGGGAACGCCAGTTAAATATGATTAGCTGGAACGGTAACGAACCAAAATACGATATACGCGATTGGGCACCAGAAAACGCTAAAATGGGCAAGGGTATTTCTATGACTCGCGACGAATTAATTATTTTAAAGGACCTATTAAACGAGCTTGATTTTGACGAGGAGATTGAAGTTTAATGGATTATAAAGCAGAATTTTTGCAGATTTTCCAAACACAGGTTACACGCCCCGGCAGTGAAAAACTACTTGATTGGCTACAAACCACTGATTTTTTTGTTGCCCCTGCTTCAACACGTTTTCATGGTGCATGTGAAAATGGGCTTGTTATGCACAGCCTTAATGTTTACCATGTTTTGCGAGATAACTTTTTTGAGGATGGTGATAACGAGGAGAGTTTTGCAATTAGTGCACTTTTACATGACCTATGCAAGGCTAATTTTTACAAACTTGGCACACGTAACGTTAAAAACGAAACTACAGGCCAGTGGGAAAAAGTGCCTAGCTACAGCGTTGAAGATCAATTTCCTTATGGTCATGGCGAAAAAAGCGTTTTTTTAATTGAACGTTTTATGAAGCTTAAACCAGCTGAGGCTGTCGCCATACGTTGGCATATGGGAGGTTTTGATGACGCTGTAAGAGGCGGAAGCTACGCTATAAGCGATGCATATTATAAATACCCCCTTGCATGCAAACTTCACCTCGCTGATTTACAAGCGACATATCTTGTAGAAAAAGGCACGAGCAACGTACCAAGGTGAAGCAATAAACGAGGTTTTTTAATGAAACGAAAATACGCACAAGAAGAAGTTTGGCAACATATGACAGGTAGAATATATTGTAACCCCAACGATGCTAATATTTTTGTAAAACGTAAGGACTTAAACTCATGGACGATAAACTTAGGCAATATATGGTCTTGGGTTATTATGTTTATGCAATTAATTTTAATAGCAATAATATTATTAGTTTTATTTTAAAACAATTACAAATTAAAAACACACTGGTTAAGATTTTAACATCTCAACCAGTGTGTTTTATTTTTTAGCTATTACTAAATAAGCTTTAATTTTTAGAATTATAACACAGTAACTGCGTTTTCTTCATCAATTACACTAACAACAAAGTTTTCTTCTTCGTCACGTTTAGCCTCACGCATAGCAAGTTCTTCCTCAACTTCGTCAAGGCCAGTACCAGCAGGGATTAGCTTACCTATAATAACATTTTCTTTTAGACCTGATAGTGGGTCAACTTTGCCTTTGATAGCTGCCTCTGTAAGAACACGAGTTGTTTCTTGGAAAGAAGCCGCAGATAGGAACGAATCCGTAGCAAGAGAAGCTTTTGTAATACCTAGTAGTACTTGAGTGTACTCAACAAGCTTGATACCCTCTTCGCCTGCTGCAATGCGCTCTTGTAGCTCCATGTTTTTATTTTCTACTTCAAGCTTATCTGCAAGTGCACCGCCGATGAAATCACTGCTACCAGAATCAGTAACACGCACTTTACGGCACATTTGTCTAACAATAACTTCTATATGTTTATCGTTAATTTCAACACCTTGCAAGCGGTAAACTTTTTGAACTTCGCTAATTAGATAATGCTGAACATCAGATATGCCTTTAATTGCAAGTATATCTTGTGGGTAGGCAACACCCTCTTTTGTTAGGAAATCGCCTTTTTCAACTATATCGCCAGGTTGTACACTAACGTGCTGTGTGAAAGGTATGGTGTAAACTTTCGCAACTTCTGCACCGTCTTCATCTTTGCCTGTGATTTTAATGCAAGTGCCTTTTTTGCTATCATCATCGCTAACAACACCTGAAATTTCAGCCATAATAGCCATGCTCTTAGGACGACGACTTTCAAATAGCTCCTCAACACGAGGTAGACCTTGAGTAATATCCTCAGCAGATGCGATACCACCTGTATGGAAAGTACGCATTGTAAGCTGTGTACCAGGCTCGCCTATTGATTGAGCAGCTATGATACCAACAGATTCACCCAGCTGTACAGAACCGCCGTTTGCCATGTTTGAACCATAACAATGTGCACAAACACCAGTTTTTGCACGGCAAGTTAAAAGGCTGCGTATTTTTAGTTGTTTTATACCAGCATCTTCGATTTTATCTGCATCGAATAAGTCAATCATTTTACCTTCTGGAACTATTACTATGCTTGTTTGTGGGTGAACAACATCACCAACTGCATAACGGCCAATTAAACGTTCACGGAATGGCTCAATGCTTTCTTTACCTTCCATGATATCTGCAACCACTATACCATCAGATGTTCCACAGTTAATTTCACGTATGATAACATCTTGAGAAACGTCAACCATGCGTCGTGTTAGGTAACCTGAGTCAGCAGTACGCAAAGCAGTATCAGCAAGACCTTTACGTGCACCACGAGATGAAACGAAGTATTCCAAGATGTTCAAACCTTCACGGTAGTTAGCACGGATAGGCATCTCGATAGTATGGCCTGCTGTATTAGCTAAAAGGCCACGCATACCAGCAAGCTGTTTTATTTGGTTCATAGAACCACGAGCGCCGGAATCCGCCATCATAAAGATTTGGTTATCTGTAGAAAGGTTATCTGTTAGAGCTTTTGTAACTTTATCAGTTGTTTTTTGCCAAACATCTATAACTGCGTGGTAGCGTTCGCCATCAGAGATAAGACCTTTGTTGAACAATTTACCAATTTCAGAAATTTGTTTATCTGCATCTTGCATAAGTTGTGCTTTTTGTGGTGGGATAACCGCATCGCAAACAGCAACAGAAATTGCAGATTTTGTTGAATATTTATAACCTTGATTTTTAATCATATCAAGCATTTTTGCACAAGCACGTGTGCCATGGCAAGTTAAACCACGATGAATGATATCAGGTAAGTTCTTTTTAGTAACACGGAAGTTGATTTCATAATCAAGTTCATGTTCTGGGTCTGTGCGGTCAACATAGCCTAAATCTTGTGGGATAGGCTCATTAAAGATAATTCGACCCATAGTTGCATCTACCATGCCAACTTTTTCAACACCGTCAACTACCATTGCGCGACGCACCTTGATAGGTGCATGCAAGGTGATATCACCCTCTGCGTAAGCCATGTGTGCTTCCATTTCATCACGGAAAACACTACCAGCACCTTTATCGTTTTCACGAACAGTTGTTAGGTAGTAACTACCCAAAATCATATCCTGTGAAGGAACCGCAACAGGAGCACCATCAGATGGTTTTAGTAAGTTGCCAGATGCAAGCATAAGCATTTTTGCCTCACGGCGAGCTTCTGTTGAAAGTGGTAAGTGAACAGCCATTTGGTCGCCGTCAAAGTCAGCGTTAAAAGCTGTACAGGATAATGGGTGCAATTTAATTGCTCTACCCTCAACAAGAACAGGGTTAAAAGCTTGTATGCCAAGACGGTGCAATGTAGGCGCACGGTTTAGCAAAACAGGGTGGCCTTTGATAACTGTTTCTAGGCTATCCCAAACTTCTGGGCGAGCACGTTCAACCATCTTTCGTGCTGTTTTAATGTTGCTTGCAATACCTTTTTCTACTAAATCTTTCATAACGAAAGGTTTAAATAGTTCAAGCGCCATTTCTTTAGGTAGACCACATTGATCCATACGTAGTTCTGGACCAACAACGATAACAGAACGGCCAGAGTAGTCAACACGTTTACCAAGTAAGTTCTGACGGAAACGACCTTGTTTACCTTTTAACATATTCGAAAGGCTCTTTAGTGGGCGGTTGTTTGGCCCTGTAACAGGGCGGCCACGGCGACCATTATCGATTAGAGAATCGACAGCCTCTTGTAACATACGTTTTTCGTTACGAACTATAATATCAGGTGCGCCAAGCTCTAGCAAACGGCTTAAACGGTTGTTACGATTAATAACACGACGGTATAAATCGTTAAGGTCAGAGGTTGCAAAACGTCCGCCATCAAGCTGAACCATTGGGCGCAAATCTGGTGGTATAACTGGTAAAGCATCGATAATCATCCATTCTGGGCGGTTGCCAGATATACGGAAAGCCTCGATAACTTCTAAGCGTTTTAATATACGTATGCGCTTTTGACCTGTTGCTTTTTCAACTTCTTCATGCAATTGTGCACTTAGCTCCTCAAGGTTAATTTCCTCAAGCAAGTCTTTTATAGCCTCAGCACCCATAGCCGCTTCAAAGTCTTCACCGTAACGATCACGCATTTCGTGGTATTCTTTTTCTGTTAGGAGTTGCTTTTTTTCCAAAGAGGTAAAACCTGGGTCAGTTACTATATAACTAGCGAAATATAGAACTTTTTCAAGCATACGTGGTGTGATATCAAGTGTTAAACCTATGCGGCTTGGTATACCTTTGTAGTACCAAATATGGCTAACAGGTGCAGCAAGCTCAATGTGACCCATGCGTTCACGGCGAACTTTTGCTTTTGTTACTTCAACGCCACAACGTTCACACACTTTACCTTTATCTCTGATACGTTTACGTTTTCCGCAATGGCATTCCCAGTCCTTAGTAGGTCCAAAAATACGCTCGCAGAACAAACCGTCACGCTCAGGTTTTAGGGTGCGATAATTTATAGTTTCTGGTTTTTTTACCTCGCCATAGCTCCAAGTATGAACTTTGTCAGGTGAGGCAAGACCAATTTTAATTGAATCAAAAATGGTATTTTCCATTAATTAAACCCTTCCTTAATTTATGATGCTGTTTATGAAAGCACTAGCTATTAAAAATTTTCCTCTTCGGAGTAATCGCCTGCGTCCATTTCTTCGCTTTCGTTTTCGCTTTCATAGTTGTTGTCATCTATGGAGCTTGCGTCAAATTCTTCATCGGTATCTTGAATTGTAAACTCGCTTTGTATTTCGGTTTCCTGTGCAACATCTTGTGTGCCAGCAACTTCACGCATATCAAAACCTGTTTCTTCTTCGTCAAATGTTTGGCGCATATCAACTTCGTCGCCGTGTTTATCTTGTACTACAACATCTAAACCTAGAGATTGTAGCTCTTTAAGCAGAACTCGGAAAGATTCTGGAACGCCAGGTTGTGGCACTGCATCACCTTTAACGATAGCTTCGTATGTTTTAACACGACCAACAACGTCGTCGGATTTAACGGTTAGGATTTCTTGCAAGGTGTAAGCTGCACCATAAGCTTCAAGTGCCCAAACTTCCATCTCACCGAAACGTTGTCCACCGAACTGTGCTTTACCGCCAAGTGGTTGTTGTGTAACAAGAGAGTAAGGGCCTGTTGAACGTGCATGGATTTTATCATCAACAAGGTGATGCAATTTGAGGTAGTACATATAGCCTACTGTAACACGGTTATCGAATTTTTCGCCTGTGCGGCCATCATAAACTGTGGTACGGCCATCACGGTCAAGATCAATTTTTGAGAAGTCGATAACATGCCCATTAATACCCATCATTTTATCAAGTTTAGTTGTGTATTCAGGAGCATTTTCGCCATGCCACATCTCTTTAGCTGTATCAAATGCATCGCCTATATCTGTTTCTTTAGCAGAGTGGAATACAGGTGTCATAATTTTAATGCCAAGAGCTTTTGCAGCATAAGCTAAGTTAACTTCAAGTACCTGACCGATGTTCATACGTGAAGGAACGCCTAGAGGGTTAAGCACGATATCTAGTGGTGTGCCGTCTGGTAGGTAAGGCATATCCTCTTGTGGAAGTATGCGAGAAACAACACCCTTGTTACCGTGGCGACCCGCCATTTTATCACCAACGCTGATTTTACGTTTTTGTGCGATGTAGCAACGCACAACTTTACGTACACCAGGTTGTAGTTCTTCAGATGTTTCGGATTCAAAAACTTTAACATCAACGATAATGCCGTATTCGCCATGAGGTACACGCAATGATGTATCACGAACTTCACGAGCTTTTTCGCCGAAGATTGCACGTAGTAGGCGTTCTTCTGCTGTTAGCTCTGTTTCACCCTTTGGTGTAACTTTACCAACTAATATATCGCCAGAGCCAACCTCTGCACCTATACGTATAATACCACGTTCGTCTAAATCTTTTAAAGCTTCTTCAGAAACGTTAGGGATATCACGAGTGATTTCCTCAGCGCCTAGTTTTGTTTCACGTGCTTCTATTTCGTATTCTTCAACGTGTATAGAAGTATAAACGTCCTCACGAACGATTTTTTCGTTAAGCAAAACAGCATCTTCGTAGTTGT
>CAYJKG010000035.1:0-34118 GCA_964370685.1 uncultured Faecalibacterium sp. | reverse complement strand
AATTCATACTCAAAAATTCACAGAGCATCAAAAAGAATTTATTATACAATATATCAGACTTTCATCTGCAATATATTATCCCCAAAAATAAACACAGACGAAAGCCATTATTTTCTAACAGGCTTATAATGATCTGCCGATGTATTTGTTGGAAATTTAGCTAATTTAAGAGTGCTCTCATCTCAGTTGGTTTCATAGAAAAGACCTCGTCAAAAGCTCTGTAAAAATGTATTTTACTGTTATATCCAACCTCTTTGGCGATATTTTCAATTGACATATCGCTTGTCTTCAGCAGTGTAAGAGCATGTTGCATTTTTAAGCTACGAATATATTTATGTATACTAAGCCCTACAATTTCTTTAAAAGATGATTGTAGGGTTTTCTTATCAATTCCCATAGCTTTAGCAATATCGGTAATAATGGGTGGAGAAATATAATTTTTGCATAGCAAATCCACGGTGTTCTTTACTGCATTTTGACTTTTAGAATTAATTCTACTTAGTGAATACTCTTGTGATTTGCTGTAATTTAAAAGAAGCAAGAAAGCTTCCACAGTTTTGTTTTTGAAATAGTGAGGAAAAAGCTCTTCATCAATCTCAGCATATCTAATCTGCTTTAAAATAGTAGCTATTTGTGGAATAGATATATTGCGAGTGTTAATCGCTCTTGCAAGGTTGTTCCACTGTAAGATAGATATATCTATCCCGTTTTCTCTTAAAAATTCATCGCTTATCATAAGCGTTAGTGCTTTCACTCTGCTTTGTTTGGGATATTTTTTAAACCAAGGCATCGGGGCGTTATTGATATAGAAAAAAGTTCCGTAAAAAGTGTGGAGAGCATCACTTTCATCTTTGTAATACTCCATCTCGTTTTGCTCAATAAAAGTAATTTGAACACCGATATTTTCGCTGAAATTGACTGTAATATTGTCGTTTTTATAAGTGATATCCAAGTCAACAAACCCAAAACTATTTGAATTCCCCCATAGCATCATTGTCCCACTGCCGAAATTCTCATCAAGGGTAAAAGTAACTCCTCTTGTACTTGGTTTCGCAGTCCACCCGTTCTTCTCTAACGAGTTAAACATATCGGTATAACTTCCTAAATTTTGCATATCGCACCTCTTTTTAGTATCTTTTAGTGTTTGAATATACCTTTGTAAATTCTAATTAGCTAACATTTTAATTCAGTATTTTAATGTAGATATCATTATATTAGTATCTATTATACCCTATTTTATAATTTGACACAACAGTACATTTAATGTATATTAAACAAGTTAGAAAAAGCTAACTCATTTAGATAAACAGGAGGACAAAGTTTTGGGTAAAACAAAAAATATTAAAAAACAAAAAAAGCCATCGGCGATAAACAGAGTGTTTAAAATTGCCGATTTTGACAAAGGACTTTTAAATTTAAGTGTAATATCGGCAGTACTTGGCTATCTTGCAAGCGTAGTACCTTTTGTTTGCGTGTATTTTATTGCAAGTGAATTTTTAATGCCACAAACAGGAAGTGCAAACAACCAAACAATTATAATGTGGATAGTAATAGCAGGTATTAGCATTGTGGCAAACATGATTTTCTTATTTTTCGGTAGTTTTGGCTGCCATCACGTCGCATTTAAGCTAATTAACGCATTTAAGCTTAAAGTTATGGAACATTTAGGTAAACTGTCTATGCACTATTTTAATAGAAATACAACAGGTGGTTTACAAAAAACAATTGACGAATGTGGAGATAGAGTTGAAAACTTTATCGGTCACATGCTACCAGACCTTTTTGGTTCGGTTATTGTTGTACTATCCCTTTTCATAGGCATATTCATGCTAAGTCCGTGGCTCTGCCTAACTGCTTTTATTGTAATCATTGTTGCAATTTCCATGCAAATGGCTGTGTTCGGGCCAAAATCACAAAAAATATGGGCAGATGTATTTGCAGCAGACCAAAAAATGACAGGTGCTTTTTCTGAATATGTAAAAGGCATTGCAGAAATTAAGCTGTTTGGAAGAACAGGCAAAATGACGAAATCTCTAAGAGAAAATATAGATAATTACAGTAAATGGGAATATACAAGCTATAAAAAATCTGCTGTACCTATGGGACTTTATAAGAGCATAATTTTGTCAATGCTCACCTTTATTTTGCCTGTGGGTGTTATTTTAATAGCTCAAAACCCAACGGCTGAAACACTAATCGCTGTGTTAATGGCGCTAATTGTAACCCCTGCAATTTACGACCCTCTTATGACTTGTTTAAGCTATGGCACACAAATGGCGACTCTTTCGGTAGGGCTTGACGCCATTGAAGAAGTTTTTGCAGTTGAAACCATGCAACTTGAGGGCGAAGAAATAACTTTTGAAAACATGGATATAAAGTTTGAAAATGTCAGCTTTTCTTATCAAAGCGGTCAAATAGAGGATAATGACAGAACATTTGCAATTAAAAACATTAATTTTACAGCACAGCAAGGAAAAATGACGGCACTTGTTGGAGAATCGGGTGGTGGAAAATCTACAATAGGTCAGCTAATCTCTCGTTTTTATGATGTAAATGAAGGCGATGGAAATATTTACATACGTGGCGTTGAGATTAAAAAAATCCCTTATGACACGCTTATGGACAGCATATCTTATGTGCTTCAAGACACATATATTTTCGAGGGCAGTATTTTTGAAAACATAACAATGAACAGGAATTATAACAAAGATGATGTAGAAAATGCGGCAAAAGCAGCAAGATGCCATGAGTTTATTCAAAGTACAAAAGACGGATACAGCACAAAACTCGGTAGTGGTGGCATTCGCCTTTCCGGTGGTGAGGTTCAAAGAATTTCTATTGCAAGGGCGATACTTAAAAATGCACCGATAATTGTTTTAGACGAAGCACTTGCTTATTCGGATGCAGAAAACGAAAATTTAATCCAAGAGGCACTTGCAAATTTAACTAAAGATAAAACTGTAATAATAATTGCACATAGGTTGCAAAGTATTATGCGAGCAGACCAAATTATAGTACTTAAAAAAGGTGAAATTAAAGAAATTGGAACGCATAGTGAGCTAATAAAAAAAGAAACAGAGTATAAAGAACTTTGGGATTTACAAAATCAAGCGGAAGATTTTTTAATTTTTAATAATGAGAAAGGGGCTGTGTAAAATGGGAGAAATAATTCGTAAATTTACCTGTGGAAAGCCAAATCGCATGATACAGCCTATATCATGGCTTACAATAGAAAACTTATTTATGATTTTTCCATCTGTTGCAACTATGTTTGCTATCCAGTTTTTAGTCACTGCATTTGATGGCGAAATCGAATTTAACTCACTTTGGATTACCTCTGGTATTTTAGTTGTACTTTTTATACTTCAAGCAGTAGTTTCTATAAATGCACATCTAAACACCTTTCTTCCGGCAGCTAAAAACAATGCCCAAAACAAAGCAGACTTTATGGAAAAACTGCGACGTTTACCACTTGGTTATTTTCAAAAAAAACGAACAGGAGAACTTATAAATACATTCACGACTGATTTTTTAGCTGTTGAACAAAGTATGGTAGGTATGCTTACGGGCATTTTTAGCGTTATTTTCAGCTGTATTATGACATCTGTATTTTTCCTTATCTATAACCCTACTATGGCGATATCGTTTTATATCTCCATTATAGTCGCAGTTATAATGATTACTGTTTCCACTAAAATTACCGCAAAATACACTATGAAAACTGCCTATGCGAAAGATACAGCTTCCACATATTTAAACGAGTATCTCCTCGGCATGAAAGTATTAAAATCGTATAATCAAACAGGCAAAGGTTTTGATAAACTGAAAAATGCGTATGATGATTTAGTTAAAGTAAGTCTTAAAACAGAGCGTTCTATCGGCATGCTTGTAAATCTTGCTTGTTCTGTTGCAAATGTTGCGCTTCCCATAGTTTGCTTTGTGGGTGCAAGCTTAGTTCTTGGAAATAACCTCGGTATTGTAGAATATTTAAGTATAATAATAGTCAGCACAAAAATATTAGTGCCAATCTTAACCTATATTCGCCATACAACTGTGCTCAGAATTCACTATGTTTGTGCCACAAGAATAGACAAGGTTTTAACTGAAAAAGAACTTATAGGAAAAGAAACTGCAAACCCTATAAATGATATTAAATTTGAAAATGTCAGCTTTTCTTATGACAGAGATATAAATAATGCAGTTTTAAACAATGTAAGTTTTACAATCTCAAAAGGTAAATTTACAGCCATTGTTGGTCCTTCAGGAAGTGGCAAATCAACTATTCTCCGTCTTATTGCAAAATTTTGGGATGTAACAAGCGGTAAACTTACTTGTGGTGATACAGAGATTAAAAACACAGACTCCGATAATTGGTTGCAGAATATCTCTATGGTTTTGCAAGATGTATACCTATTTAACGAAACAGTGCGAGAAAACATACTTTTTGGCAAAAACAATGTGAACGAAGCTGAGCTTATCTCTACTGCAAAAAAAGCACAGTGTCACGATTTCATTATGGCACTTCCTAATGGTTATGACACTGTTATAGGAGAGGGTGGCTCTACCCTATCAGGTGGCGAAAAACAGCGTATATCAATAGCAAGGGCGATACTTAAAAATGCTCCGATACTCCTTTTAGATGAGCCGACAGCGAGCCTTGATGCTAAAAACGAAGTAGCTGTAAAGCAGGCGATAGCAGAGCTTGTCAAAGACAAAACGGTAATTATGATAGCCCATAGGCTAAAAACAATACAAAATGCAGATAACATTTTAGTGGTGGATAGCGGACAAATTGTCGAGAGTGGAACACATAGCGAGCTTTTGCAAAATAACGGAATTTATTCAAAATTATGGTCTATACAATCTACTGCATTTGACTTTAAATTTTAGGAGATGCAGATGAATAATATTGGTAAAAAAATATTAATAGATGGTGTAGAACTAAATATTTACACCGAGGGTATCGGTGAAAAAACTCTAATTTTTATGGCTGGTTTTGGTAGCTGTTCACCTATCCTCGATTTCAAAATTTTATATTCAAAACTAACTGATAAGTTTAAAATAGTGGTAATTGAAAAACCGGGATATGGTTTTAGTTCTGTAAGTGATTCCCCAAGAGATTTAAAAACAATGGTGAATGAGCAAAGAAAAGCCCTAACTCTCAGTGGCATTTCACCACCATATGTCCTTTGTCCGTTGTCGCTATCTGGACTTGAAGCACTTTATTGGGCAAGTAATTATCAAAAAGAAGTGGAAACTATTGTAGGACTTGATATGTCATTCCCAGAAACTATGAGAGAGTTTAAATATAGTTTACTTTTAATTAAATTTATGGGGCTGTTTATGCGAAGCAAAATAGCACGCCTTTTTCCAAAACTCGCAGAAAGCGAAGCCTTTAAATATGGAAATCTAAATACTGAAGAAAAGGTTTTATATAAAAAGTTGTTTTTTGAGAAAACTATGAGCAACGATATGATAAACGAAGCCATTTATCTGAAAGAAAATATACAAACAGCAGAAATGCTGACTTTGCCCGAAATCCCGATGCTATTATTTGTTTCAAACGGAGAAGAAACAGGCATAGGGAAGAATTTATATTTACAAATTTACGATAAACTAATTCAAAATATTCAGAATGCAAAAGCTGTAAAGCTGAACTGCAACCACTTTGTGCATATTTTCGAGAGTGAAAAAGTAGCAGAGGAAATACGAGGTTATCTCTATTGAAAAAGTTAAAGTAACCAAGATGATGTTCGAAACTCCCTTCCCCACAGATTGACACTTAATCAAAGGGCGTGTAAATTTATTTTACAAGTGAGGACAAAATGGAACTATATCATTATGTTTCGGCTATTACAAATTCTTTATGTGCTTTTACCCAATTTTGCAATATGCATTTATTTGCAATTCCGTTTCGTTTCGCTAAACACTTATATCCTGCTTTTGCGTCTAAATATTCTTGTACTACTTTCTTTTTTAATTCATAACTATATTTTGCCATGAAAATACCGACCTCCTAAAAGTTAGATTCTTAGGTCTAACTTTTTGGGGTCGGTACATTTTATAATCTATAATCTCTGGCGCTATTTTTTATATGCACTTTTTTTACTTTTTACATACACCAAGCTTCAACAATTGTTTCAATAACTGTTTCGCCTTTTTTTATATCGTATGATATAGCTGGGATAATTGTGTTTGTGTGGTAGTAGTTAGTATTTGGGAAAGCTTTTATATTTACACCTTGCCCGTGACCTAACACTGCACAGCCTACATCTTTGTTTTGAACTGTTGCACCACCTACATCTGCTTCCTGCCAAAATGCTTGTGCATAATTTTCAACAGCAAATCCGCAATCATAAATTTTGCACTTGCGGTCACTTTTTATAACATGTCGGCGTAAGTGATCTATCTCTCGCGGATAAATTGTTGTTTCAACAGTAATTCCAGGTGTAGGCGACCATTTACTCCATATAGAATCCTCGTACATTTTAAATTCCAAACTTGTTTTTCGCACATAAATATTACCTTCAATTTCAAATGCCAACATACAATCTGGAGCAGCCTCTTCAATAAAATTCATACCTCTAGATACCGAAATACCAAAGCGTGTGTTATAAACAAATTTTGCATATTTTTCTATGTACTGTCCACATCCATTTGTGTTGTTTACACCAGATACATATGCGTTTACTTGTCCATCATGTAAACGTTGCATTATCATATCTGCATGGTAAAAAGGTGTTATACCATAAATATCAGGTATAGGCTCTTCCTTTATCTTCCAAAATTTATGATCCTCTGGCAATGATAAATGTGTAAAGGCGTTCATTCCCCAGTAAGGTCCACCTGGCGCATTATAACACTCTGCCATATACATTTGAGGGTAACAATAACCAACATTTAAAATGCCGTTTCTATCAAAAATTTCTTGTTCCATCCACCATGTAAGGTTACGGTTAATAAGGCCTTTTAATACGCCCAAAGGCAAAACCTCTAATTCTGTGGCGACACATATTGACCAAAATGCACTTTGTGCAAATCGATAAGTTAAACTGCGCCCAAACGGTATCGCTGAACCGTTTTCATCAAACCAGTAGATAAATTGCTTTGCAAAAATGCAAGCACGTTCTTTATATCTCCACGCACGCTCAGGATCACGTTTTTTTGCATGATGTGCATAGAACACACTGCAATATTGTATAACCCATGAGTTATAATAATCTTTATGTGAGTTATTACCGTCGCTGTACCAGCCATCACCCTCATAAAAGCTATCTATAAGTTTTAAATCTAATTCCATTAATTCTAAATCACATGGCATATCCACACTATTCAGCGCAAGGTTAACTAAAACACGGAAGCATCTCCAGTTAGATTTTGGCAAATCATGTTTATTTGCCTCATTTAACCATCTTGCAAGATTTTGCTTTGCATTTTCTGAAAGAGGTTTCCATAATTTTTCAGGTGCATCTATTATGCCTGCTGAAATTGCTGCCATTTCAACAAAGCGCTGGTCAAAATCTTCACCAATACCCCAAAATTCTTGGTGTTCTGGATTTGTACCATTTGTTAGACCTTTAATGTATATTTCTTCAAATTCTGTATCACTAGAGCCACCTGCCCAAAAAGGTATAAGTGCCCAAAGAGGGCGACTGAACCCCTCTAGTTCTATGCTTTGTTTATCATAACTAGCACCAAATTTTTCTATGTTAAGGCGCGCGCCTCCCTCTGAATACAGCGGTTTCAGGGGATTAAGTATTTCATACATTAACGCAATAGTTTCTTTTTTTGTTTGGTATTTCATAATAAATCCTCCTTTTTTCTTTTTTGATTAAATTAAAATTTCCTTTTGATGCTTGTTATAAAACGCTATTATTTTTATTACGAATTATACAATTTTCCCCATAAAAAGCAAAACGACGTACACCCTCTATAGAGCGCACGCCATAAAACCAGGCATACGCCATGGATGTAATGGTAAGTTTCTTAAAGATATTTTCCTTAATGCAAAAAACTATTCCTTTTCATCATTTTCAAGGTATAGAGGTATTTTTTACTAGCAACAATATTCGTTAATAAATTTTACTTAAATTTATTTGTTTCCAGTAATTATATTTTACGCTTTTTCGTTAAAAAAAGCAATAGCTTTTTGAAAACAAATTAAAATATTTTATCTAACTTTTTTGTGCATTTTTAATTACTTTTACAGCTATTTGCTATAATTCAAATTTTTTTCCTTGAAATTTATTAAAAACAGATGTATAATTATTTATTAATTAATACAAATTCAAATGAGGTAATTATTATGAATACTATGAAATGCAACATACGCGATAACCAAGGGCGAACTTTATTAACTTGCAATGCTTCAAGACAGCTTAGCCTAGTTTATGCACATGAATACAATGAGGGTGATAAAATTGTTTTAGAGCTTGCAAAACCTGATTTCTTAATGATACAACTTGAGGATACTATGCCTGAAACTTTGGTTTATTGTTCTACAAATGTTTTTATTTATCCTGTACCAACAGGCGCTCAAGCTGTTACATATTCTCCAAAAAATTTTGCTGGTAATCTACACATAATACGTGCACGTTTTGCAACTGATGACGAAATTTACACTCGTCGTAATCTTACATTTAATCCTTATGATATACATGGTGAAAGCCCTGTTTATCCACATGCTTGGGCCAATGTTGAAACACGTGGCGAGGCTGTTTTTGCTGCTAGAAATGCAATTGATGGTGTTTTTGAAAACAGTTCACATGGTATTTTCCCTTATCAGAGCTGGGGTATCAACCGCGACCCTAACGCTGCACTCACTGTTGCATTTGGGCGCAAGGTTGTGCTTGATGAAATACGCATTACCGAACGTGCTGATTTCCCACATGATAGCTATTGGACAAGCGCAAGAGTAACTTTTTCTGACGGTAGTAGTGAAACTTTCAGCTTAGTACAATCTGAAAAACCACAATGTTTTTTAATAGATCCAAGAGAAACAGAATATATTACCTTAAGCCACCTAATTAAAGCCGAGGACGAATCACCTTTCCCTGCTTTAACACAAATTGAAGCTTATGGCAAAGAATGCGCAAAATAATTTTAACCGTTAACATAGGAATAACTCAATAATAACTCAGCAAAAAACTCTCAAACAATTTTATTTTGTTTGAGAGTTTTTTGTTGACTTTTGCATTGTGTTGTGATAAACTAACTTAAGTTTAGTTAGTTACGTGCAACTTATTCTAACACGAAATTATTTTTTTAGCAAATTTGTCAATTTTGCTTTTTTTTAGAAATTAAAGTTAGTCACTATTAACTATTCACATTATCATGAGCAAAAACTTTATCTTTTATTTAGAGGAGATCTTATGTCACTTATTGACGCAAAACTCGAAACAAAATACATAATAAAAAAAATAGACACTGATGACGAAGAATTAAACGATTTTTTATTTACATTAGGATGTTTTTCTGGCGAGGAAATCACAGTTGTTTCCATCATGGGCAATAACTATGTTGTAAGCATACGAGATGCACGTTATAGCATTAATAAAGATTTAGCCTCAGCAGTTATCGTAGATTAAAAAATTATCCAAAATTTGCATAATTAAAAATATTTTACAGTGATTTACATTGTGGGATTATTAATTTTACGCTTTTTTACGGTGTACAAGTAAATGTAGCGCAAAATTTTTATTATAAATATGTTTTATCAAATACTTAAAACAATTTGGAGGATTATCAAAAATGAGAATTGCACTCACAGGAAACCCGAACAGTGGTAAAACCACACTGTATAACGCACTAACAGGCAGAAGTGAACGTGTTGGCAACTGGGCTGGTGTTACAGTTGACATGAAAGAAAGCCCAATCAAAAAAACATATGCTACATCTACTGATGTAACAGCTGTTGATTTACCTGGTGCTTATTCAATGTCACCTTTTACATCCGAGGAAAGCATAACAAGTACATATGTTAAAAATGAAAACCCAGATGCTATAGTTAACATAGTGGATGCAACTAACCTAAGCCGTACATTGTTTTTTACAACACAGCTTTTAGAACTTGGCATACCAGTTGTTATTGCATTAAATAAAACAGATTTAACAGGTAAAAAAGAAACCATTATCAATGTAGAAAAACTTTCAGAGCTTTTGTCATGTCCAGTTGTTGAAACTGTTTCAACCGAGGCAAAGGGTCTTGAAAAACTAATAGAAACAGCTGTATCTCTAAACGGCAAATCTCAAACTGCACCTTATGCACAAGGTGATATTGATTTACATAGCAAAGCAGCGGTTGAACAAGCAGACCGCCAACGTTTTGAATTTGTTAACAACATAGTGGCACAAGTTGAAACACGTAAAGTTGCTGTTAGCCAAAAAACAACTCAAGATAAAGTTGATAGCATTTTAGCAAACAAAATACTAGGTATACCCATTTTTGCAGTTGTTATGTATTGTGTATTCTGGCTTTCACAAACTAGCGTAGGCCCTATGATTGCTGATTTACTAGTTGGCTGGATAGAAGGCTTTAGCGGTTGGGCTGGTGAAATGCTAGCTGATGCAAACCCATTTTTACAAGCGCTACTTGTTGGTGGCATAATAGACGGCGTTGGCGCTGTTGTTGGTTTCTTGCCACTTGTTATGGTTTTATACTTCGTTATCGCCTTGCTTGAAGATTGTGGCTACATGGCACGTGTTGCTGTTGTTATGGATACTTTCTTCAAAAAAGTTGGTCTTTCTGGCAAAGCTATCATACCTATGGTTATAGGCACGGGCTGTGCTATACCTGCTGTTATGGCTGCTCGCACAATACGCAACGAAAGAGAGCGTCGCACAACAGCTATGCTTGCACCATTTATCCCTTGTGGCGCAAAACTACCTGTTATCGCTTTATTTGCTGGCGCATTTTTCGGTGATGCTGCTTGGGTGGGTAACTTAATGTACTTTATGGGTATTTTACTTGTTATCCTTGGTGCTTTACTAATAATGAAAATCACAGGCACTAAAAACAGAAAATCTTTCTTTATTATTGAACTACCTGAATACAAATTTCCAAGTATTAAACGTGCATTTTTCTCCATGCTAGAGCGTGGCAAAGCTTTTATTATTAAAGCTGGTACTATCATTTTGTTATGTAACGCTATAGTTCAAATTATGCAAAGCTTTACATGGAACTTGCAACTTGTTGAAGAAGGCGCTGAAAGCACCTCAATACTAGCTTCTATAGCTACACCTTTTGCAATTTTGTTTATACCTCTAGGTTTTGGTATTTGGCAACTTGCTGCCGCAGCTGTAACTGGTTTTATTGCTAAAGAAAACGTTGTTGGCACACTTGCTGTTGTTTTTGGTATCACAAACTTTATCGATACTGAAGAACTAGCATTAATAGGCGGCGCTACAGAAGTTGCTGCTGCTATGCAAATGACAACTGTTGCAGCCCTTGCATATTTAATGTTCAATCTGTTTACACCACCTTGTTTTGCTGCTATTGGCGCTATGAACTCTGAGATGCAAAATAAAAAATGGCTTTTAGGTGGCATTTGCTTGCAACTAGGTGTGGGCTATGTAACTGCTTTCTTGGTTTACCAATTCGGTACACTTTATACAACAGGCGCACTTGGCGTAGGCTTCTTACCTGGCGCAATTGCTGTAATTGCTATGGTTGCTATAGTTGCATACTTAATAATCAAAGCAAATAAAAAAACAAGCGAATATGCTTTAAACGGCAATATCACTCAAAAAGCTTAATTTTTATTAATTAACTTTAAGCGAACAAGTTTTATACGAACTGGTTTTATATAGTGTATATCTGTTTGTTCGCTTAATTACACTTTTTCTAACACTCTATAAAGCGAGGTTAACATCATGGGTGAACTTACTTCTAACATAATCATAATCATAGTTATATCGGCTATTTTAGGTTTTGCAATAAGCTATATTGTTAAAGCCAAGAAAAAAGGAGTTAAATGTATAGGTTGTCCAGATGGTGCTAGCTGTTCAAAATCCAGCTGTAACAGCGGTGAAACTAATACTGCTACACCTGATGTTAACACAATTTCGAGCAACAATTGCTCTTGTAACAATGGAAGTTGTTCTGATACTAACACCGGTTGCGGTGGTAGCTGTGGCTGTAAAAGAGATTAATATTTAACTTTAATAAAAATTATTATTAAAACGGCTTTGCGAAATTTTTGCAAAGCCGTTTTTTTGTATCTTATGTATCATCTAAATTCAGCATGCTGTTCTCTATATTCAAGCGGTGACAAACCTGTCGATTTTTTAAAGATACGGCTAAAGTAACCTTGTTCTTGGTAGCCAATTTCCTCACCTATTTGCCTAATTGAAAGCAGCGGGGTACGTGTAAGTAAAATTTGTGCTCTTTGCACACGCAAATGTATTATATATTTTTGAGGCGACGTGCCATATTTTTGATTAAACAAATTTGTTAAGTAACTAGCTGAATAATGTATACTATCCGTTATTTGGTTTAGGTTAATATCGTTTTTATAATTATTTAATATATGCTGGTGCAACATTTCAACAGCATCATTTTTTGAAACAGCATTTTCACTAGTTGTACATAGCATATCACTTTTTTCAGCATCTAGCTTGTTTCTAATTTTTTCAGCAAAAATGGTTGACTGATATAAATGTAGTTTGGGGTACAATTTTAGGTGTTGATGCTTGGAAAGGTATAGGATATGTAATGACAATTTTCATTGCTGGTTTATCCACCATACCACAATCTTACTACGAGGCGGCTAAAATAGATGGTGCAAATTTTTGGCAACGTTTAATTCATATTTCCATACCTATGTTAAGCGGTGCTATAACCATAAACTTAGTTTTTAGTATTACTTATGGTTTAAAAGTTTTTGATATTATTTATGTTTTAACCAATGGAGGCCCTGGACACGCAACTGAAGTTATGACAACATACGCTTACGAACTTTACTCCGCTGGTGATTATGGCATGGCAACTGCATTTAATTCCTTATTACTTGTAATAACCCTAGCTGTCGGCATTATTATTATAAACCGAATGAGTAAAAAGTAGGTACACCAATAATGAAACGTAAAACAATATACGCTATTGCAAAACATGCCTTTTTTATTTCATTGTGCCTGCTTATCGTTATACCTTTTTTGTTAGTAGTTGTAAATTCCTTTAAAACAAAAAATGAGGCTGCACGCATGAATCTTTCTTTACCAAAAGAAATACAGCTCACAAATTATAGCGAGGTTATCGAAAAAGGACGTTTGATAGAAGGTTTTGGCAACAGTGTGCTTTATGCCACTGCTGCAGCGACTATTGGTGTTTTTACCTCTGCAATGGCAGCTTTTGTAACTGTACTAAATTAAACAATTTTATTTATTATTTTATTTTATGCGGTTTGTTTTTTCCGATAAACCATGTTACTTTAGTTCAGGTTTTAACTTTTTTAGGTTTGAATGATTCAAGACTTGGTGTTATAATAAAGTTTATAAGCGGTATGACATCAGGTGCTGTTAAAGGCTAAGAAAGGATTTTATTTTGAAATATCTGAATGATTTTGACAACATAAAAAAACGCATGGAAGCTCTTTGGAATGTCGATTATATTGATAGGTGTTGCTTATCCATACAAGTAAGAGCACGTGATTTTACTAGCATACGTAATAATTACCCACCAGAAGAAGCTTTTGTAAACCCTGAAATAGTTGATAAAATAACACGGCATCGCTTTGAAAACACGCAGTTTTATGCAGAAGCTATACCATCACAATATATTGATTTTGGAACTTCAGCACAATGTGAGATGTTTGGTTGTAAACAAAAATATGCTAGAGATACCATTTGGTTTGACCCAATTTTAGATGAACCAAAACTTGATATTTTTGATATCGATTTACATAGCAACACTGCTTACGAACGCCAAAAAGAGCTTGTAAGGCAACTAGTAAAACACGCAAATGGCGATTATATGTTAGCTCTACCTGATAACTGTGGCAACATAGATGCATTAACTTGCATACGTGGCTCTGAAGAAATGCTAATTGATATGATTGACGAACCAGAATTTGTTAGTGCCGCTATTAAAAAAATAGTTGATGTTTGGGCTACTACTGAGCACGAGTTTTTTAATATACTAAAAGAGAATAACCTTGGTGGCTCATCGCATGGGTGGATGCAACTTTGGGCAGATAAAATACACACACAATTGCAATGTGATTTTTCTGTTATGATATCCCCTGCTATGTTTGAAAAATTCGCCTTACCTGAGCTTGAAGCTTGTGCAAAAGCTGTTGATTACTGCACTTATCACCTAGACGGCATAGAACAAAAAAGACATTTAGATATGATACTTTCTGTTAAAGAGATAAATAATATACAATGGACACCTGTTGCTGGGCAACCTAAAACCTCATTTAGTATAGAAGCTTTGCAAAAAATACAAAAGGCTGGCAAAGGTTTGGTGATATCCCCACAAATTGATGAGCTAGAGTTTATTTTTAGCAACCTTTCTGCTAAAGGGTTACAAGTTATTGTTCATGATGTTAAAGATGAAGAAATGGCACAAGACATAATAAAACTTGCAGAATACCACGCTAAACACCAATAAAATTAAACAAGGCTAAGGTGATTTTTACACTTTAGCCTTGTTTTTTATTCGTTATTTTTTTGCCCTTTAGCCGCTCTATATTTAAGCGGTGGCACCCCTACTATTTTATGAAAAACCTTGCTAAAATAGCTTTGATCCTCATACCCTACTTGCAAAGCAATTTCTACTAGACGCATGTTTGTATGTAGCAAAAGTTCTTTACTATATGCTATACGTGTTTTATTTAAATATGCACTAAATGTCATGCCGTTTTCTTTTTTAAAAACTCGGCTAAAATATGATGGTGAAAGATAAACACGCCTTGCCATATCTTCAAGCGTGATATTCTCTTGATAATGGTTGTTTATGTATAAAATACTTTGATGCATAACATTAGCATGCTTAAAATCTATATATTCAAATGTCCTGTCCATAAATGCATTCATAACTTCAGTTAGCCACAAACAAAGTTGCTCCATATCTTTTATGTTTGGCAGTGTTTGTATATATTGATTATTCATTTCAAGTGTGCTTTCCTCTGGTGCTCCTGCTATTATAGCACTGCGAGATATTAAAACTAAAAGCTCACATACTCGACTTTTAGCTTTTTCAAAATCTCCTCCGGCTACAAAAAATATATAACCAAAAAGCTCATTTAAAAGTTTTTGTGCATTTGCTTTATCCAAATGCTCTACAGCTTGTAACAAGGCACGTTCTGTGCTAAATGGATACGGAGCAACTTCGTTTCCTTTTAGCTGTGATATATATGATGAAATTTGCCCTTGTATTGCAGTTGAGCTTTGCGCTGAACGCATTCGGTTTGCCTGTGAAACATTATTGATAAAGCTAACCGCCATAAAAAGCAGATTAGACATTTTATTTATACGTTCTGGCTCTATAACTGGTATATTTAAAATTTCTTTTTTTGCATTTTCTAATGTTTGTCCTGATAAATTTTCTAAATCACAAGATATAAAATCAGCATGGTCTGTCATTAAAAAAGGCCCTACCGTTATTTTTGCTGCTGACCCAAGCTCACCTAAAATGGGTGATACAAAACATGTTAAACCAAGAGGGCAAAAATATATATATTTGCCACCGAAACGTTCTGCTTCTATCATGCTATATAGTTGAGAGCGCTCGCAAATTTCTTTTTGTTTGTTTACAACCTCACAAAGTTTGCATGCGGCACAGCTGTAACCAACTGCACCCACAACCTCGCCTTTAGCAGATGATACAACACACCCTAGCAAAGAAGTATCTGCAAAAGCATTTGCACATTCCATCGCTAATTTTTCATCAAAATTATACTTGTTTTTATCTAACATATATTTTTCCCTATAATTATACAACTTATTTTTGCATACTTTTCTTTTCCTATCTACATTTTAGTAAACTTTTTTTGTATTGTCAACAAACAAAGCAAAAAATTACAAAAAAGATATCCTTTGTACAAGAAAAACATTTAACTTTGGTGTATTATAATAACAACAAAGAGGGAGCGTTTGCACCCATTTTAAACTTAAAAAATAAGGAGCAAATCAAATGAGCATTTTAGCAGAGATCTCCACACAGCTTCAAGCTGGTAAGGCAAAAATCGTTAAACAACTTGTTCAAGACGCAATAGATCAAGGTCTTGACGCAAAAACAATTCTTGAAGAAGGCCTACTCTCTGGTATGGGTATTATTGGCGAAAAATTCAAAAACAACGAAGTTTTCGTTCCTGAAGTTTTAGTAGCTGCACGTGCAATGAACATGGGCGCTGCACTTTTAAAACCACTATTGGCTGATGCTGGTGCAAAATCCAATGGTAAAGTTTGCATAGGCACTGTTCAAGGCGATTTACACGATATAGGCAAAAACTTAGTGCGTATGATGATGGAAGGCAAAGGCCTTGAAGTTGTTGATATCGGCACAGATGTTTCACCTGAAAAATACATAGAAGTTGCTCAAGCTGAAGGTTGCCAAATTATTGCTTGTTCTGCTTTGTTAACAACAACAATGGGCGTAATGGCTGATGTTGTTAAAGCTGCTGAGGCTGCTGGCATACGTGATAAAGTTAAAATCATGATTGGCGGTGCACCTATTACTCAAGCTTTCTGCGAACAAATAGGCGCTGACGCTTACACTCCAGATGCTGCTACCGCCGCTGATAAAGCTGTTGAGCTTTGCAACTCTTTAGGTTAATTTTTATTATAACCTAAACACATAAAACTGATTACAAGTCCTATCCTTTTAAAACCCTGAAAAAGGGTGGGCTTGTTTTTTTGTATCCAAAAATAGGCAAACTTGCTCATTTTTTGCTTATTTTCTTTCAAAATTCATCTTAAACTTGTATTTTGCTATTGGCTTTTTAGCAAGGCAAACCAAAATTAAACAATCAATTATTAAATATAGGAGAACATTATGAAACGTAAAGAACTATTATTTGCTACACTTAAAAACCAAATAACTGACAGAGCACCTTGGGTTCCTTTTGCTGGTGTACATGCTGGTGCTTTGATAAATGCTGACGCTACTGAAGTTTTAACAAACGAAGATACACTCGTTAAAGCTTTGATGGAAGTTAACCGCCTATATAAGCCAGATGGCATGCCTGTCATGTTTGATTTGCAAATAGAAGCAGAAATTTTAGGCTGTGACCTTGTTTGGTCTAAAGATGGCCCACCTAGTGTTTCAAGCCACCCGCTAGAAGATACTATGACAGTACCTTGCGATTGCAAAGCTGATATTAGCCCTGACGCTGGCCGCTTGCCTTTAACTTTAAATGCTATGCGCCGTATGAAAAAAGAAGTTGGCGACGAAACAGCACTTTACGGTTTAATCTGTGGACCTTTTACACTAGCAAGCCACTTGCGTGGTAACGATATATTTATGGATATGTTTGACGATGAAGATTATGTTAAAGACCTACTATCTTTTTGCGTTAAAGTAAACAAAAAATTTATTGATATGTATCTTGATGCTGGTATGGATATTATTGCTGTTGTTGACCCACTAGTTTCTCAAATTTCCTCCGCACACTTTGAAGAATTTTTAAGTGAACCTTTTTCTGATATTTTTGCCTATACACGTGAAAAAGGTGCATATTCATCATTTTTTGTTTGTGGTAATGCAACACGTAATATTGAAGTTATGGCCCTAACAAAACCTGATTCTATCTCCGTTGATGAAAATGTAGATATACTAGCTGCAAAACAAATAACAGATAAACACGATGTTGTAATTGGTGGTAATATCCCTTTAACACGTTTAATGTTACACGGCACACAGCAAGATAACATGAAATTTGTTGTTGATTTGCTAGCACAGTTGCCAGAATATAAAAACTTTATACTCGCGCCTGGTTGTGATATGCCTTATGCTGTGCCGGTTGAAAACACAATAGGAGCTGCGCAAGCAGTTTTAGAAACAGAAGCTGTTGCAAAAATGGTTGAAAATTATACTTCTGGCACATTTGATATTGATGTTGAACTACCAGATTACGAAAACCTAAAAATCCCATTTGTAGAAGTTTTCACACTTGATTCCACCAGTTGTGCAGCCTGCACGTACATGATGCTTGCTGCAAATGTTGCAAAAGAAACATATGGAGATAAAATAGATGTTGTTGAGTGGAAATTCACTGAAAAAGAAAACATCGCACGCTGCATAAAAATGGGTGTAGCAAACTTACCATCTATTTATATCAATGGCAAACTAGCTTTTTCTTCAATAATTCCTAGCAAAGAAGAACTAGAAAAAGCTATTAACGCAGTTTTATAATTTAGCAAAGTAGCCAATATAAATCCAAAATTGGCTAATATAAAAATAGCTTTTTCAAAGATATATTTAGCACCTCCCTCGCCTCTTTGTGAGGGTTGGGCGGTGCTTTTTTAACGAGGTTTTAATTTATGGATTTATATTTAATAACTGGCTTTTTGGGTGCTGGCAAAACTACGTTTTTACAAAATTTTATAAAACAATTTGCCGATAAAAAAATATTTTTACTTATTAACGAATTTGGCAAAGCTGGCGTAGATGGTGCGTTGTTAAACACTTTAGACGCAACCCTCGCTGAAATAAATAACGGCTCTATTTTTTGTTCCTGTCGCCTTGATAAATTTGAGGAAACATTAATAAGTGCCATGCAAACAAAACCAGAAATTATACTGGTTGAAGCAAGTGGACTTTCTGACCCTACTAACGTGCGTAAAATTTTAGCCATGCAAAAGTTTAATGGTATAAACTACTGTGGCTGTGTTTGCATAGCAGATAGCTTGCGTTTAAAAAAAGTTATTAATACAGCTATTGTTTGCAAAAAACAACTATTAGTTGCAAGTTTAACACTTATCAATAAAAGCGATTTAGCAACAGCTGAAAAAATAACAGAGTGTGAGGAAACTATACATAACATAAACCCATATACAAAGGTTAAACAAACCTGCTTTGGCAATTTTGAGGCTCAGTGGCTAAAAGATATTAAACCATGTTCCGTTAGTGATGAACCTATACATACCGCTGATATTACGTTACAATCTGCAAGTGTAAAGATAAAGCACGATATGCCGTTAGAAGCATTACGCCATTTTTTAAATCAAGTTTGTGAGGATACATATCGCATAAAAGGTTTTGTAAAACTTGGCAATGATGTTTACCTTGCAAACTGTGTTGGTGGCATGGTAGAGCTTAACATCTACACTGAAAATTGCACAGGCGAAATTGGCACTTTGGTTTTTTTATCTGGCAAAGGCATGCCTTTGCGCAAAACTTTAAAAAGTGCAATTGCATTATATGAAAATTACATTGTTGATTTAAAATTATAATCAAAATTTAATTTATATTTGACATAGACTAATATAAATTACAAATATTTAAGGATAATTAAATGAATAAGCTTGAAGAAAAATTATTAAGCCTTGGTGTACACGCATGTGGAACAATACCTGTTGAAAAAATGCACTTTGATCCTATTTTACGTACATATTGCGAAAATAATATGTGTGGTAATTTTGGTAAAAACTACATGTGTCCACCAGATGCTGGAGATGTAAAAAATCTCATTGCACATGCAAAAACTTTTGAATATGCTCTTGTTTATCAAACTGTTTATCAACTTGAAGATAGCTTTGATATTGAAGGCATGGCAGAGGCTGGCGAGGAAATACACAAAATAACACAGCAATTTTATGATTATTGCAAAACCCAAACTTTTGAAAAAACACTTTTTTTAGGTGCTGGTGGTTGCAAACTATGTAAAGTTTGCGGTAAAATAACTAATGTGCCATGTCGTTTTCCACAGCGTGCAATGGCCTCACTAGAAACTTATGGAGTAGCTGTTAGCGCGCTTTCAAAAAGCTGTGGTATGAAATACATGAATGGTCAAGATACCGTAACTAGTTTTAACGCATTACTTTATACATCTTATAAGGACGAATTATGATTACTGTTACAATAAACGGCAAAGCCGAAATCTGCGAAAAAAATCAAAAATTAAGTGAGGTTATTATACCTAACCACCATTTAGATAGGCCCTGCGCTGGCAAAGGTATTTGTGGTAAATGCCGTGTTAAGGCATATGGCAAATTAAGCTCGCCCTCCCCCGCCGAGCTTAATTTTTTATCTGAACAAGAAATATCTGAAAATATACGCATAGCATGCCTTGTAAATGTTTTAGGTGATTGCACTGTTGAACTAGCAGAGGAAACTGAAAACCAAATACAGTTAAACGCCATTAAACAAGATTTTTCCAAAGACCCCATGTTTGACCAATTTGGTGTAGCAATAGATCTTGGTACAACTACACTAGCCGCCGAATTATATGATAAAAGTGGAGTGCTAGCACGCGCTTGTTGCTTAAACCCACAAAGGGAGCTAGGTGCAGATGTAATTTCTCGTATAGAACAATCTCTCGCTGGCAAAGCAGAAGAACTTGCACTTTGTGTTCAAAATGGCATTGCTGATTTATTGCTAAGCTTAACTGAACAAAGCGATATATCTTTAGAGCAAATTGACACTATAGTTATCACGGGTAATACAGCTATGCTCTACTGCTTAACTGCACGTTGCCCTAAAAGTATTTCCTGTGCTCCTTTTATATCTGAACATCTATTTGGGGAGTTTATGCCCGCCGAACAATTACACCTTCCCTGCACTAATGCCAAAATTTACTTACCGCCATGTATTGCCGCTTTTGTTGGTGCAGATATAACAACCGCTATTTTGGCAAGTGGCATGTTAAACAGCGACAACACAACACTACTAGCTGATATAGGCACAAATGGTGAGCTTGCTTTATGGTATAATGGTAAACTAACATGCTCCTCTACTGCTGCTGGCCCTGCTTTTGAAGGTGCTGGAATTTCTATGGGTATGATGGGAAAAGTAGGTGCTATAGATGATGTAGTTGCAAATGCTGATGGCACTTTAAGTGTACATGTTATAGGCGAAAGTGAACCTTTAGGTATATGTGGTAGCGGTGTTATAGATTTAATAGCAAGTTTAATTAATAATGAAACACTAGATGAAACAGGGCGTTTAGATACTGAACCTGTAGCTATTGCTGGCACTGTTAAATTTACACAGCAAGATGTGCGCATGGTACAACTTGCAAAAAGTGCTATTTGTGCAGGTATGCTCGCTGTAATAGATACTGCTGGCTTACAACCTAAACAAATAAACACTTTAGCAATCGCTGGCGGTTTTGGCAGTTATGTCAACCTAGAAAATGCGGCAAAAATTGGTTTGTTCCCCGCTGAATGTTTAAGCTCTGCTAAAATTATTGGCAACGCCGCTCTTGCTGGTGCAAGCATGTTATTACAAAACAAAAACTTTTTGCAAACTGTTCAAAAAATCCCAACTTTATCCGAGATAGTAGAACTAAATAAAAATGCTGTTTTTAATGATGAATATATTAATTGTATGTTTTTTGAATAAACAAACTTAAGAAAACATACAAAAAAATCTAAAAAAGCTCATAGTGTGTATATTTAATTAACACACTATGAGCTTTTTGCAAACAGTAAATATCTTTTTAATTTTTTCACAGCACTTTAATCTTTTAAATTAAAAAAGTTCATAAATTAATATTACAATAAAGCTCGTAATTTCTAATTTTATAAAGATTAAAAACTGAAGGAGTATTTTATTATGTCTGCAATTAAAGATTTTGTAACAAAGCGCAAAAAGCCCATCGCTATAGTTTTAGTAATAGCTATTGCTGGTGGTGCTTTTTTTGTGTTTAACCCACTGCAAAGCCAACCTACAAGCAACGAAACAACATTAACAACTAGAAATGTCACATTAGAGGAAACCAGTTTAATTGAAACTTTAAATGTTAGTGGTACTGTTGAAAGCACGAGGATAGTTAACGTAACAACCACCTCACAAGAAAAAGTAACTGAAATCTTTGTACAAGTTGGCGATTACGTTGCAATTGGTGATGCAATAGTACAGCTTGACACAACTGATATCAACGAACAAATTGCAGACGAACAAGAACGCATTACAGAAAACCGCGAAGATTTGCTCAAGGCGTTAAACGATGCTGTTGAAGCTGCAAACGATGCACACACAGACGCAGTAGAGGCTGAAACCGACCGCAACGAAGCACAAGTTTTTGAAGCAGATGTTAGGGATGAATACGAGCGTGCAGTTGCTGCAATTACTCCTTTTGAAGAAAATTATAATACGGCAAATGCACTTGCAACTGAGCTAGAACAAAGCTACACTGCACTTTTCAATGAATTTGTAGCCATTGCCCAAACTGATGTTAACAACGCACAAGCTGATGTTGATGCTAAACAAATAGCAGTCAACACTGCAATTTCAACGCTAGAACAAGCCTCAGCAGCTGCACTTGCAGACCCAAGCAATGTTGATTTAGCTACTGCAAAAACCAATGCAGAAAATGATTTAAACGCTAAAAACACATTATTAATAGATGCGCAGACCGCATTAACCAACGCACAAACTGCTTTAGCAAACGCTAGCACAAACGCAGATGCCGATACAAGCATTTCAATAGTTAAAGATAACGCAGTAGCTGCACGTGTAGTTTCTGACACAGCTTTAGCTGAGCTTAACGCTGCAAGAACAACACAAAATGTATCTGGCTATTTAACTACATTAACAAATGCTGAAAAAGCAACCGAATCTGCACAAGATCTTTACGAGGCTAAACTTGACGCTTATGATGCAGCTTTAGATAAACAAGAAACAGCTCAAGAAAACTATAGCGAAGCTGGTGAAAGCACAACACTTGAAAATCTTTTAGAACAAAAAGAGGATAGTACAGTTCGCAGTGAAACAAACGGTGTTATAACAGAGATAAACGCTGTTGTTGGTTCTTCTATGAACGGAAGTTCTAGCGGTGTTACTGGTGGCTCGCCTGTTGCTGTTATACAAGATACTGATAGTTTAATTATTACAACATCGTTTTTACAACTTGATGTTAGCGAAATTTATGTAGGCCAAGATGTTATAATTACATCTGATGCAACAAATGATGTTGAATACACAGGTAAAATAAGCCAAATTTCAATGACAGCAGATACAGTTTCTGACGGTACTCCAGCTTTTTCAGCTGAAATTGCTGTAGATGCAGGCTCGGACCTACTTATAGGAATGTCTGCAAAAGCTAGCGTAGTTATTTTTGAAAAAAATAATATAATAACAGTACCTTTTGATGCTATTGGGCAAGATGAAAACGGAAATGATGTTGTTTACCGCCTAGAAGCAGATGGCACATACCAACCTGTACAAGTGACAGTTGGCGATGGCAATGATTACGAAGTTGAAATTTCAGGTGCACAAATAAATGTGGGTGACGTTATACGTGCAAGTGCAATAGCCGAAGAAGCACTTATGATGTCAGGCACAGAAAGCATGATGTTTAACATGGGTGTGCCCACAACTGGCGGTGCTACTGGCGGCGGCCCTGGTGGCGGCGGAAACCGTGGTTAAGGCGGTGTGATATGAATGATAACCGCAAAGCTATAATACAAATGCGTGATATACGCAAGAGTTTCCAAATGACTAAAACCGAAAGCCTTGAGGTTTTGCATGGCATAAGCCTAGATATACACGAGGGCGAGTTTGTAGCAATCGTTGGTGAGTCTGGCTCTGGTAAATCCACCTTGATGAATATTATTGGTGCGCTTGATAGACCAACCTCTGGCGAATATACCCTTAACGACACTGTGCTTTCCACCCTTAACGACAGGCAAATTTCTACCATACGCAACCAAGAGATAGGATTTGTTTTCCAAAGCTTTAACCTAATCGCACGTACTCCAGCTATAAAAAACGTTGCTTTACCTATGCTATACGCTGGCAAAGGCCGTAAAGAAGCATATGCAAAAGCAAAGGAATACTTAGAGCTTATGGGTATGGGTGATAGATTAAACCACCACACAAACGAGCTTTCTGGCGGACAAAACCAACGTGTTGCAATTGCTCGTAGCATGATAAACAATCCATCAATGATTTTAGCCGATGAGCCCACTGGTGCGCTAGATAGTAAAACTGGTAGACATATAATGGATTTATTCCACAAATTGCATCAAGAACAAGGTAAAACCATTATACTGATAACTCACTCCCAAAAACTAGCGCAAGAATGTCAACGTGTAATAACCCTAAGAGATGGCGAAATTATTAGTGAAGCTAGAGGGGAGGACGCAAGATGTTAATTGGTGAAAACATACGCCTTGCTTTTTCTGCCTTAATGGCTAGTAAAATGCGTTCGCTGTTGACTATGCTAGGCATTATTATAGGTATAACTAGTGTTATAGCTATAATAACTATAAGCGAAAGTTTAACTGCTGAATTTACAAGCCAGCTTAACAGTTTAGGTGCAAATACTCTAACCATACAAGTACAAGAGAAAGACCGCACTGAAGATAACGAAAATATTCGTGCTTTTCAAACAGATGACGATAGATTGACAGAAGACCGCATTGAACGTTTTAAAGAAGCTTTTTCTGAGCAAATATTGCATTTTGGTTTAAGCCAAAACCTTATGGGCGCGAGCAGTGCCCAAGCAAATGATACCACTGTTGAAATATCAGCCACTGGTGTAAATAACGACTTTTTACAAACTGAAAATCTAACAATGCTAACAGGGCGTATGCTTAATGATTTGGATAGTGATGAACGCAAACAAGTTACTCTTGTTAGTGATACACTTTGCGAAACACTTTTTGGAAATGCAGACCCTATTGGACAAACAATAGAAATTGAAGTTGGTGGTGTTATATATCCTTTTTATATAGTAGGCGTTTATGAAAATGCTGAAGAAGAAAGCATTTTTGGTATGAGCAGTGCAGAAAGTATTTATATACCACTTTCCTTCGCTACACTGCTCGCAGGTACTAATGATGTTTTTTCTAGTATGACAATTGGCCTTAACCCTGATTATGACGCTGATGTTTTGCAAGCTGATATAGATGCATATTTTGTAAACGACTATAGAAATAACGAATTTTATTATGCACAAACTTTTAGTATGCAAGCAATGGTGGATTCCATTTCAGCAACTTTTGATATAGTTTCATATGTGCTTTCAGCTATTGCCGCTATAAGCTTAGTGGTTGGTGGTATAGGTGTTATGAACATTATGCTTGTTGCTATAACAGAGCGCACGCGTGAAATTGGTATACGCAAGGCCTTAGGCGCAACAAATGCCTCAATACGTTTTCAGTTTATAACTGAATCCGTTATTATATGCTTAGTTGGTGGCGTTATAGGTATTTTATTAGGCACAGCTAGTGCTGCGCTAATAGCAGTGCTTGCAGATGTTGAAGCACAAGCTTCACTATTTGGTATTTCACTTGCATTTGGTTTTTCCACATTTATTGGTGTTTTCTTTGGTTATTATCCAGCAAACAAAGCTGCAAAATTAAATTTAATAGAAGCTTTAAAATACGAATAAACATAATAAAAAACAAACCTTTCGTAGTAATTTTTGCTACTACAAAAGGTTTGTTTTTATTATTAGTTTGTGTTTTTTTAGTATTAGCGTATATTATAACTTTTAATATTTTACAAAGCTTAGATTTTTGTTTTATTAAGTTTTTTTATAAAAAAGAAAAATTATATAATTAATTTTAATTTATTTCAATTAGATAAAAATTAATCTATTCGGCCTAATCTCTCAAGGCCTGGCACACATCTAAGTTCTTTTAAAACATTAACTCTAGTTACTTGGTCTAATGCAACATCTATAGCATCGTTTGAACAAAAAACAATTTCGTTTTCAATGTTAACTTCCACAACTGGTATTGAAATAATAATTTGTGTACCTTTTTTTAATGATTTAATATTTATATCCCAACCCATAATTCTGCAGTATTCAGAGCATAGATAAAGCCCTATACCAGCACCATAAAAAGAATTTTTTGTGGGGGTAACACGCTTACCACTAAATAAATCAAAAGCTTTGGCAATATTTTCCTGTGCAAATCCAACACCATCATCTTGTATGGTTAGCACATGGTTTGTTTTGCCTTTTTTAAGTTTAAATTGTACGTTTCCGCCAGAGGGGCACGCTTGTAAACTATTTGATAACAAGTTTAAACAAACACGTTCTACAAAAGCGCGGTCAGCATACACAAAAGTTTCCATATCTTTTGGTATCTCATAACTTAAACGCACACCGATAAGCTTATAAATTTCTTCACTATCCAAACAAACACTGCCGAGAATACTGCTTAAATCTATTTTTCGCATTTGTGGCTGTAACGAACCATTTAAACTCTCAGATACTGCTATATAATTATCTAGCAAGCGGTTTAGGTGCGTTGTTGAGTTTTGAATATCATGCAAAGAATCCATAACTTTTTCTGCTGAATAATTACTTTGGTTTGATTTTATATGCATAGACACATATTCGCAATTAAGCGCAATTAAATCCAATGGTCTTGTAAACTCTGTAGCAATTGATTGAAACATAACTTGTGTAGCTTTTTTTTGTTCAATTTCATCCATTGTTTTTTCAAATTGTAAACCCAATACTAACACACCCCTTTTTAACTTAAGCAACAGTTTTACTGCTGCTTTTCTATCCAACCCTTAATAGCGTAAATTAACCAACCTATTTTAGGTCGTTCGCTATCGAGGCCATTACTTTTTTTAAAAGCTAAATATTCTGGAGTAGATAACCGTTCTGTATATTCAATTAAACGTCTTAATGCGCTATCCACCGCCACAATAGATACGCCCCTAGCTGTAGCTATTGGCAATAAAATTTCTTTGCGAATTGCTAGTTTTTCTTCTCTTGCATATGCAATCATAACTGCATCTGTTAAATAGTTACAATTAACAATATCATCTTTTATACCCCACTTTTTATACATTATATCACAAAACAGTTTTGCTTTTCCAGTTTTTGCTTGATGTAATAAAAAAATACGCTGAACTAACGTACTCATTTGAAATGGTTTAACCATACAATAATCTACACCTTGTGATAAAAGCACTCCTGTATATGTAAGATAACCTTTTGAACACAGCGCAATAATAATTGAACTTTGCGCAATATCTGCTGATGAGTATTCTTGTAAAAAGCCTAATATATCGTTATCTTGTAATTGTTCATCTAATATAATAATATCTTGCTTTAAACCGTTTCTCAAGTTATTTATTAGTGTATCTCCACGTTTATATACACGCACTTCTGCAAAATTACTCTGTTCTGAAAAATACTTCCCCGCAACACGTAATAAATTTTCGTCATAACTGATATAAGCAATACATAATTTTTCTGTACGCATATATTTACCTCCTTTTTTGCGACTATAACGATAATAAATCCTTTACAACATCTTGCCAATGTGTTATTGGTACAGCATTTTCATATAATAAAATTAATATAGCTGTAGCTTCTTTTTCGGATACTTTGCATTGCAAAGAAGATTTCTCCTCTTTACAATTTTGTTCTTGTTTTTCGCAAACTGTTATGATATAACTATCATTATTTTTTTGCAGATTATACGAGATGGAATGAGCCTTTTGATACGTACCCAATGTTGAAAAATTTCTAACTAATGCACTTCCATCAACGTTTCCCTTGATTTTATTTGCCATGTGTTTTCGCCTTTCCATAGTAGTATTCAATTAGTCCTTGTTATACTATTTTACAAATTTTAAAAAGAACATGCAACCATAAAAAAGCGTCATAATTCGTCGCATTAACACAAATTATTGATATGTCATTTATCAAAAAAGCAAAATCAACATTGTTACATCATTTTTTAAAATCACACAATAATACATCTATATTTAAAATCATATATTATTTTACAAAAAAATTATGTTTTTTTCTATTTTCGACATATCTTTAACTATATTATTACCAAAAAAAACCAGTTAAGATATTTTTACAGCAACAAAAAAATACAATTACATTAATTACTTCTATGATTAACTATACTTTACAAAAATAAAAACTTTCGTGTTTTTTCATATCACGAAAGTTTTTATATATAATATTAATTAAATATTTTTCAAATTTTTTTAAAAGAAATCTAAGACAAAACCAAAAAAATTATGTTATGTAAATTAAATAAAATCTTGTATATCTATAAGCTCACCGAGCAAACCTACATGGGCACCCATTCCTGCATGTTTACTTTTTGCATGAGCTATTAGCCATTTATTACATGCAAAAAGCAATTTATCTTCATCATTAATAGGTACCATTTCTGGTTTTTCGCAGTTTGTTCCCCTTGGCAAAAAGATTAACACTTGAAATCCTTGCTCTTTTTTTGCGCTACAAGGAGCAAAATGCAAAGTAGTTGCGTACACCTCTACCATAATTCCTGCGGGGACAAAAAATGCTTTTACTTTTTCTGGAGAAATTGTATCGTTAATTATATCCTCACGTTTAGCAAGCAATAATATAAAATCAGTTGCCCCAAGGTTAACCTCGCTATCTCTGTGATACTCCAATGCATTTAATTTTGTATTGTGCCCATTGCAATAACCCATTTGCATATCCATACCACCTGCAAAATTAGAGCACAATTTTTTATAAACTGGCAAAATTTCCAGCGTAGGTTCACTTGCAACATACGCAACAGCCTCTGGTACTGGTGTTTTTTTCAAAGCTTCAACGATAGAGCTATTATCGTAGCCATTTATAACATTGCCATATGCAGCAAATTCAGCATCATATATTGAAAATATTTTCATCAGTTAAATTTCTCCATTTCAGCATAGGTATCTTTTAAAGTAGGATAAAGCCTGCGCCACATTTGGTAGCGTTTTTCATATGCTGCCATTAACTCTGCACTTGGCTCTTCCTTACCTGTTGTTTTAACAAGCGTATTTGCACACTGTGCAACGTTTGCATATTTACCGCACGCAACAGCCGCAAGCATAGCTCCGCCGTAGCCTGGGCCTTGCTCTGTTTCTGGAATTGTCAAAGTTATGCCCAAAGCATTTGCAAAAATCTTGCGCCATAGTGGGCTTTTTGCACCACCTCCACAAATCATACTTTGTGTAATGTTTATGCCACCTTTTCGTGCAATCTCAACACAATCACGTATTGCAAATGCAACACCCTCAAGCACTGCTAGTGTCATTTGTGCACGCGTTGTATCCATAGTCATGCCTATAAATGTTCCACGTGCTAATGGGTCATTATGAGGGCTACGCTCGCCCATTAAGTAAGGTAAAAAGAATACTCTATTATTGCCTAAAGTTTCAGCGGTTATCGCCTTTTGCTCATTTGTGAAATCCTCTGTTTTTAGTATATCTTCCATCCACCACTTATTGCAACTAGCCGCCGAAAGTATACAACCCATTAAGTGATACCCGCCATCAGCATGGGCAAAACTGTGCAAAGCATTTTCTTTATCAACGCCAAAAGTTTCACTAGTGATAAAAACAGTGCCAGAAGTACCTAGAGAAATATTACAGTTGCCTTCTCCAACTATGCCGCAACCAATTGCAGCTGCTGCATTATCGCCAGCACCAGCACAAACTATAACATCTGTTGAAAGTCCTAAAATTTGTGCCATTTCAGTTGTTAGTTTACCTACTGCATCACTGCTTTCATAAATTTTAGGTAGCTGTTCTTTAGTTATGCCACAAAGCTCACACATTTTATCGCTCCAGCATTTTTTCTCGACATTCATTAACAACATGCCAGAAGCATCTGAAACATCGGTACAATGTACACCAGTTAACATATAATTTATGTAATCTTTAGGCAGCATTATTTTTTTAATTTTAGCAAAATTTTCCGGCTCAGTATCACGCACCCACAAAAGTTTTGGTGCAGTAAAACCAGCAAAGGCTATATTTGCAGTTTCGCTACTTAGCACATCTTTGCCTATTTCGTAATTTAAATAATCCACGTTAGCTTGTGTGCGGCCATCATTCCATAAAATTGCTGGACGTATAACTTCATCATTTTCATCAAGAATAACCAAACCATGCATTTGTCCTCCACAGCCTATACCTTGCACTTGTGATGCATCAACATCTGCAACTAGCTCTTTTATACCTGCAATGGTTTGGGTTAGCCAATCTGTTGGGCTTTGTTCACTCCAGCCTGGTTTTGGAAATGCGAGTGGGTATTCTTTAGAGATTATATTTACTATTTTGCCGTTTTCTTCCATTAAGAGTAATTTAACAGCACTCGTGCCAAGGTCTATGCCTATTGTATACATAAAAACTCCTATTTTTTAATTATTCGCCAAAAGCAGCAATATAATCTTGTTTAAATCTTTCGATACCAGTGTTAGTTAAAGGATGTTTTGTCATTTGCTCTATTACGCTATATGGCAAAGTTACTATATCCGCACCAGCAAGGGCGCAATCCGTAACATGAATAGGATTGCGTGCACTTGCTGCAATAATTTCTGTTTTAATATCTGGATAATTTTCAAACATCTGTGCTATAGTTTGTACAAGCTCAATGCCGTACATAGAAATATCATCTAAGCGACCTAAAAAAGGCGAAACATAAGTTGCACCAGCTCGCGCTGCTAATAATGCCTGATTTGCTGAAAAAATTAATGTGCAGTTAGTTGGTATGCCTTTTGCCGAAAGAGCTTTAATAGCTTTTAAACCTTCAACCGTCATAGGTATTTTTACAACCATACGCTCTGGGTTTAATGCATATATTGCCTCACCTTCAGCAATCATAGTTTGTGCATCTTCAGTAGTAGCTTTAACTTCTCCAGAAATAGGGCCATCAACTATACTTGCAATTTCTGCAAGTGCTTCAGCGTAATCTCGTCCCTCTTTTGCGATAAGGCTTGGGTTAGTTGTTACACCTGCTATAACACCCATATCGTTCGCTTTACGAATTTGTTCTACGTTTGCGGTATCAATGTAAATTTTCATTGTAATCCTCCTGCTTTTAGTATTTTCGGTATGACATACAAATCACTTTGTAAGTCGCAAAAACAATCTTGTAAACAATTATAGCACTATCTAAAATTAAGTACAAGGACTTAATTTGAATTTTAATATAAATTTTTTTATGATAAGCTAGCTTGTTAAAAAAAGTAGATTTTTTTAACAATATATGATATACTTCTTTGGTACATATTAATAAATGTTATTTTTTAATATAACAAATCAAATTCATCTAGGTGATTTTAACTTGCTATGATAATGTTTATTAAAACTATCGGTTTTTATTATTTTTACTATAGTAATTTTGAGCCTATGCTCAAAGTACTACTGCGGCAACAGTATTTCAAAACAATAAAAGCTTATCTCGGTTTAAATTTTGCATTAAATCACAATATAGTTTTTATAAAGGAGCTTAAACTATGTGGACACGAAAATTATTAAAAGAAAATGCCAAACTTGCAACAAAGCAAAATTATGGCTTAACCTTTGCAGTATGCCTAGTTGCATCGATACTTGGCGGTGATGGTTTAGCAACTATTAGCAACTCCGCTTCAAATTTTTCTTCTGCCTCAAGCGTATCAAATTATGGTTTACAACATAACATTACCAATGCTTTTGGTGGCATGTCAGAATATGAGATTTTAACAACTATTGTTGGCATAATAGCTATAGTTTTTTTAGTGGCTTTTGTTTTTACAATTTTACTATCCATTTTTGTTATGCATCCTATAGTTATAGGTAAAAATCGTTATATGATGGAAAACCGTTATGGTAAAAGCACTTTCGGAACGTTGTTTTCAACCTTTAAAAGTGGATATTTAAATATTGTTTTCACTATGTTTTTATTAGAACTTAAAGTTTTTTTATGGTCATTATTATTTATCATTCCCGGTATAATTAAATCATATGAATATTTCCTTGTGCCTTATATTTTAGCTGAAAACCCAAACATGCCACAAAAACGTGCCTTTGAACTTAGTAAACAAATGACAGATGGCGAAAAATTAGATATATTTTTACTAGCACTTTCTTTTATAGGTTGGTACTGTTTAGGTCTTTTCACTCTAGGTATTTCTAATTTATTCGTTAATGTTTATTACGAGGCAACATTTGCTGAATTTTATGCGGCAATGCGTGCAAAAGCATTTGCAATGGGTTATAGCGACCCAAGCGAACTTACAGATTTTGTAAAACGTGAAAGCTAATCATTATTATTTACATACAGCCAAAAGAGGCTGTGATAAAATAAAAACTATAAATGACTAATAAAATTAAAAAATCACTTGATATAAAGCCTAAGTAGCTTAAATCAAGTGATTTTTTTGTGCAATATTTTTTGTAAAGCTATTTCTTCACAGTCTCTTTTTTGTGTCATTACAACTGAGGTATAATCGTAACTATTCTAAATTTTATTTATTGATTAAAGTTATATTCATAACATTAATATCTTTGCTAAAAGTAATAACAGCGCCACACCAGGTGCTCCAAAAAAAGTTGCTATACTTACAGTTATAATATTTAATTTAATTGTAAAACCTAAAAACACACCCAATACATGTACTACCCCTAGCATGCTCAACCCTGCTAAAATTGCAGCTACTATATGTTTTGTATGCTGTTTCATACATTTATTGCTCCTAAGCGTAATTTTAAAAACCTTGCTCGCTTTATTAAATATTGATACCTGCAATTCAAAGCACTGCGTTCAAAAATACGTTGCTCTATTAGAATTGGATCCGTTTCTAAGTTAAATAATATTTCATTTTGCTCCATGCGAAAACGGCAATCTTTTATATCTTGCGCTAGATTTTGACATTCCTGTGCGTAATGTATTTTTTCTATTTTTAGAGTTTTACGTGTTTTTACTTTTTCGTTTTCGTTAATTTGTATGGTGCTTGTATTTGCCTTTTTATTCATTTCGATAATAGGGTTTTTAATAGTTTTTAATATTGCTTGCATATAAAAATCACTCCTTTATATATATTATTATAAGCATTGGCAAAATATGCCTATTTTAATACAATAAATTAATCTGCAAACAATATTTTTATAATTGATACATCAATTTCAATTAAGTTAACATAAAAAATGAAATTCAAATTTTAAAATTAATATATCAACTTCACAAATAAATGCAATTCAAACCAGTTTTATACTGTATTTTGAATCTTGTTAGTATTACATTTATCTATCTAGCTATCATAGTTAGCCAATCAAATTTTCAGTTTCTATAAAATGTGTTTCGTATTTATCCCAGTATTCCATATATGTATCATTTTGATTTTCATCGAAATTCAATTGATACATTCTAAATTTTACAGTAATATCTTTCGGTTGCCATCTTTCAGTATATGTATATTTATAAATCATTCCAAGTTTTTTCATAACTTTTCCGCTATTAGGATTATTTACATCATGAGTTGCCGTAATAAATTTATAATTACCAGAAGCCTTAATTTTCTCAACAACAGCCTGTGTCGCCTCATATGTTATCCCCATATTCCAAAATTGTTTTTTAAGAGCATACCCAAAATCGTTTGCATCACCATAAGATAAGCTCACATATCCTATTGGTAGGTTATCTTCTTTTAAGCATATAGCATATTTATAACCATTTTCATTACTATAATTATCTAAAAATCTACTTTTCATAAATTTAAAGCTTTGCTCTTTTGTTTCATGCGCAAAACATGGCAAAAAAGTATTAACATCTACATCGCTCATTAACTCAAAAACAGCATTTAAATCATTAATATTAAACTTACGAAGTATTAATCTCTTTGTTTCAATAGTAGGTGTGTTTTCTTTATACAACATTTTATTTTCCTTCTTTATATTCATCATAGTATAAATGAATTATACTATGATTATCACACTGGCACTACATTTAATTTAAGAAGCGCAATATTAAATATAATAAAATAACCACAACCAAAACTGCAAGCTTGTTAAAATCGTGTATAATAACTGTTTTAGGCAATACATCTAACTCCCTACTGCTAATTCCCTACTGCACACTTAAAACACTCCACTGGAGTGTTTTTGCCGTCTGAGGACGGCCGCGCTCTGTTCGAGTCCGAGAGGTGATTATACAGCAACACCCTCATCCTAAGATGAGGGTGTTGCTGTATGCACCTCTAGGGACTCGAACCCTAGGCCCGCTGATTAAGAGTCAGCTGCT
>CAYJKG010000034.1:0-35079 GCA_964370685.1 uncultured Faecalibacterium sp. | reverse complement strand
TTCTCTCCTGTCAATACTTTTTTTAAAGTTTTTTTAGTTTTTTTTGAAAAAGTTTTTGCAAGCTGTAAAAACAACGTATTATCTCAATATTTTTAACTTTGAGTTTGCATTATTTTTGATTAACTTGTTTCGTGGTTGTTCAATAATATCATTTTTAGACTTTTCTGTCAACACTTTTTACCTTTAAAAAACAACTTTCGCCACTGTGCTTATTTTTTACTATTATATATATTGCATATTGACATTAATCTTGTTATAAAAAAATATAAACACACAATTTATAGTGTGCTTATATTATTGCAAAGTTTTAACTATATTATTCAAATAACTAAACTATTACTTAAATTTCTCACAAAACCTTTATACTTATATAGTATATAATACTTTTATTCTTCTAATAACTTTGCCCTTAGTTGCTTTAGTATCTTGCGCTCTTTGCGAGAAACTTGTACTTGTGTTGTGTTTAAAATGCATGCTGCTTCGCTTTGAGTTTTTCTGGCAAAGAACCTTAGTTCTATTAAATGCCTATCTTCAGGCAATAATTCTGAAAGAACTTGTTCTAAACTTATACGTTCCGAAAGTTCCTCCTCTGGCGAGGGCACTGGTATATCTAATTGTCTACCTGTTTCATCATCACTTTCTGGCGTTAGGCTCATCGCTGGTTGTGAAGCACGTATTGCAAGTGCTACTGCTTGCGGTTCAACTTGCAACTCTGCTGCTAATTGGTTAACACCTGGCTCAATGCCGCTTTGCTTTATTATTTTATCTCTTAGTAAATTTATCTTTAAACCAAGCTCTTTTATCGAACGGCTAACTTTAACTGTACCGCCATCACGAAACAACTTTTTTATCTCTCCTAAAATAACAGGTACAGCATATGTTGAAAAACAAACACCTCTTTCTGTATCAAAACCATCAAAAGCTTTTACTAAACCCATGCAACCTGCGCCATATAAATCATCATACTCTAAACCTCTACCACGAAACCTACTAGCACAAGCATGAACTAAACCAAGATTTTTTTCAATAAATTCTTCCCTAGCTGCTGCAGTTGCTATCATACACCCTCGCTTTCATATCATATATCAAAATCAAAAACCAATTCAATAAAAAAACTGAATATGTTAATAAATACTAAGGTATATTAAAATTAACGAGCTAATTATAATATATCTAAAGGTATGTATAAAAAGATCTGCTATAATATGTTAGAGAGCTATTTATGTTCAGATAATAATTTTTGCATTATTATTTTTGTACCTTTGCTAGGTTTTGATGTAACTTTTACTGTATCCATAAAACTTTGCATCACTGCAAAACCTAAACCAGAGCGCTCATCGGGATTTCCTGTTGTAAAAAGTGGTTGCATTGCTTTGTTTATATCTGGTATGCCAACACCTTTATCAGATATCACTATGCGTATTAGCCTATTGGGGTAAACAGACATTATCATTTGGATATTTCCAATGTTTTCTGGGTAGGCGTGTACTATACAATTTGTTACTGCCTCTGAAACAGCAGTTTTTAAATCTGCAATTTGTGGTACGGTGGGGTCATACCGTGCCACAAATGCAGCAACTGCACTACGTGCAAAAGCTTCGTTAGTGCTACATGATGGAAATGTCATTTTTACTATATTTTCTGCTTTCATAGGTGCTCCATTTCTTTTATCTTAATTTTTGCTATTTTTAATACTTTTTGCATTTGAGCAGGCGGGTTTTGTATTGTCAAATCTCCACTATATGCTTCCATGCGTCTTTTTCTACCAAGTATCAACCCTAAACCAGATGAATCCATAAATGAAACTGCTGAAAAATCCATAATTAAATGTTTTGGCAAACGTCCAGCGATAGTCCCATCTATATTTTCGCGCAAGGTTTGTGCTGAATCATGATCAATCTCCCCACTTATATAGGTATATAAAACATCACCGACTGAATCAAATGTCACATTTGTCATTTTAATTCCTTTCCTTTTTAGCGAACAAGTATTTATTCCTATTTGTAAAACTCAATGTGTAACTATAAATTCAAATAATTTAATCAGAAAATAAAAAACTGCATAATCTTCATGCACCTAGCATAAAGATTATACAGTTTATTTTTTGCAATATTTAGTAAAACGTGTCGCCTAGCAAGAAAAACACAGTTTTCGCAAAGTAGTCTAACTACAATTAGCGTTGCAAACAAGTTTGCACGCAAAAATCAAATTATATTTTTACTTACTAAAATGGTATAACAAAGTTAGTATCATTTAATTTGAAACATTAACCCAATGCTGCTATACCCTCTTTAATATTTGTCATTTTATCTTGGCTACGTGCAAACTTACCACGTATTTCCTCAACTAATGCCTCTGGCGCTTTCTCAACAAATTTAGGATTGTTTAACTGATTTTGGAACATAGCCATTTCTTTTTCAGCCTTTTGTAGTTCCTTTTGCAAACGTGCAAGCTCTTTTTCTCTGTCGATAAGCTCCATCATAGGTATAAATCCACGAGCTGTATGTGTTGCTACTTGTACAACACCATCTGTTTCGCCTGTATATTTTTGTGTGAACTCCACATCAGTTGCAAAAGCAAACTTAGCTAGGTAAACAGCACTCTTCTCAAAAGGTGTTGTATCTGCTGTTTCAATAGTCATCCTAGTTTTTTTAGTTGGGTGCACATTCATCTCTGTGCGCATTGCACGTACAGCTTTAATGTAATCCATAACTTTTTGGAAATCTTCTTCTTCGCTTGGCCAATCATAACCATCTAACATAGTTGGCCATGCATCAAGCATTATCGTTTCACCTGCGCTTGGCAAAGCTTGGTACAATTCCTCTGTTACAAAAGGCATAAATGGGTGCAATAATTTTAGTGCTTCAGATAAAACATAAACCAAAACTTTACGTGCAACATCCGCTTGTTCTTCATCACCACTATTTAAACGAGGTTTTGCTATTTCAATGTACCAATCGCAGTAGTTTTCCCATATAAAATCGTTTACTTTTGCAGCAGCTAAGCCCATTTCGAAGCTTTCTAGGTTTTCAGTTACTGCCTTTGCCACTTTATTTAATTTTGTTAATAGCCACTTATCACTCATATCAAGTTTATCAACACTTGGCAAGCCAGCTTCAAAACCTTCTGGTATATTCATCAAAACAAAACGTGTTGCGTTCCAAAGTTTATTCGCAAAGTTACGTGCTGCTTTAACTTTTTCCTCAGAATAACGCATATCATTTCCAGCAGTTGAACCATCAACAAGCATAAAACGCAAGGCATCCGCACCATATTCAGAAATCACTTCTAGTGGGTCTATACCATTACCTAGTGATTTTGACATTTTGCGCCCTTGAGCATCACGTACAATACCATGTATGCAAACTGTATCAAAAGGTGCTTTTTCTGTATAAGCAAGACCCGAGAAAATCATACGGCTAACCCAGAAACCTATAATATCATAACCTGTTACTAGTGTGTTTGTTGGGTAGAAATAATTAAAATCCTCTGCGTTTTCGTTAGGCCATCCTAAAGTACTAAAAGGCCAAAGAGCTGATGAAAACCAAGTATCTAATGTATCTTCATCTTGCTTTAAGTTTTTGCTACCACAAGCATCACATGTACAAGGTGCAGTTTTTGCAACTATTGTTGCACCGCAATCGTCACAATACCACGCTGGTATTTGGTGCCCCCACCAAAGTTGACGAGAAATGCACCAATCACGTGTGTTTTTCATCCAGTTCATATAGTTTTTGGTAAAGCGTTCTGGTACAAATTTAATATCGCCATTTTCTACACTTTCAACAGCCGGTTTTGCTAATGGTTCCATTTTAACAAACCATTGTTTTGAAATCATAGGTTCTATTGTTGTGTGGCAGCGGTAGCATGTGCCAACATCGTGGCGATGTGGCTCAACCTCTTTTAGCGCACCAGTTACTTGTAAATCAGCTAAAATAGCCTTACGAGCTTCTTTAGTTGTCATACCAGCGTATTTGCCGCAATCTAAAACTTCTGGCTCGTTTTCACCACCACGTCCAGATGCAATTAATTCATCTGCAATCGCTTTTTCTTTTGCGCCTGTTAAATGCCCGTCATATGTGAAAACACGAACAATTGGTAAGTTATGGCGCTGGCCAACTTCGTAATCGTTAGGGTCGTGTGCTGGTGTAATTTTAACAACGCCTGTGCCTTTTGTCATATCAGCGTGTTCATCGCAAACTATTGGTATTTCTTTGTTTATTAAAGGTATTAAAACATGGCAACCGTGCAAATGCTTATAGCGTTCATCCTCACTGTTAATAGCAACAGCAGTATCGCCTAGCATAGTTTCAGGGCGAGTTGTTGCAAGCACTAATTTTTCGCCTGTTTCTTTTACTGTGTAATATAAATGGTAAAAGTTGCCGTCTTTATCTTCATACTCTACCTCTGCATCAGAGATAGATGTTTTACAATATGGGCACCAGTTTACAAGACGATTGCCACGATATATCAGCTTTTTATCGTATAAGCGCACAAAGACTTCATGCACAGCCTCTGAGCAACCTTCGTCCATAGTAAAACGCTCACGTTTCCAATCGCAGGAAGAACCAAGTTTTTTAAGTTGGTTAACTATGCGGTTGCCATATGTGTTTTTCCACTCCCATGCACGCTCCATAAAGCCATCACGGCCTATCATATCCTTTGTAACGCCGTCAGCTTTCATAGCTTCAACAACTTTTGCCTCAGTTGCAATTGATGCGTGGTCTGTTCCTGGTAACCATAGCGCAGAATATCCTTGCATACGTTTAAAACGTATTAAAATATCCTGCATTGCGTTATCCACAGCGTGACCCATGTGTAATTGACCAGTAACGTTTGGCGGTGGCATAACTATTGTGTATGGCTTTTTGTTTTTGTCAGCTTTGGCGTGGAAGTAATCGCCATCTAGCCATGTTTGGTAAATTCTATCTTCAACCAAACTAGGGTCGTATTGTTTTTCTAGTTCTTTCATCTAAAAACTCCTTTGCTTTTGTGGAGTGGAATATAAAAAAACCGCCCCACGGAATAAATCTTCCATGGGACGGCTTATAATAACCGCGGTACCACCCAAATTGATGCTACTAACTTAACTACAACTTAGTATAGCTGCAAGCACCCTCTTGCACCCCTTTAACGGAGGGTTAACCCGAAAACGACTACTTTAGCATTGAATAAACATGCGATAATTTCCCCGTTTTTGCTCAAAAGTGACAGTGATGCAAAGCACATACTGAGTTTCACCAAACCCCAGCTCTCTGAAAAATACTATTACACACATTCTTTATCCTAGCATTTTGTTTATATAGTATATAGAATACATGCTTTTTGTAATTTTGTCAAGATTGTTTTAGAATACAAAAACTAGCGCCCAAGAAAAGCAAAATATATACATATAAATAAAATTCAAAATGTACACATATCATTAAATTTTTTTAATAAATTTTCGTAAAGTTCAATTTTAAATTTAAAATCAACTATAAATTGTAAAAAAACACTTGCATTATAAGTTATTATGTGTTATATTATTTCGGTAATACACACGTATCACTATGCCTTTTTGTGCCCTTTTTTAAGGGTTTGGGGCAGTTTTTAAACGCCCGATGCGTTTAAAAATCACGGTGTACGGAGGAAAAACAAACCGGAGGATTTTTATTATGGCAGTAGTTTCTATGAAACAACTTCTCGAAGCAGGTGTTCACTTTGGACATCAAACACGTCGTTGGAACCCAAAAATGTCTAAATACATTTTTACTGAGCGCAACGGCATCTACATCATCGACTTACAAAAAACAGTTAAAAAGCTTGATGATGCTTACAACTTTGTAAAATCTGTAGCAGCTGACGGCGGCGAAGTGCTATTTGTTGGCACAAAAAAACAAGCTCAAGATTCTGTTAAAAACGAAGCAATTCGTTGCGGCATGCACTTTGTTAACGCTCGCTGGTTAGGCGGCATGATGACAAACTTCCGCACAATACGCAAACGTATTGACCGCATGGACAAACTACAAAAAATGCAAGCTGATGGTACTTTTGATCTTCTACCTAAAAAAGAAGTTGCTAAACTAGAGCTTGAAATGGAAAAACTAGACAAATACCTAGGTGGCGTTAAAGAAATGCGTGTATTACCTAAAGCTTTGTTTATCGTTGATCCACACAAAGAACGCATTGCTGTTCTTGAAGCACGTAAACTAAACATTCCTATTGTTGCTATTGTTGATACAAACTGCAACCCTGATGAAATTGATTATGTTATCCCTGGTAACGACGACGCTATCCGCGCAGTTAAATTAATTGCTGGCGCTATGGCTGACGCTGTTCTTGAAGGTAAACAAGGCACTGACGCTGTTTCTGAAGAAGTTGCTGCTGAAGCTTAAGTTTATCCATTTTACTTTATTAAATATACTATCAAAGGAGATTTTAATATGGCTATTTCTGCAAAAGACGTAATGGAGTTACGTAAACAAACAGACTGCGGCATGATGGAATGCAAAAAAGCACTTACAGACGCTGAGGGCGATTTTGCCAAAGCAGTTGAGCTACTACGTGAGCGTGGCCTTGCAACAGCTGCAAAAAAAGCTGACCGTGTTGCTGCTGATGGCATGGTTTATGCTGATTACTGCGCAAAATGCAAAATTGGTGTTGTTATAGAAGTTAACGCTGAAACAGACTTTGTTGCTAAAAATGACAAATTCGTTGAATTTGTTAAAGACGCTGCTGGTGTTGTTATGGAACAAAACCCAGCTGATGTTGATGCATTAATGCAATGCAAAATGGGTGAAGGCACCGTTGATGATGCTATTAAAAACCTAATCTTAGTTATTAAAGAAAACATCAAAGTTCGTCGTTTTGCTCGTTACGAAGGCCCTTGTGCAGCTTATGTTCACGGTGGTGGCACACACGCTGTTCTTGTTGGCTTTGATACAACAGACGACGTTGCTTCTAAAGAAGAATTCACAGCTTTTGGCCGTGATGTTGCTATGCAAATCGCAGCTGTAAACCCAAGCTATGTTCGCCAAGATGAAGTACCTGCTGAAACAGTAGCAAAAGAAAAAGAAATATTGCTAGCTCAAATGGATCAAGATCCTAAAAATGCAAACAAACCAGCAGAAGTTAAAGAAAAAATGATTACAGGTAAAATCAACAAATTCTTTAAAGACATTTGCCTTGTTGACCAACCTTTCGTTAAAGATGATAAAATCTCTGTTGAGAAACATGCTCAAAACGTAGGTAAAGAGCTTGGTGGAGATATCACTATTGTTAAATTTGCTCGTTTCCAAAAAGGCGAAGGCATTGAAAAAGTTGAAAATGACTTTGCATCTGAAGTTGCAGGCATGGTAAAATAATAATTTTACAGCGATGTAAATTTAATATTTATTTTAAATAAATCATTACGGCATATTCTCCCCTTTTTGGTGCAGAATATGCCGTTTTTTGTTTGTAATTATATCAAATTTATTGTATAATATATACATATCAGTTTAACTAGCAAAAATTTAAATAAATTTAGCTAGTTATAAACAAAAAATTTTTATTTTATTGATAAGACAAATAATATTTAAAGCAAAGGAATATATATGTATAAAAATATAATTTTTGATCTTGGTGGTGTTATCGTTAAATTCAACCCTCGCAACTTTTTAATGGAAAAATTTTTAAATGATAAAACTGAAACAAAGGTATATAACATTGTTTTTGGCAGCGAAACTTGGAAAGATATGGATAGTGGTTTATTATCACGTGAAAAAGGCACTGAAATTATGCTACAAGATGCTAAAGAACAAGACTGCCTCTTTGAGGTTCAGGAAGTTTTGGATACATGGCTTAATATATTAGAACCTCGCATGTATATAGTAAAACTCGCAGCACTTTTAAAACAAAGTGGTTATAACATCTTTTATTTGAGCAACATGCCAAATGATGTTTTTGATTATTTATCCTCTCACGCATTCTTCCCTGCTTTTGATGGCGGTGTTTGTTCTTATGAAATAGGAATTAACAAGCCAGACGAACGCATTTACACAGCACTTTTAAAAAAATACGAACTAAAAGCTGACGAAAGTATTTTTATTGATGACACTCTTGCCAATGTTAAGGCAGCGTGTGATTTAGACATAACTGGTATACACATGCGAGGAAATGCTAGCTCTCTTAAAAAGCACTTAAAAATTTGTGGTATAACACTAGATTAATTTGAATGTCAAAAACCGATATTTCTTAACATTTAACTAAAAAATATCGGTTTGAAAATCTTCACTTAATTATTTAAATTTAATACAATGACTTACTTTTTTAAGGAACGTGTTTCTATTTTTTGAAATACGTTCTTTTTTATGAAATGTTAATTGTTATATTTTTACTCAACATCTTCCAAAATTGCTGATCCAAAATCATCTGCAAAAATACTGCAATATATCGAAACAGCGTTAAACTCAAGGCCTTCTTCTAGTGTAATTATTAGGTTTGTGTTTTCTTGTGCTTCTGATATTTTTTCGCTAACTAACGCAACTTTTTCAAATTTTTCATCTGTTATATTTCCTACTGTAACATAAGTATCAGGTGCTTTACCATCATAATTAAAGTTCATTACTTCAAGCGTATTATCAGAGTAAAGATTTATCGTTGCTGAAACGCCATGCTCACCGTCAGTTATTAATGCTGTTTTTACTATTTGTGGTGCAGTTTCTATAACTGGTTTTTCTAGTTCACTACTTGCGCTAGAGCTATCCTCTGGTTTCGGGCTTTGCGTTTGTTCAGCTGGTTGCTCTGTTTCTACTGCTTGTGCTTGTGATGTTTCTTGTGTTTGTTCGCTTGATTGTGATGTGCAAGCCATTAAAAACAAACTTGAAATAATAACAAAAATTAATATTTTCATATACTTTTCCTCCAAATTATACAGTTTGCGTATTTTATGCTATTGTAACATATTTTTACATATTTAGATAGATTTTTTATCACCTTTGTGGTTTGCGCAACATTCTAAGCTATTTATTATAATATAACGACTAAAAACAACAAATAACAATAAAAAAGTTGATTTTTCAAACAAAGTTTTGTATAATGAATACGAAGATTGGCATATTCGCTTGTGAAGCTTCATTGTTTTACACTAATAAAAATTGGAGGTTACCCTTATGAGAGTTTATTTAGCTGATGATTACAAATCCATGTCTAGAAAAGTTGCAAATATTATTTCTGCACAAGTAATCATTAACCCCGATAGTGTTTTAGGCCTTGCAACTGGTTCTACTCCAAAAGGCACCTACAACCAATTGGTAGAGTGGTATAACAAAGGCGATTTATCTTTTTCACACATTAAAACTGTCAATTTAGACGAATATGTTGGCTTATCACCTGAACATGAGCAAAGCTACAGATACTTTATGCAACATAATTTATTTAACCATGTTAATATCAAGGCAACAAATACTAATTTACCTAACGGGCTTTCAGATAATTTATGCCAAGAATGCAAAGGTTACGATACCTTAATAGAAGCTTTGGGCGGTATAGATTTGCTACTTTTAGGTATAGGGCACAACGGACACATTGGATTCAATGAGCCTGAATCCGCGTTTGAACTTGGAACACATGTCATTGAACTTTCAAAGAAAACATTAAGTGCAAATGCACGATTTTTTGATGGTGATATTGACAAAGTGCCTACACATGCTATAACATTAGGTATTAAAAATATTATGCACGCAAAAAAAATTGTAGTTGCGCTTAGCGGTGAGGACAAATCAGATATTATCGTCACAGCTTTAACTGGCCCTGTAACGCCATCAATTCCAGCTTCTATATTACAATTGCATCCAAATGTTAGCATAGTTGGCGATAGAGCTGCTTTGAGCAAACTTTTAAAATACGATGAAGTATTTACACATTGGGAGAATTTATGACAACAACTATAATAAAAAATGCGTTAGTATGCATAAATAACGAACTAAAACCACTTGACATTAAAATTACAAACGGAATTATAAATCAAATTAGTGAAAAAATCACCGATGAAAACGCTAATGCACTTGATTGCACGGGACTAAAAATTTTACCAGGTATAATAGAGACACATACACATGGCGGCATGGGATATGACATGAACTCTATCACTGAAAAAACTATTGATGAGCTTTCTATTTTTTATGCAAAACATGGTGTAACGGGTTTTTATGCAACACTTTTAACTGATTGTAAAGAAAATTTAATTAAACAACTAAAAATCTTAGCAGAAGCTTGCAAGCGTGATTTATCTGGTGCTAAATGTCTTGGCATACACATGGAAGGTCCTTTTTTAAGTGAAGCATTTAAAGGCGCAATGCCACTAGATTTATTGCAAAAACCCTCTATAAGTGATTTTAATGAATACCAACACGCTGCAAAGGGATTTGTAAAAATAATGACAATATCTCCAGAGCTTGATGGTAGTATAGATTTTGTAGATAGTATCTCAAACACTGGCGTTATTTGCTCTATAGGTCATAGCGCTGCTGATTATGACACTGCTTGCAATTGCATAAGACATGGTGCTAAATGTAGCACACACACATTTAACGCCATGCGTCCTTTTCACCACAGAGAACCTGGCATATTAGGAGCCGCCTTTGATTTCGACATTTATAGTGAAATTATCTGCGATGGTCTGCATGTTCACCCTGCAAATATACGCTCACTTTTAAAAATTAAAGGTTTTGATAAAACAATTGCTATTACGGATAGCATGAGCGCAGCTGGAATGCCAGATGGCAATGGATATATTTTAGGCGATAATAACGAGATAGTTGCAAAAGATGGGCAAGCGTGGATAAAAGGCACTGAAACACGTGCTGGTAGCACGCTAACCTCTGATAATGCTGTAAAAAACATGTGTGAGTTTACCTGTAAACCTATCGAAGAAATAATACAACTTTTTTCAGAAAATCAGGCTAAAATGCTAGATATCTTTACTAAAAAAGGTAACATAGCCAAAGGTAAATATGCTGATTTTTCAGTTTGGGATGATAAAAACAATCTTAAATTTACAATAGTTGAAGGTAAAGTAATATAAAAATTATAACGGTTTGTGTGATGAAATTAAGCTCTCGTCACACAAACCGTTATTTTAATAATTCAAAACGCAAAAAACGCATACCTAGATAAATTAAATTTTATTTTATCCTTTGTACAAAATAAAATTTTCTAATGATTTTATTATTTTTTCATCGCTGGTATTTGATGTTAATTTTTGCTCTTTTTCATCCCAAAATATTTTTGTTAAAGTGTATTCACCTTTTTCGTAACCATAACCATCCCCACTATCTTCATACAAATCAAAAATAGCATCTTTGCCTGTATAAACCTGCCATGTTATTTCAGCATTTACAATTTCATCTGCATATTGTAGCGGTTCTGTAGTTGGTATAATGCTCCCAGCTTTTACAAAAAGAGGTATTTTATCAAGTTCAATTTCCACTTTTATCTTTTGTCCGCCAGCGTATTTTTTGCCAGTATAATAATCATACCAATCTTGACCTTGTGGTAAATAAATAGTTTTAAATATATTTGGGTTTTCAATAAGTTGCGAGTTAATTCCATAATAACAAGCCTGAGTAATTGGGCATACCAAAATACTATCACCAAACATAAATTCATCTTTAACTTCGCATGCTTTTTCGTCCTCAGCAAAATCAAATGCTAATAGGCGCATCATCGTGTAATCCTCAAGCCAAACTTTGCCAGCTAGTGAGTAAATATATGCTATAAGTGTGTATCTCAACTGATTCGCTTTACAAAGCGCATCATAAAACATGTGGTTTTCACCATCAAACAGCCACATTTCTCTGCGAACATCAGTACCGTGGCTACGAAAAACAGGTAAGAACACTGCATATTGAAACCATCTCACAAATAATTCTCTATACCCTAAATCCTCAAGACCATTATTATAATCACCATTTCTAAACCATTTATCACCTTTTTTGACAAAAAATGCACCTATATCAAGTGTCCAGTATGGTATACCTGTTGCACAAAAATTTAGCCCTGCTACAATTTGATTTTTAAATGTCTGCCATGAAGCATAAGTATCGCCAGACCACATAATTGTTCCAAATTGTTGCCCACCGGTATATGTAGCCCTTGTTAAGTTTGTAACGCGTTTTTGCTCACTTGTTTTTCGCTGTCCATTATACATAGTTTGTGCATGATAATATGGGTATGTATTCGTAAGCTGTGCGGGCATTACCTTTGAGGCTTCTTCGGTAAAATTATGGTACATAGTATTCTCTTGTGGTTTAAAATCTCCTTGCCACTCAGGGCAAAATGGCTCGCAAGAATCACACCACCACGCATCTACGCCGTAGCTAAATAAACCTTCATTTGCCTGTTTCCAATATAATTTACGCGCTTTTTCACTTAATGCATCGTAGCTTTCGCTTGCAGGTAGTAGTAAATTTTTAGCTTTAAACTCTTTATAATTCTCAGTTGTTGCAAACATATTTGGCCAAATAGAAATCATAAATTTAATATTATCTTCATGCAAACTATCTGTCATTGCTTGAGGGTCTGGAAATCTCTCAAAATCAAAACTTTTTTGCCCCCACCCCTCTCCTGGCCATGACATCCAATCCATTATAAGCAAATCTAAACCTATTTTACGTTTGCGATATTCTGCCGCTATTTCTAGCACTTCCTTTTGTGTTTCGTAACGTTCTTGTGATTGCATAAAGCCAAATGCCCAACGTGGTAATAAACTAGCTTTACCTGTTAAAAACCTATATGCTTTTATTATTTCATCAAAATTTTTGCCTTTGATAAAATAAAAATCCATAGCAATATCCGCCTGTGTATAAAAATACGAGCCGTATTGTGTATCACTAAAAACGCTTGTGCTACCAGTAGAAAATAACAAGCCATACCCACAAGTAGAAAGTAACATTGGAACTGGTATCTTTAAATTTGCTTGGTGTAAATATTGCGTAGTACCTCGTAAATTTAGAGCACCTTCTTCAAATTGTCCTAGACCATAAAGCTTTTCATTTTCGGCAAATTGCAAATGCAACCTCGTTTTATATAGTTTTCTATCAAAAGTTCTATTTGCTTCTTTTATATAAGTTTTTTTACCGTCTGGAGTGTCTACTTCTTCAATTATAGTGTTTTCATCAACTATCGTTTTGAAACTATCAAATTGTGAAAGCTCATGGCTATCAAAGGATCTTTCACAAAGCAAAACTTTATCTTTTTTATCATAGTATTTTAAAGACGCTGTATTTTTATCTACAACTATTTTAAGCTCATTTGTTGTTAACTCAATACTATTTTCAAATATATTAAAATCCCATTCTGTCAAATTATTTTCTTTTAAAATACCTACGCCTAAAAACTCTTCAAACTCTTTGTTTTGTGTATATGTAACTCTAACTATGTTTTTTGCTTGTGGTTTTAATCGCAAAATAGCAAGTTCTGATTTCAAATACAAAGCGTCATTTAAACGTTCAACTTTAGTAATCTCACTAGATTTTTTATAATCAATACCAAGCATAAAAAACTCCTTTAACTTTAAAATAGGCACTATCACAACTTTATTTTCTAAAATTTAAAGTGTAATAGTGCCTATTTGCTACTTATCTTGTTTGCTTACTTGCTAAAATTTCATCAATTTTAACTTGCATTTCTTTACTTATTTCGCTGTAATTTTCGTGTATATTTTCTTTTTGGCCTATATCATACATCATGTTATAAAGTTGCATTTCTGGAGAATTGCCTGATTCAATGTACGTGTGCCCAACTATTTTTTCGCCCTCGCTTGGCTCTAAGTAAGCCCATTTTCCCATACGTAAAACGTGTGCTTTTTCAGCACTTTCAAACATATAATAGTCACGTGCTTTTTCTGTGTTGCCAAGTAAAGCGTCTAATACATTAAAGCTATCTACACACTCGCCATCATTTAAAGTTACTCCGAGCATGCTCGCAAATGAGTTTGCAAAATCAACTTGTGATACTAACGCTGCTGAGTTTTTCTCTGCAATTTTACCTTTCCATGAAACTATCAATGGAACTCTTGCGCCACCGTCAAATTTGCTGTACTTGCCGCCACGCAGTGGACCTGCTGGTTTATGTACACCTAATTTTTCAAACGCTAAATCGTTATAACCATCATCAACAACAGGGCCATTATCGCTTGAAAAAATAATTATCGTGTCCTCTAGAATGCCTTTTTCTTCAAGGTGTTTTGTTAGTTCGCCTACACAATAATCAAGTTCTAAAATAACATCTCCGCGACTACCAAGACCAGATTTACCCTCAAATTTTTTGTTAGGTAAACGAGGCACATGTGGTTGATGCAAAGCGTAAAACACAAAAAATGGATCAGCACTATTATCAATAAAATTAGTAACCTCTCCAAGGAAAGTATCTGCTAAGTCTTCATCTTTCCAGATTGCTTTTTCGCCACCTTTCATGTAACCTATTCTGCCAACACCATTTATAAGTGAGTGGCAGTGTCCACAAGAAGATGTAAAGCGCAACTTTTCAGGATTTTTTTCATATGTATCTATATCTTCAAATGGGCATTCCGCGCCATAATAAACCGATATAGGGTCATTTTTATCCAAATTTTGAACGAGGCCATTTTTAACATAAACACAAGGTACTCTATCATTAGTTCCAGGGAAAATGAAAGAGTAATCAAAGCCTAAATCATTAGGACAATGATTTATTTGCTCGTTCCAATCTATACTGCCATCACCCATGCCCAAATGCCATTTGCCAATGGCAGCTGTATTGTAACTCGCTTGCTTAAATACCTTAGGTAAGGTCATTTGTTCTTTTGATATAATGCACCTAGCATCACCTTGCAAAATTCGTGTGTATTCGTTCCTAAATGGATATTCACCTGTTAATAGGCTATATCTTGCTGGTGTACACACTGCTGAGGTGGAGTATCCGTTATAAAATCTAACACCGCTTTCGCAAAGTGCATCCACATTTGGTGTGGATATACTACTTGCACCATAACACGATAAATCACCGTATCCTAAATCGTCTGCGTAAATTACAATAACATTTGGTTTTTTCATAAGTGACCTTTCTGCGCGTTTCCGCTTAAAAAAATGATTATTTAATTTCAAAGGTCACGTTACCAATGCCAAATGGCTTTTTACCATTAACAAGTAAAACTATGTTTACTTTTTCACTAGCGCCAAAACCTTTTAATTCAATTTCGCTATCACCCGCCGACGCACTATTTAAATTATGATAAACGGTTAAAAATTCATCTGGTGTTGGTTGTGGCCAACAGTTAGTATCGTGGAATATCTTAATTTTAACCTCGCCTGTTATATCACTAAATCTCATAAGCAATTTTTTACCTTTTGGCATTTCCGGCACTAGTGTTTTAGATGTATATGCCATGTATCCGCTAAAGGTATCATATGAATAGTTTTTAATAATAACAGGTTCTGATGTGTTCATGTCCGTAAACTCATAAACATCATCTATCGCATTTGCATCGTTTGTTTTAGGCCAGCGCCTAAACTGTGGTATTTCTAGCAAGTTTTTGCAAACCTCAACTCGGTTTATTTGTTTTGTACTTACTGGCTTAATTATTACTTTTTCGCTTACATTTAAATTTGGAGCGTTTACACACACCTCAACTTTTTGTGCGCCCTCTTTAACTTTAACAATAGCAATAATTTTACCATTAAACATATTTGTAGCATTAACATAACACTTCGGATCACCGCCGTCCGTGCAAAGTATTTGTCCGTTTTCGCAAATATCAAACAAAATTTTTTCATCGCATGTATGTTTAATATTCCCTTTTTCGTCTAAAACACTAACTTCAATAACTGCTGCGTCTTCGCCGTTATTTGTTACAGAATTATTTACCGTAACTTTTAGTTTAGCCGCTTTTTGTGTTGTACAAATTTCTTTTCTTAATACTTCCTCACCGTTTTTATAACCAATTGCCAAAACTTCACCGGGGTTATAAATCACATCAAATTTAGCATAATCCAACTTTTTAACCATTTGCTTGCCTTGGCTTTCGCCGTTGATAAAAAGCGCTATTTCATCTAAATTTGTATAAATATTCATTGTAACATTATTACCTACACCAATAGTATCCTGTAAATCCCAGTGTGGCATAATATGAATCATTGGTTCTTCTTTCCAAAAAGATTTAACCATATAAAATTTATCTTTTTCAAGGCAAGCATTATCTAAAAACCCAGCACCGCTAATGTTCATCGGCCACTGTGCTTCGCCGCGATAATCTATACCTGTCCACAAAAAAGTACCCGCAATAAATTCATGTTTTTCACTTGCTCTAATTGCATCAGCACAGCTAGAACCAAAACTTGCGCGCTGTTTATCATATGCACTTGCATAATCCTTAGTTTTGCCTGTAAACACATCATTTGCAACATATATGCCCCTATTTGTGGTGCTTGCTGCACTCTCTGTTCCTATTAGACATTTATCTGCATGCACTTCATGCATTTTTTCATATTTAGTTATTAAGTAGTTAACGCTCACAACTTCTGATTCACTAGCTGCAAACGAATCAAAAAAACCACCATTTAAAGCAATACTAATAGGTCTTGTATCGTCTAATCGCTTAATAAAACCTTTCATTTGGCGAACAAGTTCTTTACCTGTAAGCGTATTTTGTAAAGGTTCTTCGTTGCCAACAGACCAAAGTACAACACAAGGGTGGTTTCTATCACGTATTACCATACTTGATAATTCTTTTTGTGTTCTCTCACTAAAATTAAACCATCTATTTTCATCTAGAATGATTATACCAAGTTTATCGCATAAGTCAAGTATTTCTCTTGCTGGCATGTTGTGTGCGCACCTATAAGCATTAATTCCTGCTTCTTTCAATTTGCAAAGCCTATATTCCATTATAGAAGCAGGTACTGCAACACCAAGTTGTGAGTGATCTTGATGTATGCAAACACCTCTAAGTTTTACATGTTTACCATTTAAATAAAAACCTTTATTAACATTAAACTCTATATCTCTAAAACCAAAAGAAGTTTTATAAGTATCTACCTTTTTACCATTTACAACAATAGTTGTTATTACTTTGTGCATAGTTGGTTTTTCTAAATTCCAGCGCACTGGGTTTTTAACTACAAGTGCTACATTACTTACATTTTGCCCAAATAGCACATTTGTTTTATATGTTGTACTTGCTATTTCTTTTTTATTTTCGTCTAATACAATATGGCAAATTTCAATATCTGTGTTATCTCCTATATTATAAACATTTGTTTCAAGATTAAGTTCATAATCTGTTTCATTTATTTTTATAGGTTTTACAAAAACTCCATCTGGATTTACAGCAATAGCATTGCTCTTAATTAAATACACACTTCTATATATGCCAGCACCCTCATACCACCAGCCCTCGACTTGCTCGTTTTTGATTTGCACAGCAATAGTGTTTACGTCCTCACCATATAAAACATATGGTGTAACATCAATTTCAAAATTGTTATACATGCTTGCATTACTACCTGCAAAATGGCCATTTACCCAAACACTTGTATATTGGCCAGCGCCATCAAAAGCAAGCACAAATCTTTTGCCACGTTCATCTTCACTAAGTTTAAAATAACGCCTATACCATGCTTCATCTCTATAATAACCACCGTTTGATTCGTTAAATTCTTCTTTTGGCATAGTTTTTATTACGTAATCATGTGGTAAATCTACCGTTTCAAAATCACCATCATAAAAAAGAGGTTTTGCTGCGTTTTGTGCGCATTGAGCTTTCGTGCCCATATATGTTGCAAAATGACCACGTAATTCATCAAAAGGTATTTTACCTAAATGAAATTTCCAGCCATAATTAAGGTTAAGTTTTTCGCTCATTGTTATCTCCTAACACTTTATAAATAATCTAATTGCAAATATTAATTTTATGCTAACGTTACATCTAAAATTTTTGCTACATATTCGCTACTATTATTAAACCAATCAGATTTTGCAAGCTCATGTTCAAAACGATATGAAAGCATTTGTAATGCACTTTGCATAGCTGCATCATAGCGTTCACCTATTTGATATTTGCTTTCAACTGCGCAATTTTGGTTTATTGCCTCTAAGCAGACAATACCCTTTTGTTTATCCCAAGTTGCTATTAAATCTGAAATATATAATAGCAATATATAATTTTTAGTTGTTTTGCAAATATTTGCAAGTTTATTACCATCACTCAAACAATAACAAGCATATGCTTTTACTGTTTCATTTTCATCATCTGTAAAAATTTTAATTTTTTCAGGTAAATTGTTTTTGTTAAAATACCAAATTAACATCATTTTTGCACAAGGATTTTCATGTGTATTTATGTTGCAACTGCCCTCAATTAATGCTTGCCAAAGTTCTGTAAGCTCTTTTACAGGATAATATTTCTCATCTCGTAAAATTTCATATGGTGTAAGCTTTGTTTGCATATGTATTTGATGACAAATTGGTTCAGGCATAAATGCATCATCATGCCATAAAACAATTTTTTCTAGCATTGCTTTGCGCATTTCTACTTTTAATTCTTTATTTGTTTGTGCAATATTATTAAGCTGGTTAGGGTCTACATATAAATCAAATAATTGCTCGCTAATACGTGGCATACCCTTAAAAAAAGCACGTCTATCAGTATCCACTATATTGTTTTCTAAAACTTTTTGTTTCATAGAAAGCCCAAACCAAGGCGATTGTGTTGTTTGGTAGTAGTTTTGTCTGCGTGTTGGGCTGTATGCAAAATCACAACTATATAAATATTGCCGTGATCGCATACAACGGCTATTTTCAAAAACTTCATCAACTCGCTCACTAAACGAATACATAAATTTAGGCTCTTGCGTACTATTTTCTCCAACTAAAATTTCGCCCTGCAAATGTTCGGGTGCTTTTGCACCAGCTAATGAAAGCGCAGTGGTGGCAAAATCAATAAACGAAGTTAAACGCTCGCAGTGTACAGTACCGTATTTATCTTTTTTCAAAGTTAAATTATGTGGTAATTCTTTTGGTATATGCATCAAAAATGGTACATGTACGCCCTCATTCCAAAGCTCGCACTTGCCCATAGGTATTCCGTGGCCGTTATCACCAGCAAACATAATTATTGAATTTTCATACTTGCCAGCCTCCTTAAGTGCTTTTATAGCCTCACCAAAAAGCCTATCCATAGTTGTTACTTTTTCATGGTATTGTCCCCAGATTTCACGTGCCTCAAACGTATCAAAGTGGTACCCTGGTATGTTCATTGCATCTCTATCAGCAAATTCCTCTGGCTTCAAGCGTGGCATCGTTGAGCGATGTTCATCTCTATCTTGAGTATAGCCGTATTGTGATTGATGTGTACACAATATTGAGTGTAAAACAAATAGGGGCTTTTTAGTGGTTTTTGCAAGTTCGCCTAATTCCTCAGCAAAAGCAGTGCTATCTATGCGTGTGGAGTTTAACATGTGATCATATCCACCATTTAATGGAAAGTTAAAATCTGTTTTACCTATTGCGGTGTAATACCCTGCCTCTTGCATGTATTCACCTATATTTTTAACTTCTTGTGGTAAACCTTTATAGCTTCTATGCTGTCCAACACCAGCAGTTGAACCATACATGCCAAGGTTAAGAGATGTTCTCGCTGCAGAACAAACAGGCGCAGCAGATGAACAATAATCAAACATAATATTTTCTTTAGCAAAAGCATCTAAGTTTGGTGTGCGTGCATTTTTATCACCATAACAGCCAAGGTTAGGGCAAATATCCTCTGTTAAAATTATATAAATATCTGGTTGCTTCATCTGCTACTCCTTTTTTTAGTGTAAAACAATTTTACTTTACAGCATTATATTTAAATTTCCAAAGATGTAAATTTAACACCAAAACGTTATTTTAACGCTTGAATTATAAATCCACAATTTTTACTCTAAATGAACCATAATCAACATCTTCTGTTGCAAAGATGTAATCGTTAATTTCTGTTTGCGAACTGTTTATAGTTATTTCGGCTGTTTTAATGCTGTTTGCACTCGCTTTGAGTGTTATATCACCTGCTTCAAAAGTGCCCTCAACTATAACCATTGCCTTGCCTGCAAATAATTTCCGTTTAGGTTTTTTATCGTGTTCTAAACTGCTAGGGTCACCGTTACCAACACCTTTAATTTTGCCAACACCAGCAATTTCAAAATCAATTTCAAGCACTGAATTCGCAACAAGGTTACCATTTTTATCCGCAACTTCTACTGTGATAATAGTGCTATCGTCTGCATTAGCTAAAATTATTGGTTTTTCAGTTTTAAGTATAATTTGGTGTTCAGCCTGTGCGGTAGTAACTTTATCGCTTAAAATTTGCACACCACCCTTATAACCAATAGCTTCAAGCGTGCCTTTTTCATATGGCACTTGCCACTCTACATAGCTAAAAGGTTCAACTGTTTTTTTGCCTAGTGAGTTGCCATTTAAAATAAGCTCTACGTTATCACAGTTTGTAAACACCCAAACAGGTATAATAGTGCCCTCGGGTTCTGGTAAATTCCAGCTTGGCAAAATATGCAAAACAGGCTCATTTCCCCACCATGCTTTAACATGGTATGCCCAATCTTTATAAAAACCGCATAAATCAATTATACCATAGCTAGAAACAACTTGTGGGAACACATACGGAAAAACCTCACCTCTGTAATCAAAACCAGTCCATAAAAAATCTCCTAGCATATAAGGTTTTGTTCTATGCTCTTGCAACGAAAGCTCAGGAGTAAAACTCCACACAGGTGTGAAATCACCGTAGCAAGTTAAAATCCCTTTGTTTTCCTCGTTAGCCCAAACACCTTTATCCAAAGCAGCCTCAGATATAGCAGGCCTTTTTAGCTGATCCATTTTATAGCCACGTATACTTGCTGTTCCCGTGCTTTCTGTGCTGATAAAACAACAAGTTGGGTGACGTTCTATTAGCCAATCAAAGCAAGGCTTATAGCGGTTAGTTACATAGTTTACACCATGCACTGGCAAGTGTAAACCGTCGCCCTCTATAAAATCAACATTAGCGTTTTTGTCGCCATTAATAGCATATAAATAATCACGGCTATCATCATATTTCTTACCTATGGCTTGCATTTTACTAAAAATATTTGTGCCTATGCGTGTGTGCTGTATGTTCATCTCCTCGTTACCCATCGAAAAAAACACAACACAAGGGTGGTTTCTATCACGTTTAATTAAATCAATAAAATCTTCTTCCATTTCACGCGAAGTGCCGGGTAAACGTGTTTCATCAAGCACAAACATACCAAGCTCATCGCATATATCTAAAAACACTGGCGACGGAGGGTTATGTGAGCACCTATAAGCATTACAGCCCATTTCCTTTAGTTTTTCTACTTTAAACTGCATAACTGCTTTGTTCATAGCAACGCCAACACCTGCAAAATCATCGTGCCCACAAACACCTTTCATAAATGTAGGTTCGTTGTTTATAGTCATTCCTTTTTCAGGTGTGTATTTTATCTCACGCACTGCAAATTTTTGGTTAAAAGTGTCACTTTCGCTACCACACTCAACAGTAACATCTGCCGTGTATATATTGGTATTTTCAACATCCCAAAAGTTAACATTTTGCAGGCTCAAATTTTGCTTAACTGCTTTTTCGCCCAAAGTGTCAATAGCTGTTTTGCCCTCGGCTGTTACAATAAGTTTACCTGTATTATCATAAATTTCAGTCGTATAATTCACATTAACAGGCTCAAATTTATTGCTATTAAAGCTCATTTCAAGCTCTAAATCACAAGTTCTTTGCTCTATGTTTATATTATAAGGTTTAACAAAAACACCATTTTCAACAATACGCACGCTAGGTGTAGCCACAAGATATGCATCACGATATATACCACCGCCCTCATACCACCACCCCTCAGAACCACGAGCGTCAGCACAAACTGCAATAGTATTCGGGCCATTTTTATCAAGCACTTCGGTTAACTCATAACTAAAACCCATATAACCACCTAAATGCCTACCCATAAAATGGCCATTGCACCAAACTTGGCTATCACGAAAAACACCGTCAAATTTTATAAAGATACGTTTATCTTTAATTTCCTGTGGCAATGTAAAGGTTTTTCTATACCAAGCAATATTTTTGCGCAAAGAACCAATATTAGGTGAAACATCAGCTGTAAATTCGCATTTTTCTATAACAAAATCGTGCGGTAGTTTTATATTTTGCCAATCACTGTCATCTAAATTTTTAATAGCTATGCCGTTGTTACCTGCTTTTAACCATTGCGGTTCATCGTAAACGCCAGCACCAACCACGTCATAACTCTTGTCGAAATCACCCTCGTGGAATTTCCATCCAAAGTTAAAATTGTAAATTCTATTTAACATATTTATACCCTCTTATTTTAGAAATTACCATCAGAAGCATCTTTTTCTCTTTCAACTTCTTCCATGCTCATATCAGGTGCAGCTATTAACACATCAGTTGCTATTGCGTTTACATCTATCTCTAAAATTGCGGGTTGCAAACCATCAGAGTTCGCTGTAAACTTGATTCTACCATTTTCTCTAGCAGTTTGCAATATAGCAAGTGCTAAACCATTAAATAATGGTCTTGATGGCACTTTATCATCATCCATAGACATAGGGTCGCCATTACCACAACCTAAGAATTCGCCTGCACCCTCTACTGCAAATTTAATTACATTATTTGCTGTTGGGCAGTGTATGCCATTTTCGTCCAGTACGTCAACTTTAATAAATATGTTATCCTCGCCGTTTGCAGTGTACTCTCTATCTTGCACTATTTCTAGGTTGATAGATTTTGGCTCACCTGCGGTTTTATGTGCCATGCGTGCAACTTCAGTATTATTATTATATGCAACAGCGACAATTTCACCTTTTTCATAAGGTACAAAGTATTTCACTTCTTCCCTTAGAGGGCTAACTTTGCGACCTTGTGAAACGCCGTTTACAAATAACTCCACTTCATCAGTGTTAGAAACAATATCAACTTGCAATGTTCCAACATTTTCATCAAAAGTCCAGTGTGGGTACACAAAAACAGTAGGCTCACTTGCCCATTTTACTCTGTAATGATGCCCCATTTCTTTAGTAAAACCGCAAAGGTCTATAACACCAAAACGTGTTACAGTTGCTGGCCAATCGTATGGGCTAAGTTCACCACGGTAGTCAAAACCTGTCCAGATAAAATAACCACTTACGTAATCAGGGTCTGCTGCTGCCATTGTTTCAAGTGGTCGTGAACCCCAAACAGGGTAAGCCTCTCCATAAGCACTAACCCAGTTTTTACGTTCTGGATTTGGCCAAACTGTCATATCGATAAACCTTTCGCTAAAGGTATCAGGAAATTTTTCTTCTGCACGTGGAGCAAATTGCCCACGTGTTGAGAAAGTCGAGGCGTTTTCAGTTCCTATCATGCAGCGATCTGGATATTTTTCGTGAATATCTGCATAATAATCAAAGTTACGCAAACAGTTATAATTAAGCCCAAAAACATCCATGTGTAAACCGTTTTCTTCATGCCAAATGGTAAGTTCTTTCCAGTTACAATTGTTTGCATATGTGCATGGTCTGGTTGGGTCTAGTTCATGTGCAACACGTAGCATATGATTTCCAATTTTAACACCCATTTTTGTGCCATGTATTGCCATTTCTTCATTACCAATTGACCAAATAAACACAGATGGATGGTTTCTATCACGTATTATTAAATCACTCATTTGCTGTAAATGTTCTTTAGACGAGCTCATCATACGTACTTCGTCCATTACCAAAATACCAAAATCATCACAAGCTTCTAAAATATATGGTGATGGTGGGTTGTGTGATGAACGATAACCAGTGCAACCCCATTGTTTTAATAAATAAATTTTATGGCGTATTACTGCGCGTGACATCGCACCACCAACACCAGCAAAATCATCATGCACACACACGCCTTTAACTTTTACATGTTTTCCGTTGATAAAAATGCCTTTATCTGGTGTGTAGTATATTTTTCTTATACCAAATTTTTCGGTGTAAGTGTCTATCTCAACTCCTTTATATATAACCTCAAATTTAACAGTGTATTGGTTAGTTTCCTCCAAGCTCCACACTGAAATATTTTCTAACTTGCAAGTTAAAGTTGCTTTTGCTTCTTTAAAAGCACATATTTCAAGTTCTTGAGTTGCATTTTTAACTAGTTCACCATTTGGTGCATAAATATTTGCACTAATAATGGCAGTTCCAGTTTTCTCACACTCGTTTTCTAACTCTACTTGTATTTTAACATCAGCTGTTTTTAAATCTGTTTCGTAGGTAATAAAAACACCATTTTGTTTTATTTTTAACTTATCAGTAATTACTAATCTTACATCTCTATATATACCAGCAGCCTCATACCACCAACCCTCAAATTTTGTACCATCTACTCTTACAGCAACTGCATTATTTGCACCATAGTTAATAAAATCTGAAACATCATAATTAAAACTTGTATAACCGCTCATATGACGTCCAACAAAAGCACCATTTACATAAACTTCACTATCTCTAAAAACGCCATCAAACTCCATTATAATAGCTTTGCCATCAACATTTTCTTCAATAAAAAATTCTTTTCTGTACCAGCCTATGCCTGTTGCTAAAAAACCTTGTGACCCTGGTACATTTTTATCATAAACTGCTTTATCATGACGTAAATCGTGCGGAATTTGAACAGTTTTCCAATCATGCAAATTATAGCCAACACGAGCAATACCACAGTTAGCCGCTTTCATATGTACAGGATTTTCATAAACATCATGCACAGATTTAAAATTAGGGCAAACAATTTCACCATCGTGAAATTGCCAATCAAAGTTCATATTAAATATATCTCTCATAATAGTTCTCTTTCTAAATTTTTTTAAATTTTTTAGTGTCTAAAATTGCATTTAAACATAAAAAAGCGGATACTAGACGAAAAAGTCGTTTAGTATCCGCCTACAAACATCAGTTTTATTGGGTATTACAAAATATTAAATTTTATAAATTAGCCCCATGTAGACCAATCGTTATCGTAGTAGCATTGGAAGTATTTGTTCCATTGCTCCTCGCCTAGGGATTCAATTTCTGAAACAAAAGCGTTCCAGTTATCATCAGTAACACCGTTTGAAACTGCTTGTGCAAAGTAGTTTTCAAGTGCTGTTTCTATTTCTGTTTTTGTGAAAGCAAAATCACCAGCTGCATCAACAGGCACAGGAGTGTTTGGTATTAATTGTTCGCAGAAATAATCTTCATACAATGGTGTTATTTCATAACGTATGCTATCTTCTGAGGTTTTTTCTGGGTTTGGTTTAGCGCTTTCGTCACCAAATAGTATTGGGCAAAGTGCACGCCAAGCGTATGTGTTGTGGTATTCAGTATCATTAGCACATTCTGGAGGTAGTGGGTCAACAGCTTTAACATATGCAGTTGTGCCATCTTCGCCATATTCCCAAGCCATGCCAACAGGGCCATCACGTCCAATACGTTTCCATTCAGCTGAAGAATGGCAGTTATCCCACCAACGTAGTAGACCTATTGGATCTTTACAAGCACTTGTAATCAAGAATGCACTTTTGTTAGCTGTTAAATAACCATATTCGCCAGATTTAACGCCTTTGCCCTCATAACCAGGAGCTTCAAGCACTGGTAAAGCTGCCCATTTGCCTTCTTCCCATTCAGCAACCGGTGGTGTCCATGTGGAGTAAACACCAAAGTTCCTGCTATTTTGTAGTGTTTGGTATTCAGCATTTTCCATAGAGAAACCATCAATGTTGATAAGACCAGCGCTATGCCATCTGTTCATTTCTGTTAAGAAATCTCTAAAGCTTTGGTCTGTTACCATCAATTTATATTGGCCATCAATAACTCTACCCATGTAATCTTGTGGGTTTAGTGTACGGCCTGCAATGCCCCACGAACCTGCATAAACTTGTAATTTAGCAGACCAGTTGTTTTGAGCAAAAATAAGTGGAGTAATAGCAGAGCCATCGTCGCCTTTCATGTTATCTTTAAAAGCAACTAGAGCATTGTAGAATTCTTCAGTGGTTTTTGGTATGTCTAAACCAAGCTCGTCTAGCCAGTCTTTGCGTATAAAAGGCACAGCATTAGGCCAGTTAGCGTATTCGGACCAAACAGCAGTAGGGAAACCATAAATTTTGCCGTCATCACGTCGTATTAAATCAAGCACGCCATCTACATTTTCAGTTAATGCTTTGTAGATATTAGGTGCATATTTTGCAAGTTCTTCATCTGTAAAACCTGCAAATTGGTGCAAGTTTTCAGCAATTTCAGTATCACTTGGGATTGTTGTTAAAAACGCATCAGGTAAGCCATCGCCAGTTGCTATCATTAATTTGAAAGAATCAGGGAAAGCAGCTTCACTTGTTTCTGTCCATTCAAGAGAAATATTAGTGTCAGCAGTTGAAAGTTTTACTATTTCTTTATCGTTTTGGCTAGCTGATTTATCAGAAGCACCTTTTGTGTTCATTATTAAGTATGATACAGGTTCTTTTGCAATAGGTAAGCCTTCAACATAAATGTTACCTACCATTTCTTTGCCGTCCTCAGCTACAGATGCGACGATTGAGGAGGAAGATGCAGCAGTTGAAGTATCACCACCACAAGCAGCAAGGCCTGCAGCTGTAGCAGAAACACCTGCCACTTTTAGGAAATTGCGACGATTCATTTTTTTCATAATAAAATCCTTTCGTGTTTGTTTTTATTGTTATTCGCTTGCAAGCACAAACGAAATTAACCTTTAATAGAACCAAGCATAACGCCTTTTGCAAAGTATTTTTGTATAAATGGATACACACAAAGAATAGGCAAAGTTGCAACAACTATGGTTGCGTATTTCATTGTTTCAGCCATTGTTAGCATAGCCTCAAGCGCTGCTGGGTCTGTAATAGTAGTGTTTGTTGAGGCTGCTGTTGCAATTTGCAATTTATCACGCAAGATAACTTGTAGTGGGAACTTGCTACCTGTGCGCAAGTAAATTAATGGGTTGAAGTAGTCGTTCCATTTAGCAACTGCTACATAAAGGGATATAACAGCAATGATAGGTTTTGAAAGCGGTAAAGCAATAGCTGTAAAGAATTTACCATTGCCACAGCCGTCAATAGTAGCTGCGTCATATAATTCTCTAGGTATAGATGTTGCAAAGAACGTGCGGCAGATGATGATGTTATAAACTGTTATACTACCTAAAATAACCATAAGTAATCTGCTATCTAATAACCCAATATCACTAATAACCATGTATGTAGGTATCAAGCCACCGTTGAAATACATTGTAAAAACTAATAAACCCATTATGATGTTGCGATAAGGTAAATCACTACGTGAAAGCGAGTAGCCAGCTAGCAAACAAGTTGTAACACCTATTAAAGTGCCACAAACTGTGTATAAAATTGTGTTGCTATAACCAACCCAAATATCCGTATCTTCAAAAACTGTTTGATAACCTATGGTATTAAAACCCTGTGGATACCATAGTATAGCACCGCTGTTAACTATGTCAGGGTCGCTAAAAGATGCAACCACAACAAAGTAACAAGGATAAAGCACGAGCACAAGCAAAAAGGCTAATAAAATGTTTACTATAATATAAAATATTTTATCATCAATAGGGTCTTTAATTTTATTTACATTAATTTCTTTTTTCATTATGCACTCCCCCATTACCACAAGCTTGAGCCTGAAAGCTTTTTAGCTGATTTATTTGCAATTAACAAAATTGTAAAGTTGATTATATTGTTAAATAAACCAATTGCTGTTGCGTATTCAAACTGTGACATAGTCAAACCAACTTTATAAACGTAGGTAGATATAACTTCACCTGCATCGCCTACTAGTGGGTTTTGCAGTAACAGAACTTTCTCAAAACCAACGTTCATTATAGAACCAGCTTGCAAAACCAAAAGTATAACCATTGTTGGCACGATAACAGGTATATCAACAAACCATATACGTTTAATGCGGTTTGCTCCGTCTATAATAGCAGCCTCGTGTAGCTCTGGGCTAACACCTGAAAGAGCGGCTAAGTAAATGATAGAACCCCAACCTGCTGATTGCCAAATGCCAGACCACACATATATATGCTTAAATAAATCAGGATCGCCTAAAAAGTAATAGCGTTCGCCCAAGATAGGTTCAAACAATGTTGTGATAAAACCAGAACGAGGGTTTAAGAAAACGCTTAACATACCAACCAAAACAACAACTGAAATAAAATATGGTAAATATGTAGCTGTTTGCACAAACCTTTTGTATTTTTCAACACGCACACAGTTTATCATTAATGCTAAAATAATAGGTATTGGAAAACCAACTATTAAGGTGTATAAACTAATTGTTATAGTATTTGTAAATATTTCAAGGAAACTAGGAGATGTTAAAAACCTTTCAAACCATTTAAAGCCTACCCATTCACTTCCCCAAACACCAAGTTGTGAATTAAAATCTTTAAAAGCAAGCTGTATGCCATAAAGTGGTGCGTAATTAAATGTAGCAATGTATGCTAAAGCAGGGATTAAGAAAATGTAAAGCAACCAGTTTTGTTTCATAAGTTTTAGCGTTTGTTTGCGCTTGATTGCTTTATCCGCTGGTGATAGTTTTGTTTTCATCGGCGAGCACTCCTTCTTTTTGAATAGTTGTAAATACTTAAATTGAATTTTCCATAAGCGAATTATAACACTCATTTTGAAACGTGTCAATACATTTTTATAACGTTTCAAAAATCAAAACATAAAATAATGTTATATTTTTTTGTTAAAATTAAACAAAATACAGTAATATATTTTTAAAAACAGCAATTACCCAACTAATCCGTTGACTTGCTGAAAATTGTGTGGTATGATATACATTGAAACGATATAAAGATTTTTGAACAGTTCAATTTTTGTTCGAGAAAGGAGTTATTATGGCTGCTACATTAAAAGATTTAGCTCGATACACAGGTTATTCTGTGGGCACAATTTCAAATTACATTACAAATAAAACCCCTGTATCTCCCGAAAAACAAAAGCGCATAGAGGAAGCTATTGCCACGCTAAATTATAAAGTAAACCTTGCTGCACGCATGTTAAAAACCAATGAGTATAAATCAATAGGCATATTAATCCCTGATTTTAAAAGTGTTTTTTTAATAAACATTATTAGCTATATAGAAGTAATGCTTGCAGATAGTGGCTATGATACAGTGCTTTTAAGCTATAATAATGACATTTATAAAGAAAAAAAATTATTAATTAAACTTTCACAAAGCGTAGATGGTATTTTGTATGTTCCACTTTCAAAAGATTTTGATGAGCTCATTATGCAAATACAACAAAATACACCAGTAGTTACTTTTGACCAAACTAATCAAAATATAAACTGTGATAAAGTTTTAACCGATAATATAGCCTCAAGTGAAAGAGCCGTAGATATACTATTTGAAAAAGGACATATAAATATAGCAACTCTATTAGGGCGCAAGGGCGATTATACTGCACAATTGCGCAAAAATGGATATATTAACGCATTTGAAAAACGAGGATTACACGCTAATGAAGATTTAATACTCTTTGGAGATTACTCCAAAGCCTCTGGCTATGTATTATGCGAGCAATTGTTAGATGCACACCCTGAAATAACAGCAATTTTTGTTGCATGCCATCTAATGACTTTAGGAGTTATAGCTCAGCTAAAAAAACGCAATCTTGAGGGCAAAGTTGCTGTAATAGGCTATGACATGTCAGATTTACACGATGTTGTACTAAAACCTGTTGGTTATATACATCAGTCTCATAGTAAAATTGCAGAGTTATCTACTAAAATCATACTCAAGCGCGTTTCAGGTGATATGAGCAATTTCCCACAAACGCTTGAAGTTTCTACTGAAATTAGAAATACACGTAGCCTTATTTGCGTCGAAAATGAAACACCATATCTAGGTGAATTTTTACAGATACCTCATGTTATAGACACAAAACGAACTACCACTGATCACCTCGGTGGAAAAATGCTAGACGAATGGCAAAGAAAAGATAACGCTAAAGATAATGACATGGGTAAAGAAATTCTACTTTCAACTGGTCAAGATAATGACAAAATGTTTGACATATGCACTACTACCCTACCAGACGGCAACAAAACTTCATTATCCAATTTAATTCGGCATTTAAACACAGCCTCAACTTGCTTGCCTAACAATTTTAGCCCTATGGAAATATCAGTATGTGCTGGAGATACCGCCGAGCGGCAAACTCTACGTTGCCGCCTCAGTTTTAAAAATGAAGATTTAACAACAAATTCTAGCGAAACCTTTCACATTATTAAAACTAGATGGATAGATGGTATTGAACCTCATATTTATCTAGGACTAAAAGAAAATATTTCCGAGGAAACATGGCGTAGTTTATGCGAAAAACAAGATATTACTGCTATGCTCAACTGCATGCACAAATATACAACGCACGAAGGTATGACAATTAATATTCGAAATCATACACCATATTGTATAAGTGCAGGCAATTTTATGATAAACTCTTACAACCCAAACGAAAGTATTTTTTCTTTTGAAGAAAGCCATTTATCGCTTACTATACAAGATTTAAACTCACCTTATATTTGCTATGATACCAAAAACTATCCCGAAGATTTAACGCTTAACAATTACAATTATAATGAAACTTATCAAAATTGCATGATAACCCCTTTTCCTATCATTAAATCTCCTGTTATCACCTTAGAGCAAATTGCAAACTTAGGCGCGCCGTGGCCTTTAAAAGTAGAGAAATACACGTTTTCGCAAGTTGTTTCTTTACCAGATTATAACCGTAACAGAATAATTATTACGGTAAAATGCAAATGTCAATTTTCATCTGATAACTTTAATATTGAAGCTCAACAAGGCAGAGCTGTTTTTATACCACGCGGTATAGAAGGCATGGAAATAGTACCCATCGAGGGTGAAACAGTAGTATTTATTTATTATTTTAATTAAGCGAACATACATTATCCGAACTTGCCTAAAAGCACAGTATTCCAAAATAAAATATAGCGCCTACAAAAAGTTAGAATAAAAATCTAAACTTTTGTAGGCGCTATATTATTTTAAATTATAAAACAATCAATAAACTAGTTGCCATAATTGCCATGCCAAAAACTAAACCACTCATAGAAATATGATGCTCGCCGTATTCTCTTGCTGCTGGCAATAGCTCATCTAAACTTATATATACCATTATACCGGCTACTGCTGAAAACACAAAACCAAAAGCTTCGTTACCAATAAATTGAACAAATAAAAAATAACCTATTAACGCTCCAACTGGTTCTGATAAACCTGATAAGAGTGAAAGCCTAAACGCTTTTCGTCTACTGTTTGTTGCGTAAAAAACTGGTACTGCAACAGCTATACCCTCTGGTATATTATGTATAGCAATGGCAAAAGTGATTGCTATGCCCGTTTGTGGGTCATCAAGTGCTGAGATAAATGTTGCAAGCCCCTCTGGAAAATTATGTATAGCAATAGCTAATGCAGTAAACAACCCCATACGCATTAAGTTGTTTTTGTGCTCAACGCTCTCACCGTCCATCTCTTCAACTGTGTGTATTTCGTGCGGGTTGCCCATTTTAGGCACAAATTTATCTATTAGGGCAATAACAGCTATACCTGCAAAAAAACCTATCACTGCGTAAATATTACCTTGTTTTTCACCATAAATAGGCACTAACGCCTCAACTGATTTTGCAAGTATCTCAACAAACGAAACATATAGCATAACACCAGCAGATAACCCTAACGAAAAAGCAAGGAATTTTTTATCCGTTTTTTTAGTTAACAGCACCATTAAACTACCTACGCCCGTTGCAAGCCCAGCAATTAAAGTTAGCCCAAAAGCTAACAAAATATCATCCATTTAATACCCCTTTATATTTAGTATTATAACCGCCTTGATAAAATAACTTCAAGGCGGCTGTTTAATGCTTTAAAAATCAATTATAAATTTAGTGATTTTATAGTTTGAACAAGATTTGCTATATCATCACTATCAGGATGTGTTTGCGAGTTATCAAGCTCTGGTTTCATGCTTTCAAATTTAGCTAAATCCATTTTTTTAATAGCATCTTGTTTACTAGCAGAAACTTTACCCTGGCAAATAAATTCGCCAACAATTTCGTTCGAGGCATTGATGTTTTCTTTTGTAGCATTAATGATAGGTGCAAAAAATTCAGGCGTACTACCGTAACCAGCTGTCATGAATATAAACACTTTTTTATCATTTAGCTTTTCTAAAAAGCCTTTAATATCAGGCGCACAATTAAAAGCCATTGTCCATGAGCCAACAAAAATTACATCTGCATCTAATGCTTCATCGCTAATTTTACCGCAGTATATTTCTTCCCCAAGTGTGTCGCAAATTGCTTCTGCTAATTTTTTTGTGTTGCCAGTTGCACTGCTAAAAACTATTGCTTTTTTCATAAAAATCTCCTTATTGTTCTAGTATATCCAAAATTTGAGATATGCTTTTTTTGCCAAAATGCACGACTTCATCGTTTATAACCATACAAGGCACGCTCATAACATTGTATTTTGCTTTAATTTCTGCAAAGTGTGAAATATCCACTGCACTCGCAGATATATTTTCATTTAAACTCGCAAGTTTTCCTGTTCCCACAACAACCTCTGGGCACATAGTGCATGAAAGTGAAATCAATACTTTTATATCGGTTTTTTTACTTATTTTTTTTGCACGTTCAGCATCTTCTGGTGCAATTTCTTTACCAGGGCCAGCAACATTGTAGAGTGCCAATATAAACGAGTTAAACTCGTGGCCACCAGGCATAGCATAAAACTTAATACCACTTGAAATATCATTTTCATACAATAGCTCTAAATACGGTGCCATTTCATCATTTTGAGCTTTTGCTTTTTTGCAAATAATTTTTTCTGAAATATCACTCATTTCATCTGCAAATCCATCAAGCTCTTTTGCTAAATCAGAGTTATCTAAAACTGCATTTATCACTACTTTATTTGTAAACCTATCAAAAATAGGTAAAAGCTGTTCACGCATTTCATCACTGATAAATTTATCATCGCTAGTGTTTTCAGAGCGTGCTTTTTTCGGCGCTGGTTTCGGTGCTTTGCCTGAAACCTCGAACGCTGGTATATCAAGTTTAGTGTGTATGCTTGCTACATATTTTTCAGCTGAGGTTGCGGCAGTTGCTCCGTCTGATACAGCTGTTACCACTTGCCTTAGATCTTTAACACAAACATCACCAGCACCATAAACACCATCAATGTTAGTTTTTTGGTTTTTATCAGTAACTATATATCCCCTATCAGTTTCAATTTTATCGCCAAGCCATTTTGTGTTTGGAACATAACCAGCAAATACAAACACACCAAACCCGTTTTCATGTGTAGTATCTGTAATTTCGCCAGTTTTATTATTTTTTAACTTGATATTTGTCAAAGTGTTTTCACCTGATACAGATAAAACTTCTGTGTTAAAGTGTACTGTTATTTTATCCTCTTTATACACTTCCTCTGCTACAGTTTTAGCACAAGTAAAATCATCCTCACGTACTATTAGTTGTATGTTTTTAGCATACTTTGTCAAAAAAACACCTTCTTCAACGGCTGCAAAACCACCGCCAATTACATAAACAGGCATATCTGTAAAAAACTCACCATCGCAAGTTGCACAATAAGCGACACCCCTACCACGAAAATCTCTTTCGCCCTCAAAGCCTATTTGCCTTGGCGAAGCACCGAGCGCTAGTATTACACCTAATGTTTTATATTCACCAGCGCTAGTTTTTAAAGTTTTGATATCGCTGGTTAAATCCATATCCAAAACTTCGCAAAGTTTAAACTCTGCACCAAAGGATTGCGCTTGTTTTTGCATATCGTTAGTTAGCTGTTTACCGCTAGTATGAAAAACACCAGGATAATTTACAATTTCTGATGTGATTGTAATTTGCCCACCAAATTTTTCTTTTTCTATAACGAGTGTTTTGTATTTAGCTCTTGCCATATAAATCGCAGCAGAAAGCCCCGCAGGGCCTCCGCCGACGATTATCATATCATAAATATTTTCGTAATTATTTTGCATTTTATTTCCTCATTGCATTTAAGAACCAGATGTTCTTGTTGTAATTTGTTAAATGGTCTTCTATCATATCTATAACATCATATGCATCATCTTCCACTGCTAGTAGTCGCAAATCTTGTGCAGATTGTTTCATAGCTTGCATATCATTTATAACTATATCCAAAACCTCTTCAACTGTTACATCAACACTAACTAATTCTTCAACAGTTGTTACAGCTAGATATTCTTTCATTGATGCAAGTGGTTTTTCGTTGTTAATTTTTATAAGCTCAGCTGTTTCATCAAGAACATCAGCCATTGCATCGTATAATGTTTCTAGGTATTCGTGTACACTTTTAAATTGTCTGCCAACAACGTTCCAGTGTAGGTTATGCCATTTAATGTATAAAACGCCTACGTCTGCTAAATATTTGTTTAAGCTTTGTGTAATTTGATTTTTCATAATTGTACTCTCCTTATTAATGTTTGTGTTACCATATCATAAATAATAAAATGGTGTAAAAGCATCTGCTTTTTTAAAGCAGATAAAATAAAAACGCAGTTTGTAGATAAAACAGCTTTATCTACAAACCACGTCACTTTTAAAGCTGCCCTATTAAATCAAGGCTTGGTTTTAATGTTTTTGCGCCTGGTTTCCATTTTGCTGGGCAAACTTCATCGCCGTGTTCTGCAACAAATTGCAAAGCTTGTACTCGGCGGAACAATTCATCAGCGTTACGGCCAACGTTACCAGCCAAAACTTCGTAAGCAACTATTTCGCCTTTAGGGTTAACTACAAAAGTGCCCCTTTCAGCAAGGCCTGCGTTTTCTATCATAACATCAAAATCACGAGCTAGCGCACCAGTTGGATCGGCAAGCATTGGATAGTTGATTTTTTTAATTGTTTCTGATGCATCATGCCATGCTTTGTGCACAAAATGTGTATCGCATGAAACAGAGTATATCTCGCAAT
>CAYJKG010000033.1:0-35186 GCA_964370685.1 uncultured Faecalibacterium sp. | reverse complement strand
GTATACGTTGTAAACGCTCAAACTCTGTTTCTTGTTTGCCACGTTGGAATTGGTTGCGGCCTTTACCACCTTTGCCAAATTTTTGTTTACCGCCATTTTGTGATGATTTACGGCGGTTTTGTGGTGCGCTTTTGCTTGAAGCTAGTTCATCATAACGTGCATCAAAACGCTCAACATTAACGTCAACAGCACTTGTATCAACTGAAACACGGTTGCTTGCAACTTTAATTTCAACGACTTCATGTGCTTTAGCGCCTGTTTGTTTACCTAGTTCGCTAAGTGAAACTGTTTTGCCCTCATGTTTTTTATGTGTTTCGTGGTGTTTTGCTTTGTGAGGGTTGTGTGGTTGTGATGGTTTATGCGCTTCAACTGGTTTTTTAACTTCTTGTGGTTTTGCCTGTGGAGCTGGTGCGGTTACTTCTGGTTTTTTAACCTCAGCCACTGGTGTTGGTGCAGGTTTTGGCTCAGGAGTTCTTGATATTTTTTTGCTCACTGGCGCAGTTTCCTCTTGTTTTACTTCTACCTTAACTGGTTCTACTTTTACAGTTTCTGCTTTTTTAGGCTCTGGTGTGCGAGAAATCTTTTTGCTTACTGGTGCAACTTCAACTGGTTTTTCCTCAGTTTTTGCTGGTTCTGCTGCTGCGATATTTGCTTTAGCCGCAGAGAAGTAAGATGTTAAATCTTCCTCACTATATGTTTTGCTCACTTTATCAAACAGAAAGTTAAGTTCACTTTCTTCAAGGTTGGAGCTTGCTTTTTTAGGTGTGCCACCTAATGTGTTTAGCATATCCACAACTTTTTTTGATGGCATGTTTATATCTTTAGCAAAATCGCTTACTTTATATTTAATTATCATTCGGTAATTTCCTCCTTCATGCTGATGGCGTCGTTGTTTTCGAGCTTTGATAAGCAAAGCTGTGCAAAATTTTGGTCTGTAACTGCATAAATCGAAACCGGTTTACGGCTTATCATCAGCAAATCGTTTTGGTTTAAGGGGATAGTGTGTATTTCAACTAAATCTTCAACGCTTTGTTTTAAGCGTCTTAAGGTTTTTTCACTAGTATCTTCTGCTACAAGCACAATCCAAACCTTACCTTTCATGCAAGCTTCAACTGTAGCATCAAAGCCAAGTGTTAGCTTACCAGCCTTGTAGCAAAGGCCAAGCGCTCCGCAAAGTGCTTCTTTGGGTTCTGGTTTTTTGCGAGGGATTTTATTTTTCTTCATCTGCGCCCTCCATTTGTGCTTTTAGTAATTCTTCTTTTAAAGTTTCAAATAATTCTGTTGGTATTGAACATTCAAAAGCACGTTCTAGTGATTTACGTTTTTGTGCTTTTGCTAAGCAAGCTGGGTCTGGGCATATATACGCTCCACGGCCTGGTTTTTTGCCGATTAAATCCATGCTTATCTCTTGTGCGGAATTTCTCACAACACGTACTAATTCCTTTTTAGGTTTGCTAGTATTGCAACCCACACAACGTCGCATGGGGATTTTTCTTTGTATCATGCACCTCTCCTTTGCTTTTGCAAATTACTCTTCAATAATTTCTTCAGAATTATTTTCAGCGCTTCCGTCCTCGCCATAGTAGCCACTTTCAGGGCGTATATCAATATTGTAACCTGTTAACCTTGCGCAAAGGCGTGCGTTTTGACCACGGTTTCCAATTGCTAGGCTTAGTTGGTGGTCTGGAACAGTAACTTTGCAAGCACGACCTTCACCCTCTAGCAATTCAACTTTAACAACTTTAGCTGGTTTTAGTGCCTCGGAGATAAATTGTGTTATATCCTCGTTCCATTCAACTATATCAATTTTTTCACCGCCTAGTGCTTCAACAACTGCTGAAACACGGTTGCCATGTGTGCCTATACAAGCAGAAACAGGGTTTACATTTTCATCCGCTGACCAAACTGCAAGTTTTGTACGTGCACCTGCTTCACGGCTAATTGCTTTTATTTCAACTGTGCCGTCTTTAATTTCAGGCACTTCCATTTCAAATAAGCGCTTAACTAAACCATGGTGAGTACGGCTTATCATAATTTTAGGTCCGCGGTCACCAGCAACAACATCAACAACATAAACTTGTATTCTTTGACCTACAAAGTATTCATCAGTTGGCATTTGCTCGTTACGTGGTAAAATAGCCTCACTATCTTTGTTTAAATCTAAGCTAACAATGCCTCTTTCGTTGTCTACACGTGTAACAGTTGCAGTGATAATTTCATGGCTTTTTGACTGCATATCTGTTAATTGTTGGCTTCTCTCTGCTTCACGTATACCTTGGCGTATAACGTGTTTTGCAGCTTGTGCAGCAATGCGGCCAAATTCTTTTGGTTTTAAAAGTGTAGCAACTCGTCCACCAACTTTTGCTGTTTTACGTATCGCTAAAGCATCTGTGATAGAAATTTGTGTGTAGTCATCCCAAAAATCTTCATCTTCAACTATATCACGCACTAATGATACATTAAAATTACCTTTTACAGGGTCAATTTCAAGCAAAACGTGATCCTCACTAACTTCGTAGTTTTTCTTAACAGCAATAACTATCGCTGTTTTGATTTTTTCTAGCAATTCCTCGCCTGAAACATTGCGCTCATTTTGTAGCATCTCAAGTGCTTGGAAAAATTCACTATTCTTAGCCATTTTCTGGTGTCCTCCTATTGTATATAACAAATATTAATCAAATAAATTTTCATCGTCGCAAAGGCGAATTGTACTTGCTGTATTTTGTGCAAAAACAACATCTTGCCCATTTACATCAACGCAAATTTCTGCGCCTTCTTTACTTTTTAATATGCCCGCAAATTCACGCAGGCCATTTTCAGCCGCACGGAAAAGTTTTACAGAAACTTTTTCGCCCATTAGCATTTCAAAGTGGGCATCTTTTGTTAGTTTGCGTCCAAGTCCTGGGCTACCAACCTCAAGGTAGTAGCTTTGGCTTATAGGGTCCGCCTCGTCTAATATAGGATCAACCGCATGTGAAACTGCCGCACAGGTATCGGTATCCATGCCACCTTCTTTATCTATAAGTATGCGCAAAAACCATTCTTGCCCTTCCTTTTCGAACACGACATCCCACAGTATAACACCTAGTGCCTCAACAGTTGGGCGCACGAGCTGTTCTACTCGGTTTGCAGTACTGCCACCTGACAGTTTCGCCATAACTTTCCTCCTAACACAAACAAGAAGAGCGAACCTTGCGGCTCACTCTCAAATTTAAAAATATTAACTTACTTTTATATTATATCACACTTTTTGATAATGTCAAGTTATACTGTGAAATACCTATTTTCTATCAAACATAAATTATATTATTTTTGCGTGTTATAACATAATAAATAGCAAGTTGTGTAAGTGCTGTTAACGGGAACGATAACCAGATACCAAACACTTCAAAAAATAGTGGTAAAACAAATATATAAATAGGTGTTACTACTAGGCTTTCAGTATATGTTAACAAAATGGCTTTTGGCGTTTGCAAAGTGGAGTTTAAATAAGAAACATTAAATTTAACAAAGGCAGTTAGCACAAATGCAAAAGCATAAACTAATATGCCTGTTTGAAAAAACACGTTAGCATTTTGTGAAAGCCCAAACCAAATGCCTAAATTACCACTAAGCACTACCACTAAAGCTGTTAAAAGCAGCGCCAATATAAACAATATAATTTTTGATATCTTGCGTATATTTAATAATTTTTGTTCATCATTTGCGCCAACGCACAAGCTCATAAGAGGTTGCACACCCTCGCCTATACCCGTTAACATTGATTGTACAGGAAAAGCTATGTATGAAATAACAGCATAGCTTGCAACAGCTGAATCACCACCATATTTTAAGCACTGTAAATTTGTAAACATAAGTACTATTGATGGTGCTATGGCTATACCAAAAGTTGCTAGGCTTATTTTAAAAATGCGTTTTACCTCGTTTAACTTTAGCATAAAGCGAAATTTCTCTTCCCTTAAAATAACTATGCCACCTAAAACCGCTACGATAAACTGTGCAAAAATAGTAGCAATAGCCGCGCCTTGTATGCCAAGTTTGAACTCAAAAATCAAAATGTAATTTACAACAACATTTATACCAGTGCCAAGCCCCATGCACACCATTGCAACAAAAGCCTTGCCTTTATTGCGCAAAATTGGCACAACACCAGAACCTAGTGATTGAAATATACAGCCCAAAATAACAGTAACTGTATAGCGCGAGGCCTCCTCGTGCACTGCGCCACTTGCCCCAAGCCATGTTAAGATATATGGATACACTGGCAATAAAACAACCGTTGCAATAAGCGCTAGCACTATTATGGTTGAAATTGTAACGCAAAAAATCTCTTTACTAGTTTCGATGTTTCCGCCACCTTTTTCAAAAGACATTAGCACGCTGCCAGAAGAACCTATTGTTATACCTATCGCATTTATGCACGCAATAAGTGGCCATGCAATATTTATAGCGGCAAGGCCTGTATCACCTGTTGCGTTACCTATAAACAGCCCATCTATAACGCCATATAGCCCTACCATTGTTAGTGATAAGACTGTAGGCACGCAATATTTTAATATTTCTTTTAATAATGATTTTGACATTACACTTTGCACTTTCTGAGGTTTAAATCTACATTATAAATGTTTAACACATTTATAGCGCTACTAGTTTACCATACAAAAACATAAACTTCAACAAAAAAATACACCAAATTAATTGATGCATTTTTCAGTAGTTTTGATTAGTTTTTTCAGTTTGATTAAAACCCAATATTCACTAATTTTTTATTTGCTTTCACTCATAAAATTACAAATACTTTCAGTAATAACAATGTCCATTCTGATATCATGTGTTTGCATAGGTATAACACCCTCTGTTTGCAAAAAAGCATCTCTGCAAAGCACTATTTTTTTAATGTCTTTGCGCACTAAAGTTAAAAACCTGTCGTAATATCCTGCACCATAGCCAAGCCTTGCGCCTTTTTTATCAGCTGCAAGGCAAGGCACCGTTATAATATCAATTTCGCTAGGGTTTATAACTTTTGCATTTTCGCTAGGTTCTAATATACCATATGCACCTATTTTTAACTCGCTTATGGCTTTTATTTGCCTAGCTTGCATTATTTTTTCGCCTTTTTGATTTTTAGTGCAATATGGCACACACAAAATTTTGCCATTTTTTAAAACACTGTTTAAAATGTTAAAAGTGTTAATCTCGCTAGCTTTACCCACATAACAAAACACACACTTTGCTATTTTGTATTCGTTTAAAGCTAAAAATTTATCACAAATTACTTCCGATATTTTTTTATTTTCAGTTTCGTCTAATTTGATTTTTAAAAGTTTTTTACGAAATTCTGCTTTATCCATTATTCACCTTTTGTGCAGTATCTTTTTGATTTTTTTAATTTAATTATACACTCTTAGTAAATTACACTTTCGGTTTGTGTTTGTTATGTATTGTTGGTTGTATCTGTTACTGGTGCTAATAGCTCAAAAGCAATATTTTCGGCAATTAACTCCTGTATTTGTGCTATGGCTTCAAGCTTGTTTGCAATTGCCTCTATACTCTCTGCCGAATTAACCATGCTTTCTGCTTCAATCATTGCTTTTAGTTTTTCCGCCATAACATCAAGTGGTAAATCGTGCTCAATATAATCTGCTATGTCATGTTCGTAAATCCATTTGGGTGAATAAACCATCTCGCCTTGTGCGTAGCCGTATGGGTTTACAAAACGCTCTGCCACGCCAGCCGCATCATCAGATAATAATAAATCTACATCTTCAATAGTTAGTGTAAATTCAGTTTGTATATGATCACGATGCTCAACAAAATAACTATGTACTAATTCTCCATCAACTTCAAAATGATTAATAAAAGAATATAAGCTCGCTACAGATAAAACCGATGTATCCTCTTTGTCTGCGCTTGCTTCTATGAGCCACTGTGTAGCGATATCTTCACCCATGCTTTGCATAAATTCGCTGGGTATAAGGGTTAACTGCCCCACAAAAGGCGAAGTATAAACGGTGAAATCACCAGTTGGTTCAATCACCTCTGGCATTGCAATTTCTTGCACTTTAATAGTGTCAGTAATGCTTTGCGATGATGGCGCCACACTAGCCTCTTGAGATACACTCTGAGTAGTTTCGCTTTGCGTACTTGATGCGCTAGCGCATGCACTAATAAACAACACACACATTACACTGAAGCAACTTAACATTAACTTTTTCATACCGCACTCCTTAATTTTGTAAAACTCGATGCAAGTTTCGTCTGTTACACTCTCATGTTTTACAACAAATATACCACAAATCGTTACAAAAAACAAATAAATCAACTTGTTTTGTACAATTCGTGGTATAATTTTGTGTTTAAAATTAAAAACTATTCGTGATCTATCATATTTTTTTCGTACATTGCAACAGCTTTTACAAACATTGAAAGCAATATGCATATTACAAATAAAACAAGGTTAAACACAAACGGAAATGCAACGTTATAAGCAAACATTTCAGCTACTATGTATCCAAACGGAGAGGATATAGCCACCATGCCAGTGTTAAACAATGCAAATATGCGTGAACGCTCTTCTGGCAAAACGTAAAAAGCCATTATCGCGTCTTTACGCGGTAAAATTATAGCGTATGCGCTCGCCTCTAAAATTGTGTAGATAATTACGTTTATCATTGCTTTTTCTGGTGTTGCTATCAAAAGCACAACATGGCTAATAATATATAAAACAAAACCAATTATCAAAGAACGTTTCATTTGCAAACTATTTACAAGGTTTTGCAAAATAGCAACAAATATAAGCATAATAACGGTGCGCACCATGGGGAACACCGCAACCATTTCATCCGCTATAAATAAATGATCTGTTATATAAAGCGAAAAAAAGTTGTTTGTAGAAATTGTTATTATATTTGTAATAGCCATGAATAAAACTACAAAGCGCATTTCTTTGCTTTTTAAAACTTGTTTTAATACACTTTTGTACCCTGAAAATAACTGTGCATATGAAACATTTTTTGTTTCAATTAAACGTTTTTTACCAACCTCTGTTTCGCCACCATAAATATATAATAGCAAAAATTTTAGTGTCATTGAAATACCTGATATAAAATAAAGCACACGCACAACAGGCACAACGGAATAAACATCAACAAAATAAATGGCAATAGGCGAAACAAAAACCGAAAGCATGCCACAAAGCTGTATAAGTGTAAAAGCATTTGTTAGGTGCTTTGGTGGGCAATCCTCAATAAACAGGCAGTTCCACGAGGCATTTGTTATTTGATATGTTGCGTTGATAATACTAGCGGCTAAAAACCACCAAAAATTTTGTGCAAACGCCCATATAAAACATGGTATGGACCACGAAAAAAGGTCAAATACAAATGTAGTTGTTCTCCTACCGTGCTTATCTGTAACAATGCCACCTACCAATGAAAACAACACTTGCAAAACAAGACCTACGGATATAGTAAATCCGATTTGCTCGTAAGATAAACCTATATCCGCCATATAAATTGAAACAAACGGTGCAAAAAGAGCATACGGCACAAACCATAAAGGCTCTGTTAAAATTGACATTTTAGGGTTACCTTTAAGGTCTTTAAAAGTAAGCACAAGGTCATGATTTTTCAAATATTTCATAAAAACTCCAAGTAAAAAATTAAATAATAAATTTAAAATTAAGCGAACAAGTGTTATCACTAACTAGACAGTCCTACCATTATACATCTAAACATATACAATTACAACAGTTATTTTTACTTTTCAAAAAATTATTCTAAAACGTACTTTTTATAAATTATTTAAGCATCTACACATTGACAAAAAAAGTTATAAATGTTTTAATTTTAATAAATAACACGAAACGAGGTGACAACTTGAAAAAACATATATTTAATGCTTTTAAAATAGCTACAACTGCAATTATTGCTATTTTAATTGCCCATTATTTATCGCTAGATAATACACTTTCAGCGGGTATTGTTGCAATATTATCAATTGCTGCAACAAAAAAAGAAACAATTTTAACTGCCACACAAAGACTAATTGCTTTTATAATTGCAATTTTGATTGCATTTATTGCTTTTTACACCTTTGGCTTTGGCATTTTAGGTTTTTATGCGTATTTGCTTGTTTATATTTTAATATGCCATAAATTTAAATGGTATAGCTCAATTACAATGAACTCTGTTTTGATATCACATTTTTTAACATTTGGCGTAATGAGCACTTCAACTGTAACAAATGAGGCTTTACTATTTATAATAGGTGTCGGCTGTGGTATTATATCAAACTTACACTTAAAACAAAACAAAGCACAAATAACCAAATTGCAACAAGAGTGTGATTTGCAAATACAATTAATTTTAAAACACCTTTCCGCCGGCCTTGGTGGCACAAAACCAAGGGAATATGATTGTAGCTGTTTTGCACAGCTTGAAAAGATATTAGATGATGCAAAAAATGTTGCAAAAAATAATTACCTCAACCAGTTTTCAAACAAAAACGATGATGATTTAGATTACTTAATTATGCGTGAAACTCAGATACATGTGTTAAAAACAATTTGCCAAAAAATAGGGCAAATACACAAACTACGCATAACTAGCAAGACTATATCAAAATTTTTGGAACAAATGTCTGACGAATTTCACAAAGATAACGACGGCACTGAATTAAAACAAAAAGCATCAGATATTTATAATTATATAAGTAATTTACCATTGCCAAACACTAGAGAGGAATTTGAAGATAGAGCTATTTTATTTTCAATTTTAAATGATATAGAAGAAGTAATTATGATTAAATTAGAGTATAGACAAAGCCTAACTGTTAAATGACACTATATCCACACTTTTGATAATACGTAACATTTATTAAACCTAAAACTATATTATTGCAAGTTTAAACGAACTGTATAATTAAAACAACTAAAAACAGGAGCAGCCAATAAGCAAGGCTACTCCTGTTTTTTAACATATTTCTTAATTATTTAACCCACTACTTTAAACCAATGTTTTGTTTTATTTGCAAATTTAACAAGTATAAGCATAACAGGTACTTCTACCAAAACACCTACTATTGTAGCTAGTGCCACAGGGCTATCTGTGCCAAATAATGCAATTGCAACAGCAACAGCAAGCTCAAAAAAGTTCGATGCACCTATCATACCTGCTGGTGCGGCAACACTGTGTGGTAACTTTAATGCTTTTGATGCCAAATATGCTATAAAGAAAATAAGCACAGTTTGTATGATTAAAGGCACAGCAATTAACACTATATGCAAAGGATTTTCCAAAATAACTTGACCTTGAAAAGAAAAAATAAGTGTTAAAGTTAAAAGCAAACCTATAATTGTTATATTTGAAAACTTAGGTATAAAACTTTTTTCAAAATACTCTACACCTTTATTTTTTGTAACTATGTTACGTGTTACAACCCCGCCTATTAAAGGTATAACCACAAATAAAACAACTGATAAAATTAGGGTATCCCATGGTACGCTAACGCCACTTACACCTAGCAAAAACGCAACTATTGGCGTAAATGCAATTAGTATTATTAAATCGTTAGTTGCAACTTGTACAACAGTGTATGCTGCGTTGCCTTTTGTTAAGTGGCTCCATACAAAAACCATAGCTGTGCATGGTGCTGCACCTAGCAAAACCGCGCCTGCTAAATATTCTTGTGCAAGCTCAGGTGTGATAAAACCTTTAAATATAACAAAAAAGAACACCCATGCTATACCAAACATTGTAAAAGGTTTTATTAACCAGTTTGTAATCCATGTTACAAAAAGACCTTTAGGGTTTTTGCCAACATTTTTAACACTTTGAAAGTCAACTTTCATCATCATAGGATATATCATAAGCCAAATTAAAATTGCAATTGGTATTGATACATTTGCATACTCAAAGTTTCCTAAAAATGCTGGTATAGCTGGTGCAAATTTACCTATTAACACACCCACAACCATGCATATAACTACCCACACTGTAAGATATTTCTCAAAAAAGCCTATACCTTGTTGTTTGTTTTTTTCCATTTTTACTTACCTCTATTTTCGCAAAAATTAGCCACGTACCTTTTGCAAAATCGCAACAACTTCATCTGTTTTTAACACTTTGCCATAAGATACAACTTTGCCATCAACTACAAGTGCTGGTGTGCTCATAACGCCATATGCTGCAATTTGAGCAAAATCTGTAACATGGTCTATGCTTGTATCCATTGCAAGGCTTTCAAGTGCTTGTTTTGTGTTCGCTTCTAAATCGTTGCATTTTTTACAACCAGAACCCAAAACTTTTACACTAGCTCCATTTGCCATGTTTGCGGTCGCATTTGCTATGTCATCGCCTGAAACACTACCACAGCAACCGCCACCAGCCTTAGGCGCATCACCACCACAGCAAGAGCTTTGCTGTGCAGTGTCGCCACCACAACAACCTTGTGCTTTTGCTGCTTCCTCGGCTTTTTTAGCCTCTATGTCAGAAACTTTGCACATATTGCCACAATCGCACATTGCCATTTCTTCACCGTTTTCGTTAACTGTTTTTTTAGCCTCTTGTGTGTTATCCTTTTTTAAAAAATCAAAAAATCCCATTGTCATTTCCTCCTAAAAAATATATACGTATTGTTTATTTTATCTTATTTATACAATTTAAAAATCAAATTTCACTTTTTATCGCAAGCTTTATAAAACCTGTGTCCGCCAGAAAGATTAAGCACTTTTTTAAATCCTCTGCCCTTTAATATGTTTTGTGCAGCATTACCTGTAACACCTTTGTTGCAAAATGTAACAGTTAAAACATCTTTATCTAGCTTTAAATCATCATCACGCAAATTAGCTTGTGGTATATTAACAGCCTTGCCTACTGTGCCCTTTTTTTCGTAATCTGATGGTGCACGTGCGTCAACAAGTTGCACAGGAATATCAAGTTTTGCAAGTTGTTCGCTAGTTATTAGCCCCCTATCATTGTTAATGGCATTATCCAAAATCATGCCAGTGTAATGCACGGGGTCCTTAGTGGTTGAAAACGGTGGTGCATATGCTAAATCTAAGTGGAAAAGCTCATCAACACTCGCTTTATAGGTTATAAGTGTTGCAAAAACATCTATGCGCTTATCAACGCCATCAAAACCTACAATTTGCACACCTAGTAAACGGCCTGTTTTTTTATCAGCTATGCCTTTTATAACCATTTCTTTGCCACCCATATAATCGGGTTTACTTGGTTTAATATTATGGCAAATTTCAACCTCATAACCGTCAGCAATTGCCTCACTTTCGTTTAAACCAGTGCTAGCAACGGTTAAATCAAACAGCTTAAAAATACCAGTGCCGAGGTTGCCTTTATAAGTTAAATTACCACCTGTTAAACTATCGCCAGCAATACGCCCTGTTTTGTTTGCAATGCTACCAAGCGGGCGGTAAGTTGCTTTGCCTGTAATTGCTGAAAATGTTTCAATGCAATCGCCACATGCGTAAATATTAGGCACATTTGTTTGCATTTTTTCGTTAACTGCTATTGCACCAGTTTCGCCAAGCGTGACACCCACATTTTTTGCAAGTTCAACATTTGGTTTAACACCTGTGGATAATATAACCATATCGCAAGCTTGCTCTGTGCCATCTGTTAAAATTGCTACACCATTTTTTATTTCGCTAATGCCACACTCTTTTTTAACTTTAATGCCTTTTTTAGCAAGTTCACCCTCTAAAAAAGTTGCCATATCTGCATCAAGGTTAGGTGTTATTTTATTTGCAAGCTCTACTATACTAACTTCAATATCAAGGTGCAAAAGGCTTTCTAAAACTTCAAAACCTATAAAGCCTGTGCCAGCAATTAAAGCCGTTTTTGGCTTTTTGTTTGTTATATAATTTTTAATACCTATTGCATCTCTAATATTACGCAAGAAAAACACGTTTTCAGCATCTATGCCTTTCACTGGTGGTTTTGCTGGCACTGCACCTGTTGAAATTACAAGTTTATCGTAACTATCTGTAAATGTTTCATCTGTTGATAAATCTTTAACTTGTAGTTCTTGTTTTTCTGCGTTTATGCTAAGCACTTCAAAACCTGTTTTGACATCTATATTATATTTTTTCTTAAAAAACGATGGTGTGCGTGGCGTTAGGCTATCCACACTATCAACCTCGCCACCTATATAATAAGGCATTCCACAACCAGAGTACGAAATGTGTATATCTTTTTCGTATATAGTTATTTGAGCATGCTCATCATTTCTGCGTGCTTTAGCAGCAGCAGAAGTACCAGCGGCAACAGCACCTATAACAATAATCTTTTGCATAATTTACTCCTTAAATTTAAAGTTTGTTTTAACACATATTAAAAAGCCAAGTTAAACATATAAAAACCAATTAAGGTCATTAATGCACCCATAATTATTTTTAAAACCTTGCTAACTTTTCCATATTTTTCGCTTTGTGAAAGCTTTTGCACAAAACCTACTGATGTACCAGCAATAACAGCTAGTATGCCATGCCCCACTGAGTAAAGCAATAACAACAATATACCCCAAGCCATATTTGAGCCACCAGCCACAACTGCAAGCAACACAATAAGCACAGGTGTTGAGCATGGCGATGAAAACACACCACCTAATATACCAGCTAAAAGTGCACCCAAGTAACCCTTTTTAGTGTTTTTTGATGCTAAATATGTGGAGGGGATAATTTCAAATATATCCCAAGTTTGTAAAGCCATTAAAAACATTAAAGCACCTAGTACCATATACCACCACGAGGCCGAAGTACCTATTAAACTACCTGCAAACGTAGCTATAACCCCTAGTATTGTAAAAGTTATAGCAGAACCTAATGCAAAAGTTAACGAAAGTGCAAAAGCTCGCTTTGTATTTTTACCACCAGTGCCACCAACATAACCAACTACTAGCGGTACACTTGAAAGTGCACAGGGTGTAAAAGATGTAAGTACACCGCCCAATAGTGCAAGCATAGGTGCTAACCATGAGTTTTTCACCAGCAAATCAGAAACTGCTTGTATAACAGCATCCAACTATTCCACCCCCATATCAGCTAAAATAGCAAGCATTTGTTCCTCTGTCAAACCGCCTTGGTGCACAGTATAAACATGTTCGCCCGTTTGCTTACGTTCATACATAGTAAAACCTATTTCCTCTGCTAATTCTTCACTTGGCAAATATGGTGTACCATCAGCATTAATAATAACCTGTGTTGGTATAACCTGTAGTGGGAAACCATCTGCGGCATCGGGGTTTTTCCAAACATCTACAAATTTTATTATCGCCTGCCCTTGTAAATTTGCATTTAATGTTTGCAAAACAGGTGCCATTTCAACACAAGGCACACATTCATCTGCACCAAAATCAATTATTATAGGTAGTTCGTGTGTGTATAGCGTTTCTAGGTCTATGCTTTGAGCATTTAAATCAAAATCCGTATTTTCTAAGTTTGTATCTTCAGCATTTTGTGATTGTTCAGCAGTATTTGTATTTTGTGTAATCCAAATACCAGCAACACTCACTAACATAAAAAGTGGAACTAAAATTTGTGCTAAACGTTTTTTGCTCATATTACCCTCATTTACTTATTCATATTACCCTCATTTACTTATATGTTAAATTAATAATAGATATTTATTATACTAAGAAAGGTTGTATTGCGTTAAATAAATAGCCAACCGCTATAATACCAAAGCTACAAATTGCTATAAATGCGCCTAAAAGTTTAGGTTTAACAGCTTTTTTAAGCATAATCATTGATGGTAAGCTCAAAGTTGTAACAGCCATCATAAAAGATAAAATTGTGCCAAGTTGTGCGCCTTTAGCAAGTAAAGCTTCAGCAACTGGTATAGTACCAAAAATATCAGCATACATAGGTACACCAACCAAAGTTGCGAGTATAACGCCAAAGGGGTTATTACTACCAAGCACTGTTTCAATAACATCTTGTGGTATCCAGTTATGTATAAAAGCACCTATGCCAACACCTACTAAAATGTAAGGTAATACTTTTTTAAATGTAGAAACCACTTGCTCTTTAGCAAAAATCACACGTTCTTTTTTTGTTAAATTTGGCGAATCAATATCAATTGAACCAGCATTAAGGATAAAATCTTCAACATAACGGCTCATGCCTAGTTTATCAAGTAAAGTACCGCCTAAAACTGCTATAATTAAGCCAACTATAACGTAAACAACGGCAACCCTCCAACCAAAAATGCTCATTAATAAAACAAGGCTGCCTAAATCTACCATGGGTGAAGAAATTAAAAACGAAAAAGTTACGCCAACTGGCAAACCTGCGCTAGTAAAACCCATAAAAAGTGGTATTGATGAACACGAGCAAAAAGGGGTTACTGTGCCAAGTAATGCAGAAACAATATTTGCCCAAATACCTTTAAAACGGCTCAATATTTTTTTGCTACGTTCTGGCGGAAAATAGCTTTGTATATAAGAAATAATAAAAATCAACGAGCAAAGCAACACTATAATTTTAATTACATCGTATAAAAAAAACTGCACACTGCCACCTACTGCCGTTGTAATATCTAGCCCTAATGCAGTTAACATTTGCCCCATTAAATCATTAAGCCAATGCATACCTAAAATTTGGTTTTGGAAAAAATCCCACCCTGCCTTAATTGCTTCCATAAAACTCCTCTTTTTTTAAATCAACTTTTTTTGATGTGTTTCTTTTTTAAAAAGCCATTGTTTAGATGGCTTTTTGTTTATTACAACAAGCTTCATCACTTGCATCTACCGTAAAGGCACCTAATTGCTTCAAAACAGCCTCAGCATTTTTAAAACCGCTTTGGCTAATGCAGTAATGTGTCCATTTACCTACACTGCAACTTTCAACAAGCCCGCTCTCACATAAAATTTTCATATGATAAGAAAGTTTTGACTGAGAAAACTCTAAATAATCTGAAATATTACATGCGCATTTTTCGCCTGTTTGTAAATATTTAATAATACTAACACGTTTTTCATCACATAGTGCTTGGAAAATCTTAGCAATTCTTTCTGTTTCTATAGACATTACACGTCCCTCGCTTTCTTCAAATCAACTTTTTTTGATTTGACCACATGCTTATTATACATCCGACAAAAATAAATGTCAACACTTAAATCAAAAAAAGTTGATTTGAGAATTATATTAAGTTGTTTACAAAAATAAAATACCACTTTCGAAATTAATTAGTCAATCATAATACATGTTGAGCTAACACTGCAAAAGTGGCATTAATTTAATAAATTTTATTCTTTATTGTTTTGTTCGTTTAACATATCATTAAACGAGCTTATATCAACCGGGCGAGAAAGCAAATATCCTTGTGCTATGTCACAACCCATCTCTTGTAAAAGTTCAAATTGTTCTTCTGTTTCAACACCTTCAGCAACTGATTTTTTACCCAGCGTTTTAACCATTTGCACCATCGAGCGTACAATGCGATGGCTCTTTTCACCAATTTCTTCACTAGGCATAAAACTTTTATCTAACTTAATAACGTCAAAATCTATATCTTGTAAAGTAGCAAAAGATGAATATCCCGTGCCAAAATCATCCATCGAAATTTTAAAGTTATTATCATGCAAGGCTTTTTCAAAAGCTTTAACCTTTTTTGTACCTTCTAATGCCACGCTTTCTGTAAGCTCAATTTCAATTAATTTGCGTGGTATATTTGCGCTATCTACTATTGAAATAATATCATAAACAGTATACTCATGTTGTAAATGCGTGCGCGAAAAATTAACCGAAATTGGCACATATTTTTTACCGTTATCAATACGCTCCCGCAAGTATGCACAAACCTGTGATAACATAAATTTATCCAATGTTAAAATAAACTTATTTCGCTCAAAAACTGGTATAAATTGGTCTGGGTACACCATTGTACCATCGGCTTTAATCCAGCGCACTAACGCCTCAGCACCTACAATTTCTCTAGTTTTAATTTTAAACTTAGGTTGTAAAAATACTTTAAATTCATTGTTACGTAAAGCGCTTTCCATACTATTTGTAATTTCAGCATCCATAAGTAGACGCTCTTTAAATTTTTCATCGTAATCAACTATTAAAGATATTCCAGATTCTTTAGTTATATGGTGAGCCATAGTAACTTTATTTACTATTTCATCTGCATCACATTCGCCTTTTTCTATTTTATATCTACCATATCTAAATTTAAAATCATGTTCATCACCAATCGAAACAATTCCCTTAAATTTTGCTTCCATTTGCAATCGTAAATCATCAAAGTTCATAAAATAGCTTTCAGGTGCAAAAATAATAAATTCATCAACGCCTACACGTGCTTGGATAAACCCTTCAACTTTCACATCTTTACCAATTTGTGCTATTTTTCGTATAACTTCATTACCTATTTCATGTCCATACAATTCGTTTACAGCTTTAAAGTTTATCATATCAAGCTTTATAATAATATACTTATCTTTTGTATTATTTTTTAATACTTTTGTTATTTCCGTTTTAAATTTTTTCAAGTTGTAAACTTCTGTAAATTCATCACTATCAAGAGCTTTCTGCATACGTTTTGCCCAAGCCAATTGCATGCATGTCAATAATATAGTTATAAAACCAATACAAATTACAACTTCAACTATTAAAATACCAATTGATCTTTCAACCTCTACAATTTCCTTTGATAGCACATCTTTTGCAACAACCACAAATACAACAAGTGGTGTGTCGTTTAATCTATGGAACGAACCATATCTTGAAACGCCACCTATGGAATAAGCAACATCAACACTTTCGCCTGCGGCTAATGAATCAATTACATCTTGTGCATTAATATCACCTTCAAAATCATAATGTTCTAAGGTTTCAAGTATGTTTGTAATTTCAAGACCATATTCAGTTGTTTTTTGTGTAATAATTTCGCCAGACATATCCGACAACACATAAATCGCATCATTCTCGAAAGAAGTCGCAAATAAACTATTTAAATAATCATCGTTAAATTCGCCCCAAAGCACACTATGCACTTCGCCAAAGTCTTTTATTGGTACTGCCATAACAATAACATTTTCTCCCGTTATAGGAGATTTAACAATGCTACTTACAACTTGTTCTCCGCTCAAAGCTGTTTTAAATGGTTCAAAATCTGTAACATTCGCTTTTTGTCCAGTTGAGTACATAGCCTCACCATCTGCTGTAGCAAGTGCTATATTTTCAAAAACTGCGAAATTTTGACTATCCAATTTTTGTACTGCAACAGGCCAACCCTCAGTTTTAATTATTCTTTCAACCAATTGCAGATAATCAAATTGTTCAAAAATACTACTTTCAAAATATATTTTTTGGCTTATTGCAATTTCAGTTAGGGTTCTTTGTGAAGCATTTAAAAATTGTTCTTGTGCTTTATCTCTAAATCTATAAAGGCACGTAGCTATAAGCACAGATAACACAATTAGTGCTACTACAAAAAGCACGCCTTGAAAATATTTTTTTAACCATAAATTAACTGTTTTCATCAGCTTATCCTTTCATTAGATTCTTCTTTGTTTATTTTTTTTGCATTTCATCTCGTACATTTTTTCATCAGCTTTTGCAATTAATGTTTCTACCCCTAAAATTGTATCTGCTGCAGTATCTTGTACACCAATACTCACAGAGGTTACATATTGTTTATTGTTTTTAGCAGCAAGCTGTTCTACTTCAATTACACATGTTTGTGCTTGAGTTTTTGCAAAGTTTTTTGAAACGACTAAAAACTCATCACCACCTATGCGTGCAATAACCTCGCCATCAAAAATACTCCTTATTTTATCCGAAACCGTTTTTATATACCAATCGCCTTCTTCATGTCCATATTTATCATTTACAGTTTTTAAACCATCTAAATCAATATAAATAATACTAAACGCTATTTTTTCCTCTAAATATGTTTTTATAGTATCAGTTGCAACACTTCTTACAAAGCAACCTGTCATATAATCAATCTCTGTGTATTGTTCCATTTCGCTAACTGTTTTTTGAGTGTTTGAAATATCAAAGATAATATCCTCAAATTCCTCTGCAACATCGTTTAAATTTGAATACAAGTGCAATACATATATCATCACTAAAAAAATTATAATAGGAACAATAGCGCTTATCATCAAATACAAAACCGAAATACTTACATTCAGCACTGGCGCATAAATAGTTGCAACTGAGCAAATAAGATTTATATACACAAGTAACAAAATAAAAGTTGATATTTTTAGGTTTACTTTTGTTGCCAATGTACGTTTAATCACTGCTACACGTATTAATTTCTTAAATAAAAATACATATGGTACCGGTATTAATAAAGCAATTATCATTAATATTAATTGCATTTCCATATCTGCTAATATTTCATGCATAGGAGATTTGGTAATAATTGAAATAAATGTTAGCACTAAAAAACGCACCGAAAAGAAATTTGATGCAAAACAAAGAACACCAAACAGCGCTTCTTTCCACGAAATTTTATACAGTAAATATCCCTCTATCAAAACAACCACACAATATAAAAGCATACAGATGATATCTGTTAAAAATGTACCAGGTAAAATAACTGTCAACACATATCCTGCATCTATTAAAATAAAAGCAAATTTTAATAACTTATATTTATCTGTTCTTTTTTCAAAAATTAACTCTGCATAATAAAACACTGTATTTGCATATGCTACATAGCTTAAAGCTACAACACAAAAAAGTATAGCAAGTTGAGTTGTCATTTTACTTCACCTCGCCCTTTTCTTTTATAATATAAAGCTTTTTCGTTACGCATATGTGTTTCAGCTTTGCCTAACACAGCTTTTACATTTTTATCTTCTTGGTTTTTATCTACATATGTGTAACCAAATGTCATATACATTTTAAACTCTTCAAAAGATTTTTGTTTTTGAATATTTTTTGAAATTTTTTCTACAACTATTGGCGCGGATAATTCATCAGTATCCACCAAAATTACTACAAATTCATCGCCACCTATGCGGGCACAAATATCACTAGCTCTAACAGAGGTACGTAGCATTTGCGCTACTCTTTTAATATATCTATCACCAGCTATATGCCCAAAGTTATCGTTTACATGTTTTAACCCTAATAAATCACCATATATAATAGAAAAACTAATATCATTTGCACTGCAAAGTTCTTCTACACGTTCGTTTACTAAACGCAGGTTAAAAAGTTTTGTTAAATCATCGGTATACATTTTAGTTTCTGCAATTAATTTTTGTTCCAAAACCTCACTGTGTCGCCTTTTTGCAACATCAGATTTACGTTTAAAAGGATGCAACTTAACTAAATGAGAGCTAAAATAAAATAAAAAGTAAAAAATACTGCTCGCTACTAAAACTGTTGTTATCGCTGATAACACAAATAACCAATGTATTTCATTTACAAATAACATCCACCATTCAAGTGTTAAATATAAAATCATAACCAAAGAAATACTAGACATTATCGAAGAATAAATACGAAACACTGAAATTCTTCGTATTATTTCCACTGGCATTATTTTTTTTAATAATTGCAAAATTAAATACAATATTAAATACGAAATAATTACAATTATCGAAAGCCATATGTCTGATTTGTATAATTCACTAGCAGATATACCTGATAAAAATGCAGTAATTGTAAAAACAATTAAGTTTACAGAACTCCAATTAAGCAAAAAAGCAGTTGTACCAAAAAGTGCTTTGCTCCAATTTTCTTGAGAAATTAATTTAAATTCTAAAATTAAAAATAAAAACATTGTTGGATAAGCATAAGCAATAGCAAGCCTACCATAAAACATTGTCATTAATATACCCGTATTAACTAATGCAAAAACAAAACTACTAATTTTACCCAAACTATTTGCATTTAATACTTCAATAGAGAATTGCAATGCTATATAAAAATAGTATAACAAAACTATACCCGTCGCTAAAACTAAAATTTCTTGCATTTAATTCTCCTTTCATTTATTTTTATATCAAAAAGCATTCCTCTACATAATACATAATAAACGCTGAGCATGTAATAAGTCAAGTATTAAGCAATGATTTCTTAATAAATTATATTTTCTTGTTATTTTATCCCATAAAATGCATAATCATGACATCCAGCCAAGTACAATAAGTATAGATTTTTAAATATTTTTCTTCGCTTCACTTTAAAAAATGTTTAAAATCTATAATAAAAAATTGCAGCTATATACAATAATATAAAGCTGCAATTTTTTTATTTTTTTTGCTTTAGCAATAGTTTCATATATTTAAAAGTTTGCTCTTTGCCATCATCCCTTACCATTAGCAAGAGTTTTTCCAGTAATTCACGTGTTTTTTCGTGTAAAACTAAATGATTTCGACCTCTGTCATAATATTCATAAGCACTGGCATTTGTGTATTTATCTTTTAAATAAATTTCACTAGCCGCTACTCGGTCACAAACCATTTCGCAAACATATCTAAGTGGCATTTCCATACCAGCAAGCGGAAACTCACCTTTAGGGTTATAATCTATCCAATATTCTAAATGGTGCTTATTGTGGCCTTTATGGTGTAACCACGCTGAGGAGTAACCTTTTTCCTTACGTTCAGCATCGTTAGGGCTATATGTGCCTTTGTAATATTTCATGCCTATCCAAAATTCAGTAGGAGTGTATTTGCTCATATCATGGCATAAACCTTGCAGGTAAAGCCCACATGCAAAACAATAGCGCATAACCCTAAACTTATGCGATGTTATAGTGTTAAAATGTTTAATAGGGTGCAATTGCATGCATTTTTCCTTTCTAGCAATTAGCTTTGCTTTAAATTTCGCAAATCATCACTCTGGCTAAAATCTTCTCTATCCTTAGTTAAACTAGGGTTATAAAAAGGGTCGTTTAAAATACCATCTCTTGTATGAACTTCGTAAAGACGAGCTTGCTCACCATTAAAACGTGCTTTTTTTGCCATATCTTTATCATCGCCACCACGGCTTTTACTTTCGTAATGCGTTAGTCTTGCATATGGTGTCCAAATAATTTTATAACCTGCATCACGCACACGCAAACAAAAATCAACATCGTTAAATGCAACCGTAAATTTCTCATCAAGTCCATTCATTTCATCATAAACCGTTGTTTTAACAAGCAAACACGCCGCCGTTACAGCTGAAAAATTTTGTACTGTAGCCGCGCGGAACATATACCCACTACCGCCTTTTTTGCCGTACTTATGGCAATGCCCTGCGTAACCGCCAAGACCTGTTATTATACCAGCGTGTTGCATAGTGTCATCAGGATAATATAACATAGCTCCGCAAATTGCGGCTCCATCTTTTCTTGCACATTGACGCAACATTTCCTCTAGCCATTCACCATCGCCTTTTTTTATCTCAACATCATTATTTAATAGTAGCAAATAATCACCAGTTGCACTTTTGCGCCCAAAATTATTTATGGCTGAAAAGTTAAACCCGCCCTCATAATAAACAACTTTACAGTTTTTATATTTAGTTTGAATTTCATCATAATAATCAAAAGTTGATTTTTCAGTAGAATTATTCTCTATAACTATAACTTCAAAGCGTTTCCAAGTAGTTTCGCTATAAATACTCTCTAAACAAAGTTTTAAATCTTCTATGTGATCTTTATTTGGTATAAGCACACTAACTTTAGGCTCGCCCTCAATAGCCCATTTTACTCTATAAGTACTAGGAAACAAGCCATCACAAATTTCTGCCTTTTGCCCCTTATTTGTTATATATTCACGCAGTGCAGTTTTTGCGGCAGTTGCTACATATGGTTTTGCGTCCACACCACCACTAGTTGATGCCTCATGCACACGCCAGTAATACAAAACTTGTGGTATATGCACTGCTATTTTTGTATGCTCTAAAATACGCAAAAATAAATCGAAATCTTGGCTACCATCACAAATTTTACGCTCGCCACCTATTTTTTCATAAATAGATTTTTTAAATACTGCTAGGTGGCAAATATAATTACATGCTAAAAGATAATCTTGCGCGTAATCTGGCTTAAAATGCCCAACTAATGGACGTTCAATATTTTTTGTAAACAATGCTTCGTCGCTGTAAAAAAACTCATCGCTCTCACCATTTTTGCGCTGTGTTTCAATAGCTTTTGTAACAGCATAAACTGCATGCGGTGCAAGTATATCATCATGATCAGCTAGTGCTAAATACTCACCAGTAGCAAGTTTTGCGGCTGCATTTGTATTTTGCGCAATTCCATCATTTTCAATTTTAACATATGCAAAACGAGCATCCTTTGCCATATACTCAGCCACAATTTGCCCAACTTCAGCGTGCGTGCTATCAGAGGCATCTGCAAGGCACGCTTGCCAGTTTGGTGCTGTTTGCGTTTGTAAGGAATTTAAAAACTCGCGCAACATATTTGGTTGTGTGTTATATAATGGTGTTAGTATACTAATAACTGGTTTTGTGCTATTTTGCCATTTTTCAGCTTTTTGACGTTGAGCATCTAGCACTATTTTAGTAGGTAAGTATGGCGCTTTTTTTGCAAAACAGCGTCGGCGAAAAAAAGCCATACCTCGGCTGAACATTCCAGCAAAACCTATTTCTTTTGTAAGAGTTATCGCATAACCAAAAAGTTCTTTTGTGCGTTTTATTTTTAAATTCATGGAAATTCCTTTTAGAAATATTTTAATATTTATATCGTATAAAACAGTACTCTAGTAAGTCAGATAAATATTAGTTCAAATCAATTTTATACTGTGTCTAGAGGTTTGTTCAAATTACATTTATCTAGCAAAGGCTAATCAAACAAATATAATTACTTCAAGCCAAAATTTTCAAAAAGATTATTAAAATGTATGTTATAATATGGGTCTGCGCCTTCTGGTAAATATTTACCCCATACTGTTTGAAAAGCCGTTTTCTCCCGTTCGTAGCGTTTTGCGTTTTCACTATTAGTGTCAAGCCCTCGGCTTTTACTTTCGTAGTGATATGCCTCAGCATACGGAGTAAAAACATTCAAATAACCTTTTTCATATAGTTTCAAGCATAAATCAATGTCATTATAAGCAACGGCGAAATCACCCTCACATAAACCACCAACTTCATCATAAAGTTTAGCTTTTAACATTAGGCACGCACCTGTAACTGCTATATAATTTTGCGGTGTAACAAGTCGATAAATATCGCCAACTGCATCACGAGGGTGGCTTTTATGGCTATGCCCTGCACTGCCATTAATACCCAAAATTACGCCACCATGTTGTATTGTGTTATCTGGATAATATAATTTTGCGCCAACTGCACCAACGTCATCACGCTGTGCATATGTTAGCATCTCACGCAAAAATCCCTCACTAATAATCTCTATATCATTATTTAGCAATAACAAATACTCACCTGTTGCGCTTTTGCGAGCTAAATTATTTATCGCTGAAAAATTAAACGCTCCTTGATAGCGCACTAATTTGCAGTTTTCATATTTTTTGAGCATTTGCTCATAATAAAATTCAGTTTGTTTGTCAGTTGAGTTATTTTCTGCAACTATTACCTCAAAATTTGAAAGTCCAGCATTTGCATATAAACTTGAAAGGCAACGCTCTAAATCATCTGTATGGTCTTTATTAGGTATGATCACGCTTATTTTAGGTGTACTTGTTAAAGCGTAGTGCACCCTATATGCGCCTGGTGCCTCTTTAATCGCTGTAACTGTCGCTAAACGCTTAATGCGTGCAAGGTGATCTCCAATTGCAAGCTCGCCTGCTTTTATTGCATAGGGTTTTGCTTCAACTAAATTTTCAGCTGTGGAGCCAGCTGCTGCTCGCCAAACATATAACACTTTTGGTATGTGGCGTATATGTTTTGGCGATGTAATATTTTCTGTTAGGCGCAATATTAAATCATAATCCTGTGCGCCATCGTAAATTGCATTTTGTTTACCGCCTGTTTTTTCAAACAACTCACGAGAAAAAACACATAAATGTGTTATATAATTGCAACTATTTAAAAAATCTGGTGCGTAATCTGGTTTAAAATGATACCCACCAAGATCTTTTAAATTGGCTGAAAGCACAATTTCATCACTATAAACCATTTCCGCTTTATGTTCTAAAATTTCTTTTGCTACTTCATAAAGTGCATTTTGATATAATAAATCATCATGATCTAAAAGTGTTAAATAATCGCCTGTTGCAATTGCAAACCCTACATTTGTATTTTCTGCTATACCTTTATTTTCTGCAAGTTTTTTATATTTAACACGTGCATCTTTTTTAGCTATATTCAAACAGTAACGCGCTACATCACTATTAGCTGAATTTGAAGCATCAACAAGACAAAGCTCCCAATTTTGATAAGTTTGTTTTAAAACAGAGTTTATCATTTGTTTTAAAAAAAGCATAGGCGTGTTATACAACGGTACAATTATGCTCATTTTGCCAACTGATATTGGAGTGTTTCGTTGTTGTTTTAATTGGCGCTTCGTAGGTATATCCGCCCTATGTTGCCACAAATCACGGTGAAAAGCCAGTGCTAACCTAAAAACTATATCTCGCCATAGTTGTTCTACGCCCTCCGTGCAAAGAGTGCTCCAAAAACGTTTAATAAGTGCAAAAAAATGCTTTGGGTTTGCCAAACGTCTAAGCATACCTTTTGGGCTATCTTGCTGTGCCACATCGGCATTTTGTGTTTGTTCTGACATATTCTCACCTACCTTTTTAATATCGTTAATAATTACAATTAATTAAAATTTCATTTTAAATGTAAAATTCTTTTTACAAAAACAACCCGACAAAGTTAACCTTGTTGGGCTGTTTTGTTATTATTCTTCATCACGCTGTGCTAATTTGTATGCATCGCAAACTGTTTTTACATCTCCGTTCATTTTTAAATGACCGTGACTAATCCATGCAACTTTATTACACATGCGTTCTACTTGTTCTATAGAGTGCGAAACAAAAATAACAGTTGTGCCACCCTCTAATAGTTTTTGCATACGTTCTTCACATTTTTGCTGAAATAAAAAATCACCTACTGATAAAATTTCATCAGCAATTAGTATGTCAGGTTTTGTCATAGTTGCAATAGCAAAAGCTATACGAGCAACCATGCCTGAAGAATAGTTTTTTAGCGGTACATCTAAAAACTCTTCTAGTTCACTAAATTCAACAATTTCGTCAAATTTCTCATCAAGATATTTTGGTGAAAAACCTAAAACTGTTCCGTTTAGGTATATATTTTCCCTTGCGGTTAAGTCCATATCAAAACCTGCACCAAGTTCTATTAATGGTGCAATATTGCCGTTAACTCTTACATAACCTGTACTTGGTTTATAAACACCAGCAATAACTTTTAGTAAAGTTGATTTACCACTGCCATTTAAACCAACAAGGCCATAAAAATCTCCAGGCTGAATATCTAAAGTGATATCTTTTAGTGCAAAAAACTCATGATAATGTAAGCGTCTTTGCATAAGTGCAATGAAATATTCTTTCATGCTTTCATGCTTTTCACTGGCAAGGTTAAATCGCATGGAAACATTTTTAACTTGTATAATAGGCTCCATTTACCTCGCCTCCTTTATATGTGCAAAACAAATCTATCTTGGGTTCTGCTAAAAACTGTGCAACCTAAAATCATTGATACAACTGCGCAAGCACCGCAAACTACCCACATATTTATTGTCAATAATTCGCCATTCATAACAGTTGTTCTGAAAGCTGTTATGTACCAATAAAGAGGGTTAAAACCTATAAGTGTTTGCAAGCTTAACCCAAAAACTATATTTCCGCCAAACGCTGTTGGCTCGTAAAAAATAGCTGAAAAATACATAAGTGCCGTTGTAAATACAGACCACATGTGCATGATATCACGAAAAAAAACTGTGCAAGCACTTAGAATAAGCGCCACACCGAGCGAAAAGAAAAACAGTGTAATAAGTGGATATATGCACAATAGCGCTGCTGGTGTAAATGGGTTACCCGTAAATATCATAATTAATATCAAAGCGATAAAACTAAAAAATGTATTAACCATACCAAAACAACATTTTTCTAAAGGAAAAATATATTTTGGTACATATACCTTTTTAAGCAAAGCCGAGGCTGTTAAAACGCTACTCATACCGCTTGAAGTTGTATCAGCAAAAAAACTAAAAAGTAATTGACCACAAATTAAAAATACAGGGAAATTTTCAATGCCCATATCGCGTGTTTCAAAAATTGTTGAAAACACTACCCAATAAACAAGGCACATTAATAGTGGATTCAGCACGCTCCACACAACGCCAAGCACGCTACGCCTATATTTAAGCCTAAAATCACGCATTACTAAATGCTGTAGCAAATAGCGGTAACGCCAAAAATTATCAAAATGTTTTTTCACTTACTACCCCATTTTTCAAAATACTCGAATTTTTGTTCTGCAAAAGTTTTATGTTCTTTATCTTTTGCACTTAAAGAAAATTCAACATCACAATCCGGCCAAACTATGCCAACACTTGGGTCGTTGTATGGTATGCCACCCTCAGCGCTTGGTGTGTAAACATCAGTACATTTATAGCAAAACTCTGCAACATCGCTTAAAACTAAAAAACCATGTGCAAAACCCTCTGGCACATAAAACATTCTTTTATTTTCTTCAGAAATAACTTCACCCACCCATTTGCCAAAACTAGAACTATTAGGACGGCAATCAACAGCAACATCAAAAACTTCGCCTTTTGTAACACGCACTAGCTTGCCTTGTGTATGTTCTTTTTGAAAATGCAAACCACGCAAAACACCTTTTACTGAACGGCTTTGGTTATCTTGAACAAACTCAGCAGTTATGCCAGCATTCGCAAATTCTTCCTTATGAAAAGTTTCCATAAAATAACCACGTTCGTCCCCAAACATAGTTGGCTCTATTATCAATACTCCATCAAGCGATGTTTTTATAAAATTAAATTTTCCCATAATTTCTCCAAAATATTTAAATTGAACTTTAAAAAGTTAAAAATTTTCTCTGAGGTTTTCAGCTTTATCTATTTTATACTTTTTTTGTTACAAATGCAAGTTTTTTAAGCTATGTTTTGTTGTTTTTACCAAGTATTTATGTTATCTTTATTATTTCTATTATTTCGCCTTTGACTTTGCTTCATTTGTTGACGCATCATTTTTTGTCTTCTTTTGCGTTTATTATCTCTCAACGCTTGTTTTATTTTAAATATCACAAAAAGAAAAAATAATAGCAAACTAACTACACCTAAAGTAGGCCAAAATATCGAAGAATCATTTGATGCAAAACCCATTTCTTTCATAGCGGGTAAGTTAACACCAATATTTGCAGATACAATTGCGTCTATTGTGCTAACTTGCATCTCAGAAAAAACTGTTGCTGCTGCTTGATTTTCGTTTTCAGGCAATACGTAAACCGCTTTACCCGTATATGTTTTTCCTAAAATATATTGTTCAGTAACATCATGTGATAAAGATATTGTATCTGCACCTTGCCCATTAAAAAGTAAAAAACTTGCCCCCTCAGCAGTTGCACTACCTTCGCCAAGCTTACCGCCGCCGCCGTAGATATCAAATGATATTGCTTCGCCCATTGGTGGTATTTCAACTCGTTGAAAGTTATTAAAAGCATGATATAAGATAGTTTCAACATCAATATATCTATCTGTTTTTTGCTCACTATGCATTGTAACACAAATTAATCTCATACCATCTTTTTCTGCAAGTGCTGCATATGTGTAACGAGAAACATCAGTATATCCAGTTTTAGCTCCTAAAATTTCAGGTGTATAATACTGGCTACTACCTATTCGCTGGCTATCATCAAGTGAAAAATATCGCGTTACTTCCTGCATATTTGTTGGGTTCATTGTATATGTTTCACGGTTAGTAAACAACTCTAAGAAACCCTCTTGTTTAATTGCCCAGCTTAATATTTGTGCCATATCATTTGGCGTAACTTTATGGTTTGCTTCGTCAAGTCCATGAGGGTTTTCAAAATGTGAGTTAACTAAACCTAGCTCTTCTAGCTTCGCATTCATCAAATCAACTCCGCCTGCAATATCACCACCTAAATAGCTTGCAAGTGTATTAGCAGCATCATTTGCGCTAACCATCATAACCGCATAAAGCGCATCTCTTAAAGAGATAACCTCATTAGGTCGCAAAGCAATATGACTACTGCCTGTACCATTTAAGCTCATAACGTCTTCTTCGCTAACAGTTAGCGAAATATCCCAATTACCCGCTGCTTTTTCACATGCGAGGCCTAATGTCATAATTTTTGTAATTGAGGCAGGGTCGTAAGCTGTATCTCCATTTTGAGTAAAAAGTACTTGTCCAGAATCTGCATCAATAACAGTGTATGCCCATGTACTTACCCACGGGCCATCTGCTGAAACTTGCAATGGCTGTGCCACAAAAAACAGCGCTAGGCATAATGCTAGCGCACGAAAAAACATATTTTTAGCTTTATGCTTATTATTTGGCATACTTTCTCCTGTTTAAAAATCATACCTAGGTAAGTTTTTTATTGTTTTTGCGTTGCTACCACCACAGTAGCGCTTTGAGCTTAGGCTCAAAGTTGCTGTAGCTAAAACAATAAAAAACTGAACGTATTAATAATTAGTACGATAATATATTAAAATTAGCGCACTAGTTTTAAGTTACTACACCTAAAGTAGTAACTATTTTCACTTTATTTTATAAACAATGATATATAAGTATAGCACAAAACAGAAAAAAATAAAACCTTTTTGATATATTAAATATGTGAAAATTTGTAAAATATAAGGTACTTAATAACTAAAAAATAGCATAGTTATAAGAATAGTTTGCATTGATAACTATTCTTATAACTTAACAAACATTATTTCAGCAAAATAGGTTGTATTTGCTCTTTATTTAAGGCTTTTTCTATTGTTTTTTCAATCAAATTAAAATCTGCCTTTAAGCTAAACGGTTTTTGTTCGTAATCATCTTGCCCAAACGGTACAAAATATATATTTTTTCGTTGCAAAAGCATAGCTATATTTTCAAGTGACGCACCCAGACCATCGTTTGTAGAAACCGCAAGTATTATAGGGCATCCACCACGTAACATACTTTTAACACCAAGGGTTACAGGTGTGTTAGATATGCCTAGTGCTATTTTTGCAACTGTCACACCTGTGCAAGGTGCAACCACCATTGCATCTGCAAGTTTTTTAGGGCCTAATGGTTCAACACCTTGCAAACTTGTTAAAACCTCGTTACCTGTTGTTTGCGATAGTTCTTTTTTCCAATAATCAGCTGTTCCAAAACGTGTGTCGTTATTTGATGCAGCAAAACTCATCACGGGTAGTATATTCCAATTATTTTTTAATACTTTAATTTGTGGCATTATATCCGCAAACGAACAATAACTACCACAAAGTGCAAATGCTATTGTTTTTTGTTTATTATGTGTGTTCATAAATTTCCCCTTTCTGCTATCATTTCAAGCACTGTAGCTGCTACAAATGCACCAGCAGAATTAGGTGCACTTTTAGATGGTAAACCTAGCGCATGTATAGCTGTGTGTCCTAGTTGTTCTGCTGCGGTAAAATCGATGCCACCTGGTTTGCTTGCAAGATCTATTATCAAACTTTGTTTAGGCATTTTTTCTAAAATTTGTGCTGGCAAAACCATGCATGGTGCTGTGTTTATAACTGTATCCACTTTTTGGCAAGCATGTGCTAAGGTTTTAATGTCTATCGCTTTACTACACCCCATTGAAAGTGCTAATGCTCGCTGACAAGCCTTTTTTGCTGCTACGGTTACCCGTGCACCCATTGCATTAAGCCTTATCGCTAACGCTTGCCCCAAACGTCCAAAACCTATTATTAATATTTCCTCTCCCCAAATTGTCACCTCTTGTTCTGTTAACAGCAAAGAAATACATCCCTCTGCCGTTGGTATAGCATTTAAAATTGCTAGTTCTTCTCTTTCAAAATAATCTAGCAATACAATACCTGATTTTTCTGCCTCAATTTTTACCGCTTCAGAAATTTTACCTCCAAAAGCAATTGCCTCTTTTTTTGCCACTCTTAAAAGTTGTGCTAACTGCAAACGTGTATCATCTAGCGGGAGCGGTAACAATATATAATCCGCAATCGCTATTTCGGCTGCGCCTACAATTGTATACCCCTTTTTTTCAAGAGCTTTTCCTGCCGCTGTTTGACGTGCATCTGTTTGTATAACAGAAAATATTTTTTTACCAATGTTTTGTTTCATAGTATTTTCCCTCTATTTTTAGTTATCTTACTTTATGGTATGCTAAAAACTAAAAAAAAGTGCTATGGATAAAAACCACAGCACTTTAACGTATAAACTATAAAATTAAACTTTATTTTCATCAACAAGCAAATTTAATACTTGGTTGATATCTGCATTAATGCAAATTGATTTACTTTGAATTTCCTTTGGTACTATCGCCTCGCCAAAGTTAATACATGCGTAATTAGCATTTTTAAAGGAGTTTGTCATTTTCCAAAAAGGATATTTAATAATACCCGGTGTGTTGCTACCAACACCAAGTTCTAAAAACAGTACTTTTTTATCTTTATTATCACACAAAAAATTTTGATAACGCTCTGCTGCATCATGCCAACCTTTTTCTTCAACAAAAGTGCTGTCCATGCGTAAATTGACTGTCATTGGTTTTTTGCAACGAGGGCACAACGGAATAAGCTCAGAAGGAATTTTATAATCTTTTTGTTGCTTAACCATCTCGTGTATAATTTCTTCGTTTTTATAAGTTTTTTCATGGCAAGGTACCGAACATTGTAAGAGTCCATAATCACCCTGTGTATAAAAAATTCGCTCTTTTGGGAAGTTATTCAACAAAAATAAATGATCGCCATTAGTAGTTAAAACAAAAAAATTTTTATTTTGCATCAAATTATAAAGCATTGGATACGTATTATTCAATTTTGCATGGTAGCGATTATGATAAATATGCCAACTCCAATATGCCCAATGTTCTTCTAAGCTGTTGTGCTTATAAAAAGCGGCTGAATACATATCTTTTAAATGGTACTTTGCTATGAAATCTGGCATTAATTTTTCAAAGCGCTCACCTGCGTACTGCAAACCTGCTGATGTAGAAAGCCCTGAACCCGCCCCAATCACAACAGCCTGTGCTTGTGATATTAATTTATGCAAAATTGAAATATCAGCACAACAGCTTTCATCTATATTATTAAGTGCGTTTTTAACGTTATCATTTGTCAACATGTTTACTCCTACTTGTTTAAATCTAGTAATATATATTATCAATTTTTTATTTAACATAAGTATAGCAAAAATATCATTAAAAACCAATATATTTATTTTTTATGCTATAAAAATCACATTTACTCGCCCACAATATATAAAAAAATAACATATATTATCAAAATTCACCACATACAACAAAAAAGCTTTTTTGTGCAGTTAGCATAGGCAAACCACTTTTTTTGTGTAAATTTTAAGCATTTTAGTTATAAAATTGCATTTTAGCTATTGATTTTTTCTTAGTTTATGTTAAAATGGAGTTACATTAATTGTAAACAACTTTAGGAGGTATATTATTATGGCATATGTAATTTCTGATTCTTGCATCAGCTGTGGTGTTTGTGAGGGCGCATGTCCTGTAAGCGCTATCGCTCAAGGCGATTCACAATACGAAATCGACGCAGCCGCTTGTGTTGATTGCGGTGCTTGTGCAGAAGGCTGCCCAGTAGGCGCTATCGCTCAAGGCTAATTTATTACAGATAAAAAACATGGGGCTATCGCAAATGATGAAAATCATTTACGATAGCCCCATTGTCGTTTTGTTTCGACTTTTACAGCCTACACTAGTTGTTGAGCCTCGTTTGCACAACTTCTCAAAAGTTCTGCATAAAAGCGCTTACTTGTACGCTCTTATACTTCAACGCTTAAACGTTGCCTGTTGTTAATATTACCATATGCTAAAACAAAAGAATTCTCTATGGCGAAAACCAATCATTAATAAAGGGCTTCTTTCTTTTTATATATGTTTTTTGCGGCCACTAACAAAACCATTGTCACAAAAAGAGTAAAGATACTAATCGCATACGGTGGCATTAAAGATATGTTAAATACTGAATATATCTCATACAAATTCAGCAATGAGGCTGATTCCAAAATGTTTATAGGAAGCAAATTATTAATATTGTTAATAGTTGTAGGGGTTTCGCTTTCGGGAAAAAACAGAGGAGCTACGAAGATTACTGTCACAGGCACAACAACTAAAAAGTTATTTTTTGCAATTGTAGAAATGAATAAACTCATCATCATAATTAAGATATACGCAAGATAAGCAATACCCATAATAGCAAAATATGCTTCTAGCACTGTTAAATCATAAGGTGACATAAAATAAGCACGCATCACTTGAATACTTGCGTCCCCCCCATTTGCGCCAAATACAAAGAGATATAGTAGCAACATCATAAGCATGCTTGCGATAAATAAAAGTGTAGCAAATAGCAAGCTCGAGATGATTTTCGAAGTAAACAAAAGTTTCTTTCCGTGCCGTGTTGAAAAAATAATCGAGTTCATTTTCGTTTGATTTTCATTTGAAAAAACAGGCGATACACAAACTAGCATTATAAAAGTAATCAACACCAAAATGAAATAATAATTTTCGAGCATCTGCATCCAACCATTATAATAATCGTAGTAAAACGGTCCTAATTCACTATTAAGCGAACTAAAAATCGATAAATGCTCATCGTTAAAACTGCTGTCTAGCGATGTAATTTCTGCTATTTTCGCCACTCTGCTGCTATAAAACATCGCACCATCACCGCTCGATATACCATTTATCGCATAGTAGCTATACTCTGAGGAGGGTGGCGCATATGCTTGTGCTATCATGTTGTTAATATCATTATATCGGTACCAATAGGCAAAAGCCTCATTAGTGAGGGTTCCGCCAGTGGTAACATTTTTTGCATCACTTAATAGTCCGTAATAATATTCTATAACGTCGTCTATTTTGTCTGACGTTATTTCGCCTTTCAAATCTGCTGCTATTTCTTGCGACCTATTTATTGCCTCCATGCCGTCTAAATCATTTCCACTTTCATCGTATGAGTGATATTGTGAAAATGACATATACAAAAAAAATACATTTGCAAGAATTATTCCAATTACACCAATATAAAATGTTGGAGTTTTTACGATTTTTCCCAGTTCAAACGCTACTAAAGTTTTTATGTTTCTCATTTTACTACCCCCTTACAACACTGCATCAACATCCGAAAAATAGTAAAGATATAAATCTTCTAATGTTGCGGTGACACTAACAGCTGTTTTATGTGGCTTTTCATCACTTACGATACGTAAAAATGTTTTATCTCCCTCATTTCTAATGTTAATCACAGGGTAATACTCCATCATTTTTTCGGCAGTCTTAACATCTACAACACACTCGAACACTTTTCCCTCTATTGCGGTTATTATTTCGTTTAGTGCCCCGTTATGGATTAACTGACCATCTTTCATCACTAATATGGTGTTTGCTATATTTTCCACGTCTGATACTATATGTGTTGACAACAACACTATCCTGTTTTTTCCGAGATCTGAGATAAAATTGCGAAATCGTATGCGCTCTTTTGGGTCAAGCCCTGCGGTCGGCTCATCTAAGATTAATACTTTTGGGTTATTTAAAAGCGCCTGTGCAATGCCTAGACGTTGTTTCATGCCCCCTGAAAAAGTTTTTATCTTCTTTTTAGCAACTTTTGTCAACGACACAACTTCTAATAATTTTTTTGTTCGTACCTTAGCTTGAGATGTTCGCAAACCTTTTAAACTTGCGATATAATACATAAAATCTTGTGCGGTAAATTCTGGGTAATAGCCAAAATCCTGTGGTAGATATCCGAGAACATCTCTATAAGCCTCATCTGTTACATCTATCTCATCAAACTTAATCTCTCCACTTGTTGGGCGAATTACGCCACAAATCATTCGCATTAATGTTGTTTTCCCTGCTCCATTTGCCCCTAACAATCCATATACTCCAGTGGAAAGGGTGACAGATAACCTATCTACCGCAATTTTATTTTTATATTGTTTTGTTAATCTATCAATTGTAAGCTCCATTTTAACTCCTTTTGTAATTTTGTAAAATTAGCAAGACTTAACGATAAAAGCCCGACTAGGGCAATAAAAATCACCACCCAAACAAAGGTGAAATCCTGACTGTAGATAATTTGATACTTTTGATTTCCAGCTATCAAAAAAACACTTATTATTCCGCTCACTATCGCACAAACATATGTTGTTTCCTTGTATTGGTACTTTGTTGTAACCAATAAACTAACATAACTAGAAAGCAAATACGGCACACTCAAATAAATTGTGTTGCGAAAAATGCTGTAGTCGTTTTTGTTTACGATAATAACAAATATTAATAGAAGAAGAAAGCCTGCAGTTCCTAAAATACCAATTCTGATTAAAGTTAGTTTGGGCAGATTATACTTACAAACAAGCTCTGTTTCGTCCATATTGTACGCAACACTTCTATGAATTTCCGTAATGGTACACAATGATATAAACGGCAATATCGCCGATATAGCAGTGATGGTGTCTGCCTGCATATTTGCACTATTAGAATAAAAAAAAGCAAAACTTAAGCTTAAAACAAACAAAAACCACACTCGTTTACGAATGAACCCAACTTGAGAGATAAATACTTCACTCACTTTTGCTTTTGGATAAGATATGCTATTGATAAACTTATCTGCCTCGCTATCGTTCAGATTAGGTGGTGTATGAGATATTTTTAGTAGTGACTCCAATTTTTTATCCATAAAAATCCTCCTTTTTTAATATAGCTTTTAGTTTCTTTTCTATTGCGCCGAGTTTTCTATATACCGAAAATCTCGAAACTCCCAAATATTCGGCTATTTCAGCTATTTTGAGCTCACCTGTAAACTTCAACAATACTATTTCTTGCTCCTCGGCATCGAGTGTAGACACAGCTGAACGAACTGTTATTATAGTTTCAAATTGATGAGATAGTTCACTCGGCAAATCATGGATATCATCTATGTTTTTTGTGTGTTTGTTTTGCCTGTGATAATAATTGCAATTGTTTCGTGCAATGGTGTATAAAAAAGCAAGTTTTTTGCCTTTTTCAAGATAACTTGTTGTCTCAAAATATTTCAAGAATG
>CAYJKG010000032.1:34439-35524 GCA_964370685.1 uncultured Faecalibacterium sp. | reverse complement strand
AAAAAAGCTTGCATTGTGCTTTGGTTTTTGCTATAATATTTAAGCCGCATGGTGTGGGCTTTTGAAAGGTTTAAGGTAAACCTGCCCTTACAATCAGCGAGTACGAACAAAAAGGAATGAATATAATGTACGCAATTATCATCACAGGCGGTAAACAGTACCGTGTAGAAGTAGGCACCGAGCTTTTCATTGAAAAGCTAAATGTAGAAGCTGATAGCACAGTAACTTTTGATAAAGTTCTTGCAGTTGGCGAAGAAGGTGCTGTCAAAGTTGGCACTCCAGTAGTAGATGGCGCAAGCGTTGAAGCTAAAGTTGTTAAAAACGGCAAAGGCAAAAAACTTAACATCATCACTTACCGCCCTAAAAAGGGTAGCGCACGCCGCATGGGTCACCGTCAACCTTATACCAAGGTTGAGATCACTGCAATCAAAGCTTAAGGGAGGGTTTAAACAATGGCACATAAAAAAGGTGTAGGTAGTACAAAAAACGGTCGTGATTCCGCCTCTAAACGTTTAGGCGTAAAACGCGCAGATGGCCAAGCTGTTCTAGCTGGCAACATTTTAGTTCGTCAACGTGGCACTCACATTCATCCAGGTGACAACGTTGGCATCGGTAGCGATGACACTCTTTTCGCTTTAGTAGACGGCATAGTTCGTTTTGAGCGTAGAGGTAAAACTGGCAAGAAATGCAGTGTTAAACAGTAATTTCTGCCCGCTATTATAGACAGAACTGAAAAGCTGGGCCTATGGCTCAGCTTTTTCGTTTAAAAATCAGAAAGGTTTTAAAATGGCAGTACAAACCAATTTTATAGATATAGCAACTATATCCTTGCGTGCAGGCAAGGGTGGCGATGGCGCAGTTAACTTCCATCGTGAAAAATTTGTTGCAGCTGGTGGCCCAGATGGTGGCGACGGCGGTCGTGGCGGTGATATTTTGTTTAAAGGTGACACAAACCTTTCAACATTGCTTGATTTCCGCTACAAGAAAAAATATATAGCCGAAGATGGCGAAAAAGGCATGGGCAGAAATTGCCACGGTAAAAATGCCCCACATACAATTATACGTGTGCCAATAGGCACAGTTAT
>CAYJKG010000032.1:0-34339 GCA_964370685.1 uncultured Faecalibacterium sp. | reverse complement strand
GCCACGGTAAAAATGCCCCACATACAATTATACGTGTGCCAATAGGCACAGTTATTAAAGACGCAGAGAGCGGGCTTGTTATAGCTGATATCTCAAACGAGGAAACAGTGCGCATATGTCGTGGTGGACGTGGAGGTTTTGGTAACCAGCACTTTGCTACACCAACAAGACAAATACCTAAATTTGCAAAACCAGGTATGCCAGGCGAGGCAATTAAAGTTGTGCTTGAGCTAAAACTTATTGCAGATGTTGGCTTTATTGGTTTTCCTAATGTTGGTAAATCAACTTTAATTAGCACAATTTCAGCGGCAAAACCAAAAATCGCAAACTATCACTTTACAACATTAGTGCCAACTTTAGGTGTGGTTTCTGTTGGTGGTGAAACAAGCTTTGTTTGCGCTGATATACCAGGTTTAATAGAGGGTGCAAGCGAGGGCATAGGCCTTGGACATGACTTTTTGCGCCATGTTGAGCGTTGCCGTTTGCTTTTGCATGTTGTTGATATTTCTGGTAGCGAGTATCGTGATCCAATAGATGATTTTGAAAAAATCAACAATGAGTTAAAAGCATTTAGCCCTGTGCTTTCAGAGCGTCCACAATTAGTTGTTGGCAATAAAGCAGATATTGCAACTGAGGAACAAGTAGAAGAATTTAAAAATTATGTTGAGGGTAAAGGTTATATCTTCCGCTTAATTTCTGCTGCTACTATGCAGGGCGTAAAAGAGTTACCTGCTTTATTATGGGAACATTTAAAAGATATACCAAAAATGGAAACTTTTGCAGTAGAGTATGTAAAACCAGCGAAAAACCCATTGCATTCACGTGGGTTTAACATTACAAAAGGCGACAACCACAGCTGGATTGTTGAAGCACCTTGGCTTGAGCGCATATTGGAGGGTAGTAATGTTGATGACTACGAAAGCTTACAATACTTCCAAACACAGCTTGAGCAAAGTGGTGTGTTTGAAGAGCTTGTAAAACGTGGTGTTGAAGAAAACGATACCGTTTTAATTGGCGATTATCAGTTTGACTATATCTTCTAATAGGAGGTACTATGCAAGAAAAAGAAGTGCGTATGCTAAACCCGTTAAACTTAGCTTTTGTGGGTGATGGTGTGCTAGAGCTTATGGTTCGGCAGCGTTTAGTAGAAACAACCACTTTGCACCCAGGTAAGTTAAACGCCGTTAAGGTTAAATATGTAAGTGCACGCGCGCAACATAGAGAGTATAAGTTGCTTGAGGATATCCTAACAGAAGAAGAAATTTCGTATTTTAAACGTGGCAGAAATGCAAACAAAGCAAGTGTTGCAAAAAACGCAACAGCGGAGGAGTACAGAGCCTCAACAGGTTTTGAGTGTCTTTTGGGTTGGCTTTATTTGACAGGTCAGGTAGAACGTTTAGAAGAACTTTTTGAAATTATATGGCGAGATTTAACGCCAGAATAAAAAACTTTGTTTTTAATGCAATAAGCATAAAACAAAACACACTATTTTCTTTAATTATAAAATTAAAAGAAAATAGTGTGTTTTTTTATTTGCAAAATTTTCTAACAGGTTTCCATTAGGTTATTTGCAATCTTTGTTAGTGGTATTTTTTGCGCTCTTATCGTCTGCACCTTTGGTGTATTGGTTTGGTTGTTTGTTGCTAGCGCCACTAGTAGAGTTTGTTGATTTTGAATTTTGAGTTTTATTTGATGCCTTGTTTTCGCTATAGTTTTTTGCATTGCGATCCATGATGAAATCTCCTTTCAAATTTGAAAACTGCAAGAGCACCTTGCCCTTACGCTTTTAGTTTACCCAGAGATTTTTTGATTTATTCAAAAAAATAAAATTTTTATTTTCTATTATAAAAGCTTATATTTAGTACATTGAAATTAATATTATAAAAGTTTGTAACAATGGTGCAACACTTGCAAAAAAACGGTATTTGTGTTAAAATATTTGCGTATTTGATTTTTGCGAAATATCGCTTTATTATAGGAGGAAATACCAATGTCAGGACACTCAAAATGGAGTACAATTAAAAGAAAAAAAGAAAAAACAGATGGTGCAAGAGCAAAAGTTTTTACAAAGATAGGTAGAGAAATTTCTGTTGCAGTGCGTGAGGGTGGCCCTGATGTTAACTCTAATAGCAAATTGAAAGAGCTTATAGCTAAAGCAAAAAGTGCAAATGTGCCAAATGATAATATTATGCGTGTTATAAAAAAAGCCGAGGGCGGAGATAAAGAGGAATACACTGCAATGACATACGAGGGGTATGGCCCAGGTGGTGTAGCAATTATGGTAGAAACGCTAACAGATAATAAAAACCGCACAGCTGCAGATTTACGCCACTATTTTGATAAACAAGGTGGAAACTTAGGGGCGATGGGATGCGTTAGTTTTATGTTTACACAAAAAGGTGTAATAGTTATTGATATTGAAGATAAAGACGCTGATGAACTAATGATGCAAGCATTAGACGCAGGCGCAGAGGATTTTGACGCAGGTGAGGATGTAGCTGAAATTACAACTGCACCAGCTGATTTTTCAGCAGTGCGAGATGCACTTGAAGTGTTGGGTTATACTTTTATTTCAGCAGATATTGCTATGATACCAAGCACAACAACAAAATTAACAGAACCTGAGCATTTAGTGAAAATGGGTAAATTATTAGACGCATTAGAAGAAAACGATGATGTGCAAAATGTTTGGCATAGCCTTGAAAACGAAGAAGATTTAGCATAAAATTATTATTGAAATGATTAATTTGTGACAATAATATAGATAAACAAAAAAAGGGGGCGCAATATGCCACAAACAGAAACGACAGCGCCACACGAAAATCCACATGGTACGCTAGCATATGGTACTAATCTTATAGAAAAATATAAGATAGGTAAATTTATTAACGCTGATGGCGAGGGTATGTTTTATCGCGCAGTAGAAATAAAAAGCACACAAAAAGTTTTTATCAAAGAATATTTACCTGTTACACTTGCGGCTGATCGCAATGAGCATGGTGAAGTAACAGCAAAAGAGGGTTGTGAGGTTATGTATAAAACCACACGTATGGATTTTGCTGATTTATACCATTCCTTAAAAAAATTAACTCCTTGCACAGGTCTATTAAACGTATTAGAAGTGTTTGATACAAACGATACAACGTATGCAGTTATGGAATGTGTAGAGGGGTGTTCGCTAACACGTTATCTGCGAGAAAACAAAGGTAAAATTTCTCAAGAACGTGCAAAAACTTTGCTAAAACCTATATTTGATGGTGTTGAAATAATGCACGAAACAGGGCTTGTACACCGTGGAATATGTGCTGATAATATAGTTATTCCGCCAAATGGTTCAGCTAGGCTTATTGGTTATGCCACTATAGGTTTGCGTACGGTAGGTAATGATTTGCACGCTCAATTATATGAGGGATACTGTGCACCAGAACAATATTCTACTGCTGAATTTGAGGGGAGATATACAGATACCTACGCTTTATCAGCTCTTTATTATACTGTGCTAACTGGCAAAAATCCACACTCAGCAGCGCAAAGATTGATACAAGACGCAAACCCTAGCGCAAAAAGTTTAGAGACGAGCATACCGCAATATGTTTCGCAGGTGTTAAGTATAGGCTTAAATTTAAAAGCAGCTGAACGTTTACAAAACGTTACTGAATTATTTGAGTGCTTAAATTCTCAAGAAAAAGCCGTAGAGCTTACGCAAAAAATTAAAAAAAATATTATTAAAAATAAAAAGAAAAATAAACAACAAATCTCTTTAACAAATATAATTGCACCAATTTCTATAATAAGTTTGGTTTTAGCTTGTTTAGCTGTATATCTGTTTTTAGGCGGACCAAACAAAAATAAAGAGGAAACACAAACCACACCGACCCCAACTTTAACACCTATACAGCAAAAAGAGTATATTGATGATTTTGTTGGATTTACTTTTGAGCAACTGCAAGCAAATTCAATATATTCTGAAAAATATTTGTTCAGAATAATTGAAGAAGAATTTTCAGATATGCCAGTAGGCGTAGTTTTATCACAAAACCCAAAAGAGGGCGAGGAGCTAACATCTGAAAATAAAGTAATAGAACTTATTGTGAGCAAGGGTTTAGAGATGGTGGAAATTCCAAACACCACTGGGTTTACTCAAGCAACAGCTGAGGAAGAATTTATTAAAGCTGGTTTAACTGCAAGGTTTGTAATGAGGGAAAACGATGGTTCATATGCATCTGGTTGTGTTATTAAAACAGACCCAGTGCATGACACTAGCGTTGAAACAGGAAGTATAATAACAGTGTATATAGCAGCGGATAGGGATGTTGAAATAATACCTACGCCAAGCCCTACACCAAGCCCTACGCCTAGCCCCACACCTAGCCCAACCCCAAGCCCCACACCTAGCCCCACACCAAGCGCCACGACAACGCCGAGCGCCACCCCTGAACCTACACAAACAGCAGGTGAAGAATAAAATTATAATGTGATTTTAATTTTATTTATTTTATTAAAAATTGCAAAAAAATATGAAAAATATATTTGTTGGTGTAATTTGAAAAAAATTATATAAAACCTTGTAAACGCTTGTGTTTACAAGGTTTTATGTTTTTAGGTATTATTTTTTATTTAATAAAAAGTTACAAAAAAAATGCTTGTAAATACGTGAAAATGCATGGAATTAGCTGATAAAAACATGGCAAACGCTGAATAATGCTATAATGTCAAAAAAGTCGTTGACAAGCTGCTTATACTTGTGATAAACTCCAATTACAGATAGTATATCTTGGGGAAGTATACTATCAAATTAAAAAGAGAAAAGATATAGAATGGGGGTACTAATATGGACAACACAGCAAAAATTGTAGTAATTGGCGCAAACCATGCAGGTACAGCCTGCATTAACACGATACTTGATAATAATAAAAACTGTGAAGTTGTGGTTTTTGATCGCAACGATAATATTAGTTTTTTAATGTGTGGTACAGCTTTATTATTAGGAGATAGAATTAGTAAAGCGGATGAACTTTTTTATTCTAGCATGCAGGCGCTTGAAGAAAAAGGCGCAAAGATGTATATGGAAACCGTAGTAGATAGTGTTGACTATACTGAAAAAATTGTATATGCAACTGGCAAGAATGGCGAAAAATATGCCGAAAGTTATGATAAACTTGTTCTTGCGACTGGCTCTGAAGCAACAATTATTGATGTAAAAGGTGCAGAGCTGGAGAATATTCATTCCATAAAACTTTTTAAAAATGCTACAGAGATATTAGAAAAACTCAAAACAGATGATTCTATAGAAAACGTAGCAATTATTGGTGCTAGTTATATAGGTGTTGCATTTGCAGAGGCTTTTCAGTTAAATGGTAAAGAAGTTACACTTATAGATGCTAAGGAACGTTGCCTTGCGAACAGTTACGATAAAAAATTTACAGATATGCTAGAGGCACGCTTTAAAAAAGTTGGCATAGCTCTTGCTTTCGGCCATGAAGTTATCGGCTACGAAGGTGAGAATGGTAAGGTTAGCGCAGTTGTAACAAATAAAGGCGTTATCCATACAGAACTTGTTATTTTAGCAGCTGGTTTTGAGCCAAACTGCACTTTAGGAAATGGCCATTTAGATGTATTTACAAATGGTGCATATATAGTTGATGATTATCAACAAACCTCCGACCCCAATGTTTATGCTATCGGCGATTGCGCCACTGTAAAAGATAACACAACAGGAGGTACAGGTTATGCAGCACTAGTTACAAATGCAGTGCGGTCAGGTATGATCGCGGGAAGCAACATCTGTGGTGTTCCGTTACAATCTGCGGGTGTACAAGGTTCAAATGCCGTTTCTGTTTTAGGTTTAAATTTAGTTTCAACAGGTTTGTCAGTGGCAAAAGCGCAAGAAATTGGCAAGGATGTAACATACTCTGATGTTTCAGATTTGCAACGAGCAGCATATGTAGGCGGAAAGTATGCGGTTGATTTTAGAGTTGTTTTTGAAAAAGAAACTCGCCGTATAGTTGGTGCGCAAGTTGCTTCAGAGCAAGATGTTTCTATGGGGATACATGTTTTCTCACTAGCAATTCAAGAAGGCATTACCATAGATAAATTAAAACTTCTGGATGTGTTTTTCCTGCCACAATTTAACCAACCTTATAATTATATTATCAAAGCGGCGTTGGCTGCGCCAAATACCTAATTTAAAATTTAAAGGCGATACAGCAGTTTAGAAAACTTGCAGTATCGCCTTTTTGTTTGCGGTTTTTAGTTTAATATGATTTTTTAATGTTTTTTCTGATAAATTTTAATTTTGCTCTAAAAATTTATCAGCAGTTAGTTCCATGCCAAAAGCTCCGAGTGGTGCAGTTATTAAAATGCCTAATACAGCAACCGAAAGTATTATATTGCCACTAGGTAAACCCATGCTTAGAGGTATAGCTCCTATAGCAGCTTGCACAGTGGCTTTTGGCAAATATGCAATTACACAAAAGAATTTTTCTTTTTTGTGCAATTTTGTACCTAATAGCGCTAAAAATGTGCCAAAACTGCGTATAGTTAGCGCTATAAATATAAGTGCTATTGCAGGCAAACCTGCATTTAATGTGTAGCGTATATCCACAGCTGCACCAACTAAAACAAAAAGCATAATTTCAGCTGCAAGCCATAATTTGCCAAACTGCTCACTGAGGCTTTTTGAAACTGTTTTATCAGCAATTATTTTTGTAGTGACAGCCATGCTAATTATACTAAGCATGGCGGAAAAAGGCACGACATGTTCTAAAATTTCTTCAGTTGCTAGTAATAAAAACGCAACACCAAGTAAAATTATTGCTTTAATACTATTGCGCACACTTTTGTTTTGGCTGTGCTGAAATACAAAATATTTTGCAATTATAAAACCAATTATGGCACCGCCTAAACTGCCAAAAATTATTGCTAACGGTATGTCAAAAAACGAAAAAGCCGAAAATTCTCCACCAGTAGCCATGCTTAAAAAGGTTGTAAAAAGCACTATTACATATACATCATCCAAAGATGCACTAGCTAAAATCATTTGTGGTATGCTTTTTTTTGTGCCACGCTTTTGCTCTATAAGTGTTATCATTTTTGGTACTACAACAGCAGGGGAAACAGCTGCCAAAACAGAACCCATTAACAGTGATTCCGTTAAGCTAATTTTTAACAGTAAAGGTGCAAAAATAAGATAAGCTATTAATTCAAAACTAGCTGGCAAAAAGGCAAGTAAAAAGGCTGGTCTTTTTGCTTGTTTTAAATCTGATATATTTAGTGAAAGCCCAGCTTTTAGCAAAATAATAACTAAAGCCATTTGCCGTAGCTCAGATGAAATATCTAGCAGTTCAGGTGCTAAAAAATCGAGAACAAAGGGCCCTAAGATAACACCAGTTGCCATCATGCCAATTATGCGTGGTAGCTTTATTTTTTGGCAAATACTAGCAAGTGCAAGACCAACCAAAAAAACTAAACCTAAAGATGTTAACATAAAACCTCCGCTTATATTTATTCGGATATAGAATAATTTTGCTGTTATAAGTTAACTGCTTGCTAACTGCGATATCTACTTATACAACTGTTGACCAATCCTCAATATTCCAAATATCTGTTACTACATCTTGGTAAAAATCTGGTTCATGGCTAACGAGTAAAACTGTGCCTTTAAAAGCTTTTACAGCTCGCTTTAATTCTTCTTTAGCAACTACGTCTAAGTGGTTTGTAGGTTCGTCAAGTACTAAAAAGTTCATTTTTGAAAGCATTAATTTGCAAAGTCGTAGTTTAGCATTTTCGCCACCACTTAATACGCGTACTTGGCTTTCGATATGTTCTGTTGTTAGTCCGCATTTAGCAAGGGCACTACGTACTTCACCATTTGACATACTAGGAAAACTTTTCCAAATTTCTTCAAGTGCTGTGTTTTTTTCACTTATATGTTCTTGTTCAAAATAGGCAACATCTAAATACTCGCCACGTATAGCCTCGCCGCTAAATGCAGGTATTAAACCAAGCATAGTTTTAAGCAATGTAGATTTACCAAGACCATTAACGCCTTTTATGGCAACTTTTTGCCCACGCTCAAGTGCAAAGTTTAACGGTTTAGTTAAAGCGTGGTCATAGCCTAGGACTAAATCCTTACCTTCAACTATAAAACGGCTAGGTGCACGTGAATAATCAAAATTAAAGGTTGGTTTTGGTTTTTCTTTTGAAAGCTCTATAACCTCCATTTTATCTAAACGTTTTTGACGGCTACGTGCTAAAGTTGCGGTTGCCGCACGTGCTTTGTTTCGTGCAACAAAATCTTCTAAATCAGCAATTTCTTTTTGTTGCTTTTCATAAGCTTGCTCAATTTGTCGTTGCTTTAAAGCATACATCGCAAGAAAGTTTTCGTAATCGCCTTTATAACGTGTTAAAACAGCGTCTTCAACATGGTAAATTAGGTTGACAACACTATTCATAAAACCAGTATCGTGCGAAACAAGTAAAAATGCATTTTCGTAGTTTTGCAAAAATTTAGTTAACCATACAATATGGTTTTCATCTAGGTAGTTTGTAGGTTCGTCCAAAATTAAAATTGTAGGTTTTTGTAGTAAAAGCTTTGTCAATAAAACTTTTGTGCGCTGGCCACCAGATAAATTACCAACAGGCCTATCTAAACCTATTTCGCCAAGGCCTAAACCATTAGCATATTCCTCAATATGGCTGTCCAGCGTATAAAAACCACTGTGGTCTAGTATATCTTGCAAATCGCCAACTTCTTCAAGCAGGGCTGTCATTTCTTCTTCAGAGCAATCTGCCATGCTTTCGTACATAACCATAATTTCTTTTTCAACTTCATACATGTGCTCAAAAGCCTCGTGCAAAACTTCTCTAATTGTTTTATCAGGTGTTAGGCTACTGCGCTGGTCAAGGTAGCCAACTGTAACGTGTTTACCATAAGAAACACTGCCCTCGTCTGGTGGTAGCACACCTGTAATTATATTTAAAAATGTCGATTTGCCCTCGCCATTTGCACCAACAAGGCCTACGTGCTCGCCTTTTAAAAGCCTGAAAGATGCCTCCTTTAATATTTGCCTTGCACCATAGCCATGTGTAACGTTTTCTACTTGTAACATTGTGTTTCCCTCTATTTATAGTTATTATTAAATGTTTTTTATGCAAGGTTTATAATAACTAAAAAACAGCGAAATGTCAAGGAAATTAAAGGATTTGTTAACATAAAAAACTTTGAAAATATACTAAGTTTACTTATTGACACACCTAGGCAAGAGTGATATAATAAAAAAACTAAATTAAAAATTATTAAACATTGTGGCCAAAAGTCGAGTAATTTTACTTAGCTTGTGGTAATAAGGAAAGTGTAAAGCACACGGTACCCGCCGCTGTATACGTGAATGTTTATGTTCGTTGATGAAAATCAGTCACTGGGCAACTGGGAAGGTAGAACATAAATTTGAAAACTTAGTTTTCATAAACGTGAGTCAGAAGACCTGCAATGTTTTATTTTTGTTGCATTTTTATGTGGCAATCTACGAAAAACGGCTGTAGAATAAACAGCTGTTTTTTTTATTTTTATAGCTTTTTATAATATTCCTTCGTTTGTTTTCTTTGAAATTTGTTTGAAACCTTAATGTTTTTAAAAACATTAAAACGATGCTGGCAAACGTTTGGAATAAAGCCTAAGCTGTGCTATAATGCAAAATAAAGTTTGTTAGCAATTGCTAACAAAATGCAAAAACGATATGTTAAAGGGTGGGGAAATGATAAAACGCATACTTAAAATAATAGTAGTGCTGTTAGGCATAAGTTTAATAAGCTATTTGCTTTTATACTTATCCCCAGGTGACCCTGTGCGTGCTATGTTTGCTGTTAGTGGCAATATACCCTCAGAGGAAGTTTTGGAGCAAATGCGCCACGAGCTAGGTTTAGATAGGCCGTTTTTCGTGCAGTATTTTGACTGGTTGTTTTCGTGCTTACAGCTTGATTTTGGTACATCATACTCAACAGGTGAGCCAGTGCTAGGCATGCTTGTGAGCCGTTTGTGGCCTACAATATCACTGGCGGGTTTATCAATGGTGTTTTTAATACTCTTTGCTTTTCCTTTAGGTATACTTTCAGCCTTGAACCAAGATGGAATTATAGATAATATAATGCGTACAATAACATTTTTGTGTATTTCCTTGCCTAACTTTTGGGTTGGCATGATGCTACTACACATATTTGCACTACAACTGGATTTACTACCTGTAGTTTCCACTAGTGGTGGTATAGATAGGCTGATTTTACCCGCTATAAGCTTAGCTCTTGCAATGTCAGGGCAGTTTGCACGGCAAATACGTGGCGCAGTGCTAGAGGAGCTAAACCAAGACTATGTCGCTGGTGCAAAAGCGCGTGGTATTTCATCAAATATAATTTTATGTAGGCATGTTGTACCAAATGCTATATTGCCACTTTTAACAATGTTTGGGCTTTCTTTGGGTTCATTGCTTGGCGGTACAGCTGTTGTGGAAATAATATTTTCCTACCCTGCACTTGGTTCTTTGGCTTTAAACGCTATTACAGCTATGGACTACCCAGTTATACAAGGTTTTGTGCTTTGGGTTGCGCTTATTTATATGCTAGTTAATATGTTTGTTGATGCCTCGTATAAATACCTTGATCCCCGTGTCAAAAAGGGAGGGCAAAAGTATGCAAAAAAATAAAAGAAAGTTTATGTTTTTTTCTTCTTTAGTGCTTTTGGTGATGCTAGTAGCAATTTTTGCACCTTGGATAACACCTTTTGACCCCTACGAGGCAGTGTTTTCAGACGCTTTTAAAGCACCAGATAGCACATATATTTTTGGCACGGATAAAATGGGGCGTGATTTATTCTCTCGTGTGATTTACGGAACTAGAGCGTCAATTTTTTACACATTGATATTAGTTGTTTCAATATTTACAATAGGCTCTGTAATTGGGCTAACAGCTGGTTACTTCGGCGGAAAAATAGACGCAATACTTATGACGCTTTGCGATATAATGGTTTCGTTTCCGGGTATGGCGCTTGCTATTGCGGTTTGTGGTGTTATGGGGGCGGGTATAATGAGCGCTGTTATAGCAATAACAATGGTTAGTTTTACAAAATACGCACGTCTTGCACGTAGCTTAGTGTTAAAGGAAAAGTATAAGGACTACATCTCAGCTGCGAAACTTTCAGGCACTAGGGATTATTTAATTGTTATGCGCTATATGTTGCCCTCGGTTTTGCCAGCGCTTGTGATTACAGCAACATCTGATATGGGCGGTATGATGTTAGAGCTTGCAGGTTTTTCGTTTTTGGGGCTAGGTGCCACTGCAAGCACTATTGAATGGGGCTATATGCTGAACGAGGGTAGGCAGTATATGGAAAGTTGCCCGTGGCTTATGTTTTACCCAGGTGCTGCTATTTTTGTAACAGTGGCAATTTTTAACTTGTTTGGGGATGCATTGCGTGATGTTCTAGACCCACGCAATGATAATATGCAAATTAACAATAAAAGAAAAGGGTGGTTTAAAAACATGAAAATTTTTAAAAAAGCAGCTGCTGCGCTTGCAGTGGTAATGGTGGCTAGCACTTTGCTAACTGCTTGTGGTGCTACAACTGGTAGCACACAGCAAACAGGCACTGGTGAGGCTACAGCTAGCGATGTAAAACACTTAAACTTTGGTTGCTATAATTATTCTGATTCAATAGACCCAATAGTAAACGTAAACTCCAGCTGGTGTGGCGTGCGTTACGGCATAACAGAGTGTCTATTTAAATTTGATGAAAACGTTGTTGCACAGCCTAATATATCTGAAAGCTACGAAGTTTCTGAGGACTACACAACATGGACATTGAAAATTAAAGATGGTGTTCAATTTTCAAACGGAAATGTTGTAACAGCCTCTGCTGTTGTAGCGTCAATAGAGCGTTTGTATAAAGAAACAGACGCAGACCAAGGCGGTACTGGCAACTCTAACCCAGAGGGTTATTTAATTTACAATTCCATAGAAGCAAACGATGAAACAAACGAAGTTACTATTGTTTGTGCAGCGCCTACTGCTAACTTACCTGGCATTTTAAGCTACCCATACTTTGCAATAGTTGATACATCTGTTATTGACACTGAAGTTATAGGCACAGGCCCATATAAAGTTGATGCAACAAATGCAGGTGTAAACATTGATATGTCAAGAAACGAATACTATCATGATGGTGAAGTACCGTTTGATACAGTAAATGTTATGCTAATTGATGATAGCTCGACAAAATCAATGGCGCTACAAAACGGCGATATAGATGTTGCGGAGAACATCACAACAGCTAGTGACCTTGATAAGCTTTCAGCAGATGAAAACTATTATGTTCATACAGCTGCTGGCGTGCGCACAGGTGGCACTTACATGAATTACAACGGTGTCTTTGCAAATGAAGCTTTGCGTCAAGCTGCTATTATGGCTATAGACCACGAAACAATTTGCAATGTTGTTGTTGGCGGAATGTACACACCAGGCTTTTCTGTGCTCCCTTCATCACTTGCATATAACTATGATAAACTCACAAACCCATTTGAATACAACGTTGATGAAGCCGTTAAGCTACTTGATAATGCAGGCATAGTTGATAGTGACGGCGATGGTTGGCGTGAAATTGACGGCACAAACATAGACTTAAACTATGTTGTTTACACAAGCCGAAACCTAAACGACTTTGCAGAGGCTATTTCATTGCAACTTTCTACAGTAGGCATTAAAGTTACAGTTAATATACGTGACTACGATACAGCACTAGCTTTACAAAATGCAGGCGAGTTTGACTTAATAACATCAAACTCAATAACAGTTGGTGTTGGCGACCCACAAGATTTTTTAGGCAACTGGTACTCTGGTAACTCTGATAGTTACGGCTACTACAAAAATGCCGATTATGATACACTTTATGAGAGCTTAATGGTTGAAACAGATGTTGATAAACGTGTTGAAATAATTACAGATTTACAACAAATTTTGATTGACGACGCTGCACATATAGTTCATGGTTATTACAATAGTCGTATGATTTCAAATGCGAATATTATAACAGGGGCAGAAATTGCAACTATTGATTACTACTGGATAACAACTGATATTAAACCAGCTGTTTAAAACATTTAAAGCAAATTTGTGAAACGGGGCATTATGCTAGAATATAAAAATGTAGAAGTTAGCTTTGAAAAACAAGCTGTTTTGCATGATTTTACCTTGACAATTGGCGAGAGTGAAATCACTGCACTTGTTGGCGAAAGTGGTAGCGGTAAAACAACGGCTATACGTGCTGCAATGGGTTTATTGCCAGTTGGTGGCGAGGTTTCGGGCGGTGATATTATTTTAGATGGGAAATCTATATTAAATACTACCGAAAAAGAATACAACCCAATACGTGGCACAAAGCTTTCTATGATATTTCAAGATTCTGGTGCTATGCTTAACCCAGTGCGAACAATAGGTAGCCAGTTTGTGGAGTTTATACGTGCACATGAAAAAATAACTAAAGCACTTGCGTGGGAAAAAGCACGCAAACAATTAGAAAACACAGGTTTGCCACACAGCGAAGTTATAATGAAAGCCATACCTGCTGATTTATCAGGCGGTATGCGCCAACGTGTTGGAATAGCTATGGGCATGACTTATACACCACAAATTTTGTTTGCAGATGAGCCTACAAGTGCGCTTGATGTTACAATACAAAGCCAAATTGTAAAACAACTAGCCGAACTGCGAGGTATGGCAAATACCTCTATTGTGCTTGTAACGCATGACCTTGCTGTTGCAGCATACCTTGCGGATACTATTGTTGTTATGCAAAACGGCCGTATAGTTGAAAGCGGAAAAGCGCAAAGTTTAGTAGCTAGCCCACAGTGTGATTACACAAAAAATTTAATTGCCGCTATACCTGATTTTAGGAGGCAAAGTTATGTCTAAGCCGTTAATACAAGCAAAAGCTTTGTCGCAACATTATTATACAGATAAAAACAATTATGTAGCTGCGTGTAACGGCATAGATTTAGAGCTATATAAAGGCGAAACACTTGGAATTGTTGGCGAAAGTGGCTGTGGAAAAAGCTCTTTGCTAAAAATGCTTTGTAGTCTAGAAAAACCAGTTTCTGGTGAGCTGATTTTTGACGGTGAGGATATTACTAATTTAAAAGGTAATGCCTTGCGAGAACACAGGAAAAACATACAAATGGTTTTTCAAGACCCAAGCTCTGCTTTTTATGCAAAAATGAAGGTGCGAAACGCTATTAGCGAGCCAGTGAGAAACTTTAAACGTATGAACAAAAAACAAGTTGATGAGCTTGTTCAAAATTTGCTTGAACAAGTTCAGCTATCGCCTGAATTTGCCGAGCGTTTCCCACACTCAATGTCCGGCGGGCAACGCCAACGTTTAGGTATAGCACGTGCGCTTGCACTAGAGCCAAAAGTGCTTATTTGTGACGAAGTTACTAGTGCACTTGATGTTTCAGTGCAAGATAAAATCATGCAACTTTTAGTCAAAATTCAAAAAGAAAAACAACTTGGCATTATTTTTGTTTGCCATAATTTAGCTTTAGTACAGTCTATTTCGCACCGTTTAATGGTTATGTATCTAGGCCACGTTATGGAAATTATACCACGAGAAAAGCTTGAAAATAACGCTATGCACCCATATACACAGGCACTGTTACAATCAGTTTTTGTGATAGACCACGCAAAAGAAAAGGTAATAATACCGCTACAGGGTGAAGCGCCAAGCAATATAAACAGGCCTAAGGGTTGCCCTTTTTGTGGGCGCTGTAACTATGTAACGGAAAAATGCAAAAATCAAAAACCACTCTTAAAAGAGGTAGCTCAAGGGCATAAAATTGCATGCTTTAAATATGATGATTTGTAAGCGGTAGTTTTAAATATTAAAAAAAACACTAGTGGCAAAACCAAATTTGCCACTAGTGTTTTTTTTTGTAAAATTAAAGTTTTTTTATAAAAAAGATAAAAGGCAAAGAGGATAAAGCAATTAAACCTATTGCTAAAAAAGCGGGGCGTAAATCAGCATTAAAAGTATCAACTAAAGCACCCATTAAAATAGGGCCTAGAGTCATGCCTATGCTGTAAACTGATTGGTAAAAGCCCATAGCGGTTGTTTTAACATTTGTATTTGCTGTTTTAAGTGTCATAGCCATCATGCTACTACCTATTAAACTGCCACTAAAACCAACTATAAATTGAAGCAAATAAATAAGTGCTAAATGTTTGTTTGCAAACATAGCAAAGCAATAAAAAGCCATTAAGGTAAAACCTAGCAATAGGCTTTTTTTGTTGCCTAAACGTTCGCTAAAACCTTTGCGCACTAAAATTGAACCACTCAAAGAACCTAAAGTGTAAAGTGCGGAGGTAGCTCCTAGTGAAAACCCATTTGCACCCAGCTCTTTTGCCATTTGCTGTGAAAAATTAACAGCAGTAGCAAATGCAATTAAATTACTAATAGAAGTAAAGCTTGCATAAAGCCAAAGTGATTTGTTTTTTATAACCGATACTAAACCGCTAAAGCTCAAGGTTGATTGCACACCTGTTTGGTTTGGTATAAAAAACGATAACAGTAAACCTATGAGGCCAACAATAAAACTTGCAACAAATAGCGGTTCTATACCTGTTGTTTCATATAACAAACCGCCAATAACATACGCACTAAGTATGCCTATGTTGTTAGCCATCATAATGCTACCAACTGCTTTTGAAGCTTCATTTTCAGCATAAAAAGAGCTATATAAAACAGTAAAGCTTATCCAAGCAGAGCTTGCCATGCCAGAAACGGCATTAGCTACAAAGAGCAGTAAAGCCGATGGGAAAATCATCAAACCTATTGAAGATATAGCGGCAAAAAATATACCTATACGTATTATAAGCATATGATTTTGTAAGTAATCAGCAAAAACACCTAGAGGTATGCGCAAAATCATTTGTGTTAAACCATAAGCACCAACTATGAAACCAACAGCAAAGGCACTTACATTTAAGGCCAATAAGTGTGGTGTTAAAAATGGTATATATACATATTGGGCAAACCAAAACATGCATGCTACTACAAAAAATAAAAATCTACTATTAGTGTTAAAGTTTGTGTTGTTTTTCATTTGATACCTTGTTTCTTGTTAAAATAATGCTCTTAAGTTAGCCCGTAAAGTGGCTAATCATAACCGCAGCAAAGTTATTTAAAAAGTGCAAAATCATGGCAGGGTAAATGCTTTTGCTTTTGTAGGTGATAAATCCTAACACACTACCAAGGCACAAACCAGTAATAAATTGTAGTACGTTCATGTGGAAAACACCAAACAAAAGAGATGTAGCTAAAATGGCAATTACAGGGCTTTTTTGTACATTAAAAGATTTTAATAAAAAACCTCTAAATAGCATTTCTTCACAAATAGCTGGTAAAATGCTAATAATTATTATTTGCATAATTAAACTTTCAAAGCTAACTGTATCTTCAATTGCTTCAATTAAACTTTGTAGAGATGGCATAAACTCAAGCATTAAATTTTGCACAAAAAGTACGATAACAAATGCGGTTGCTGTCATGGGAACGCCTATTGCGAGATATTTTATATTGAAATTTCTTAGGCTAAAAGTTTCTTTAAAATCACACTTAATATAAAAGCAATAAATTACGGGTAGTGTTACTATTATAAGCTGTGTTACAGCTAAAAGCACTTCTACTCTTGTAATATAGCTAGCTAAAAAACCACTAGAATAAAAAAGTATAACTATGCCAACAGCAAATAAAACAACACCATCGCTAAGTGTAGGAACACCGCCTTTTTCAAGATTTTTACGATTTTCTAGTAATCTAAAACCTTTTTTATTATCAAATAATATATTTTCGTTAGCAAAAACTTTGCTTAGTATAATTATCGCAAGTGCACAATAAGCGAGGTTTGATATAATAACTAAAGCTAGATTTGTTATGTTAAACTCAAATGTAAACATTTCTTTTATTAGCAATGCTATGTTTATAACAGGTATAAAGCTAGTTATACTATCAAGCTTAATCGTTGGCACCATTGTTATATAAGAGGGTAGCATAATTGCTATCATTAAAGGGGAGATATAATTTTGCGCTTCTTTAAAAGAGCTTGCGAGCGAAACAACAGCCATAGTAGTTGCGCTTACAAAAAATGTGAAAATTAAAAGGCAAATTGTTGTAACGATTAGTGGCGTTACCATAAGCGACATATCAAGGTCAGTGAAAATTGTGCTACCAGAACTTTGACCGCTTAGAGATATTATTAAATACCACATAGAAAAGCCTATTGAAATTATATTTAATAAAGCTGAAACAACACCACAAATTGAAATAGTAATAAATTTAGAGCTTACAATTTCCAAAGATGTTATAGGCAAACTCAACAAGGTTTCAAGGCTGTTTCGTTCTTTTTCACCTGTTACAATATCTATAGTTGGGTATATAACGCCAAGTGTGACACCTAGCAATAAAAGCATGGGTAGAATTTGCCCAAGTAGCATACCAAAGGATTGCGTATTGCTAGCTATATCTATAAAATCTATTTCATCTGCCACAATAACATCTAGTTCAATGTTATTTGTTTGCAAGGCGTTTGACATTTGGTATGTGCTATATTCATTAAAAAAATCTATAAAATCGCCAGTTGTAAAGCCTTGTATTTCTATGGTTGAGTCATACTCTATATTTACTTTTCCATCTTCATCAAAAATTAGAGTGTATTCGTTTTGTATGCCCTCGTTAGCTTCGTAATAAAATTGTACAAGCTCATTTGCTTGTTCGTCTATAAAATCAACAAAACTTTCAGGCGCTGTGCCTAGCACTAAAACATGTGTTGTATCGTTTTGTATTTCTGTGCTAGTAACTTGCATTATCATAGAAAAAGCTATCATTAACAAAGGGTATAGCAAAAGTGGCATACCTATCATAGCAAATAAAGTTTTTTTATCACGTATAACATCGGTTAGCTCTTTTTTTATAAGACTACAAAGTATCTTGATACGCATTAATTTTCCTCCTGAATATCGGCTAATTTAAAAAATAAATCTCGTATGCTTTTAACTTCGTGCTCGTTTTTTAAATTTTGCACTTTGCCCTGAGCTATAATTTTACCATTGTGCATTAAAATTATTTTATCGCAAAGATATTCAGCTTCTTCCATGTAATGTGTCGAGTAAATTACACTTTTGCCATGAGATTTTTCCCTGTGCATAAATTCTATTATGTCTTTACTACTAATAACATCTAGCCCTAAAGTTGGTTCATCTAAAATATAAAGTTCAGGCGAGTGTATTAAGCAACGAGCTATATTCACACGTTGAGTTTGCCCTGTGGACATTGTTTCTATCCTATTATCAATGAATTTTTCTAGTTTTAATTGTTTTTCTAACTCCTCAATTTTAGCTGTTATTGTGCTTTTATCAAGTCCATATAGCTCGCCAAAATTGTAAAAAAGTTCACGTGCTGTAAAGCGACCATAAAGCTTTGTGTTGTTTGATAAATACGCAAGTTTTTCTTTAATTTTGTGCTTGCTTTCATTGTAATTCATACCACAAATTTCGATATTGCCACTTTCGCTTTCCATAATTCCACCAAGCATACGTAACAAAGTGGTTTTGCCTGCACCGTTTGGCCCTAATATACCCAATATCTCGCCATTTTCAACGCTTAGGCTAATATCATCAACAGCGTAAAAAGTTTCCGTCTTTTTTTGTTTTTTATTTTTAATACTTATTGTTCGTGTAAAACTTTTTGAAAGATGATTTGCTAGTAAAACAGGCATATATAAGCTCCTTTATGTGTTAATTATGCGTTACTTTTAATATTGTGGTTGTGCTATACTATTATATATTTTTAAATAAGTTTTTACAAAATTTGTTCAAAATAATCTCCAAAAAAACTATACCATATAACAACAAAAAACACAATCAAAAAAAGATTGTGTTTTTTGTTGTACAAGATTTATTTTTAAATAATAAATATCAAAAAATGCTTGAATTATTCTCCACCCTCTATAAAATATCTTATATTAGTGGATACTGATTTTTTCATCAATACGCCGTTTTCCTCTTTAAACCCAAAATGTATTGAAGCTTCTGGGTTATCGCTTGCGTAGTAACTGTATGGCAACAAAGTATCGCCCTCATCAAAAGATTCTTCGTCATAAATTGGTTCTATACCGCCAAAATATGCGGTTATTTCATCAATAGTTTCAAGGTCGCTTAAATCGCCAGATTCATAAATTGCCCATAGATTTTCCATTGAAAAATCAAATTCGCCAGTTGCCGTTTGAGCACCGCCTACTTCTCCACTAGTGTTAACATCAGATGTTGAGGCTGTACCAATTTGGCTAAGCTGAAAATCTATAGTGAAACTTTCTCCTTCAAAATTGTAGTCATAAGTTGCTGATAACACACCGTTTTGCAATACAGGATTAAACCAAGTATTGTCTTCTTCCTTGAGTGTTGCATTATTATAAAGCCAATCATAGCCATCAACTATTGGGAAAAAGCTGTAGTCATGTAACTCGATATTAAATGACATTAAACCGATACGAGATTCATCAGCAAATGTGCCGTTTAAGTAAAGTTCAAAATATATGCCATTATCATCCTCGCCTATGTATCCCCATGATTCATAATCACCGCTTAAATTGTTAGAACCTTTATAATTACTAATGGTGGTCATACCATACCAATCAGATGGTAAAGCGATTGTTTCAGCAGCAAAAGTTTGTTCTGTGCCATAACCTGGTGCAATAAAAGGTGCAGTGGCAGTATCTCCGCCTATAGTTCCATTTGTACTGTCAGAAGTTCCACTGGTGTTTGCTCCGTCAAGCATAAATGTTATATCAAGGCCCATGTTCATTAAGTTAGTAATTTTAATTATATTTCCGTCAGAAGTTCCCGTAAATTCATCAGATCCCTGTGATAATATAAAAGTGTTGCCATTTACTTCCCATTCGGCATTGTAACTTTCGCCATCCATTTTAAGAACACATTTACCATTATCTTTAAGCTCTAGTGCAATTCCATCTTCATAAATATCTGTTGGGGATAAAGCCATGCCAAACATGTTAAGTTCGGTGGCAGTGTAAAATTTAGTGTTTTCATCGCTAGAACCAAAAAATTGGCTAACTACAAAAATAATTAATGAAATAAATAAAACGGCAACTATAGCTAAGCCAATAAATACAAATATGAGCTTATTTGGCGCTTTTTTTGTTGCAACACTGCCATTGTTGGCGTTTGGTGGCGGTGTAAAATTTTGTTGTGTTGTTGGCACTTGCGCTTTAATAGGTGGCTGTGTATATTGATATTGAGGAGGTTGTGGCTGCACAGGTTGTGTGGGTTGCACTATTGGCGCTTGGTTTTGAAAGTTTTGCTGTGCATCGCTAGGGGGCCACGAACCAGAAATTGTTTGAGCTTGCGCAGTTGATGATGGTGGCCATTGTCCAGATGTTGCATGCTTGGTGGGCTGTGTGGGTGTAGTAACAGCCTCTTGCATAGGTGGTTTCCATTCGTTGACAGTAGGCTCAACTGGTTGTTCAATAGGTGTTTCAACAGGAATAGGAGTGGTCGCTTGCGCAGGTGGCTTCCACGTATTTACAACAGGCTCGACGGGTTGTTCAAGAGGCACTTCTGTTTTTTGTTGTGCAAATGATTTCATCTCTTGTGTTGTAGGTGTGATGAGTGGTGGTGTTGCGCAGGGGGATTGAATTTTAGTTTCAGTGCTTTGTGGTGTAGGTGTGGTGGTAGCAATAGGTGTTCCACAGTTGTTGCAAAACTTTGCTGTTGGTGAATGCTCAAAACCGCAAGATGTACAAAATGCCATGATAACCTCCAATATTATTTTAAAATCATGTCCATATAAATTTATAAAATATAATACGGGTTCGGATAATACTTGTGCGCTTAACATGATAATTATATCAATATTAAAATAATAAAACACCATACAAAAGTATAGTTTTTAAACAAGGGATATAATTTTTTAGCAATTTATTTCAACTAATTATCAAAAAAGAAAAAACTCTCACAATAACTTACAGATGAAAGTTGTTGTGAGAATTTTTAATTTTTGTTTATTACGAAAGTATCATTCTATCACTAGCTTCGCCACCAGCTTGTTGAAATTTAGCAAGTAAATCAATAACTTTTAGGTTTTTCTTTTCATCGCCTGAAACATCATATATAATTTGTCCATCGTTTAGCATAATTAAACGGTTTCCATATTGTATAGCATCTTTCATGTTATGCGTAATCATAAGTGTTGTTAATTTGTTTTCCTCAACTAGTTTTGCGCTTAAATCTAAAACTTTTTTTGCTGTTTTTGGATCAAGTGCGGCTGTGTGTTCATCTAGCAAAAGTAATTTTGGTTTTTGTAAAGTTGCCATAAGTAAAGTTAGGGCTTGGCGCTGTCCACCGGAAAGTAAACCAACTTTAGATGTCATGCGATTTTCAAGGCCTAAATCTAACGATTTTAACGCTTCCATATACTCTTCACGTTCTTTATGTGTTATACCACTACGCAAAGTGTGTATTTTACCACGTCTAGCGGCTAAGGCTAAATTTTCATCTATGCCCATTGTTGCCGCTGTACCCATCATAGGGTCTTGGAAAACACGGCCTATATATTTTGCTCGTTTGTGTTCAGGTAGTTTGGTTATTTCAATGTCATCTATTTTAATAGAGCCTTCATCAACGTCCCAAACACCTGCAATTGCGTTCATTGTGCTGGATTTACCAGAACCATTGCCACCTATAACTGTTACAAAATCGCCATCGTTAAGCTTTAAACTCAAAGATGAAAGTGCACGTTTTTCGTTAATAGTGCCAGCAAAAAAAGTTTTTGAAATATTTCTAATCTCAAGCATTGTTCTTGCCTCCTTTAATCATAGGTTTTGAGAAATACTTTGTTTTCCAGTATGGTATCGCAAGGAATATCGCAACAACTGCTGCTGAAAGTAATTTTAAGAAATCAGAATCCAAGCCTAACCATAAAACAACTTGTATTACTATATAGTAAATAACTGCACCAAAGCTAACACTCAATAATTTTAAAGCAAAGTTGCGGAATATTTTTGAAAAAATAACATCGCCTATAATAACAGCTGCAAGGCCTATAACGATAGCGCCACGCCCCATGTTGATATCTGAAAAGCCTTGGTATTGTGCAATTAAAGCTGAGGATAATGCAACAAGGCCGTTTGATATCATGAGCCCTAAAACTTTATTAAAGTTTGTGTTGATACCTTGTGCACGTGCCATGTTTTGGTTTGCGCCAGTTGCACGTATAGATGAGCCAAGCTCTGTGCCAAAAAACCAATATAAAACAGCAATAACAATAACTGTAAAAATAGCACCAGTTAAGATAGGGGATTTATAAAGCGGTGTGCCTTCATCAAAAAGATAACGAGAAGAAACAAGCAAATTATATTTATCAACGCTTATTGCTTGGTTAGCCTTGCCCATAATGGCAAGGTTTATAGAGTATAGCCCAAGTTGCGTTAAAATACCCGCAAGCAAGGCAGGTATACCCATTTTTGTGGTTAAAAAACCAGTTATTAATCCAGCAAGCATACCGGCAATAAAAGCACCTGCTAAAGCAACCCAAAGGTTAAAACCGCTTAAAATCATCATAACACTAACAGCAGCGCCTGTACACATGGTGCCGTCAACGGTTAAATCGGCTATGTCTAATACTTTGTAGGTGATAAACACACCTATTGCCATCAAGCCCCAAATTAGCCCTTGGGCGACAGCGCTAGGTAAAGCGTTAAATAATGCATCTAAGTTTGTAACTTCGATGAAATTTGCTAAAGAATTCAAAATGAATCCTCCTTTATAAAATTATTTTTGTATTTTTAAAAACAACTACAAAACGTTTATTTTGCGCTATTTATTAAAAAGCTGTTTGTACGACTTTTGGCGGCTGATTTTAAAACAGCCGCCAAAAGAAATTCATATTAAATTAGTTTTAATTATTCCATTTCAATTGCAACATAGCCCTCTGGTGGAGTAATACCTAGCTCTGTGCAGTTGGTTGGGTTATATTTTGGTGTAAAATCTGCTGCATATTCAATAGGCATTGCAGAGATATCCTCGCCATCAAAAAGCACGCGTGCAGCCATAGCACCAGTTGCAAGGCCTAAATCGTAGTAATCAATTGAAAGTGTTGCAACACCACAGCCTTTGCAAATGCTTTCTTCGCCAGCAATAATTGGTATACCAGCAGGTAAGCAAACGTTGTTGATAGCCTCTGTGTTAGATGCCACTGTGTTATCAGTTGGCACATAAATAACATCAGCAAACTCAGTAGCTGCTTGTGTAACTGGTGTTAAATCATTAGTGTCAGCAAAACTAAATTCCTCGCATGTCATGCCTTTTTCTTCTAAAAAGCCACGCACAGCTGTAACTTGGTATGTACTGTTAGGTTCAGCAGAACAATATAGCAAAGCAACATTTTTTGCATCAGGGAACATAGTAGCTAGCATTTCAGCTTGTTCGTCAAGTGGTGCAAGGTCAGAGCAACCAGAAACATTTGTGCCAACTGTACCTGTAAAGTTTTCAAGACCAAGTGCAACGCCATATTCAGTGATAGAAGTACCTAAAATTGGGATGTCACCAGTTGCAGCAGAGGCAGCTTGTAGTGCAGCTGTACCGTTTGCCATGATAAGGTCAACACCAGCGGCAACAAAGCCACTTGCTATACTTACACAGTTTGCTGTATCACCAGATGCATTTTGTAAGTCAAACTCAACGTTTGTACCCTCTGGAGCAAGCTCTAAAACTTTATCCTGGAAACCTTGTGTAGCGGCATCTAAAGCACCGTGTTGGACAAGCTGTGAAATACCAATAACAAATGATTGTGTAGCTGTAGCATCAGCTGTGCTTGATGAACTTGTGGTTTCATCAGCTGTGCTTGCAGATGCGCTAGTAGAACTAGCAGTTGCACCACAAGCAGAAAGTGCGCCAGTAGCTGCAACAACAGCAGTTGCAGTTAAGAATGAACGACGAGAAATTTTTTTCATGATAAAGACTCCTTCTTTTTCTTTAAAAAAATGCTGAAAAGTTTATAACTTTATTTGTTTAAACTTCATTGTATTAAACTTTGATGTATTGAAGTATAACATAAAAAAATCAAAAGTGCAATAAGCACAGTATACAACAAAAAAAGTAAAATTGTATGATATTTTTCTTGTTTTGCACATTCTTTACATTTTCTTTGTAGTAATCTTTACGTTTTGACATATCGTGCGTTATTGATACTATGCTTTTAGTTGTGGTATAATAGCAAAAGATGTTTATATAGTAAAATTAATTTAGCAGTTTAATTATTTATAATAAATTAGCGAGAGGTAAATTATGAAATACGATGTTGTAATTATAGGTGCGGGTGTGGTTGGCTGTGCAGTAGCACGTGAGCTTTCACGCTATAATGCAAACATTTTGGTGTTAGAACAGCATGATGATGTTTGCGCTGAAACTTCAAAAGCTAATAGTGGGATTGTGCACTCAGGTATTGATGCAAAAAAAGGCACACTAATGGCAAAAATGAACGTTATCGGCAATTCTTTAATGGAACCATTATCAAAAGAACTTGATTTTTCATTTAAGCGTAATGGTTCACTTGTAGTATGTCTTAATGAAGAGGATAAACCAAACCTACAAAAACTGTTTGAAAACGGCGTGGCTAATGGTGTTGAGGGTTTGCAAATTTTAGATCGTGATGCCTTGCTACAATTAGAGCCAAATATTACGCCAGATGCAGTATCGGCAGTTTATGCGCCTAGTGGCGGAATAGTTTGCCCTTTTGGCTTAACAATAGCGCTTGCTGAAAACGCAAATGTTAATGGTGTTGAGTTTAAATTTAATACTAGAGTGCAAAAGCTAACTAAAGCAAATGAAAAATGGTTTGTTGAAACTGATAATACCACATTTGAAACAAAAACAGTTGTGAATGCTGCTGGTGTTTATGCAGATGTTTTTAATAATATGGTTAGTGAGCAAAAAATAAATATAACACCACGTAGAGGCGATTATTGCCTATTAGATAAAACCGCTGGAGGACATGTTAGCACAACCGTTTTTCAGCTCCCAACTAAATTTGGCAAAGGTGTTTTAGTAACCCCAACTGTTCACGGCAACTTATTAGTGGGGCCTACAGCTATTGATATAGAAGATAAAGAGGCAACAAATACCACAGCTGAAGGATTAAACGAGCTGATAGCAAAAGCTAGTAATACTGTTAAAAATATACCTATGCGACAAGTAATAACAAGTTTTTCAGGTTTGCGTGCGCATGAAGATAAGCACGAATTTATTTTAGGCGAAGCTAAAGGGGCAGAGGGATTTTTTAACTGTGCTGGTATTGAATCACCAGGTTTAACCTCCGCCCCAGCAATAGGCATTGTAATTGCAAATTTAATAGGTGCTAAATTAGGCCTAAATAAAAAGGTGAATTTTGTTGAAACACGCAAAGGCATATTAGACCCTAAAACATTACCTCGTGAAAAATATGCCGAACTTATTAAAAAAGAGCCAAGTTATGGCTCAATTGTTTGCCGATGTGAGCAAATAACAGAGGGCGAAATTATTGATGCTATACGTCGCCCGCTAGGTGCACGAAACTTAGATGCAATAAAACGCCGCACACGTGCACAAATGGGGAGATGTCACGGCGGTTTTTGTAGCCCACGTTTAATGCAAATTTTAGCAAGAGAGTTAAATATTAGCATGGCAGAGGTAACAAAAAGCGGTGGAGAATCAAATTATATTGTTGGTACAGTTAAAGATAACTGGTAAGGGGGGCGCACATGAAAAATATTGATGTTGTTATCATAGGCGGTGGCCCTGCTGGCCTTGCGGCGGCTATTGCGGCATATGATGAGGGTGCAAAAAGCATATTAGTGTTAGAGCGTGATGTGCGCCTTGGTGGAATATTAAACCAGTGCATACATAATGGCTTTGGTTTGCATACTTTTAAGGAAGAACTAACAGGCCCTGAGTATGCAGCACGCTACGAAACAGAGCTTTTAAAACGTAAAATACCTTTTAAACTTTCCACCATTGTTTTGGATATAAGTAAGGATAAAACCATTACCGCCATGAACAGTACAGATGGCTTGTTTACAATTAAAGCAAAAGCAATTGTGCTTGCTATGGGTTGCCGTGAGCGTAGCCGTGGTGCGCTTAACATACCTGGCCACCGTCCAGCTGGTGTGTATTCGGCGGGCACAGCACAGCGACTTGTTAACATTGAGGGTTTTATGCCTGGGCGCAAAGTGGTTATTTTAGGCAGTGGAGATATAGGCCTAATTATGGCTAGGCGCATGACACTTGAGGGTGCAAAAGTGCTTTGTGTTGCAGAACTTATGCCGTATTCTGGCGGTTTAAAGCGCAACATAGTGCAATGTTTAGACGATTTTGGCATACCGCTTAAACTTAGCCACACAGTAGTTGAAGTGCACGGCAAAGAGCGCCTAACAGGCGTTACGATAGCCGAGGTTGATGAAAAGTTAAAACCAATAAAAGGCACAGAAGAATATTTTGATTGTGATACATTGCTACTTTCATGCGGATTAATACCTGAAAACGAGCTTAGCCTTGGCATGGGTGTTGATATGAACAGCATTACCAGCGGGCCAATTGTTAATGAAAGCCTTGAAACAAATGTAGCTGGTGTTTTTGCGGCGGGTAATGTTTTGCATGTACATGATCTTGTAGATTTTGTTAGCGAGGAGGCCGCCGCCGCTGGTAAAGCTGCTGCATTGTATGCTCAAAACGGTAATACAGCGCAAATGCGCAAAGAAATTGGTTTTATTTGCGAGGGTGGGCCACGTTATACAGTTCCAGCTACAATTTCACCAAAACACATGCCTGAAAAACTAACTGTCCGCTTTAGGGTGGGGGCAGTTATGCGTAATAAATTTATAAATGTATACTTTGGCGAAGAGCGTGTTTTGCATCGTAAACGCCCCATTATGGCACCTGGCGAAATGGAAGAATTTGTACTAACACGCAAAATGTTTGAAAATTACCCAAAACTTGAGCAAATTGTAATACGCATAGAGGAGGTTTGAGCATGAGCGCAAATAGTACCGAAAATATTAAACATTTAATATGCATAAGTTGCCCTATAGGTTGCCCTTTAACAATAACTATGGGTGAAGATGGTTCTGTGCAAAAAGTAACAGGCAATACTTGCCCAAGGGGGAAGATATATGCCGAAAAAGAGCTAACTGCACCAACACGCATAGTAACTAGTATTGTACGTGTAGAGGGTAGCAAAAGTGGCGAAGTTATGGTTTCGTGTAAAACAGAGCAAGATATACCAAAAGATAAAATTTTTGAGATTGTAAAAGAGCTAAAAAACACAATTATAAAAGCGCCAGTGTATATAGGCGATGTTGTAAAAGCAAACGTAGCGAATACAGGCGTTGATGTTGTGGCAACTAAAGAGGTTATATAACAAAAAGGCGATGTGAATTTCCACATCGCCTTTTTGTTATATATAGTTTGTAAACACAATAATTTAAAAATGTTTATTAACTGAAACTACCCCATTTTGCAAGCAGGTGCATTATTGGTATTAATTCTTTTGATTTTTCGGTGATAAAATATTCAACCCTTATTGGCATTTCATTATATTGAATTCTTTTAACTAGGCCGTCTTTTTCTAGCTCTTTTAAAGATGATGCAAGCATTGTGTTAGTTATGCCTTGAACTTTTTTCATAAGCTCGTTATATCTAATGCCTTTTCCGCTTGAAAGCACACATATAATAGGGATTTTTCATTTACCACCTATGCGCTTAAGTGCATTTTGCAAAGGGCATATTTGCCCACAAGGGCAGTGGTTTGCTTTACATTCACTCATATTTTCCTTACCTCCTCATAATTTTTTGCGTTATTGACTAATACTTTTTATATGTTAAAATTATAGTAACTTTTAAAAATAAAGTCAATAATAAAAACTGAGTAAAGAGGTGTTGAAATGAAAAATCTAGAAAAAGTGAGCAATTTATTCCAAGACAAAGAGAGCATAAAAACAATTAGCACTGTGTCAAGCACAGGTGAAATCCACTCAATTGTAGCAGGTAGCATAATGGTAGTTGATGATAACACAATGGCAGTTGCAGAAGTATTCATGAACACAACAAGCGCAAACTTAAATGCTAACAACAAAGTTGCACTGCTAGCAGTAAAAGGCATGGAATCCTACTTAGTGGATGGTACAGTGCAAAAACGCCATACAGATGGTGCGTTATATGATACCATTGCTGAAAAATTTGCAGCAATGAACATGCAAATTAAAGCAGTGTGGACTTTCACTGTGGATAAAATTTATAACGAGGGCGCAGGCCCCGATGCTGGTAAGCAAATTTTTTAATATTTAGTAAACACAAAAACCATTTTATTGCAATAATAAGCTTTGCAGTAAAATGGTTTTTGTTTGTAATATTTGTTTGTCTGGCTATCCGACTAAAAATAAAATCAACACAGCTGATGCTAAAATTTGCAAAATAACAAAGCGGAAAACCACTTGTGTATCTGACCAACCTCGGTTTTTGCGAACTTCATCATGCAAAGGTGTGCGAGTGTTTTTTAATATCCAAATTTTTAAAAAGCGCTTTAGTGATATTTTAAGTATGCCAAGGCCACCATCTAAAATTAAAACTATGCCTGCTAATATATATGCAAATGGGTGTCCGCTTTTCATTGCAAGCAAAGCTATAAAAAAGCCCATTGCGCGGCTACCAGCATCGCCCATCATTAATTTGCTAGGTGAGGCATTAAGCCATAAATAAGCGAGCAAAGAACTAACAAAAATAATAGTTGCCGTGTTAAAAGTGCCTAGTTCATCAGCAAAGGCAATGTTAAATGTTAGCATGGTGACAATCACGAGCGAGGCAGAAAGCCCATCTACACCGTCTGCACAGTTAGTAACGTTGATACTTGTCCAAATTAAAACAACAGCTAACAGCACATATATTGGTGTTGGTATGGCAAAACTTTGCCCAAAAATAATAAATGCTGAGGGGTTGAACCCTACATATGTAACACCTGCAACAATTGCTATAATAAAATCTATTGCCCCCTTTTTATATTCGTTCCACGATTTTTCAGAGCAATCGTCTAAATATCCGCTTAGCATAGAGGCTAAAAACAAAACCATGTAAATTATAAACTCTATGCTAAAGGGCACAAAAGCGAGCATAACTAAAATTGTAGCAGGTACAAAAATTAAGCCTGCACCACGTGCCTTACCTTTAGATTTTTGTCCGTTGACAGCAAACTCTCGCCCTTGGTCTTGTGGTAGTTTTGCACTGCCAACTTTTAAAAATAGTGCAGTGGCACAAAATGCCACTAAAAAGGCGAGCATATTTATTTTATCATTAGGTAAATTTGCATACAATGTTTGTAACATAAATTATTTCCTCGGTTTCTAATTTTAAGTGTATTTTTTATCTGGCTTAGAAAATTGTACCATTTATAAAACTAAAAAGCAATGAATTGTATTATAAAAGACATTTTTCGCTAAATACTTTGACAAACTGCTATTTGGCTTGTACAATATCAAATGGCAATATAATGATTATTATACTATTTTGTGTTTAATAATTATAAAAATCAAATTTGAAAAAATTTTTACATATAACGAGGGTTTTTATGACGACAAATCTCGCGAAATTATCGGCACAAATGCGCCGTGGCGAACAAATTACATATAAAGATACAGCCAAAGTAGCGCTTTCGCTAAGTATACCATCTATATTAAGCCAGCTGGTTATAACACTAATGCAATATATAGATGCTGCCATGGTTGGGCATTTAGGCGCAAATGCTACAGCCTCAATAGGCATAGTGGCCTCTACAACATGGCTTTTTAATGGTTTAATGACAGGCCTTTCAACGGCGTTTGCAGTGCAAGTTGCGCAGTACCTAGGCGCACATAGGGAGCAAGATGCACGAGATGTTTTCCGTCAGGGGATACTTTTAAATGTTATTTTTGGAGTAACTTTATCAATAGTTGGTGTTGCGCTTAGTTTCCATTTGCCGACGTTACTCGGTGCTGAACAAGTAATAAGGGCGGATTCCTCAGCGTATTTCATGGTGTGGTCAATAGCAATACCCTTGCAGCTTGGCATGAACCTTTACGCCTCTATGCTTCGTTGTTGTGGCGATGCACGCACACCTAGCATTCTAACGGCTATTATGTGTCCACTAGATATAATTTTCAATTTCTTTTTAATTAATTCAACTCGTGAAATTTCAGTTTTTGGTTTTACTTTTACTGTGTGGGGCGCAGGCCTTGGTGTTATGGGTGCGGCAATAGGCACAGCGGCAGCTACAGGCATTGCGTGTGTTTTAATGTTGCGCATGTTGCTTGTTCGCCCTGGTGTTTTGCAATACCGCCTAGGTGGTAGCTGGCGCATAACTAAAACGTGCCTATATAACATTTACAAAATAGGTTTGCCACTTTCAGCTGAGCGCATGGCGCTTTCCTCCGCACAAGTTGCGATGATAAGCATAGTTGCAAGCCTTGGCACTGTTAGCATTGCTGCAAACAGCCTAGCAGTTAACGCAGAGGCACTTTGCTATTTGCCTGGTTATGGTGTGCAAGCGGCATGTATTGCGCTTGTAGGGCAAGCGATAGGTGCTAACCGCAAAGATATGGCGAAACGTTTTGCGTGGCTTTGCACAGCGGCGGGTGGCTTGTTAATGGGGCTGTGTGCTGTGTTACTCTACATATTTGCACCTGCACTCATGGGTATTTTCACACCTGATGGCGAAGTTATAGCAAAAGGTGTAGAAATATTGCGCATAGTCGCTTTTGCTGAGGCATTCTTTGGCCTTAGCATAGTTGCAAGCGGTGCTTTGCAAGGTGCAGGCGATTCTAAAATTTGTTTTATTTTAAATGTTATTAGCATTTGGGGCGTGCGTATACCGCTTTGCGCTTATCTAGCACCTATTTATGGCTTGCGAGGTGTGTGGATTGCAATGTCGCTAGAGTTAACATTGCGTGGTATAATTTTTGTTATTAGGCTTGCACAAGGTAGCTGGTTAAAGAAAAAGGCATTGCAGTGATTTTTTGCATTAAACCTTTGCTTGTAAAAACAAGTTTTAATGCGCTAGATAAAACATGCTTGTATAGATGGTTGTCAATACAAAAACAAATTGTCACTATCAAAAAATTGATGGTGACAATTTGTTTTTATGTTGATTATGCTCATAATAGATATATTTATCAATTATACCTTTCAAATGCTTTTGAAAGAATATTAGCGATAAATAAACCTTTACCTTTAGAATAAGCATCTCTATCATTAGGAAATTTTTTATATAATGTTTCTTTTAATTTTTCATATTCAAATGCTTCCGACTGGAATTCATTCATGTAATCTCTAAAGTATATATGATTTTTCCATTCAGTGCTACCATACAATTCAATATGAATAGCACTTATGCAAATATCACTGTCTATATCTGTTTTTAATGCACACAATATATCGTTTTGTATTGGTTGGCTTTGCGAATTATATATACCATACTTATATAATTCCTCAAATATAGGCGTTAAATTATCAAAACTATCTATTCCTACAGCAATATCGATCATAGGTTTTGCTTTAATATTATTTATTGCGGTACTGCCCACATGTTGGATATCAATGGCTTTTTCTTTAAAAACACTTTTTAAAATAGAAATTATTTCTTTAGCTTTAGTTTTCCATATTAAATCATTATCTTTCAGAATAATAGTTCCTCTTTTTAATCCAATCAAAACTATACCTCCTATTATATAAATAATCTCACATTCTATCTCTAACCCCTTGAAATCACTATGTTTTCAAGGGGTTTTGCTATATATTTACCCTTATTGCCCTTAAAACTTCCCTTATTAATATTTTACAAGGGAAAGTTAAATGTTTGCCACTTCATCGAGTAGCATAACGGCATTTCGCTTTGACTCACTTGAGCCATGTGTGTAAATGTTCATTGTTGTACTTAAATCTGAATGTCCGAGCAATTCTTGAACATCTTTTGGCTTTGCTCCACTTGAAATTAGCTTGGTCGAAAATGTGTGTCTTAATCTATGAAAATGAAAATCTCCAATTCCATTAATTTTCTTTCTAAGCGTAATACACATATCACTAATTGACCTGTGTGAAACAAAGGCACCATTGTGTCTAATACAAACTAAATCCAATTTGTTGAAATTCTGCTCCACTTCCTCATTAACTGGAAGCGTATGAACATCATAATAAGTACGGTTATTAACTTTTTCAATGGTATAATAATTTTGTGTGTAGAGTTCACCATAAGCAATACGATTTTCTTCTTGCTTTGCCTTAGCTTGCTTTAGAATTTCAGCCAAAGCAGTTCCGAAATAAACAGTTCGTATCTTTTTGCGTTTAGTTGGACCGATAACAGTGCAGTTACGAATATTGCTATAAGTAATGCTTCTTCTAACAGTTAAACACTGCTCGTTTAAGTCAATATCTTGCCACCCTAAGCCACAAACCTCACCAATTCTTAAACCAGTATAATACCCAATTTGAAATGCCAATAAAGACGGAATATTACCAGCTCTTAGATATTCGGCTATCTGCTCAAAATGCTCGTGGGTAATTACAGTATTATCAGCCTGTACTTCATTATCTTCTACAAACATCTCATAGTCATCGTGATTTCCACGAACTACCACATATTGCATCGGATTAAAAGTTATTAACTGTTTTGGAAACACTGCAAATCTAAAAGCCCCTCGCATAACCGCAGCATAAACATTAAGGCTACCACTGCTCAAACCCTTTGACATTGTGCCATCTGATAACTTTTGTGGACTTGATAAAGCATCGAAAAACTTTTGTAAATGCTCGGCAGTAATAGTTTTCAGCTTGCGTTTACCAATAGCGTGTTTTTTAACTCGATTAGCTGTATTGATATACGACCTTGCAGTGCCATTACTACGTTTGCTTGGGTGCAGTTCCTCATTCATCCACATATCAAGCATATCAGCCAAAGTCACATTTTGAGCCTTAGCCACAAACTTTTGCGTTTCATATTCTTCCATTGCACGACGAAGCATACTCTCGGTTTCGGACTTGCTTTCAGTGCCAGCCATTTCTTTTTGGATACGATTGCCACTTTCATCTTCTACATAAAATCTAAAATACCACTTCTTGCCTTTTTTTCTAACAGAACCTTTTGCCATAATTAAATCTCCTTATCATCTACGGCAAAGTAGAACTGCTTGATGTGATATAAATATTATACCATGCAAGTCAAGCAGATTTCTACAATACCAGTTAAATTTTTTGAATATTTTTCTAGCTAACAGCTTTTACATTTTCAAAGTCCAAGAGATTAACACCTTGATTTATGGTTAGAAATTCCACTAGAATATCGGTACGAATAATATTTTTTCTGCCAATTATTAGCGATGGCAATTTTTGATTTTTAATCAGTGAACGCAAAGTATTTCTGCCAACACCAGTGTAAAGTGCTGCTTCATCTACTGTAAGACCGAATTTGTTTTGTAAGTTAATGTTTTTGTTTTCTCTCATCTAATTTCCTCCTCTTTGACCTTAGATATATTTTGTTTAAACTGCTCAAATTTTTCTCGAAGTTTCATGAAATCTAAAAACTTCATAAGTATATCTATAATTTTTTCAAGCTCTTTAATTTTAGATTTTTCTTTGCCTGCATTTAATTGATTTGTAACAGATTTGAACTCAAAAAGTTCTTGTGCTTGTGTAGCTACTGTTGCTTCAAGTGTTACAACTTTTTGCTTTAATTTTTTATTTTCCTTGATAGCCTTACTGTCTTTTTTATCGCTGGCAATTTGCTTTTGTGCTAAGTTTTTAATATTTTCAAACTCTGATTTATCCACTGTAATTTTGCTTTTATCAAGTAGAGTAGGCTTAGTTTCAATAGCGTTAATTTCTTTGATTTTGGTTTCTTTGGTGGCGATAACTTCAAGTTTGTTTTGCTTGTTTTCAATCGCTACATCTAAGGCTTTTACTTCCTCAGCTTTCTTTTCAGCCTTAAAGGTTTCAATTGCTAAATGCTTCTTGCCACCACCCTGTTTATCCCACTCAATACCATGCTCAAGCATCAGCTTTGCTACAATTTCTTTTTCACTATCTTGCCACTGACTAAGCTCTGTGCTGGAGCGTGTTCCGCCATTAAAGCCTAATTTATTTAGCGCACCTTTTAGGCTATTTTTAGTTTCAAGTCCTCGTGCATTACCACTTGTAAACGGAATAAAATCAATGTGCAAATGTGGTGTTGCTTCGTCCA
>CAYJKG010000031.1:4296-37032 GCA_964370685.1 uncultured Faecalibacterium sp. | reverse complement strand
TGCACTGGTTTAATCCACTTGTTTGGGTGGCATATATTGTTTCAGCAAAGGATATGGAAATGTCCTGCGATGAGGCGGTTATGAAAAATATGGATAGTGATATTAGGGCAGAGTATTCAACCTCGCTACTTCGTCTTGCTACGGGTAAAAAGCTGATTTTTGCAACACCGCTTGCCTTTGGTGAGGGCGATACAAAAGGTAGGGTGAAGAATGTTATGAAGTATAAGAAACCTGTAGTTTGGGTGAGTGCTGTGTGCTTGGTAGTGGTATTGATTGTTGTGATTGCATTTGTGACTAATCAAGGTGATGATGGTTTTACAAATGCTGGAGGTATTGAGCCAATTCCTGCTATGATTACCGAAATAGACAGAGAAAATCACACCATGAAAGTAGAGGCTTTGGAAAATAACAGTGTATTAACCCCAAGTACTACACTTGATGTGAAAAATGCAACATTTACAAACGAAGGAAAAGAAAGTAGTATTGAAAATTTTTCTGTAGGATACAATATTGATGTATATGTGAACTTAGCAAATGTGGATGATGGAACAATGTTTCCGCTTATGATTTCTATGAGTGGTACCTCATTCGAAGTAGTTGATAATGTAGGCGGCAAAATAGATACAATACAAGTAATTCTCGCAGGTGGTAATCCAGCTTTTGGAAATAAGAGCAAAATTATTACTGATCCTACGGAAGTTTCAGAAATTGTAAACGTATTTGATACATTTGTTGTAAATGAAGATGAAGAAGTAGAAATTGAAGTTTCAATGCCAAGTTATTATCGACTATATGATGGCGATGAGCTTATCAAGGAATATATGTTTAACGGAAATGATACGAATAAGATGTGGATAGGTCAGTTTGTAAAACACATTGAATATGAGGGGAGCAGTCCTTATGAGCTGTATGAGCAATCAAGTGCAAAAGAATTTGTTTCGTACCAAAGTAATGAGCATACACAAGCAGTAGGGCTTGCTAAAGAATATGTAAAAGATACCCAAGAAAACCAAATTATTGACCATGCACAGCCTGAAATACAGAAAAACACAATAAATAGCACTTATGAAATTTTTGATTTAGAAACAAAAAAAGCTGTGGACATAAGTGGCAAAACGGTATATGAGGTTATTTTTGCAACAGAAGATGATGATATATTAGGTCCAATAGTTTGCTATGTAGATGCAACGGAGTTAATTGTCTTGGGTATTGGTTTAAGAATGTAAAAATTGAAAACAGGATAAACTTATGTATAAACATAGGTTTATCCTGTTTTACTTTATAAAAACAATTACTATACTAAAGCAATTATTGCCTCAGCGCATTTTATGCCGTCAACGGCAGCGGAGGTAATACCACCAGCGTAACCAGCGCCCTCGCCACAAGGGTATAAGCCTGCAACATTTATGGATTGCATGTTTTGCCCTCGTGTTATGCGCAAAGGGGAGGAGCTACGTGTTTCTGGAGCTGTAATGATAGCATCAGGATTATCAAAACCTTTTAAGCGCCTTGAAAAATCTTTAATGCCAAGTTTAATCGAGGTGCTAATAAACTCAGGGAAAAGCTCGTTTATATCGCAAAAACTAACACCAGGCTCATAGCTAGGTTTAATTGTGCCAAATTCGCTTGTGATTTTACCCTCTAAAAAATCGCCATAACGTTGGCAAGGCGCACTGTAATTTGAGCCAGCTAGTTTAAATGCGTGTTTTTCAATTTCTTCCTGAAAATGCAAACCGCCTAAAATATCTTGCTCTGCAAAATCTGCCTTGCTTACGTTTACAAGCACAGCGGCATTGCTGTTAACACCATCACGCGCAAAGTTGCTCATGCCATTTGTAACAACTGCATTTTTTACAGAACTTGCACCGACAACAGTGCCACCTGGGCACATGCAGAAAGTATAAACACCTCTGCCATTGGGTAGGTGGGTAAAAAGTTTATAATCAGCGGTTGGCAGTTGATTGTGAAATTTACCGTATTGTGCTTTGTTTATCATAGCGGCTTCGTGCTCAATACGCACACCTACTGAAAAATCTTTTTGCTCTAAAAAAACAAATTTATCACGCAACATTCTATAGGTATCTCTTGCGCTGTGTCCTATGGCTAAAATAACATGCTCCGTTTCAAACAAAAGCTCTTGTTGTTGGTCGTTAACTGCTTTTACAGCTTTAATTTTGCCATTTTCACTTATAAGTTCTGTCATTTTAGTATCAAAATGCACTTCACCGCCAAGGCTAATTATTTGTTCTCTGATGTTTTTAACAACTTTTGGTAAATTATCAGTGCCTATGTGTGGTTTTGCCTCATATAATATTTCTTCAGGTGCGCCAGCATTTACAAACTCTTTCAAAACTTGCTTGGTTCTAACATCATTGATACCACTATTTAGCTTACCATCAGAAAAAGTACCTGCGCCGCCCTCGCCAAATTGCACGTTACTTTCGGTGTTTAAGGTTCTAGTTTTAAAAAATGCATTTGTTTGTGCTTGGCGTTTTTCCACTGCACTGCCACGTTCTAGTACTATTGGATTTAAACCGCTTTGTGCCAAAATCAAAGCTGCAAATATACCACCAGGGCCAAAACCTACAACAACAGGGCGAGGAGATTTTTTAGTAATTTTAGGTACTACAAATTGTGTCACTTGCACTTCACGAGATTTTTTATCTCTTAGCACATAGTTATCCTCAACTGTTACATCTACACATAAAACATACTTTACATCATCTTTTTTGCGTGCATCTATGGATTTTTTTGCAAGCTCAAAAATAATGTCATCTTCTAGCCTTAGTCTTTTTGCTATGGCTTTTTTTATGTGCAAATCAGTGTAGTTTAAAGGCACAAAAATTTCGTTTACTCTAATAGTTTTCATTTAAAATCTCTTTCTAGTATAGATTTTTCGTGATTTTTTCAATAAATTATAAAAAGAAAAAATTTCAGAAAAATCATTATTAAAGGGCTTAATTTTGCCCTGCAATTATTCCACTTGCCCATGCCCAGTATAGGTTAAAACCACCACAATCACCGTGTATGTTTAGCACTTCACCAACTAAGTATGCGTTTTTACATTTTTTTGATTGCATGGTGTTTGTATCAATTTCACACAAAGGCACACCGCCAGCGGTTACCTGTGCGTTATCCCAAATGGGGGAAACACTAACATCAAAAACAATGTTTTTTGCCATAGTGCAAATTTGTTTTATTTGTTCGGTTTTTAAAGTGCCTATTTTTGTATCATTAGCAATGCCACATTTTTTTGTAATTGCATAGCCAAGCTTCATGTTTAAATAGCCGTTTAAAACATCGCTAGCTGGCATTTGTGGGCGATTTTTTGCTAGAGATAGTATGCTTTGGTATATGTTTTGCATGTTATCACTTGGTATAAAATCAAATGCAATTTTAGTGTTTTTTAAGCCTGTAGCTCTAATAGTCAAGTTAAAAAGGCATATGCCAGAAAGTGCTTTGTCGCCAAAAATCATTTCTCCGTTTTCGGTATAAATTGCTTTGTTATTATTTATAAGCGTTGCAGTACATTTAGCACGCACGCCTGAAAGGGGTGCTATAAATTTATCGCCACAGCTAAATTTAGTCAAAACGGGGTTTATATCAGTAACGCTATGGCCTAACTGCTTGGCAAGTGCATATCCACCACCTAGTGGTGAAAATTTAGGCGAGGCCTTACCACCACATGCAAGTATAAGTTTTTTGCAAGTAAATTGTACGCCATTTGTACAGGTTAATATAAAGCTATCCGAACTTTTTTGTGCTGAGTTAACTTCATGTTCTAGTTTGATTTGTACGTTTTTTTCATAAAGTGCATCTGTAAGTGCTTTTACAATAGCGGATGCTTGCAAACTTTTAGGGTATATTCTGCCCTCGGTATCTGTGTAAGTAAAAATACCGATGTTATTAAACACGCTTTTTATTTTATCTATGCTCAAATGCGCAAGCGTATCTTTAATATACTTGCTATCCCCGTGAAAGTGTTTTATATTTATATTTTCATTAGCAAGGTTGCATTTGCCGTTACCAGTAGCAAGTAGTTTTTTACCTATTTTTGCATTAGCGTCAAGCACTAGTACGTTTTTATATTTTGAGCTTGCAGTTAAAGCAGATATTAAACCGCTTGCTCCTGCACCTATTATAATTATATCGTAAGTTTTCACTGTATCACCTTATATATTTTTTATTTTTATTATACATCAAATTGATAAATAAAGATAGTCTTTGTATAATGTGTATATATAATTAAATATAATTTTGAATATTATTTAACTTGACTTTAACAATATTAAAGTTTATAATGGAATTACAAATTTAGGAGGTGTACAGCTGATGGAAAATATACCTAATTGGTTGCAAACACTTGAAACAGAGGATATAGCTTTTATGAAAAAGTTTGTACTTGCATCGGGCTCGCTAAAAGAGATAGCACAGCAATATGAGGTAAGTTATCCGACAGTGCGTTTGCGTTTGGATAGGCTTATACAAAAAATAAATCTAAGTGAAAAAGAGGTTAAAGACCCATATATCGCATTAATAAAGCAAATGGCAGTAAATGATAAGCTAGATTTTGATACAGCAAAAATTTTAATTGAAGAATATAAAAAACAACAAAAATAGTATTAATACAGAAAGAGGTATGTTATGAGGTTTGGTTTTGCAGAGATAATTATAGTTATAATTGGCTTAATAATAGCCACTATTTTACCAGCTGCGCTACAGGTGTTTCTTGCAACACGTAAAAATAAATTATATGGTTTAATTATGCCAATAGGCTGGGGGATAATAGCAACACTGTTTTCTGTTATAATATTAATTAACCTTTTAGGTATGAATATTTTGTCGGGCATTGCCTTCTTTTTAGGTATATTTGTTGTTTTGAATATACCCACTATAATTTTTATTGTTATTTACATAATATGTCGCAAACAATTAAAGAAGAAAGATGAAATAAATAAAATGAAATTTCAAGATTTAGGTTAATATATTTTTTTGCATATTAAATACATATACAAAAAGCCAGCAAGTGTTAAGTTTTATCACTTAACACTTGCTGGCTTTTTGTGTTGTAATAGAAAAATTAAAAGCATTTAAAGCGAGTTAGACAAAACTAACTTGTTTTAAGGTGTTCGAATTTGTGAAAATTGACATAATTGTATAAAAATTAACAATAATTATTTCTGATTTGGCAATGTGAAATTAATGTTATTTATGTTAAAATATTAACAATGTGGAAATTTGAAAGTTAACACACTATTATTGGATAGTATTATTAAGCGAATAAGGAGGTGAACTAATGAAAATTAAAGTTTGTATAGGTAGCTCATGTCATTTAAAAGGTTCAAGAGAAGTTGTAGAAAAATTGCAAGAGCTAATACAAAAAAACAACCTAGCAAATACCGTTGACCTTTCAGGTACTTTTTGTATGGCTAAATGTCAGCAGGGTGTTTGTGTTTCTGTAGATGACGAAATTTTTTCTGTGAAGCCGGAAACAGTCGAATCCTTTTTTGAAAAAGAGGTTTTATAATTATTTTGATTAGCCATATAAATGTAATCTGAACTACGCTGCATAAAACTGGTTCATAATGCATTTATTTGGCTAAATAAAAAGTGTTATTTAAACCTGTGCGACACAGGATAAATAATTTGCTTTTTGTGTCAAAGCTTCTCAATGGGAGAAAAAGGAGGCGAATATGGCTGAATATTTGAAACTTAAAAAATCAAACTGCAAAAATTGTTATAAATGTATACGTTGCTGCCCAGTTAAATCTATTAGATTTTCAGGTGGGCAGGCAAATATAGTTGATAATGAATGTATACTTTGTGGGCAATGTTTTGTAAATTGCCCACAAAACGCAAAAGAAATTGCTAGTAGCGTTGAAGCTGTAAAAGTGTTAATTGCTAGTGGTGAGCCTATTGTTGCATCAGTTGCGCCATCTTTTATTGCAAACTATGGGCAAGTGGGTATCAAAACGCTCGAAAAAGCTTTAGTAAAACTAGGGTTTCATCACGCTGAGGAAACAGCAATTGGTGCAACTATAGTTAAAAACGAATATCAACGCATGGTGGATGAAGATAATAAGGATATACTTATAACCTCGTCGTGTCATTCTGTTAATTTGTTGATACAAAAATATTATCCACAATTACTTAATAATTTAGCAGATGTAATTTCGCCAATGCAAGCGCATGCAATTAGTATAAAAAAGGCTAACAAAGGTGCAAAAGTTGTTTTTATTGGCCCTTGTGTTGCAAAAAAAGATGAAGCAGGGCATTATGGCGAAATTGTTGATGAAGCGCTAACTTTTGAAGAATTAACACAGTGGATGTTAGATGAAAAAGTGGAAATAGATTACAATGAAAGCAAAGATGATATTGCCGAGAGTTTAGCAAGGTTTTTCCCCACGACAGGCGGTATTTTAAATACAATACAAAATAAGAATCCTAATTACACTTATTTTGCAGTTGATGGCGTTGATAATTGCATGAAGATACTGCAAGAAATTGCACAAGGTAAATTAAGCAAGTGTTTTATTGAAATGTCAGCATGTGTAGGTAGCTGTATAGGTGGCCCTGTTATGGAAAAAAACAAGGGTGCTATTTTAACTAATTATATAAGCATAAAACAATATGCAGGTCAAAAAGATTTTGAAGCACCAAAGCTAGAAAGCGATTTTTTGCACAAAAGCTTTGCGCCTATTGAACGTAAAAACGCAGCACCATCTGAGCAAGATATATTAAAGATTTTGCACCAAATAGGCAAAGATAGTAAAGCCGATGAGCTTGATTGTGGCTCATGCGGTTATAACTCATGCCGTGAAAAAGCAGAGGCTGTTTTTTATGGTAAGGCAGATTTAACTATGTGTTTGCCATTTTTGAGCGAAAAAGCAGAAACTTTTTCAGATTTAATTGTTAGTAATACTCCAAACGCTATTATTGTTTTAAATGATAATTTAGAGGTGCAAAGGTTAAACAAAGCTACACTTGAGCTTTTAAATTTGCGCTGCGAGGCTGATGTTATGGGTGAGCAGGTTGTAAAAATACTAGACCCAACAAATTTTATGCTAGTTAAAACTAATGGTAGCTCGATAAGAGATAAAAAGGTTTATCTAGCAGAGTACGATAAATATGTAGCACAAACTATTATTTTTGATAGACAATATAAAATGTTTGTTTGTATTATGCGCAATGTAACTTCTGAAGAAGAAGAAAGAGCTAAAAAGGAAGCAATTAGCAGAGCAACTATAGAAACAACTGATAAAGTTATTGAAAAACAAATGCGTGTTGTGCACGAAATTGCATATTTATTAGGCGAAACGGCTGCTGAAACTAAAATAGCATTAACAAAGCTAAAGGAGTCGATAAATGATGGTTAATTTATGCCCTGATATTGGTTTTAGTAGCTTAAATAAATATACAGAGGAACTTTGTGGCGATCAAGTTTGTGTTATTGAAAGTGAAGATGGTTCGACAACAGTTGTGCTTGCTGATGGGCTAGGTAGCGGCGTAAAGGCAAACATACTTTCAACGCTTACCTCAAAAATACTTTCTACCATGATATCAGAAGGTTTGAGCATCACAGATTGCGTTGAAACAATAGCCGCTACATTGCCAGTTTGTGCAGTTAGGGGAGTTGCATATTCAACTTTTACAATTTTAAGAATACTAAGCGGTAACAAAGAGGCTGAAATTATACAGTACGATAACCCAAAAGTTATTTTGATACGTGAAAATGAGCATGTGGAGTTTCCTTGTAAAGAGATGGTAATTGGTGGCAAAAATATTTTAATATCAAAAATAAACCTTATGGAAAACGACACGTTTTTTTTAATGAGTGATGGCTGTATACACGCAGGTGTTGGCAGTACACTTAATTTTGGCTGGTTGCGTGAGGATATTATAAATTACATGGAACCTATGTGTCATGTGGGACTAACAGCTAAAACCTTAAATACCATATTGCTAAATGAATGCTATGCGCTTTATGGTGCTATGCCAGGTGATGACACTACTGTTTGCACTGTAAAAATGACAAAAAGGCGACCGATGAACTTAATTATAGGCCCACCCTCTAACAGAAATGACGCTGATAAAATGATGTCATTGTTTTTTTCAAAAGAGGGGAAACATATAGTCTGTGGTGGCACAACTTCATCAATTGCTGCTAAGTTTTTAGGTAAAGAGCTTATGCCTACACTTGATTTTATAGATAGCAAAATACCACCCATTGCAATAATAGAGGGTGTCGACCTTGTTACAGAGGGTGTTATAACCATTAATAAAGTGCTAACATATGCAAAGGATTATCTAGGTGAAAATAATCTGTACAAAGATTGGAGCGTAAAAAAAGACGGTGCTTCCGCCATTGCGCGCTTGCTTTTTGAGGAAGCTACTGATATAAATTTTTACGTGGGTAAGGCAATAAACCCAGCACACCAAAACCCTGATTTGCCAATTAATTTTAATATTAAAATGCAACTTATAGAAGAACTTGCAGTGCATTTAAAAAAGATAGGCAAAAAAATAAAAGTTAGTTATTTTTAGAAAGGTGTAAAATGAAAAAATTTGATACTAGAGTACAGTATTTAAAGTATAAAGTTTTGCGTGAAGTTGCAAAAAACGCATGGCAAGATACACTTTTGGAAAATGTTACAGATATACCAAAAAAACTAATATCTGGTAAAGAATCCACTATGAGATGTTGCGTTTATAAAGAACGTGCTATTTTATCAGAGCGTGTAAAAATTGCTATGGGTGGTGATAGAACTAACCCAAATGTAATTGAGGTTATAGATATAGCGTGTGATGAATGTCCAGTTTCTGGTTATGTGGTAACGTCCTCGTGCAGGGGGTGTTTATCACACAGATGTTTTGATGCATGTAGGCTTGGGGCAATATCTTTTGATGTAAACCATGTTGCACATATAGATAAAGAAAAATGCGTGGATTGTGGTGCATGTGCAAAGGTATGTCCGTATCACGCCATAATTAGCAGTAAACGCCCATGCGAAAATGCATGTAAAGTTAAAGCGATTAAAAAAGCAGCTGATAATAGCGCGGAAATTATAAACGAAAAATGCATTGCGTGTGGTGCGTGTGTTTACCAATGTCCATTTGGTTCAATTGCTGATAAATCGTTTATTTTAGATACAATTGATATTATTAAGAATAGCGATGAAAATAAAAATTACAAGGTGTATGCAGTTGTAGCGCCGTCCATATCAAGCCAGTTTCAACATGCAAATTTAGGGCAAGTAGTTTCTGGTATTAAAGAGCTTGGTTTTTATACAATAATAGAGGCGGCTCTTGGTGCAGATGCAGTCGCACTTGAAGAATCAAAGGAGCTTATTGAAAAAGGCTTTTTAACAAGCTCCTGTTGCCCAGCATTTGTTATGTACATAAATAAAAATAACCCAGATTTCACAAAGCATATTTCACATAACTTATCACCAATGGCACGCATTGCAAAATATATTAAAGAAACAGACCCAACTTCTAAAATTGTTTTTATAGGCCCATGCACAGCTAAAAAGATGGAGTTTCAGCTTGAAAAAGTGCGCCCATATATAGATAGCGTACTTACTTTTGAGGAATTACAAGCACTGTTTGATAGCAAAGATTTAAATCTAGAGGAATTACCAGTGGATGTTTTGGATAACGCCTCATATTTTGGGCGTATATTTGCACGAAGTGGCGGTTTATCAGATGCAGTTGCACAGGCGATAAAAGAACAAGGGCTAGAGTTTGATCTTAATGCTGAAAAATGCGATGGTATAGAGGCATGTAAAATGGCACTATTAAAAAGCGCTAAAAATATTTCAAACGCAAATTTTATAGAGGGTATGGCATGTGTTGGTGGCTGTATAGGTGGGGCAGGGTGTTTAACACATGGCCCTAAAGATAAAGCACAAGTAGATAAATATGGCATGGAAGCATATGAAAAAACCTTGTTAGATGCAGTTAAAATAATGAATATTTAATTTATGTATTAAATTTGATGTAAAAAAGCTTCTATATGCTATATAAAGCAGATGTGTACAACACTTGCTTGCTCAAATATACTATATAAAATTGATGTGAATATTAAAATCTACGAAAATAAAAAATATTAACAAACAGGCAGTGATGAAGCTTCATCACTGCCTGTTTGTTAATAGGAGGAATCATTAAATGTAATCAATTAAAGCGCTAATTACATTTTTGTAAAAATAATGTGCGATATGGCGGTAAATTTATACTTCCGCTTAAAGTGTAATTTTTGCCAGTTATTAAGTCAACAAACTCGCCTTGTAATTCTCCACTGTGTAAAGTGGCATCACTTGACACGGCGTTTATGCCTACAAAAACCTTTTCGTTATCAGATTGGCGTAAAAAAAGCAATTGTGGGTTTGTTATTGTTATGTTTTTGTAGCCACCATAGCAAAGAGCCTTTGATTTTTTATGAGCATTAACAATTTTTGAAATTTCCGCTGTTAAGTCATTAGGTTTTGGTGCTTCAAAACAAGGGCGCAAATGCCAATCGCTACCTTTATTTTTATCGCCTTCTTCGCCCCATTCACTACCATAGTAAATACAAGGCACACCAGGCATACCTAGCAATAAACCATAGGCGTTTAGTATATTGTTTTTATCTTTTAATATACTTGCTATACGGCTAACATCGTGGTTATCAACAAAGTTCATTAGGTGTTTGCCTTTATATAAGCTCCATTGTTCATCACTAAATTGACGGTGCAACGAGTGCGATATTTCAAACATATTGACATCATTTAAGCTCGAAAAAATGCCTTTATAGCATTCGTAATTTGTGCAAGAATGTAGCATTTCATCGTTTACAATACGGTTGTAATCGCCATGTATTATTTCGCCAATCAGGGCAAAATCTGCTTTTTGTGAGGTTGTGGTATTACGCAAACGTCGCATAAAATCGCCCTCAAGTAAATATGCAACATCAAGGCGTATACCATCAATATCAAAATCTTTTATCCAATTTATAACGCAATCAAGTAGATGATCTACAACGGCGGGGTTGTTAAGGTTTAGTGTAACAAGTTCAAAATGACCTTCCCAACCTTTGTACCATAAGCCGTCATTATAATTGCTATTACCACCAAAATCTATATGGAACCAATCTTTATAAGGTGAGTTTTCACGGTTTTTGAGCACGTCTTGAAAAGCCCAAAATCCACGCCCTACATGGTTGAAAACTCCATCTAAAACTATGCGTATATCCGCTTGTTTTAGAGCTTTACAAACCTCAGCAAATTCAGCATTGGTGCCAAGTCGTTTATCTATTAATGCATAATCACGCGTATCATAGCCGTGGTGGTCGCTCTCAAAAATAGGATTGAATAAAACGCAATCTACACCAAGGTTTGTTAAGTGTGGCACCCAATCTTTAACTTTTAAAATGTTGTGCCCAATATCACCATTGTTATCTTGTGACGCACCACAAAAACCTAAGGGATATATTTGATAAAGTACGCTTTCGTAAAACCACATAATAACCTCTTTTCTTTTTAAGCTATGGAAAACATATAGTATGTGTATTCTAATAGCCATTGTGGGTTTATATTGTAAATATTATACCACAATTAAGAGGCAGAAAAAAGGGGTTTGAGCTGATTTTATGCAAAATTTATGTTAAAAATATATAAAACAAAATGATTTTAACTAAATAAATTTATGCAAAGTGTTTTTTAAGCACTTAAACCTTGTTATTTACTTTATAGATTTTTCTGAAGATTTTTATTTGCTTTTATATAAAAAATGAAAAAACTATATTAATTTGCGTAAAATTGAAAAATTAAAATAGTTTGTATAGTAACTAAAAGAGCGCATTATTGGTTGGCAAGTTCTGTTAAAGCAAACTTCATCAAGAAGTAATAGCACTTCTTTATCTGCTAATTGTAAAACTGAACGTATTGCAATCTCGCCATAGCACGGTGTTAAATTAGCAACATTGCTCGAAATTTGCTGTTTACATTCGTTTTCAAGAATATGAAAAACAGGTGGGGTTAAATCTATATGAGCATAGCCAGCATTACCAAAAATGCTGCGAGGCAAATAGTTTATAGAGTAAATAACAGGTGTGTTATCAGATAAAACTCGCTTTTTAATACAAATTATCTCGTCGCCCTCATTTAAATATAAGCTTTCCGCAAGGTTAGCGTCAGCACGTAAAGGATAAATTTGTATGCGATCAGCATTTGGGTATCCGCCTAGAGAGCGTATAAGGTCATAATATTCAAGTTTTTGGTCAATTCTATTTTCCATTTTGAGCACAGTGTGATTAATAAGTGTTCCTAAACCACGCACACGCTCGATGTAACCAGTGCGCTCCATTTCGCCTAGTGCATCACGTATTACACTACGGCTTACGTTAAATTGTTCAGCAAGCGCTACTTCAGCAGGGAGCTGTTTGCAACTGGAAAAAATGCCATTTCGCATTTCATGTAATAGCTTTTGCATTACTTCTTCTTGCAAAACAACACCACCAAGAAGCAAGTTTTTATTTTTATTAGGCATTGCGCTTTCCTTTCGTTCGTTTGTTTGATTAATAAATTAATATAATAATTGTAACATAAAAATTCAGTTTTGAAAATAGCTATATATAGGATAACTATAATGTTTAAAAACTATATATTGCACAATTATACATTCTTGGTATATACACTTGTGTAGGCTGCATGCACTAAAATTATTTGTGTCAAATAGCATTTTCATATTTGATATTTAAATGATTTACATAATTTTTTTATATAAACTTACAACAATGTGGTGGCTATTTTGAATTAAATGCTGAAAAAATTAAAAAAACAAATAAAACTCTTGACTATTTGAGCACCATGTTATAATATGGAGATAATATAAAAATATTTAAAATAATTTAGTTAAGCAATTGAATTTTGATTTCTTAAACTATGAAATTTTACGCTAGCGTGCAATGGAGCATAGCTCATAGTCCTAATGTGAATTTTAGATTAAGGAGTCAAATTTTTTTACAATCAAAAAGGCAAAAAGCACATAATAAATACTCAACTTATTAAATAATTGTGAAACGTGCTGTAAAATCTACATAAAAATCGTAGGAGGGTTAAAATGCATTCTTTTGTTTCGCCAACAAAAATCATAGTAGGAAATGAAGATATTGAAAAGGTTTACAAAAAATATCGCAAGATATTTGTGGTAACAGACGCATTTATGCATAAAAATGGCCAAGTTGATTATGTAGCCTCGGCTTTTCCTAAAGAGGCGCAATATGAGGTTTTTTCAGAAGTTTTGCCAGATCCTGATACATCAGTAATTTCTCAGGGTATGGCAAGGCTTATGTCTTTTGAGCCTGATTTGGTTGTAGCGCTTGGTGGCGGTTCACCTATAGATGCTGCAAAGGCTATGGTGCATTTTGCAAAAAATGAATTTGGTTTTAAAGATATGAAATTTATCGCTATACCAACAACTAGTGGTTCAGGTAGTGAGGTAACAAAGTTTGCAGTTGTGACAAATGCGAGCACTCACATTAAAACGCCAATTGTTGCTGATGAGCTTTTGCCAGATATAGCTATATTAGATTCACAGCTGACATTAACAATACCTCCTAAAATTACAGCTGATACAGGCATAGACGTACTTGCTCATGCTATTGAAGCATTTGTTTCTGTAAGGGCAAACGATTTTTCAGATGCTTGTGCTCAAAAAGCAATGCAACTTGTATATGCAAATTTGAAAAGAGTATATAACAAACCAGATGATGTAATTGCAAGGCAAAGTATGCACAATGCTTCGTGCTTAGCTGGTATAGCTTTTAGCAACGCTGGTTTGGGTTTGTGTCATGCTATGGCTCATGCTTTGGGCGGCAAATTCCGTATACCACACGGTAGGGCAAACGCTTTATTATTGCCGTATGTTATGAGTTATAACGCTGGTTGTGGCGATAAGCAAACACCTAGTAGGTTGCGCTATGCAGAAATAGGCGTTATGCTCGATTTTGGCCACGGCGACCCATTACAAACAGCACGCAATATGATACGTCATGTGCAAAGCTTGATACGCTCGCTAGATATGCCGTTCAAAATTTCACAAACAGATATTAAAGAGCAAGATTTTTTAGCAGCACTAGATGAACTGGCAAAAACTGCTATAAACGATGGTTGTTTAGTGGATAACCCAGAAAGTGTAACAGAAGAGGATATTAAACGAGTATATAAAAATGCATTTTATGGTAGATCGCACTAAAATTTTTAAGCTGTGCTGTGCGCAAACTACCTTGAAAAAATAAGGTTTTAAACTGCAAATAAACAACGTATAAACGGAGCACATGAATATGGAATTTGAAAATAAACAAAGAATTATACAGGAGTTTGTGCCTGGCAAGCAAGTTACACTAGCACATGTTATTGCTAACCCAAACGAGAGCTTATATGGAAAAATGGGGTTGATGAAAGCGCAAGGTGCAATTGGTATTTTGACAATTACACCAACAGAGGGCGCTATGATTGCTGCAGACGTTGCAACAAAAGCTGCCAATGTAGAAATAGGTTTTATGGATAGATTTAACGGCTCATTAATTTTGCAAGGCGATGTTTCAGCTGTGCAGGAAGCGTTAGAGCAAGTAATGGCTGTTTTGTGTGATGTTTTAGGTTTTGCACGAGCACCAATTACAAAATCATAAGGTAACGCGATGAAAACAGCAAAAAAATTAATGCTAGTAGGTAAAACATTTGCCGGCAAAACAACTTTGTTACAATATTTAACGGATAGACCCCTTGAGTATAGAAAAACCCAAGCGCTAGAAATTATAGATAGTCAGTTGATAGATACTCCAGGCGAATTTTTAGAACAAAGAGGTTTTACAGGGGCACTAATAGTTACCTCGTATGAGGCAGATGTGATTGTATTAATGCAATCAGCCACAGATGAGCAAGCGATGTTTCCGCCTATGTTTGCTAGTATATTTACAAAGCCAGTTTTAGGTTTAGTTTCTAAAACGGATATAGCAAGCGATGAACAAATAGCAAGAACAAAAGCTGATTTGTTTTCAGCAGGTGCGAAAAAGGTTTTTGAAGTTAGCAGTTATACTGGTGAGGGTTTTAAAGCTTTTTTTGATAGCCTAGATGAGCTAGATAGCAATGAGGAATAAAACGTGAAAGAGATTATCAATAGCGTTGGAATAGATATAGGCACATCTACCACGCAGTTAATTTTTAGCAAACTTACAATTGAAAATAGAGCCTCTAGCTATACAGTACCACGCATAGATATAGTTGATAAAGAGGTTGTTTACCGCAGTAATATTTATTTTACACCGCTGAAATCATCTAGCGAAATTGATGCAATAGCGGTAAAAGAAATTGTTAAAAGCGAATATGCAAAGGCAAATAAAAAACCAGAAGATTTAAACACTGGTGCAGTTATTATCACAGGGGAAACAGCACGCAAACAAAACGCTAATGAGGTGTTAGAAGCATTAAGTAGCATGGCTGGTGAATTTGTTGTTGCAACAGCAGGGCCGGATTTAGAATCCGTGCTTTCTGCAAAAGGTGCAGGTGCAGATGTTTTATCCGAGGAGGAACGAACTGTAATTGCAAACTTAGATATAGGCGGAGGAACTACAAACATAGCTGTATACGAAAAAGGTGTTTTGCGCGGTGTTTCGTGTCTTGATATAGGCGGTAGGCTAGTTAAAATTGAAAACGGTAAAATTAGTTATATTTTCCATAAAATTGCAAAGCTTGCAAAGGAGAACGGTCTAAGCATAAATGTGGGCGATGTAGCTAGTGAAAAAGCACTTTACGAGCTGTGCCAAATAATGGCAAAACATTTAGCACAGGCAGTGCACGCATGCAATACCAATGCACAGCACGCTGATTTATACACAAATGATGGTAAACAGCTACAAAGTGAGCTAGTTATTAAAGGCGTGACTTTCTCAGGTGGTGTTGCAGATTGTGTTTACACTCCTGAGGGAAAATCTGTTTTTGAATATGGTGATATAGGAGTTTTGCTAGGTAAAGCAGTTAAGGAAAATCAAGATTTAGCAAAATTAAAAATTTATACATCAAACGAAACAATTAGAGCTACAGTAGTTGGTGCTGGTTCTCATACAACTGAGGTTAGCGGCAGTACAATAACTATTGATGATAAGCACTTGCCCGTAAAGAACATACCAGTTTTACGCATACCTATGCAGGATGAAAAACTAGATGGTTCTATACAAAAAGCTATTCTCATGCAATTGCCACTTTATCAAACAAATGGCGAAATAGAGCAAATAGCAGTTTCATTAGAAGGTAAAAACTTTAAGAGTTTTATCGATATACAAAATTTAGCGACAGAGATTATCAGTGGTGCACAGGAGGTGATAAAGAGCGTATATCCGCTGATTATTGTGGTGGAAAACGATATTGGTAAGGCGCTAGGACATGCTATAAAAGTAAAGCTTGAGCATAGCAAGGAAATTATCTGTATAGATAGCATAATTGCAAACTCTGGTGATTATATAGACATAGGCCTGCCCGTTGCTGGTGGAAAAGTTGTACCTGTCGTAATAAAAACACTTATATTTAACACGTAAAATGAAGGAAAGGTGATTTGCAAATGATTTTAAAAACTAAAATTCATGGCCATACCTATCAATTCGACTCAATTAGAGAAGTTATGGCAAAGGCAAATGAAGAGAAATCCGGCGATAAGCTAGCAGGTATTGCAGCTGAAAGCTCGGAGGAACGTGTAGCGGCTAAAGTGGTACTAGCAAACCTGACTTTAAACGATATACGCAACACACCAGCTGTGGATTACGATAAAGACGAAGTTACTCGTATTATCCAAGATGCTGTTAACGAAACAATTTTTGCTGAACATAAAAATAAAACTGTTGCAGAGTTCCGTGAATGGTTGCTTGATGTAAGAACAACATCATCGATGATTACTCGAGCCTCTCGTGGTTTAACATCAGAAGTTATAGCAGCTGTTTGTAAATTGATGAGCAACCTTGATCTTATCTATTGTGCAAGGAAAATCGAAGTTACTGCACATTGTAACACAACAATAGGTAAAAAAGGTACGTTCTCCTCACGTTTACAACCAAACCACACAACAGATGACCCAAAAGGTATTATTGCATCTGTTATGGAGGGCTTAAGCCTTGGTTGTGGCGATGCTGTTATAGGCCTAAACCCTGTTGATGACGGAGTTGAAAGCGTTGCTCGCATTTTGAAAATGTTCGACGAATTTAAAAATAAATGGGAAATTCCTACTCAAATTTGCGTTTTAGCTCACTGCACAACTCAAATGGAAGCTATGGAAAAACATAATGCACCGATAGATCTTATTTTCCAATCAATAGCTGGCTCACAAAAAGGCAACGAAGCTTTTGGATTAGATGCAAAAATGCTGGATGAATGCAAAGCTGCTCTATTGCAAAAAGGTACTGGTACAGGCCCTAACGTTATGTATTTTGAAACTGGTCAGGGTTCTGAGCTTTCCTCAGAAGCACATCACGGCTGGGATCAAGTTACTATGGAAGCACGTTGCTATGGTTTAGCAAAAAGATATAATCCATTCCTTGTTAATACAGTTGTTGGTTTTATAGGCCCTGAGTATTTATATGATTCAAAACAAGTTATTCGTGCTGGTCTTGAAGATCACTTTATGGGTAAACTTACAGGTATTTCAATGGGCTGTGATGCTTGCTATACTAACCACATGAAAGCTGACCAAAACGATATTGAAAACCTAGCGATGCTACTTGCTAATGCTGGTTGCAACTACATAATGGGCATACCACAAGGCGATGACTGCATGCTTATGTATCAAACTACAGGTTTCCGTGAAGCTGCATCTTTACGTGAAATATTAGACCTACGCCCAATTAAAGAGTTTGACATATGGCTTGAGAAAATGGGCTTTAGTGAAAACGGTATACTAACAGCTAAAGCAGGCGATGCGTCTGTATTTCTTTCAAAATAAAAAAGGAGGAGAGTAATGAATATGCAGCAAGATGAATTGAAAAAAGTCATAGAGCAAGTACTTGCTCAAATGAACTTAGACCCTAGCGAATATGCTGGTAAAGTTAGCGATGCTATCAGTAACCCAGCGGTAGAAGATGGCTGTATACCTGATATCACACAAACAGATATACGCACACAATACCTAGTAGAAAACCCAGAAAACGGCGAAGCATATGCAGATTTAAAAGCGCATGCACCTTGTCGCCTTGGTATAGGCAAAGCAGGTGCACGTTACAAAACAGTACCAATGCTACAATTTAAAGCAGCTCACTCAGCGGCTCAGGACGCTGTGTTTAGCGATGTTGATGCAGAATTTGTAGAAAAAATGGGGTTGTTTACAGTACAAACACAATGCGAAAATAAAGACGTTTACCTAACACGCCCTGATTTAGGTAGAAAATTAGCACCAGAGGCAGTAGCAACTATTAAAGAGAAATGCAAAAAAGCGCCAAAAGTGCAAATTTATGTTTCTGACGGTTTAAGCTCTGCGGCTGTTGCAGCTAACGTAGCAGATGTTTTACCAGGTATTTTACAAGGTCTTGCAAGTTTTAAAATTGAAACCGGAACACCTTTCTTTGTAAAATATGGTCGTGTTGGTGTTATGGACGAAATTAGCGAAATTACAGGTGCAGATGTTACTTGTGTGCTAATTGGCGAACGCCCAGGTTTAATCACAGCGGAATCAATGTCCGCATATATCGCATATAAGGCAACTGTTGGCATGCCAGAGGCAAGGCGCACAGTTTTATCTAACATTCACAGCAATGGTACTAACCCTGTTGAGGCAGGTGCTCATATAGCAGAAATTATTAAAATTATGCTTGAGAAAAAAGTTAGTGGCGTTGAATTAAAACTATAATTTAGGAGGCATTGAATAACATGAAAAGAGATGCATTAAAACCAAATGTTTTGGCGACAAAAATTATACCTAACGTTGCACCAGATATGGCTAAAGAACTAGGGCTAACAGCCGACCAACGCTCACTAGCGCTTATTACTTGTGATTGTGATGACGTTACATATACAGCACTTGATGAAGCTACAAAAAAAGCAGATGTTAAAGTTGTTTATGGCAAAAGTTTTTACGGTGGCGCTGCAAATGCAAACACAAAACTTGCAGGCGAAGTTATTGGCATACTTGCAGGTCCAAACCCAGCTGAAGTTAAAAGTGGGCTTGAAGCTTGCGTTGATACAATTGAAAACGTAGCACATTTTGTTTCTGCTAACGAAGATGATAGCATTGCATATTATGCACATTGCATTTCTCGCACAGGTTCATATTTATCTGAAACTGCTGGTATTACAGAGGGTGAGGCACTTGCTTATTTAATTGCCCCTCCACTAGAGGCTATGTATGCAGTTGATGCAGCGCTTAAAGCAGCAGATGTAAAAGTTTGTGCTTTGTTTGCACCTCCAAGTGAAACAAACTTTGGTGGCGCATTGCTAACGGGTAGCCAATCAGCTTGTAAAGCAGCTTGCGAGGCTTTTGCGGCAGCAGTTGAATTTGTTGCTGAAAATCCAATAACTTAATTAATAAGAACAAAATACTAAAAATGAGAGGTAAGCTATGAACGCCTTAGGAATGATAGAAACCAGAGGTTTAGTTGCCGCTATTGAAGCAGCTGATGCTATGCTAAAAGCAGCAAATGTAACTTTGGTTTCTAAAGAAAAAGTTGGTGGCGCACTTATGACAGTTTTAGTACAAGGTGATGTCGGAGCAGTTAAAGCAGCAGTTGATGCTGGTGCGGCAGCGGCAGAACGTGTTGGTGAATTAGTTTCAGTGCACGTTATACCACGCCCACATGCAGAAGTTGATGATATGCTTTTAAAAAATAAAAAGAAAACACCTCCAAAAGAGCCTGTAATAAAAACAAACATAGCGCCTAAGATTGATGAGGTTAAAGCTGAAGAAACAACTATAGTTAAAGTTCAAACAGAGCCTAAAATTAAGCCAGAAGTTAAAACTATTACTAAAGAAGTTAAAAAAGCTAAACCTTCAACCAAAAAGGCACCTCCTAAAGAAAAACAAGTAATTGCAACAAATGTTGTTTATAACTCTGAAGAATTGCATAAAATGTCTGTGCAACAACTACGCAAGATAGCACGTGCAATGCCAAACATAGGTTTGGATAAAGTTACAATACGCGATGCAAGAAAAGATTTGCTAATTGAAAAAATATTAGAACATAAACCGAAAGGGGAATAAACTATGCAGTTAATAGATAAAGACCTTTTATCGGTGCAGGAGGTGCGTGAATTAGTTTCACGTGCGAAAAAAGCACAGGAAAAACTGGCAGAAATGTCAGCAGAACAAATAGACCGTATTGTAAAAAATATTGCGCAGGCTGGTGTTCGTAACGCACAGCGCTTAGCGCAAATGGCGCATGAAGATACAGGCTTTGGCGTTGTAGCAGATAAAGTTATTAAAAATGTATTCTCAAGCCAAGGTGTATATGATGCGATAAAAGATGTTAAAGCAATAGGCGAAATTGAACGCGACGATAAATTGCGTGTAAAAACAATAGCTGTGCCAGTTGGTGTTATTGCTGGTATAATTCCATCAACAAACCCAACCTCCACAACTTTGTACAAGGCAATAATATCTATAAAAGCGGGCAACTCTATAGTGTTTTCGCCACATCCTGCAGCTTTGCGCAGTATATTAGAAACTGTAAAAGTTATACGTGGTGCTATTGCTGAGGCGGGCGGAGATGAAGATTTAGTTGGTTGTATCACAATACCAACCATGCAAGCGATAGACGGACTTATGAAACATAAGGATACAGCGCTCATACTTGCAACTGGTGGTTCGGCAATGGTACGTGCAGCATATTCTTCTGGTACACCAGCTATTGGTGTAGGCCCAGGTAACGGCCCAAGTTTTATTGAGCGAACAGCGGATATCCCATTAGCTGTAAAACGTATAATAGATTCTAAAACATTTGATAATGGTACAATTTGTGCTTCTGAGCAATCAATAATTTGCGAGGAAGATATGAAAGAAACTATCGTTACAGAAATGAAAAAACAAGGTTGTTACTTCTTAAATGAAAATGAAAGTAAAAAACTAGGTGAATTTATTTTACGTGCAAATGGCACGATGAACCCTGAAATTGTTGGCAGAGATGTACAAACAATTTCAAAGCTAGCAGGATTAGATATTCCGCAGGATAGAAAAGTTTTAGTAGCTATGGAGGACGGCGTTGGTCGCGGTCACCCATATAGCAACGAAAAACTAGCACCAATTTTAGCGTTTTTTACTGGTAAAGATTATAAAGAAGTTTGTGATATTTCTACAGTTATTTTACGTTATGAGGGTGCAGGACACACATTTGCAATGCACACAAACAACGAGGATATGGTTGAGTATTTCTCAAAACGCATACCAGCCTCACGAATTTGTGTAAACACACCTAGTGCACTTGGCGGTGTAGGTGCAACCACTGGTTTATTACCATCATTCACTTTAGGTTGTGGCGCAATAGGCGGCAGTGCAACATCTGACAATGTTGGGCCTTTAAATTTAATCAATGTTAAAAAAGTTGCCTATGGCATTAAAGAACTTGATGAAATTAAAGAGGGTTTACCAACATGCGAAAACGGCATGTGTGAAATGCCAACTACATTAAACGACATATCAGTGGAGGAAATTGTCCGCTTGATAGTTGAAAGATTACAAAACACATAACATAAGGAGTATTTATTATGGCTACAATGCAAGCACTAGGTATGATAGAAACAAAAGGTTTAGTTGCCTCTATAGAAGCAGCTGACGCAATGGTTAAAGCAGCTAACGTTACACTAATAGGCAAAGAACACGTAGGTGGCGGGCTTGTAACAGTAATGGTTCGTGGCGATGTTGGCGCAGTTAAAGCAGCAACAGATGCAGGCGCAGCAGCAGCAGAGCGCGTAGGCGAGCTTGTTTCTATACATGTTATACCACGCCCACATGAAGAAGTTGAGGCTCTTTTGCCAGCACTTAAATAAATTAAAGCATTAAACACTAATTAACGAGAGGAGAATTATTATGGCTACAATGCAAGCACTAGGTATGATAGAAACAAAAGGCTTAGTTGCCTCTATAGAAGCAGCTGATGCAATGGTTAAAGCGGCTAACGTTACAATTGTTGGTAAAGAGCACGTAGGTGGCGGTCTTGTTACTGTTATGGTACGTGGCGATGTTGGCGCAGTTAAAGCAGCAACAGATGCAGGCGCAGCAGCCGCAGAGCGTGTAGGCGAACTTGTTTCTATACATGTTATACCACGCCCACACAGCGAGGTTGAAGGCCTACTACCAGCTGCTAAATAATTAAAATAAAAATTTAGCAAAGGAGGTAGAGGTTTGAAAGTAATTACAGAAGCAATACTTAGGGCAGAGTTAAAATCTGACGAGATAACTCAGTACACTCTACCCGAGGGTAAAATACTATCTCCAGCGGCAAGAGAGTATTTGCAGATGCGCAAAATTAAGCTTATCACTCAAAAAGATATAGCGAAAAAAGAGTGCACTGCAAACGCTCCAGCGCAAACACAGGAGGTACAAAGTGCGAACGTAAGTGCTAAATTTGTAGATTATGTTACTGGCGCTTTTTATAACGAAAAACCAGAGCACATGACACATATTTATGGCAACAAACTCGTGGCTAAAAACCATCCAAGGATAACTTTTAGAGGTAAACTAGATTGTCTTGAAGCAGAAATAGTGCTTACACAGGCACTTATTGCTCAAAATGCTCAGCGTGAAAAACTAGTTGCAGATATTGGTGATATAATGCGTGTTTGCACGTTAATCATGCGTAGTGAAGTTTTAGATTTACCATATGAAAACGTGATTATACTCGGAATGGACCAAGAGGAAATACACGCTCGCTCACATAACCCTATGAAGTATTATAACATTAAGCAGTTGCTTTTGCCTGAATATGGACTTGGTGTAGAATACGCTTATATAAACAAAATACGTGCAATGGTAAGAGAGGTAGAAGTTGCAGCTGTTGATGCATTTTATGAAAACGGAAAGTATACAAGAAATGATATTGTTATGGAGCTTAACCGTTTATCTAGTTGTATGCATTTAATAGGGTGTAAATATTTGGCGGGTGAATATAAATGAACGAACAATTGTTAAATCAAATTTCTGCCAAGGTATCAAAAGCCATTACAGCAGCCTCACTTATACAAATAGAAGTATCAGCAAAGCATGTACATTTAAGCCAGGCACATATAACCGAACTTTTTGGTGAGGGTGTAAGTTTAACACCAAAACGTGATTTAAGCCAACCAGGACAGTTTTTGTGCGAAGAACGTGTAACACTTATAGGTGCAAAAGGCAAAATTGAACGTGTGGCAGTTTTAGGGCCCGCGCGGGGACAAACACAAGTGGAGCTTTCTCTAACAGATTGTTTGACTTTAGGTGTAAAAGCACCCATACGTATTTCTGGCGATGTTAAAGGTAGTGCAAGCATTACTGTGCAAGGCCCAAAAGGCAGTGTAACTGTTGAAGAGGGCGCTATTGTTGCAGCAAGGCACATACACCTGACACAAAAAACAGCTAGTGAACTAGGCATTGCTGATAAACAAATTGTAAAAGTACAAGCGATGACAGACAGACCACTAACTTTTGATGATGTTGCTGTGCGTGTTTCAACTCAATTTAGCGATAGAATGCATGTAGACTTTGACGAAGCAAATGCAGCTGCGATAAAAGGCTTTACATTAGGGCGAATAATAAAGTAGGAAAACAGAGAGAGGGTAAAATGATGAATTTAACAAAAATTAACGATTATATGCAAAAAGTAGAGCAATCTCAACGAGATACAAAATTACCTGTAACAGGTAAGGTAAAAGTTGGGCTTGACCTTGGCACTGCGTATATAGTGATGGTAGTGTTAGATGAGGAAAATAACCCTTTAGCTGTTGAAATGCAAAACGCAGATGTGTTGCGTGATGGTGTTGTGGTGGATTATCAAGGAGCTTTAAATATAGTGAAAAAATTAAAAGCAAAACTTGAAGAGCGCCTTAACATAGAGCTAACACATTGTGCAATTGCAATGCCAGCAGGCACTGAAACCAGTGTTATGACACACCGTTATATTGCTGAGGGCGCAGGCATGGAGGTTGTTGCTGTTTTAGATGAACCAAGCGCTGCAAATGCCATTTATGGCATAACTGATGGAGTTGTGGTTGATATAGGCGGCGGCACAACAGGCCTTGCGATATTGCAAGATGGCAAAGTTGTGCGCATTGAAGATGAGCCAACTGGTGGTACACATGTTTCGCTAGTTTTAGCTGGAAATTACCACATTAGTTTTCAGCAAGCAGAAAGCATAAAGCAAGATTACACTAAACATAAAGAAATTTTGCCTATAGTGCGCCCTGTAATACAAAAAATGGCTACCATAATAGGTAGATATGTTGATAAAGAAGATGTTGATACCATATATCTTTGCGGCGGCACTTGTTGCTTAACAGGTATAGAGGATATTATAGAAAAGGAGATTGGCATAAAAACCATAAAACCTTATAATCCTTTTTTAGTAACACCTACTGGAATAGCTATGAACTGTGTGGTATAGATTAAAGAACAAAGGAGGTGTGATACCTTGACAAAAGAAGCACTGGTACAAGAAATATTAAATCGTATCTTAGCAATGCAGGAACAAGAACCACAACAAACTGAAAAATCTTGCGAAATGATTGTGTTAGATATGACATCAAGCACAATGGAGCAAATAGCTGAAAATAGCACTATATATTTAAAAAATATAAGTGTAGATGTTTTAGCTCAGCTTGCTTTAGGCTATGCAACAACACCGCAAACTTGTTTTGTGAGAGAACAACTCTTACAAGGAAAAACACTTTACACTGTTGTTGACGAAATTGAGCTTTATAAATATAAAGAATCAGCAAAAAAAGCTTATTATGGTCAAATGAATGGTTATGTAGAGTTTTTAAAAGCCAGTGGGCTTGTTGTAGCAAATGATTGCAAGGCTTTGCAAGAAACGTTAAAAACAGGCGTTGAGCCAACATGTGCACACGCACAAGTACCAAAGCAAGAAAAAACATGTATTTTTGAAAAAAGGGTACTAACAGAGCAAGCGGTATCACGTTTGAGAATGGATGAGGGCGTTACTGCTTTAACAGTAGGCAAAAAAACCCTTGTTACGGATCTTGCAAAGGACTATGCAAAAAATCATAATATTGTTATCACTCGACAAGGGGGAGGCAAATTGTGAGAATTGCAAAAGTAATAGGAAATATCTGGGCGACACGAAAAGAGGAAAAATTAAACGGATTAAAGTTATTGCTACTACGTCCTGTTGATATTTTACACCCTGAGCGTGAGTGCGAACCAATTGTGGCTGCAGATATGATAGGCGCTGGTATGGGAGAAACTGTAATAGTTGTAGGAGGAAGTTCCGCACGAGGTGCAGTAGGTGATAATACAATCCCAGTTGATGCAACTGTTGTAGGCATAGTGGACGATATGGAATACGACACAAAAATTTAGCAGTAAAGTGTGGTGAAAAATTTGGATTTTGTACAAATAGTAAAAGATGCTGGTATAGTTGGAGCAGGTGGTGCGGGGTTTCCTGCACATGTTAAACTAAATGCAAAAGCGGAGGTTTTTATTATAAACGCCGCTGAATGTGAACCGCTGATAGATACAGATAAATTTATTTGCCGTACATATGCAGATGAGCTGGTTGTTGCAATTATTGCAACAGCCGCACATCTAAAAGCAAAACGTATTGTAATTGCCATTAAGAAAAAGTATGAAGCAGAAATTTTTGCTTTGCAAACTGCCATAAAAAAAGCAGATGCAAATATAGAAATTTTTAACATGCAAGCATATTACCCAGCAGGAGATGAACAAATAATTGTTCAACAAGTAACAGGTAAAAGTGTGCCAGAACGTGGCATACCACTTGCAGTAGATGCAGTTGTACATAATGTGGGAACCCTATTAGGGATTTACAATGCTTTGCAAGGCAAGAGTGTAACTCAAAAATTTTTATCAGTAGTTGGCGAGGTGCAAAAACCTATCATGTTACATGTGCCACTTGGCACACCAATTTTAGCCTGTATTGAAAAGGCTATACCAAATTTAAAGGAATATAGCATTGTTTTGGGCGGACCTATGATGGGCAAATGCATAACAGACTTTGAGCAAATTAAAAAAGAAGTGGTAAAAAAAGTAAGCGGAAACATTATTGTTTTACCTAAAGACCACTATTTGTTTAAAATGAGCGAATTGCCATTAAGCACCATAAAACACATGGCACTTAGTGCGTGTATACAGTGTCGCTTTTGTACTGATTTATGTCCACGTTACCAAACAGGGCATAAAATACGCCCACACTTAGTAATGCGAAATTTGTTTAGAACTAATACTGAGATGACCGCAGACGAGTTGGAAAATGCTTTTGGCGATGCACAAAATTGTTGTGAGTGCGGTGTGTGTGAAATGTTTGCTTGTCCCATGGGGTTATCCCCACGCAAAGCAAACCAATACGCAAAAGGTTTGTTGAGAAATGTAAATATTGATACACCTAAAAACCAATCTCCGAAAGCATTAAGCACTGTAGATTGCACAAAAATCCCAACTGATAGGCTGGTTGCAAGGCTGGGGCTCTCAAAATATTATGGAAAACATGCACACGAATTAATCGAGTTTAAAACAGACGAAGTTGCACTGCCTTTATCACAGCATATAGGCAGGCCTGCACAGGCTGTTGTAGCAAAAGGAGATGCTGTTAAACAAGGGCAACTTATTGCACAAATACCTGAAAATTCGCTAGGGGCAAATATCCATTCAAGTATTAATGGTGTTGTTATGGATGTAACACAAACCGAAATAATAATTAGTGCGAAAGGTGGTGTTTGACCTTGGCAAAAGCAATAGGTATGATAGAGCTTAACAGTATAGCAAAAGGTATAGATGTTGCAGATAAAATGCTAAAATCTGCAAATGTTGAGCTTATCAGAGCATCTACAATATGCCCTGGTAAGTATGTAATAATTATAAGCGGGGACACAGGCGATGTAAAAACTGCTATGGCACACGGAGAGTTGCAAAGCGAACATTTCCTAGTAAATAAATTGCTCATACCGAGCATACACCCACAGCTAATCCCAGCAATAAGTATGACAAACCAAATAGAGAAAAAATCTGCGGTAGGCGTTTTGGAATATTATTCCGTAGCGAGCGCAATTGTGGCAGCGGATATCGCCGCAAAAGCCGCAAATATCACTTTAATTGAAGTACGTATTGGGTTTGCCATAGGCGGTAAAGGTTTTGTAACTTTATGTGGAGATGTTGGAGATGTTGATGCAGCGGTAAAAGCGGCAACTGCACAAACAGAGCTGCTTGTAAACGCTGTTGTCATCCCAAGGGCTGACCCAAAATTGTTTGAAACTTTGTTGTAAATTAAATTATTCTTAACCGATGATAATTATTATGTTTTTAAAACATAAAAAATGGAGGAAATACTTATGTTTGACGAATTATTGGCTGAAGTAACGAATGTCAGCGTTTTTACAGATAGCATTAGCGCTTGGATTTCTGGACTTTCTGTTAACACAGTAATACTACTTATAATGATGATTTTTATGCTTGTTGGCGCTATTGATAAAATACGTGGCAACAAAAAAGGCTACGGCGAAGCTTTTGATGAAGGCTTTGCAGCCATTGGTTCATTAGCTGTTGCTATGGCTGGTGTTGTTGCAGCAGCACCAGTACTTGCAATCATTTTAAAACCAATATTAGTGCCTATTTATGGCTTGTTCGGCGCTGACCCAGCTATGTTTGCAACTACATTGCTTGCAAACGATATGGGTGGCTATCCTCTAGCTATGGAACTTGCTGAAACCGAAACAATTGGTAACTTTGCAGGTTTAATACTAGGTGGTATGATGGGCCCAACAATCGTTTTCACTATCCCTGTTGCACTTGGTATCTTGAAAAAAGAAGACCGCCCTTACCTAGGCGCTGGTGTTCTTGCTGGTATGATAACAATACCTCTTGGCTGTATAGCTGGTGGTTTACTAATGAACATTAGTGGTTTTTCTATTAGCATAGTTGAAATTTTAATTAACTTAATCCCTGTTATTATAATTGCTGGCCTTATCTCAGTTGGCTTATGGTTTGCACCTGCTAAAATGATTTCTGGCTTTAGCAAATTTGGTACAGGCGTTACAGTTACAATCACAATTTTAACAGCTATTGCTGTTTTCCAACAAGTTACAGGCATTATGCTGCCATTGTTCTACATCATGTCAACACCTGATGCAACTGGCATGACACCACTTAACAGCGGTTTGTTAACTTGTGGTATTATAGGTATCACTCTTATCGGTGCATTCCCAATGGTTAAATGGATTACAAACACATTTGGCAAAGCACTTGAAAAAGTGGGCAAAGGCCTAGGCATGAATGAAGAAGCATCTGCTGGTTTAGTTGCAACTTTAGCAAACAACATTGCTACATTTAACATCATGGATAAAATGAATCCAAAAGGTAAACTATTAAACGTTGCTTTTGCGGTTTCAGCAGCTTTCGTATTTGGTGATCACCTTGGCTTTACAGCTGGCGCAAACCAAGACATGGTTTTCCCAGTTATAGTTGGTAAACTAACAGCTGGTATCACAGCACTTATACTTGCAAATATCCTTGCACCAAAACTACTTTCTAAAATTGAAGTAGCAGCTACTGAAAAATAAGGAGTTAATTATGAATGTTAGTGAAGCCCTTATTGCCGAAATTGTAAAAAAGGTGTTAGAGCAAAGCTCACAGCCTAAAGAAGATTTTGTTAAACACAAAGACCCAAGTGGGATAATGTCCATAGTTGGTTCTAGTGTTAAATGCGAACGCTTTGAGCAGGACGGTGTAGCATTAAAAGATCTTGCAACTTTAGAGGAAGCTCCACGAATGGGTGCTGGTATTATGGAAGTTGATAATACTGCTTTTGAGTGGACCTTAACCTATGATGAGTGGGATTATGTTATAGAAGGCACACTTGAGATTGTTATTGATGGCAGAGTTGTAACAGGTAATGCTGGTGATGTTATTTACATACCAGCAGGCAGCCATATTCAATTCCGCAGCAGAAATGGCAAAGCTAGGTATTTTTATACAGTATACCCAGCAAACTGGCAAGAACTTTGCTAAAAGAACTTTAATTAGGTAATATAAAAACAAGCCGCAGGGTAACCCTGTGGCTTGTTTTTATATTTTATAAATTTATATTAATTTTGTACTACTAAAAAATAAATTTATTTTTATATTATAGTAGCGCGTGTTTTATGTGGTTCAATTAATATAGTAACTACTGAGCCTTTTTGCAAGCCTTTGCTTTCAAAATCAGCTTTTTTAATTTTTATATCAGCATATTCAAAATCGTTTTGATAGTTATTGTTCATAACAGTGTTAAAATAAATAACAACTAAATGGTAGTTATTGCCTTTAGCGGTTACTTTACCTATTAAACCTTTTTGATACCAAGAATAACTCTTTTGGTTTGAATCTTTTATTTCTACTTGATTATCTTTTAAATCTTCTTTTTGTTCGCTAGAAAATTCTGCTAGCATTTCGAGCATTGATTTATGGCCTTTTTTTGCCAAAAGTAAAATTATACCTGCAAATATACCGATACCGGCAAGGCCTATTAACATCTCCATTTGTTTATCTCCTCATATGATAATTTGTTTGTACAAAAAAGTTTTTATCTTTAAGATGTTTTGTGTGCAAAAAACATATTAAAAAGTTACTTGAAAACTATATCAAAAGTATACTTTAATGTCAAGTAAGTAAAGTATAAAACTGCAAAGTAAGTTTATAAAAGTGAGTTTGATATTTAATTAACAATATTTGTTGTGTAAATGCACAAAAACTGTTACCGTGTAATAGCTAAAATGTAGAAATGACGGTTTTACTATTGACTTTAGGTAAAATATTTGTTAAATTAGTGTCACAGCGAAGGTTTATCGATAAAGTAAAAATAAATTGAAAGTTTGATTGCTTGTTGACAAGTGGTAGATTAACATTATTTGTTGATATTTTTTGGTAATAATTAACATAAAAATCTATCGTGATAAGTAATTTGGTTTTACTTTACTTTAACCATAAAGTAAAGTAAGTAAAGGCAAGTAAAGTGGGAGGTTAAAATGGTTACTATTAAAGAAATAGCAAAAGCATGTAATCTTTCTTCCACAGCAGTAAGCAAAGCTTTACGTAATGAAAGTGACATAAGCCAAGCTACAATAGAGCGTGTACAAAAAGTTGCTGCTGAGATAGGTTACTTTCCAAACATTGCAGCAGTTAAACTTAAAACGAATAGATCGTTTATGCTTGGTATATTATTAAAAGATGCAACTAACAGCGGTGTAGAACATGAGTTCTTTGCAACAATAACAAATGCATTTATGAAAAGAGCTAGAGATAAAGGCTACTCAGTAATGTTTATAGCGGATAGGGTAGGCGAACAAAAAGTTTCCTATACAGAATTTACAAGAGCACATGGCTGTGATGCAGTGCTTGTTATGACAATTGACTTTAACGATAAAGAGATTTTAGAACTAGCAAGTAGTGGTATACCTATAGTAACAGTTGATCACATATTTAATGGTTGCCATGCGATTATCTCAGATAACGCAAAAGGCATGAAAGAAATGCTAATATATGCACACGAAATGGGTCACAGAAAAATTGCTTTTATACATGGTGAATGTACAACAGTAACACGCATACGTTTGGCATCATTTTATAAAACTTGTGAGGAGCTAGGCCTAGATATACCAGATGAATATGTAGTGGAAGGACAGTTTCACGATACAGAAACATCTGAAAAAATTACATATCAATTATTAGATTTAAAAGATCCACCTACTTTTATATTTTATCCTGATGACTTCGCATTTATAGGTGGACGCAACGCAGTTGAGCAAAGGGGGCTAAATTGCCCAGAAGATATCAGTGTTGCTGGTTATGACGGATTTGTTCTTTCAAGAGTTATAAAACCTAGTTTAATGACTTGGAAACAAAATACACATTCGATTGGTAAAAAAGCTGCAGAACTGTTGATAGAAGCAGTTGAGAACAAAAAAACATTTTTACCACAAATAGTAGAAATTAATGGTGAATTATTTAAAGGCCAATCAGTAAAAAAAGTAAATGTTTAAAAGCATTTATTTTTTTACACCTTTACTTTATCGTTAAAGTGAACAGATTGCTTTATTGTTTATTATTTATAAATCTATTCCTATTAATAATTCAATTAAATTAGTCGTTTTTTGATATGTTTTTTAAGTTAGGTATTAAAAAACATTTTAAAATATATAAATCACATATAAAAAAGGAGAGTTTTCCATGAAAAAGATTTCACGTCGTTCATTCTTAACAATAGCAGGTGTAGGTTCATCTGCTGCTCTATTCGCAGCATGTGGTGCACCTCCAGGTGCAGCTTCTTCAACTACAGGCACAGCAACTGGCGATGCTGAAGGCGGTGACGCAGTTGCTGCTAGCAAATTAACAATACTTGTTGAATCAAACGATGGTTGGACAAAGAACTTTAGCCCATTTACACAAGGTGCTTACCAATTTGTACAAGGTTTTATGTTTGAGCCACTAATGATTTTAGATAACTATAAATCTGGCGAAGAATTTATGTGGCTTGCAGAGGATATCATCTCACACGAAGATAACAAAACAATGACAATTAAAGTTCGTGAAGGTGTTAAATGGAGTGATGGCGAAGATTTTAACGCTGATGACGTTGTATTCTCCTTTGAATATTCAAAAGATAAACCAGCTATTGATAAAACAGGCGATTGGGATCGTGACGGCGTTGTTGGTAAAATTGCATCTGTTACAAAAATTAGTGATTACGAAGTAGAGCTTGTTATGAGCAGCGAAAACCGTTTCCACAGAACAACTGTTTTCTCACAAAAATGGATGGTACCAGAACACGTTTGGAGCCAAATTGATAACCCAGATACATACATATACGAAACAGATACCCCAGTTGTAACAGGCGCTTTCTCAGTTTGCAATTCATACGCACCTGAAATGGTAGTTTTAGGCAGAAACGAACTTTACTGGAAAGGCGACGAGCTACAAGTTGACGAACTACACAACCCACAATATAACTCAAACGATGCTGCTTTAACATTGCTACAAACAGGTGGTGTTGACTGGGCACACATATACATACCAAACATTGAAGATACTTACATTCAAGGCGATCCAAACCGTAAATACTGGTACGGCATGAATGACGGTGTTCGTGTTTCAATGAACTATCAAACAACTAACGAAGGCAACCTAGAGGCTTTCAATAACGTTGATTTCAAACGTGCAATGAGCATGGCTGTTGACCGTAAAGGTATCATTGATGCAGCTGTTTATGGCTACTTAGAAGATACTGTACCTTCAAACACAGGTTTACCACCACAACTTTCTGCATACGAAGACGCAACAGCTCAAGCAGAAATGGCGAAATACACTGTATATGATATCGAGGCTGCTAAAGCTTTACTTGCTGAGGCTGGTTTCGTAGATACAAACGGCGATGGCTTTGTAGAAACACCAACAGGCAAAGAAATCAAATTTGATATAGTTTCACCAGCAGGCTGGACAGACTGGAATGATGTCGCTGTTATCGTTGCAGAGGGCTTAATGGCAATAGGCATTAACGCTCCACCTCAAGCAAAAGACCTTTCAATGGTTTCA
>CAYJKG010000031.1:0-4286 GCA_964370685.1 uncultured Faecalibacterium sp. | reverse complement strand
AAGCTGGCGATATTTACAAATTCTACTTCGATACTATTTCTGACTCAACACGTGCGCTAACAGAAACATGGTGGAGCGTTTGCCAAACAAACTATGTTAACGAAGAACTAAACGCTGTTATAGAACAACTACCTACAGCGGCAACTGATGAAGAAGTTTTAGCTATTACGGCTCAAGTAGAACAACACTTTGCAAACAACATGATAAACATTCCTATACTATTTAACGGTAACTGGTTTGTTTACAGCGACGCAAGATTCACAGGCTGGTCAACATCAACAGAAACAGGCTACCCAGCACTAACAATGCACGATTCAAAAATATTGCGTTTGCTAGAGCTTGAAACTGTTTAATAAATGATATAGATAACACAGTTTATCTAATAAGCATTAATAGTTATTGACAAATGAGCGACTTTGAAACTTAAATATATAGTTTTAAAGTGGCCTTTGTTCTAATACATGAAAGGATTAGGGTTTTACGCATTAGCTTTTTACGGTGCTATGACATTAAACTTCTTCTTGCCACGTATGATGCCAGGCGACCCTGTGCAAATGTATCTTGCAGATTTAGCACGTAGTGGCTCAAAAATCGACCCATCCGTTATCGCTTCAGTTGAGGCTATGCTAGGTTATAGCTCCTCAGAACCACTATGGATTTCATACTTTAAATACATAGGCAATATCCTAAAAGGCGATTGGGGTGTTTCGTTCTTTTATTATCCACTAACTGTTACAGAGGCAATATCAAGAGGTTTGCAATGGACAGTTTTGGTAATGGGCCTTGCACTAATAATTGGTTTTATCATCAACAATCTACTAGGTGTTTTTGTTGCATGGAAACGTGGTACTAAATTTGATATAGCCTTAACAGTTGGCGGTCAATTTTTAGCTAATATTCCATCAGTTGTTACAGCTATAGTTTTATTGTTTGCACTATGCTACTCAGGGCTTTTCCCACTTGGTTATGCGGTTACACCTTTATTTCAGCCAGCAACTTGGGGCGAATATTTTGCAGATATTTTTTACCATGCGTTTGTTCCTGTTACAGCCATAGTTATTTCTGGTCTTGGCGGTATTATGGGCATGCGTGGTAACATGATAAACCAACTAGGCGATGATTACATAACTATGGGCATAGCAAAAGGTTTGCCAGAAACAAAAATTATGTTTTCATATGCAGCGCGTAACTCCTTGTTACCAGTTATTACATCTTTAGCAATGCAAGTTGGTTTTATGCTAGGTGGTTCTATCATCATTGAACAAATTTTTAACTACCCAGGTCTTGGCCAAACAATGATTACTGCAATTGGTAACCGTGATTATCCTTTAATGCAAGGTATCTTGCTAATGACAACAATACTTATGCTTTCCGCAAACTTTTTAGCCGACATTGCGATTTTACTCTGCGACCCTCGCACAAGGCGACAATAAAAGGTCACAAAATATTTTTAAAAAGAAAGGAAATTTGCAATGTCAAAAAACAACAAATTAATTGCTTTTATGAAAAGCAATTCAAAATTTACAATAGGTTTTTGTTTAATCCTATTTATACTCATAATGACTTTTGGTGTTACATTTTTTATGGATATATTTACGGATATAGATCCTAACTTCCGTCATGAGGGTATGCGCCATACACCACCTTCTGCTGAGCACTGGCTTGGTACAACACAGCTAGGCCGTGATGTTTTTATTCAGGCTTTATATGGCGGTAGGCAATCAATAATAGTTGGTCTTTTAGCTGCAACTATAACAACTGTATTAAGTATGATAGTTGGTATAAGTGCAGGTTATATAGGCGGTAAATTTGATGCACTTGTTTCAACAGTAACAAATGTTATGATGGTTATACCAACAATAGTTTTGCTGTTAATTATTGCTTCAATGATGGAGGACGGTGTTTCACCTTTATTGATAAGCTTAATTATAGGTTTAACCTCATGGCCATGGAACTCTCGTGTTTTGCGTGCACAAACAATGTCTATACGCAACCGTGATTTCGTACGTTCAGCTGAAACATTAGGCGAAAGCAAATTCCGTATTTTATTCTTTGAAATTATGCCTAATATGCTTTCAATCATATCAACTGCTTTCGTAGGTACTTTGATTTACTCTATTATGGCTCACGCTACTTTAGAATTTATCGGTCTTGGTGACCCGTTCTCTGTTACTTTAGGTACAATAATGTATAACGCACAAAACACAGGTGCTTTCCGCAGTGGTTACTTTTTTGAGGTGGCTGGCGCAATTGCTATACTTGTTATGATAGGTATGGGCTTGACTTTAATCAACTTTGCAATTGATGAAGTTTCTAACCCTAAACTAAAAGCACAAGGTATCATGAAGAGCTATTACAAAGCTAGAAAACTTGAACAAAAAGCCGCTCAATCAAAATAATTATCAGAAAGGAATGGATTTTTCAATATGAAAAACATAATTGAAGTGAAAAATCTTTGCGTAGATTACGTAACAGGCCCTGGCTCTTATGTACGTGCTGTAGATAATGTATCTTTTACAATAGGCGAGGGGCAAAGCTTAGGCTTAGCTGGAGAATCTGGCTGTGGTAAATCAACTATTGCGTATTCTCTAATGCGTTTGCATAAACCACCTGCTATTATATCAGGCGGAGAGATTTTATTTGAAGGTAAAGATGTTTTAAAATATAATAATAAAGAGTTACAAGACTTTCGCTGGAAAGATACAGCTATGGTTTTTCAATCTGCTATGAACTGTTTAAACCCTGTTTCTACACTGGAAACACAGTTTTACGAAATTTTTCGCTACCATGGTATTACAAGAAATAAAGCTGAAGCACGTAAAAAATCTGAAGAATTACTTGCTTTAGTAGGTATACCAAATGAGCGTTTGCAAGATTATCCACACCAATTTTCAGGTGGTATGCGTCAACGCGCAGTTATTGCAATGGCACTTGCACTAAAACCAAAACTACTAATTTTGGACGAACCAACAACTGCGCTTGATACAGTTGTTCAACGTGATATTTTAAGACGTATTTACGACCTTAAAGAAGTTCTTGGTTTTTCAATTTTATTTATCACACATGATATTTCACTAATGATGGAATTTTGTGATAACGTTGCAATTATGTACGCTGGCAAAGTAGTTGAAAAAGCAACACCAAAGAAAATTTTGCACCAACCATCACACCCATATACATTTGGGCTTAAAAATTCTTTCCCATCATTAAAAGGTAAAATTGAATATATGGAGGGCATACAAGGCTCGCCACTTGATTTGAAAAATATCCCTGACGGTTGCCGTTTTGAGGCACGTTGCTTTAACCGCTGTGATGTTTGTGCAAAACAAGAACCAACAAGAACACAGAGCGGTGATGATTTCTTCTACTGTCACAAACCATTGACCGCAAGCGGGGAGGGTGTACAAAATGGCTAATGAAAAAAGAGAGGTTGCTTTTAAAGTTGAAAACCTCACCATGGATTTTAAAACTAGCGGAAAAAACTTTTTCTCAAAAACTAAAACTTTACGTGCATTAAGTGATGTTTCGTTTGATCTTTATAAAGGTGAATCACTAGCTGTTGTTGGCGAATCTGGCTGTGGTAAATCAACAATTTGCCGCATAGCTATGAAATTCCATGAGCCTAGCCAAGGCAAAATGTATTTTGGCGATGAAGATGTACACCAGTTAAAAGGCGAAAGACTTAAAAACTATCGCCAAAAAGCACAAATGATTTTCCAAGATCCATTTTCTGCTTTAAACCCATTACACAGCATTAACTATCACCTAGAACGCCCTGTTAAACTTTACCATAAAGATACCCCAGAGGCGATGAAAAAACGCATAGATGATGCACTTGAAATGGTTGGTTTAACACCAGCTAGCGAACAAGGCGTAAAATTTCCTCACCAACTTTCTGGTGGTCAAAAACAAAGGGCATATATAGCACGTGTACTTGCAGCTGGTGCTGAGGTTATTTTTGCTGATGAACCTACTTCAATGCTTGATGTTTCTATACGCTTGGGTGTTTTAAACTTGATGAATGATTTGAAAAAGAAATTTGGTAAATCTTTCATTTATATCACACATGATATTGCAACTGCTCGTTATTTTGCAGACCGAATCATCGTGCTTTACGCAGGACACATAGTGGAATCTGGCGATGTTAACGAAGTTATTATTAACCCAAAACATCCATACACACAGCTTTTAGTTGCAGTTGCACCAGACCCAGAGCGTGAAGGTGATTTAGTTATACCTGTTAAATCAACAGAGGAAAGCGAAATTTCAATGTGGACACCAGAAAG
>CAYJKG010000030.1:0-37215 GCA_964370685.1 uncultured Faecalibacterium sp. | reverse complement strand
TTATACCTGTTAAATCAACAGAGGAAAGCGAAATTTCAATGTGGACACCAGAAAGTAAAGGTTGCCCATTTAAACATCGTTGTTTATATGCAAAAGATGTTTGTCACAGCGAAATGCCACCTGAATCAAAGGTTGGCGAAAACCAATTTATTCGCTGCCATAACCCTCAATTTTAAAAAAAGCGCATTATAACCGCCCGAAATTTATATATTGATAATTTATTCGGGCGGCTAATGTTGCGTTTAAGATTATGCTACAAACGCTACAAGTAGAAAGGCAAGTTGTATGTACAGCTTAGATTATATAAAATACACTCAAAAAATAAGGGAAACAGTAGGTGAAGCCTGCGTTTTACTTAAAAACGATAATAGCACTTTACCTCTGCAAAATAATGATGTTATATCTATTTTTGGTCGTTCACAAATAGAAACATATTATTGCGGTTCAGGTTCAGGCGGTATGGTTAACGTGCCTTATGTGCGAAGCTTTTTAGAGGGGCTTTCGGCAAAACGCAAAGTAAACGAGGAAGTTACATACCTACACAAAAAATTTATTGAACAAAACCCATTTGATAAAGGCGAGGGTTGGGCTATGGAGCCTTTCTCTCAAAAGGAACTACCATTAACTGAGGAAATAGTTAAAGCTGCACGCGCAAAATCTAATGTAGCGGTTATGATTATAGGACGCCTTGCTGGTGAGGATAAAGATGTTTTGCCAGAGGGTGGTAGCTATTATTTAAGCGAAACTGAAAACAAAAACTTAGAACTTCTTTGTGCCCAATTTGAAAAAACTGTTGTGATGCTTAATGTCGGTGGTGTTATGGATTTGTCCTTTGTGGGCAAACATAATCCTAGCGCTGTTATGTACGCATGGCATGGTGGTGTTGAAAGCGGTAACGGTTTTGCAGATTTGCTTTGTGGTGATGTAAACTTTTCAGGCTCTATGCCAGATACAGTTGCTTGTGAACTTGATGATTACCCATCCACAAAGAACTTTGGTGATGAATTTAACAATACCTATGAAGAAGATATTTTTGTTGGTTATAGATACTTTGAAACTTTTTGCCCACAAAAAATTATGTATCCATTTGGTTTTGGTCTTTCATATACTAGCTTTGCGCTAGAAGTTAAAAATTTTAGTTATGACAATAACGAAATTAAGCTTGATTTCGTTGTAACAAACACTGGTGGTGTGGCAGGTAAAAAAGCTGTACAGGTGTATAATCAAAGTCCATCTGTAGAGTTATACCAAGCTAAAAAAGCTATGTGCACCTTTATAAAAACTAAACTGCTAAACCCTGCTGAAAGTGAGGAATTTAGCATAGTTGTCAAGGAAAAAGACTTTGCATCTTTCAGCGAAAAAGCAACAGCATTTGTGCTTGAAAAAGGCGAGTATAACTTTTACATTGGTTTTGATTGCAAAACTACAAACCTTGCTGGTAGTTTTGAAATTTGTGAGGAAAAAACAGTTGAGCAAGTTGCACACGCACTTGCACCAATAGTAGATTTTAACCGTATGGAAAGTGTGCGCAGTGGCGAAAATTATGAGTTGAAATTTGCAAAAGCTCCTTTGCGTCGTTATGACATTGCACAGCGTATTGCAGAAAATCGCAAAGAGGCTTTAGCGCAAACAAATAATGCATACACATTTGAAATGCTCAAAAAGGGTGAGATAACAACTAGCGAATTTGTGAACGATTTATCTGACCTTGATCTTATACACATGACACGTGGTGAGGGTATGTGCTCACCAAAAGTAACACCAGGTACTGCTGGCTGTTTTGGCGCTGTGAGCGAAAATTTAAACAAAGCACGCAAAATGCCAATAGTGTGCTGTGCAGATGGCCCATCTGGCATACGTATGGACTGTGGCACTATGGCAATGAGCGTACCAAACGGCACAGCTATTGCATCAACTTTTAATACAGACCTTTGTGGCGAATTATTTGATTTTGTTGCACTTGAAATGGTTAAAAATAATGTTGATACCTTGCTTGGCCCTGGTATGAACATACACCGTAGCCCACTTTGTGGACGTAATTTTGAATATTTTTCAGAAGATCCACTATTAACTGGTAAAATGGCAGTAGCACAATTAAAAGCTATGCATGCTTACGGTGTTACAGGCACAATTAAACACTTTGCTCTGAATAACCAAGAGTTTTCACGTAAAAAAGTTAATGCTACTATATCTGAGCGTGCTGCACGTGAAATTTACTTGCGTGGTTTTGAAATAGCTGTTAAAGAAGCTGGCGCTTATTCAATCATGACATCGTATAACCCAATTAATAGTATACACGCTGCAAGTAACTATGATTTGAACACAGTTATTTTGCGTGGTGATTGGGGTTTTAAAGGTGTAGTTATGACTGACTGGTGGGCAACCATGAACTTTGAAGGCCAAGAAGGCACTTTGGAAAACACCGCTGCTATGATTACAGCACAAAACGATGTATTTATGGTTGTTGCAGATGCAGTTAAAAACACCATGAACGATAATAGTGAAAACAGTTTAAAAGATGGTACTTTAACTCGTAGCGATTTAGTGCGAACAGGCGAAAATATAATTAACTATATTTTACGCTCAAATTGTTCTAAAGAAGAAAAAACGGTTGATGCTCAAAACGTGCCAGAAAGCGAATTTCAAAATATTTGCGAACTTGGGGATTTTTACATAGATGAAACTTTGAATTTTGACGGCTCAATCGTTAATTCGCAAAGAAGTACACTAAACAAATTTACCTTAACTATGAAAGAAATGGGGCATTATACCATTGATTTTAAACTACATGCAGTAGCAGGCGAACTTGCACAAGTACCAATGAGCGTGGTTGTAAACCGTGCACTGTTAGGCACTAAAACACTAAAAGGTGGCACAGCAGGCGAGTTTAAAGTGGAATTTGATATGTTCGTAAGTAAAAATGTTTACTGTGAGCTGTTTTTTGGCGAAACCGGTATGGTTATAGATGAGTTTATTATTAGGAGAACTTGAAAGGATATAAGGCTACAATGAATAATAATTTTGTGCGTATAGGTGGAGAACCTTACTATAAAATTTCAAATAGCGAGGAATTAGCACCGTTTTTTATTAATGTGCCTAGTGCTAGTGATATTTGGATTTTTATGTCGTCTTGCGGTGGTTTAACAGCAGGAAGAAAAAATGCTGACGGGAATATTTTTCCGTATGAAACCGACGATAAATTAATGCAAAACTGCGAAACTGGCTCTAAAACTTTGATTAAAGTAGATGGCAAATTATGGCAACCATTTGAGCAAACTGAAATTAAGCATTATAAAATACAAAGAAATATATATAAATCTTGCTATGCAGCAAGCGTTATTTTTGAGGAAATAAATGAGGATTTATCCTTAGGTTATTCCTATAAATACGAAAGTAGCGAAAAATATGGCTTTGTTAAAACATCAAAACTAACAAATTTAGGCGAACAAAACCGCACACTAGAAGTTTTAGATGGTATGATGAACATTTTACCTTTTGGTGTAAACAGCGTTTTACAAGCAACTGGTTCAACTTTAGTTGATGCGTATAAAATGGCAGAGCTTGCTGATGATAATTTAGCGCTCTACTCGCTTTCAACTACTATTAATGATACACCATACCCAATTGAAATGCTAAAAGCTAATATTTGTTACAACACTATGTCTTGTGCAAATGTTTACCTAAACCCAATAGTTACAAAACTTTTTACAGAGGGTAAAAGCCTTGATGTTGAACGTGAAAATCGAGGTGGCAAGTGCGCGTACTATATAGTATTTACAGCAGAACTTGCAAAAGGTGAAGAAAAATCATATTCTTTCGTGTTAGATAATGGTTACGACCATAGTGCAATTGTGGAAGTTTTAGAGTTTGTTAAAAATGCCGATTTTGCACCTTTATTTGCAGATATTCAAAAGGGTGTGCAAGATTTAATCACGATAGTTGAAAAAGCTGATGGCTTACAAACAACTGGCGATGAAGTTGCAACGGCTACACATTATTTATCAACTTTATACAACTGCATGCGTGGCGGTGTTTTTGAAAGTGGTTATGAACTAGACTATAATGACTTTTTGAAATTTGTTGCTTTGCGCAATAAAAATTTACACGAAAGCCTTGTTAATGATGAAGTTTATGCTGAATTAAAAACATGCACAAACATAGGCGAGTTAAAACAAAAATCAATTGTAAACGCGGATTTACAGCGTCTAGTGCTTGAATATTTACCACTTTCATTCTCACGTCGCCACGGTGACCCTTCTCGTCCTTGGAATAAATTTAATATTTCTATTAAAGACGAAAATGGCGATAAAGCATTATATTACGAGGGTAACTGGCGTGATATCTTCCAAAACTGGGAAGCTCTAGGGTTATCGTATCCAGCATATTATGAAAATATGCTTGCAAAATTTGTAAATGCATCAACTTTTGATGGTTTTAACCCTTACCGCATTAGCACTATGGGCATTGATTGGGAAAAACCAGAACCAGAAAATCCATTTAGCGGTTTAGGATACTGGGGAGATCACCAAATTATTTATTTGCTACGCTTATTGCAAGGTTTAGAAAACCACTTCCCTGAAAAATTACAAACTATGCTAGCAGAAGAAATTTTTAGCTATGCAAATGTTCCATATAAAATTGCTGATTATAAGGCAATTTTAAAAGATAGCAAAAACACAATTTTGTTTGATGTTAAAGCTGATGAGCAAATAGCTGAAATTGTAAAAGTAATGGGTAATGATGGCCGTTTAATATTAAAAGGCGATGATGTACTCATGGTTAACCTTGCTGAAAAATTACTTGTACCTGCACTTTCAAAAGCTGCAAACTTAATGGTTGGTGGCGGTATTTGGATGAACACAGGTCGCCCTGAATGGAACGATGCAAACAATGCAATAGTTGGTATTGGTCTTTCAATGGTAACGGTATATCATCTTTCTGCATACCTTGATTTCTTACAGGCTCTATTTGAGCGCAGCGAAGAAAGCTATGCAATAAGCACAGCTGTAACAAAATGGCTATGCGAAAGCACTGCACTATTTGCAAATTGCGCTGGAGATTTTACTGGCAAGGAAAAAGCGCTTTTAGATGCACAAGGCGAGTTATTTAGCACATATAGAAATAACTACTACAACACAGGTTTGGGTGAAAAAATCTCTTGTGATAAAACAACTATACTAAACTTTATCAAACAAGCGAAACTAGCTGTTAGCGCAACAATTGCACAAAACAAAACAGAGGTTTTTGCTAGTTACAACCTATTGAATGATGACTTTACAGTTAGCGCAATGCAAGCAATGCTAGAAGGACAATCCGCCGCTGTTGGTAGTGGATTTTTAACAGCTGATGAAGTTTGCGATTTAGCAAAAGAAATGGAAAAAGAACTTTACAGCCAAAAACTAAGAACACACACACTTTACCCTGTAAAAATAACAAATCGATTTTTTGATAAAAACACTATCAATGCAAATATTGATGCAATTGATGGCATAGTTTGCAAAGATTTTAAAGGTGCATTACATTTTGATGCAAGCGTAAAAACCTCACAAGATTTAATCGAAAAATGCACAAATTTAGGAGTTGATGCAAACACAGTTCAAATATTACTTGATGAATTTGAACGTTTGTTCTCACATAAAAAATTTACAGGACGTAGCTGTGCAATGTATAAATTTGAGGGTATAGGCTGTGTTTATTGGCACCAAAATGCTAAATTTTTGCTTGCTATACTTGAAACTGCACAACGTGCAAGAGCAAATGGCGAAGATATTAAAAATATTATGGCTCTTTATGATTATTTATTACAAGGTTTCATTTATCGTAAATCACCAAAAGAGTGCAACGCAATACCAATTGAACCATATTCACACACTGCTTTTAATGGCAAAAGTGAGCAACCAGGTATGACAGGCCAAGTTAAGGAATCTGTAATTATGCGTAGGGGCGAGCTTGGTGTAATAGTTAAAAATGGTGTTATATCATTTGATAGTGCATTTTTGCGTGATGGCGAGTTTGATGAAAACGGCAAAATTAGCTTTGCTCTTTGTGGCTTACCTGTTTGCTACAACAAAACAGGGGAGAGCAAGATGCAAATTACATTAGCTGACGGCACTGTTACAAACCAAAGTGATTATACATTAGATAAAGAATTATGCAAAAAGATTTTTGAACGCACTGGCGAAGTGGCAAGTATAGATATTTGTGTTTAATTATTAGATATAATTAACCAATGTAATCTTAATATTAGCAATATCTATAAAAGTAAAATACGACCAATAAATTTACGACTGATAGTGTAGCAACAATAAGTTGCTACACTATTTTTATGTTAATTTACTGGTTTGGTTTGCATTTTTCTGACTAGGTATTAAATAACATTTTTATGCTTTTTATGTGTAGTTTTCTTGACCAATTTTTTTAAATATGATAAAATGTAAATGGTTATCATTATTGATATTAAGTGAAGTTAATTATATTGAAAGGAGGTATATGCATGCTAGAGTTAAACTTAGTAACAGTTTTAAGTTTAGTGGTTTTACTTATCTATTGCTTTCAAGCAGTATATTTTGCAGGTCAAATATTAAGCCATAAAAAAATAAATATATGGTTAAATCTCACTTTAGCTATAATAAACTTTGCTTTATTAACAACAGTTTTTTATTTTAATATACCTTTTTATTTAATGTACATTATTATTTTTGTTGGAGTGCTAATCGAAATAAAATTACTATCTAATACTAAAACAGGGCAAGCTGTTTTTGGAGGATTAGTTTTTATGTTAAATATTAGCCCTGTTCATTTTTTAACTATTATACTCTTATCACATTTTACAAATACTAATATAGGACATTATTTTACTAATGTAACACTTAAAGCACAGGGTATTTTAATTGCTTTTACTATTTTGAGTTTAATATTAATTGTATTTAAAAATTTTATCCCATTACAAGCAGTTATTAACCTTTCAAAAACATTTCCATATTCAGCGGTGATTTCACTAACTGCAATTACAATGTTTATTAATACTTTGTCAGATTCATATTTTTTAGTGGCGTCTTATGAATATACAAGTTCAGTTATAACTACAATTTGTGATATATTGTTTGGCTATGTAGTTTTTTATTTTGTTTTTTTATTTTCGCTTAGTCTTATTAACATGCATGAGTATAAGCGTAAATCTGATGAAGTAGAAAAAACTTATAATCAAGTTATGATTGAAAAAGTAAAAGTAAATACTAAAATTTATACTGATGAGTTAACAGGTTTATATAATAGAAAATATCTAGATGAAAAAATTGATTTATTGTTACAGGATGATACCGCAGAGTTTGTGAGTTTTTTTGTGGATTTAACGGGTTTAAAACATGTAAATGATACTTTTGGCCACGAAAATGGTGATAAGTATATTAAAATAGTTGCAAAAATATTAAAGAACTCAATGCGAAGTTGTGATACAGTTGCTAGAGTAGGCGGCGATGAATTTATTGTGATTGCTGAGGACTTAAACGAAGATAAAATAGACACTGTTTTAAGTCGTATACGGAAAATTATAAAAAATGAAAACGAAAAACAAAGTTTTTTAGTAAATGCAAGTATTGGTAGCGTTTACGTAAATAATCAAAAAAACAAATATGAAAAATCGCAAATCTTTGATAAGGCAGATGAATTAATGAGAGCAGATAAAAAACTGTTTTATAGCGAGATGGAGAATAAAAAATGATGTACTTTATGGTGTTTACGTATATATGCTATAATTGTATAGTATTTAATTATACTGGGCACATTTTTCAGCAAAAAATTAATTTACGTGGCAAGTTGTTTTTTGCCATTTTGGCAAATTCTTTTTTGATTATATTGCCAGTTTATATAGCCGATTTTAAACTGGATTTTTTGACGATGATTCTCTATTTTGTAATAATAGGGCTTGAGATGCGTTTGTTTTTTAAACAAAGTTTAGTTAAACTTATATTAGGCGTATTATCATTTGCAATCAATTTTTTTGCGATTAGGGTAATAATCATTGCTGTTTTATCATTAATAAATGATGTTTCAATTAATGTTTATGTGCAAGATATTAATGCAAGGCTTTTAATAACAACTTTAAATTTTTTAATACCTATCCCATATGTTTTAATAACTAAAAAATTACTTCCTGGTAAGGTGTTTGAGCTTTTGTTATCTAGCAAAAAAAACCTGACATTTTTAGTTATAATGTTATCTGTAACGTACTTAAACCAAGTTGTAAGTACAGCAGTTTCCTTAACAGTTGATGTACATATCGATGATGCAAAGTTAATGTCATATTCGCAAATTCGAACAGGTATCTTTGCGTTAACCACATTTATTATTATGATGGCAAGTGTACATTTGTTTTCTGGTTTGCGCAATAAAGAGATAAAGTTTGATACTATCTCAAAGGAAATTGAAAAGCAAGAAACAATAGTAGAAAAACTAAAAGTTGTTTCATCAGTAGATGCTTTTACTGGTTTTTATATCCGCAATGTGGCCTATGAAAAAATAGAGAGTTACATTGACGAGAAAATTGAATTTTTTGTTTTATTTATAGATTTAGATGGTTTAAAATTTGTAAATGATACACATGGTCACGAGGAAGGCGATTTTTATATTTTATCAGTAAGTGAAATATTAAAAAAACATTTTATCGATGATGTAAAAGTAAGGCTAGGCGGTGATGAATTTTTAATTGTAGGCAAATTAACTGATAATAATAATTTAAAATCTACACTAGATTTAGTAAACGTTGATATAGATAATTTAAGCAAAAATTATAATAAAACCTACAATTGCTCAATTAGCAGTGGTTTGGTAATAGTCCCTATTGATACTAAACTAACAGCAAAAGAATTAATACAACAAGCAGATGAAAAAATGTATAATTCAAAAAAACTGCGAAAAAAAGCACGTGACACAGTAAGTATATTAAATTTATGAAATATTAAACTTTTTGACAAATCAGGTTTATCGTTAAGTGAACAATCTCAATGAAGAATTATAACAAAAACCCCAAAGGCGTATCTTTGCACCTTTGGGGTTTTTGTTATATATAAAGTTATTTGCTTAGTGGTAAACATGTTCAAATTGCATTTACCAGATTAATTATCAATAAAAATATCACTTTATGTTTTGTTTTTTAAATATTCGTCCATAGCTTTTGCGGCTTGTTTACCAGCACCCATAGCTAAAATAACAGTTGCTGCACCAGTAACAATATCGCCTCCAGCATAAACGCCGTCACGGCTAGTTTTGCCATCGTCGCCATTTGTTACAATACAGCCCCAGCGGTTTGTTTCAAGCCCTGGTGTAGTTGCGCGTATTAAAGGGTTAGGGCTAGTGCCTAGCGACATAATTACAGTGTTTACGGGTATTTTAAACTCGCTATTTTCTTTAACAATTGGGCTACGTCTGCCAGAAGCATCCGGTTCACCAAGCTCCATTTCAACACAGCTCATGCCACAAACAGCGCCGTTATCATCTGAAAAAATTTCGGTAGGGTTGCAAAGTGTTTTAAATATAATGCCTTCTTCTTCAGCGTGCTCAACTTCTTCTTTACGGGCAGGCAATTCTTCCATGCCACGGCGGTATACAATATAAACTTCATCAGCTCCAAGGCGCAATGCGCTACGTGCGGCATCCATTGCTACGTTGCCACCGCCAACAACTGCTACAATGCCATGTTTTGAAACAGGAGTTGTGCTTGTTTTAGAATATGCTTTCATTAAATTAGAGCGTGTTAAAAACTCATTAGCAGAGTAAACACCCTTTAAGTTTTCACCAGGTATACCCATAAAACGTGGCAAGCCAGCGCCAGAGCTTATGTAAACTGCCTCATAGTTGTATTCTTGCATTAGCTCATCTATAGTCAAAACTTTGCCTATAACCATGTTACACTCTATTTTAACGCCCATTTCTTTTAGGCCGTCAATTTCGGCTTGTACAATAGCTTTTGGTAGGCGGAATTCTGGTATGCCGTACATCAAAACGCCACCAGCAACGTGTAAAGCTTCATAAACAGTTACGTCATAGCCGTATTTTGCTAAATCACCAGCAGCTGTTAAGCCACTAGGGCCAGCGCCTATTATAGCAACTTTTCTTCCGTTACAAAGTGGTTTTTCAGCTTTAGTATCTGTGTTTTCTCTGTGCCAGTCAGCAGCAAAACGCTCTAGGCGACCAATTGCAACAGATTCTTGTTTAATGCCACGTGTGCAAAGGCCTTCGCACTGCGTTTCTTGTGGGCAAACACGGCCACAAACAGCAGGTAGTGCAGAATCTTTACTTAAAATTTGGTATGCATTTTCAAAATTACCCTCGGCAATTTCGCCAATAAAAGAGGGGATATCTATACCAACTGGGCATCCTTTTTGACATGGTTTTGTTTTGCATTGCACACAGCGTTTTGCTTCATCAATTGCCATTTCAGCGGTGTAGCCAAGTGCAACTTCTTCAAAGTTTTTTGCACGAACTTTAGGGTCCTGGTTTGGCATGGGGCATTTATTTGCGCACATATTAAAAGCCATTATTTGACCTCCTTGTTTAATAGGTTACACTCTTTTTCACGTGCAGTAGTTTCAAAAGGTTTATACATACTACTGCGGCGCATAGCTTCATCAAAATCAACAAGGTCACCGTCAAAATCTGGACCATCAACACAAGCAAATTTCATTTCGCCGCCAACCGTTAATCTACACCCGCCACACATGCCTGTTCCGTCTATCATAACAGGGTTCATTGAAACTAAGCTTTTAAGGCCATGTTTTTGGCAAGTTTTAACCACAAATTTCATCATGATTAAAGGCCCTATTGTTATAACTAAATCATATTCGTTACCCTCAGCAACTAGTGCATCTAATGCCTCAGTAACTAGGCCTTTTGTGCCATAACTACCATCATCAGTAACAATGCGTAGCTCTTTGCTTGCGGTTTTAAATTCATCCTCTAGTATAAGTAAATCTTTGTTTCTAAAACCTATAACACTATGTACTTCACAGCCGTTTGCGTGTAACGCTTTTGCAACTGGCAATGCAATTGCACAGCCAACGCCACCACCAACAACACAAACTTTTTTAAGGCCTTCTATATGAGTTGCTTGACCTAGAGGGCCTACAAAATCTTTCACATATTCACCAGCATTAAGGCGGTTTAGCTCCATAGTAGTTCCGCCAACAATTTGGTAAATAATTTCTACTGTGCCTTTTGTTACATCAGTACCAGCAATTGTTAGTGGTATGCGTTCACTATCATCGTTTGGGCGTATGATAATAAATTGGCCAGCTTTTGCTTTTTTAGCAATAAGTGGAGCTTCGATTGCAAGTTTTGTAACCGTTGGGTTAAGCTCTGTTCTTTCTACAATTTTAAACATTTCCGTCCTCCTAAGGATGCAATATAAACGTGTTTTTGTTTGATATAAAACTATCAATATATTTAACATTTTTTCTTATCCTTAATAGTATAAACATTTTTAAAATTAAATGCAATACTTCACTATTAAAAAGCACGTAATATACAATTACTTACGAAAAATGTTATTAAATATGCAACAAAAAGTTGTTTTTTTATTGTTTAACCTAACTAAAAAGTTGTTAATTTGTTATCAATCGAACGTATGAAAGCTGTTAAATAATTGTCAATCGTTAATCTGTAAATTTTTTTCCAGTTTTGCATATGTCTTTAAGTGTGCAAATCATGCAATTTGCATTTCTTGCAGAGCAAACAGCACGCCCGTGTAAAACAAAGCGGTGGCATAAATCGTTACCTTCTTCAGGTGGGATAATCTCCCATAAAACTTTTTCTACTTTAAATGGTTCGGTTATATTATCTACTAAGCCAATTTTATTGCAAAGTCGTATACAATGTGTGTCAGTAACAATAGCTGGTTGGTGAAATATATCTCCAACAACCAAATTTGCACTTTTGCGCCCAACACCAGGTAAGGCGAGTATTTCTTCAAAAGTAGTGGGCATATTGCCGCTATATTGCTCTTGCAAAATGCGCATGCATGCAGAAATATCTTTTGCCTTAGAGCGCCCAAGCCCACAAGGTTTAACAATTGCCTCAATTTGCTCTGGTGTGGCTACGGCTAAAGCCGCAACAGAAGGGTATAGTTTAAAAAGTTTTTCTGTAACAATATTTACCCTTGCGTCTGTGCATTGAGCAGCAAGGCGAACACCAACCAGTAATTGCCACGCATCTTCATAAGTAAGGCTACATTCAGCAACAGGGTATTCCTCTTTTAAACGAGATATAACCTCTAGGGCAAGTGCTTTTTTTGCTCTTATATTTTTTATAATGGGTTTGTTTTTTGTATTTTTAGTGTTGTTCATAATTTGCTATCTGCCTTATAATTTAAAATTTGCTTATTAATTAATGTATATATTATATCACAATTAAATAATATAGTTAATATTTTTTTATAATGCTCGTTTTTTATTAGCAAAAAGGTTGCAGTATAAATTTACTACAACCTTTTTATGCATTTAACTTTGTAAAACTTTATTATTCTTAATATGTACTTTGTAATATTTTTCAACAGTTAGGCCTTGTACAATAGTGGTGAAAAGCACTATTGAAAAAACTGATATTATCATAGAATCAAAAGTCTTTTCAGAAAGGTACTCAGAAGCTTCGATCATAAGAGCTAAACTTAGCCCTCCCTTTAAACCAGCCCAGGTAAGTAAATTAGAAAATGATGTTTTTGATAATTTTTCTGGTAGATTTTTTGTGGTTAATGAGGCAATAAAAACTCCTATATATCTAGCGATAATCCCAGCGAATATAGAACCTATTATAAATACTATGTTACTACCTGCGTATATATACACATTAACGCTAAAAATACCTATTATGATATATAAGGCATGGTTTAATAGATTATCCACGACTTCCCAAAAATCATAATAAAGTGTAAAATCTGCAAGACGTTTTTCACATGCACTAATGGTGACAGTTGCAAAATAAATACCGCAAACTACTGATGAAATAGCGGCAGAAAAAGCTAAATGTTGGCATACAATATATGACGCTGTAAGTGCGAAAATACTTATAAATATCTGCCTAAATTTATCGGAAGTATGCTGAAAGAAATAGAACATTATGAAGCAAATTACTAGTGAAACAACTATTGCACCTAATATTTCTCTCAGTAGGACTTCAAAAAACGAAATAGGGTTTATACTATTACTCGTACTGCCTAAAGCCCCTGAAATAGCAACAAATAATGCTATGCCCACACCATCGTTAAAGAGAGATTCGCCCTCTATGGTCAAAATAAGTTCTTCAGAGAGGCCAACTTTTTTCAAAATTCCTGTTGCTGCTATGGGGTCAGTAGGGGATATGATAGAACCTAGTAATAGGCATTCCATAAACGAAAATTGATTAAAACCTAGCATTGTAATTAGGCAATAAAAAACAATTCCGAATAAAAAAGTTGAAATACCAGTTGTGATAAGTGCTAGTATTGAAATTATCTTTAGTTTGTTTTTTAATTTTTTAAAAGTGATTTTACAAGCACCAGAAAACAGCATAAAAGATAAGACACCATCCACTAGATACTCGCTCAAATACTCTAGCGGAAAACCAGTGGGGGTACTGTTGGGGTTAATAAAATTTGATACACCTATATAAGCTAAACCAATAAATAGCGAACTAATAAGTAGCGCAATTTCTGTTGGTAATTTTATAGTTTTTTCGTTTATATATCCAACAAAAACTAAAACCCCTATGATAACAACAAATACCAGTAAAAAATTTATCATTATGCCTGCTCCTTAAATAATTTTTGCTTTAATGTAAAATTTCTCACAAATAATCTTACATTTCTATTTTTAGCTCCACTTTATCGCCAATTTTTAAAGTGTTTAATATATATACATCTATTAAAAGCGTTTCGTTTTTTACTTTTATTCGTATTTCTTTGCCTTTATACGTGATTTTTTCAATTTCGAAATTGCCGTTTTCCATAGGTATTAGGTTAATTTTATTAGGTCTAACAAATAGTTTTTTTGCTGTTTTTTCAAAAGCAAAATTTTTAAAATTCCCATATTTGGTGTGAAAAACATCGTTTTTTTGCTCGCCATAAATGATATTATATTCTCCCATAAATTTTGCAGTTTCCTCAAAAGTTGGGTGGTAATACATCTTTTGTGGAGTGTTTATCTCTAACAATTTACCCTTGTGTAAAAAAGCTATTCTATCACCTAAAAGCATGGCTTCTTCTATATCATGTGTTACAAAAACTATGGTTAAATTTAGCTGAGCTTTTAATTTTAGTAACATTTCGCCCAACTGTTTTCGCAAGTTATAATCAAGGCTCGAAAACGGCTCGTCCATGAGCAAAATTTTTGGAGAGTTGATAATTGCTCTTGCTATTGCAACACGCTGTTTTTGTCCGCCAGAAAGTTGGTTTGGCATTTTTTCGCCAAGTTCTTCTATTTGCAAAAGTTGCATATATGTTTTATATTTTGTTTCTATATCGTTTTTTTTGTATTTAGCCATAATTAGGCTATAAGTAACATTTTGTTTAACTGTCATGTGTGGAAATAGTAACGGTTCCTGAAAAATATAGCCTATATCACGTTTACCTATTGGTATGTTTTGTATCTCTTTTTCATTTTGCTTTATTATGCCCCCATCAGCGTGTTCAATACCAGCGATTATCTTTAATAATGTAGATTTTCCACTGCCAGAATTTCCTAAAATTACTAAAAATTCCTTTTCAATTATCGTTAAATCTACATCTTTTAAGACCTGTTCTGTATTATAGCTTTTTTGTATTTTATCTAAAATCAAAATTTACTCCCTCTGTGTTTTTTAATTAATATAAATAGCTATGTTTTTTAATCCATATATTTGATATTGCAAAAACTACTAAGTTTATTCCCACAAAAACCATACTTAAAAGCGCAGAGTTTTGCATGTCAAAATTTGAAATATAAGGATACATAATACCTGAAAGTGTTATTATATTACCTCCACCAATTAAAAAAACGGCAAAATATTCTGAAACAGAAACTAAAAACGATATACAAAACGATAAACCTAAACCACCGCTAATTAGTGGTAAAACTATTGTTTTGATAGCATTTATTTTAGTAGCTCCGAGTGTTTGAGATACCATCTCAAGATCTGACGGTATACCAGCAAAGTAAGAAACACCAATATTTATCGCGTATGGTATAGCTAAAAATAAATGTGATATCAGCACGCCTATAAAGCTATTTGCAATTTGTAAGCGTAGCATTATTATATGCACACCAATAAACATAGAAATCGCTGGAAAAAATAGCGGTAGTGTAAAAAAACCAACAATTAACTCTTTGTGTAGAATATTTAATTTTATTATACCTCTGCTAATTAAAAAACCAAATAATGTTGCGAGTGTTCCACAGCTAAGGCCTAAATATACGCTAGAAAATAAACTGCGCAAAAATAAGTTGTTTGTAAATAATTTAATTGCATAGCTCATAGTAAAGCCACTAGGCAGTAAATCGGGGTAAATATAGCTAGTAAAAAAACCTATGCTTACGCTGAGTAAAATGGCTATAGTTAAAAAAATATAAATTAATGTTTTCATTTGCGCCACCTTATTATTTTATTTACTGCAAAAGCATATATGCAACCAAAAACCAAATTTATTAAAAGTAAAATAATGTTTATCGCCATACTTTTGGGATAATCTGCAATGTCCCAACTTGTGTAATAACTATATAAAGTTGTAGCTAATGTGGGCTGTTTTATATTTGCTAAAAGCATAGGCACTTCATACGAGCCCAGGGTATATGCAAACAAGATAGTACTGCTCCAAACTATAACATTTTTGCAAAGTGGTATGTATATACTGGTAATAATTTTACTTTTTGGAACGCCCATACTTTGCGCTAATATGTAATAATCTTTTTTAATTTTAGACATTACATTATAAACATAAACTGTTACAAATGCACAACCTTTTAAAACAAAAGTAAAAATCATGCCAAGGCCAAGATTATCATATAAAATACCAAGATTACCCTCAAAGCCAAATAAATATAAAACCCTTGAGAGCAAACCTGTGTTTGAAAAAATCCATATTACTAAAAATATAGAAAACAAGTAAGGTAAAATGATAAAAATATTTGATAACTTTAAAATGTATTTATGTATAATTTTATTCTCTGAAAAAACGATTAGCTGTGCAAGATAAATACCAATAATTGTGCTTAAAATTGCAGAAGTAGTAGCAAGATAAAGCGAAAATAAGCATGATTTTATAAACGAACTATCTGTTAAAACTGCCAAATAATACTCAAAACTAAAAGATGTCATTCCGAGAGCTTTTATATAACCAAGGCTTTCCATAAATACAAAAGAAAACCCGCCTAAAATAAAAACTATATAAACAAAGGTCGGTATGCCGAAGTATAAAAAACAAGCGCTTATTTGATTATGTTTTCTGACCATATTTTTTTAACCCAATCTATATATTGCGCGTTCATGTCTTCGTGACGGTTTTCTGTTAATTCAGAAATAGGTATAATTGCATGAGTGTTTTGAATTTCATCAAGCACTGCAACTTGCTCGTCCGTTAGTTTGTTTATATCTAATAGAGATAAATCTCCCCAAACATCTGGTTTCATTTTTTCAATTTGGGCGTCTGGGCTTTGTAAAAAATCAATAACGAGCATAGCACCATACTTGTTAAGAGAGTTAAAGGGTATTGCTAAGTAGTGAGAATTGCTAATCGTTTTCGATTCTAGCAAATATGTATCAAAAGTTTCAGGATATTCTCCGCTTTGTATCAATCCAGCAGTTTGGAAAACCTCAAAACCATAAGATAAATGTGTTTCACCATTAAGTAGCATTTGGTTTTGCAAAGCAATAGTAGCAGGGAAAGCCTCGCCCTCGTTCCATAAATATGGATGCAACTCTTTAAAATAATCAATTACAGGTGCAGATAACTCAACAAACTCTTCATAAGTATATTCTTGTGTGTAATCAATATTTGTAAGTTCAAAATAGGCATTACGCACAAAAGCAGCGCCTACAAAATCTTCAATAGGGTTAGGGTAGGTGATTTTGCCAGGGTTTTCTTTTGCGTATATTAATATCTCTTCAAAAGTTTTTGGAGGTTTTGGTAATGTGGCTTTATCATATGTAAATATAAGCTGTGCGCTACCCCAAAGTGCTTCTTTACCATCGATTGCTATTCCTGTGTCATATTCAGTTGCATCAACATCTTCAAAATGCTGTTGCCAATTTGGTAAATAATGTGTAAACGGACCATACAGAGCATCATAATCTTTTAGTGTTCTAAAATTTTCAGCATTAATCCAAAGTATATCAATAGTACCTTCTTCGATATTGTTTTTCTTTTCGTTAAAAATTTTGGTAACAAAATCAGGCGCATTCATAGGAACTCGATTTAAAGTTATTCCATATTGTTCTTTAACATTATCAGCAACATAGCCATCAATATATTCGTTTACTAAATCATTGCCGCCCCACATTGTTATGTTAACATTTGTGTTCGAACCAGCGTTTATAACACTATTCCAATCGGTAATTTCGTCTGTAGTGCTAACTGTTGATTGTATATCTGCTTGTGGTGTTACAGCTTGGCCGCAGCCACAAATTACAGATGTGATTAGTGTAAGCGCTATAAGTTTTTTTAATATCATAACGTCAAAATCTCCTTTATAATAGAGGGTTGTACAAAAAATCAATGGGTTTTAGTAAGTGAAAACAATATAGTCAAAACCAATAATACTGCTATTAAAAAATTAAAAATAATCATGTTTTATTTACCCTGTGTTTCGTGCTTTATAATCCTACTCATGCGTAATATGCCTGTTAAAATCATAAGCGCGTTAAAAATGTTTAATATGATAAATATATATTGCGGAAATATCATCATAGCACTAAAACAAATAAAACTTTCTGTTCTTTCCACTATGCCAATATCGTAGTGCATGCTTTTGTTACCAGTGTTTTTAAATAGACTTCCAGCTAAAACAAAAGTTGAATAGTTAAAAATCATACCAATAAAAAAAATAAAGTAGCTTAAAGCAAATTCAGGCATATAAAAGTAAAACCCTAAAATTATAAAACATTCCACTAACCTATCAAAAATCATATCTAAATAAGCACCTAGTTTTGAACTTTTACCTGTTAGGCGTGCAACTGTGCCATCTAAAACATCAAATGTGCCAGATAGCCATAGCAAAACCAAAGCAGTAAAAACGTATCCTATACTTAAAAAAACAAAGGAAACTATGCCTAAAATAAAAGCAATAATAGTTATTACGTTAGGGTGCAAGTTAATTAATTTTAAAAATTTAGCCGCACCGTTAAATGCTCCTTGAACGTGTTTTCTTCCTGTGGTGTCAATCATCTTTTTCTCCTTTGTGTACTATTTTTTTCATTAAAGATTGTTGCCAAGGTTTAACATGTTGTTTAAAATCTGCAAGTGCTAATGATTTGATAATTTCGCCTTGTATTGGGTATTGATAAATTACGTTCATAACAGAGCTTAACGGCATATCATTAGTTATCAATATCGAAAGTTGTGGTATCATCTCACCAGCTTTTGCGCCTACTATCGTAGCACCTATAACATGTCTTTTATCATCTAAAATAATCTTTACAAAACCTCTGCGATCATCCTCGGCTTTTGCTCTATCATTTTCAGAAATATCTATAAATAATGTTTGAGCATCTGGTACCTCGCTGTGTAAATATCCCACATGAGCAACCTCGGGGCTTGTGTAGGTAGTCCATGCTATATTTTTATAACAAGTTTTAAATGTAGGGGAGATTAAAGCGTTTTTAACAGCAACTGAGGCTTCATAACTAGCTGTATGCGTAAATTGATATTTGCCTCTTACATCGCCACAAGCATAAATATCTTTGACTGTTGTTTGTAGTTTATCATTTACAATAATATAACCTCTTTCGTTAAGCTGTACACCAACGTTTTCAAGACCTAAATTTTGTGTGTTTGGTTTGCGGCCTAATGCAATCATTAATACATCGCATGAGTATTCGTTTAATTGCCCGTTTTCTTCTATTTGTAAAATAGTTTCGTCACCAAGTTTTTTTACAGATAGAATTTTGCTGTTTAAATGCAATATTACTCCGTCATCTGTAAGTGCTTTAGTCATAATTGGCGAAACTTCAGGTTCATCTTTAGAAAATAAGCTGTTAGATCTATCGATGATATGAACCTCACTACCTAAATTGCAGAATCCTTGTCCTAACTCTAAGCCAATAGGGCCTGCACCTAGTACAATCATTTTTTTTGGTAAGGTTGTTAAATCAAAAATTGTCTCATTTGTGTAGTAATCAACTTCTTCAAGACCGTTAATTGGAGGTATTGCAGCAGTTGAGCCAGTAGAAATAATAATTTTGCGTGTGCTATATATAGTATCGCCAACTTTTACACTATTATTTGATAATATTTCTGCTTTGTCCAAAATGACATCTGCACCTAAAGATGTAAAACGCTCAACGGAATCATGTGGTGCAATTTCGGCAATTATAGATTTTACACGTTGCATTACTTTCTCTAGCGAAACTTCTGAGCTGGTTATGTTAATACCATATTTTTCTGCGTTTTTTATGTCTTTCATGATATGACACGATTTTAAAAATGTTTTGCTAGGCACACAGCCATAATTTAAGCAATCACCACCCATTTTGCGGTTTTCTATCAAAAGCACTTTTGCGCCAAGACCACATGCTGTCGCAGCGGCAACTAAGCCAGCACTACCTGCACCTATAATTGTGATATCATAATTTTTCATGGTTTTCTCCGTCCTGCTGCTATGCAACTCTTACTGGTGGAAGTTTTTAAAAAACTATGTAAGTTTTAACAATATTGTAACACAAGTGTTAAATTATGTAAACATGTATATACATATTTGTGCATTTATTATAAAAATAATAAATGTGTTTAATGATAGCACATTGTATATTAAAAAAACATTTATTCATAAACTAAAATTAATTCGCATATTTTTTGTAAAGGGGTGATATTATGTTTTTTACGTTACTACAATTTTTTGCGGATAAAGTTTTATATTTAATGCTCCATTTGGAGGCAAGTAGTTTTCCGCAACCACTTTGCGCACAAAAGGAGGCAGAAGCTTTTGCTGCTTTACAAAACGGTGATAAAAATGCATGGGATTTGTTAGTTAGGCATAATTTAAGGTTAGTGGCACATATTACAAAAAAGTATTATGCAACACCCGCCGACCAAGAGGATTTAATAAGTATAGGAACAATAGGTTTGATGAAAGCTGTAAAAACTTTTAGCACAGACAGACACGCGAGGTTTTCGACCTATGCTAGTAAATGTATTGAAAACGAAATACGCATGCAGTTTAGACGTGGCAAAAAAGCACCAGCAACACTTTCGTTACAAGATTCAATAGAATCAACGAAAGAGGGGTCGTCGTTAACAGTCGCTGATTTGCTTAAAGATGAACATTCAATGGAAGAAGAAAGCGAGAAACAAGCAGACGCACGACATTTACATAAACTAATTGAAGAACTAAGTGGCAGAGAAAGGCAAATTGTAATAATGCGTTATGGCTTAGGTGGCAGCGATGCATTGACACAAAACGAAGTTGCAGATATTTTACAAATAAGCAGAAGTTATGTTTCACGCATTGAAAAAAAGGTGCTTATGAAACTACGAAGCAAATGGTAGAATTAGTTAAAGACCTATATTGCAATTTATATAAATAAATGGTATTATATGTGGCATTGATAAATAAATATTTATATAGAGGTAAAATATGAAACGCTGTGTGATAATTGGCGGTGCAGAGATAAAGAAATATGATTGGGTGCGCTCGCATTTAAAAGATACTGACTTTAACATTTTTTGTGATAGCGGTTTGCGACATCTTGAAAAGCTTTGCATAAAACCAAGTTTAATAACTGGAGATTTTGACTCATACGCTGAGCCAAAATTGCCAGTTGAAACAATAAAATTGCCATGCGAAAAAGATGATACAGATACAGTGTTTGCAGTTAAGGAAGCAATAAAACGTGGATATGATGATTTTGTTTTAATTGGTGTTGTTGGAGAACGTTTTGACCACACTATGGGTAATATATCGATTTTACTAATGCTAAATGCTTTGCATAAAACTGCTGAAATTATTGATGATTATTCACAAATGCAAATAGTATCGGATTTTGCTTTGATTGAAGATAAATATTCGTTTTTTTCACTGTTAAACATAAGTGGTATAGCAAAAGGAATTACCATTGAAAACGCAAAATATCCGCTTGAAAATGCACAGATAACATGCGAGTATGCATATGGTGTTAGCAATGAGGTTTTAAAAGGAAAAACAGCGAAAGTATCCATTAAAGAAGGTAAATTATTGCTTGTGAAAATAGTTTAATGTTATGAATAAGTAAATTATATTTGAATATGGTGCAAAAGATGTCAGTTCAGTTTACTGCCATCTTTTTTTATAAATAAAATTTATAATTTTGTGCAAACTGTGACTTTACATTATGGCAAACTTGTTGTACAATGAAAAAGACGTTTATTGATTAATTTAAGAGGTAGAAAATGGCATTAAAATATAACAGAATTTTATTAAAAATTAGTGGTGAGGCACTCGGTGGAGAAAAAGGCTTTGGCTTTGATGAATCCGTTATGCAAGCAATTTGCGGTGGTGTTAAAAAAGCTCACGAACTAGGTGCAGAAATTGGTATAGTTGTTGGCGGTGGTAACTTTTGGCGTGGGCGTTCAAGTGGAAACATGGAGCGCACACTAGCAGACCAAATTGGTATGCTAGCGACCATCATGAACTGCCTTGCAGTTTCAGATATGATGCGTCAGTTAGGTGTTAATACAGAGGTTTTTTCCAGCATTGCAATGCCACAAGTTGCACAACCTTTTAGCCGTAAAGCAGCACTTGAGGCTATGGCAGAGGGTAAAGTTGTGCTTTTCGGCGGTGGTACGGGTAATCCGTTTTTTTCAACTGATACAGCTACAGCATTGCGTGCAGTAGAAATTAGCGCTGATATTATGTGTAAAGCAACAATGGTAGATGGTGTTTACGATAAAGACCCACACAAACATGCAGACGCTGTAAAATACGATACGCTAACTTTTTCAAAAGTGCTTGAAGATAGATTAGCCGTTATGGATAGTACAGCAGCAACACTTTGCAGAGAAAACAATATGCCTGTAATGGTGTTTGATTTAGCACAGCCAGAAAACATAGCTAAGGTTGTTTGTGGCGAAACAATTGGTACTTTAGTTTACGAAAATTAAATGTTTTAGAGGGTTTAATTATGGAAATTGGTGCTCAACTTTATAATTTACGCACATACACACAAAACGAAACAGATTTTGCTCGTTCAATGCAACGTGTATCAGATATTGGCTATAAAATAGTTCAAGTTTCTGGCATAGGTGCTATATCACCTGAAACAGTTAAGCGCATTTGTGATGATAATGGTTTAAAAATTGTTTTAACCCATACAAATCAAGAACGACTTTTAACAGAAACAGAAAAAGTTATTGCAGAACATAAAATTTTAGACTGCAAATATATTGGACTAGGTAGTATGCAAGAAAGATACCGCTCGCCAGAATGGAGAGAAAACTTTGTTGCAGATTATAAACCAGTTGCACAAAAATTACAGGCAGAAGGTTGTAAGTTGATGTACCACAACCATGATTTCGAATTTGAAAACGTAAATGGTGTGCGTTTGATAGATACTTTATTAAATGGCTTTACCCAAGAAGAGCTAGGCATCACCTTAGATATGTTTTGGGTGCAAGCTGCTGGTTGTGATGTTGTTCAATGGATAGAACGTTTTAAAGGGCGCTTAAATTGTGTGCATTTAAAAGATATGAATGTGCATGGTAGTGAGCGTAGAATGGCTGCAATTGGCACAGGAAATATGAATTTTGAGACTATAGTACCAGCTTTTATTAATGCTGGTGTTGAATATGGTCTTGTTGAACAAGACCTAAGCTATGGTGCAGATCCTTTTGAGTGTTTAAAAATAAGTTACGATGCACTAAAAACAATGGGTTTTATTAAAAATTAATTATAACATAGCTTTTGCGCTGTTACATTTATACATTTTGAAATGGTTTATAATGTGTAAATATAGCAGCGTATTTTTATTATATTTATGATTGAAAGTGAGTTTGTGTATGGTGAAAAATATTTTATTTGATTTAGACGGAACTTTAACTGACCCTAAAATTGGAATAACTAAATCAGTTGCATATGCACTAGAGAAATTTAATATTAAAGTGGATAACTTAGACAATTTGATTAAATTTATTGGACCACCGTTAAAAGATTCGTTTGTGGAGTATTATTCTTTTTCTGAAAATGACACTATTGCAGCAATAAAATACTATAGAGAATATTTTTCTGAAAAAGGGTTATATGAAAACACTGTCTTTAACGGCGTTGAAAAGTTGCTGATAAAATTAAAAAAGTGCAACAATACATTAATTGTTGCAACTTCAAAACCAACTATATATGCACTTGAGATACTCAAACATTTTAACCTGCTGAATTATTTTGATTTTGTTGCGGGTAGCGAACTTGATGGCACTCGTTCAGATAAGGCTGAAGTAATATCATACGCACTTTCTCAAATGAAAATTACCGATAATAAAACCGCTATTATGATTGGTGATAGAAAACATGATATTATTGGTGCACAAAAAAACAAACTTAAATCAATTGGTGTGCTATATGGATATGGTGATTTACCTGAACTACAAAAAGCAAAGGCGGATTATATAGTTTCTAACTTAAATGAACTTGAGTTACTACTAACACAAAAATAGATCGTGTAACAAGATAACTTTTGCAGTGGAGCAATTTGACACAGATTAAACTAGTTGTATCATTACTTTATTTGTTTAGTCAAATAAATGCTATTATTTTTCAGCTTTTTGCAATATTGACTTTTAAGATGTGATTAATTACAATGATTTTGTGGGGTGAAGTTGTTTTATAAAAAAGAAAGAACATTATTTCCATAAATTGATGTAATCATACTTTGTAAGTGAGGTGTTTTATGAAAAACTTATCATATAATGGTGAAGGTTTTTACTTAGGAGAAGAAAAAATTCAGATTATTTCAGGTGCAGTGCATTATTTTAGAACTGTACCTGAATATTGGGAAGATAGGCTTTCCAAATTAAAAAATTGTGGTTTTAACACAGTGGAAACATATATGCCTTGGAACTTGCACGAGGCTGAGGAAGGGCAGTTTGATTTTAGCGGTATGCTTGATGTAACAAGGTTTATCGAGATAGCCACTAAACTAGAGTTATATGTTATAGTTAGGCCAGGGCCATACATTTGTGCAGAGTGGGAATTTGGTGGTTTTCCATATTGGCTACTTAAAGATATGAATATGAAATTGCGCTGTTACTATGAGCCATATCTTGAAAAAGTTTCTGCATATTATAAAAAAGTAATGGAAGTTATCAAGCCGTTGTTAACTACAAATGGTGGTAACGTTATAGCTATGCAAGTAGAAAACGAGTATGGTAGCTATGGAAATGATAAAAAATATTTACGTTATATTGAAAAAATTATGATTGAATATGGTTGTGATGTTTTGCTATTTACCTCAGATGGTGAAAGTGATTGGATGCTTGGTGGCGGGACATTACCTAATATTTTAAAGATTGTAAACTTTGGTTCAAAAGCTGAATATAATTTTTCTCAATTAAAAAAACATCAACCAGATGCACCTCTTATGTGTGGTGAGTTTTGGAATGGCTGGTTTGACCACTGGGGAGATGAGCATATAACAAGAGATGCTCAAAGTGTTGCAGACGAACTTGAATATATGATTAAAATTGGCGCAAGTGTTAATTTTTATATGTTTCATGGTGGCACGAATTTTAATTTTTATAATGGTGCTAATTTTCAAGATGTTATTCAACCAACAGTTACAAGTTATGATTACGATTGTCTGCTAACCGAAAATGGAGATATCACGCCAAAATACCTTGCAGTAAAAGAAGTACTAAAAAATTATGGTTTTCAGACAGATACAGTTAATATTGAAAACATACCAAGCCTAGCTTATGAAAGCATTAACCTTACAAAATCAGTTTGTTTATTTAATCAACTCGAAAAGCTATCTACCCCAATTTGTCAAAGTTATATTTCTACAATGGAACAGGTAAACCAAGCGTTTGGTTTTATTCTTTATAGAACGACTCTTGATTACGAACAAGAAAAACGAGAGTTGTTTATAGATGATGTTCGCGATAGAGCGCTTATTTACATAAATGGAGAATTAAAGGGTGTTAAAAACCGAATGGGCTTAAGTGATAAAATAGAAATTGAGGTGAAAGCTGGCGAAAAACTTGTGCTAGATATCTTAGTTGAAAATATGGGTAGAGTAAACTATGGGCCAAAACTACATGATAGAAAAGGCATTACGCAGCAAGTGCGATTGGAAAATCAGATTATTCACGGATGGGAAATTTATCCTTTACCTTTAACAGACCTTACAAAGTTACAATATAAAGATTTAATAAACACTTCAGTTGATACACCTGTTTTTTACAAAGGCACTTTAAACATAGGCAGCACACCAAGAGATACATTTTTGAAAACCGATACGCTAACAAAAGGTGTGGTTTTTGTAAATGGTGTAAATTTAGGCAGATACTGGGAAATCGGTCCAACTGCTACAATTTACATACCAGCACCAATACTGAAACAGGGCGAAAATACAATTGAAATATTTGAGCTACATAAAATAAAAGAAAGCACACTTAGTTTTTCACAAAAGCTATTGCAGATGTAAATTATATAAGCAAAGTTTTAAATTTGTTAAGTAACACAAGCTTGTAAAATTAAAAAATCACTTGATATAAAGCCAAAAAGGCTTAAGTCAAGTGATTTTTTGTTAGGATATTTCGTCACATCTTTTTGATTATTTAGTAACTATAATAGCAATGCTATTTTTAAAAGTTATTCACAAGGGAAAACCAAACCCCATTTTTTGCGTATAGTATCCATCAACTCCATGATAAACATGGTTTCACTATGTGGCATTTCTTGGCATTCTTTCTCGCCGTTTTTAATGGCATTATAACTAGAGATAACTTCATATTCAAAACCTGTGATTTGCTCTGGTGCATTTATAGTTTTAAGTAATTTGCCTTGTAAATCATAAACACTGAATTGTTGGCAGTTCATAATGCTATCAGTAATTATATAGCCTTTATCACCATGTATAAAACTTTGTGAAGTGCTGCGGCCAACTGCTGAGGAATGTAATACAGCGATTTTTCCGTTTTTATAACGTAGAGTTATGGCGTTTTGTGAGTCAACACCATCTTTTGTAATGTTAGCAGTTGTTGCAATTTCTTCAATATTATTGCCCAAAATCATACTTGCATAGTTTAGCACGTATACACCTAAATCTAGTAAAGCACCGCCTGCGAGTTCTGGTTTGTGCATACGTGGCACATCATAAATAGGAAAACAAAAGTTTGTGCTTATAGATGAAACTTCACCTATAATACCACTTTCAATTTGCTCATTTAAAATTGTGCGTATAGGTAAAAAGCGTGACCAAAGAGCTTCGGTTAAAAACAATCCTTTTTGCTTGGCTAAATCAAACAGCTCCTTTGCTTGTTTTGCATTTACAGTAAAAGGTTTTTCACAAATAACATTTTTACCATACTCTAAGCAAAGTTTAACGTGCTGATAATGATGTGAATGCGGTGTAGAAACATAAACTAGCTCAATTTGTGCGTCGTTAACCATTTCTTCATATGAACCATATGCTTTTTCAAAACCAAACTCTTTTGCAAATTCTTGTGCTTTATCTAACGAACGTGCTGCGATTGCATATGCTTCAATTTGATCTAAGGCGTTGATTGTATTAGCCATTTTGCGTGAAATATTGCCAGCGCTTAAAATTGCCATTTTCATGAAAAACTCTCCTAACTGTGATCTTTAAATTGTATGTGTTCGTAATCTTAAAATAATTTGTTTATAGTATAACACAATGCAAAGAAACATCAATGTAACAAATGTGTCATTTTATAAACTTTCTTGCTTTTTTTATTATAGTACAGTATTATATAATAAAATACTGAAAGGATTCTAAAAAATAATGCAGTTTCATTTTATAATAAATCCAGCAGCTGGAAAAAAAGACTACACAGATTTTTTGAAAAAAGATATTAAAGCAGCTGCTAAAACTTCAAAAATAGATATGATAAATTGTAAAATACATATATCAAAATATCCAAAGCACACATGCAAAATTGCAGAGCAAATTGCAAAAACAGGCGAAGAATGCGTAATATTTTCTGTTGGGGGAGATGGTACTTTTAGCGAAATTATGAGTAGCGTTTACACATATTCAAATGTTAGTGTGGGTTGTTTGCCTTGTGGCAGTGGTAATGATTTTGTGCGGAATTTTGGCGGCAAAGAGAATTTCTTAGACTTAAAAAAACAATTTGAAGGCAAAGCACATCTAATAGATCTTATAAAAACAAACACTGGTATTTCGAGCTGTATTTGCTCGGCGGGTTTAGATGCCGATATAGCTTATGCTATGCCTAAATTTAAAAAAATACCGTTTTGTGGTGGTTCTATGGCATATAACCTTGCAATTTTGCAATGTCTAACTCGTAAATTAGGAAAAAGCTATACTATAAAAATTGATGACGAAATTCTAAATGGTGATTATCTGTTTGCCGCTTTTTGCAATGGAAAAGCCTACGGAGGCGGTTTTTTAGCCGCACCTGAGGCAAGGCTTGCAGATGGATTGTTAGACGTTGTTTTAGTGCGCAAAGTTAGTTTAACCTTAATTGCAAAAATTATAGGCAAATACAAAAAAGGTGAGCATATTAAAAATGGTGAAATAGTGCCAGAACTAAGGGATATTTTTACATTTAAAAGAGCTAAAAAAATAACACTCGAACCTATGAATAAAAATGAAGTTTTACTGTTAAATATTGATGGTGAAATTGCAAAAGCAAAACAATTTAGCGCAGAGGTATTATCATTAAAAGGTCAAATTTTTTTGCCTAAGAATATGCTTTAAAAAAATAAGCGATGACATTTTTTGTCGTCGCTTATTTTTTGTATGGTGCATATTCAAAATCTTTAACACTGAAAATAAACTACTTACGACATATTAAAAATTGTTCGGATTATATTTATCTGGCTAGCTATTTAATACGTATAGATAGTTATTAAAATTAGAAATCTATTTTTCGTCTGATCTATATGTGTTAGGGCTAACACCGATGTTTTTCTTAAAACATTGCGCAAAATAACTAGGTGAAGAAAACCCTAATTTTTGACTTATTGCAGAAATAGAATAGTTCGTTTTTTTTAGCATATGCTTACTTTCTTCAAGGCGTAGTTTTATCATATAGTTTATAGGCGTAATATTAAATGATTTATTAAAAGTGTGCGATAAATAATATTTATTTATATGCACAATTTCAGCAAGCTCGGTTAAAGATAAAGCTTCTCTGTAATGTAAATCAATATAGCGTTTTACAAGTGCACACTCTTTGCTAATATTCATATCTTTAATAGGGTTTAACTCAAAATTGGATTGACGTTTTATTTTTAGCAAAATTATATCTACAAGTTTTGCACAGAGTTCTTCGTAGTCAATACCGCAATAGCTTAACTCGTGCAATAGAGCTTCAAAGTATGCTAATATATTTTCATTGCTATTGTTAAAGTTTAATGCTTGCCAATCTTTTTCATTTTCAGTAAAAGTAAAGTTAGCGCCAGAAATACCTATTGCTATAAACTCAAGCGGATTAGTGCTTGTGCTTATTTCAGTGTGTTCTACATTTGAGTTTATTATTATTAAATCTCCACCGCCGACAGCATGTTTTTCTTTTTCGATAACAAAAGAACCAACACCCCGTACACAGTAAAATATTTCACTACAAGAATGTGTATGTGGCATACTTATCCAATCGTCGCCACAATACGATTTGCCTACATACATCAAACTCATGCTATGTGAAAGATGTATATTTTTTTTTACATTTAAGCGGTTGTCGCCCATGCCTTTGCTCCTTTTATATAACTTTTGTTATAATATATTGCTTTAATATTATTATATTGCTTTTTGTTATTATAGTCAATAGATAATTTATATGTAATTATACCAAAAATATCTTTGTGAAAATTAGATATAAAAGCAAAATATATAAACAGATAAGCAAGATACTAATTGAAAATATAAATTGCTTTGTTATAATAAAAATATAATGTTTTATGGGTTGCAGTTAGTAAAACAAACGTTAAAACGAAAAATATAATAAGTTTAGGAGAAGTTTATGGAAAATACTATTAAAAAAGATGTGTTAAAAGCATTTTGTCTACAAGGTGAAGTTATCTCGTGTGAAAGATACGGCGAGGGGCATATTAACGAAACATATAAAGTTGTTTGTGAAAGCGGCGCATGGTATATTTTGCAAAAATTAAGTAAAACAGCTTTTAAGCGTCCAGATCAACTAATGGAAAATATTGCTAACGTAACTGAATTTTTGCAAAAACATGTAAATTCTAAGAGAGAGGCGTTAAGTTTAGTTAAAACGCAAGAAGGTAAAATGTATCATGTAGATGAAAATGGCGAGTATTACCGAGTTTATGATTTTATAATGGATAGTTATGCTTTGCAAATGGCGCAAAGTCCTGATGATTTTTATGAGAGTGCAGTTGCTTTTGGTAATTTCCAAAAATTGCTTTCTGCATACCCTGCTGAAAACTTGTATGAAACAATAGTAAATTTTCACAACACACCTGTACGTTTTGAAAACCTTTTAGTCGCAATTGAAAAAGATGTTAAAGATAGGGTGAAAACTTGTCAAAAAGAAATAGATGGTTTTTTAAAGCGAAAATGTGAGGCTGCGACCTTGACAGATTTGTTAAGTAAAGGTAAACTACCTTTGAAGGTAACTCATAATGATACAAAACTTAATAATGTTTTGATGGATAGAACAACACGTAAAGCGGCATGTGTTATAGATTTAGATACCGTTATGGCTGGGCTTGTGGCATATGATTTTGGGGATTCCATACGTTTTGGCGCATCAACCGCACTTGAAGACGAAACAGATTTAAGCAAAGTTAGCATGGATATAGAGCTTTTTCGAACATATACAGAGGGCTTTTTAAGTGCTTGTGGGGAAGCTTTAACCGAAACAGAGATAAACACTTTGCACTGGGGTGCAAAACTTATGACACTTGAGTGCGGAGCACGCTTTTTAACCGATTACCTAGATGGCGATAACTATTTTAGAATTCACAGAGAAAACCATAACCTTGACCGTGCACGTACACAACTAAAATTAGTTGAAGATATGGAAACAAAGTTTGAACAAATGCTTGAAATTGTACAAACAACAGCTAAAAAATATTAATTAGGAGATTTTAACATGGCTAAACAAAAACCAACTTTAGTTATAATGGCAGCTGGGCTTGGCTCACGTTTTGGAGGAATGAAACAAATTGCACCTGTTGACGAACAAGGCCACATTATTATGGATTATTCTATTTATGACGCAAAACGAGCAGGTTTTGAAAAAGTAGTTTGTATAATAAAAAAAGAAAAAGAAGAAGAGTTTGAAACGCACATAGGTGCACGTATACGAAAACAAATAGAGCTAGAGTACGCGTATCAAGAAATGGACTCTTTACCAGCTGGTTTTTCATTACCTGAAGGTCGCACAAAACCATGGGGTACAGGGCATGCGATTTTATCGGCGGCTGCAAATATAGACAGCGCATTTGCTGTAATAAATGCGGATGATTTTTATGGTGCAAATGCTTATAAAGAAATGTATAACTTCCTTGCAGATGAGCATAACCAAAGTGAACATGCAATGGTAGGTTACTTGTTAAAAAATACCATGAGTGATAGTGGTAGCGTTGCACGTGGTGTTTGTGAACAAGATGAAAACGGCTACCTTACAGGCATAAACGAACGCACTCATATTGAGCGCCGTGGCGAAGATGGGGCATACAGTGAGGACGGTGGCCAAACATTTACAGATATTTCAGGGCAAACAATAGTTTCGCTTAACTTATTTGGTTTTCAGCACTCTATGTTAGATGAGCTTGAAAAACGTTTTCCACTATTTTTGGAAAAGGCAATGATAGAAAACCCGTTAAAAGGTGAATACTTTTTGCCTATGGTTGCAGGTGCACTTTTAGACGAAAATCTCGCAACATGCAAAGTTTTGCATAGCGGCGATACTTGGTATGGCATAACATATGCTAGTGACTTACCTCTGTTAAAAGACGCTATTGCACGTATGAAAAACGAGGGATTATACCCAAGTGATTTATGGGCATAAAAATATAAGCACTTTTTATTTTATAGGGGGATTTTTTAGATGATAAACGTTGCTATAATAGGCCTTGGCACAATTGCACCAATACATTTACAGGCTATACAAGCAAACAAAGATGCTAAGTTAATTGCTATTTGCGATATTGATAATTCAAAACAAATGAAAATAGATGATGTTACGTTTTATGACGATATGGATAAAATGCTAAGTATCGAAAAAATAGATTGCGTACATTTGTGTTTACCACATTATTTGCATATATCAGCTATTGAAAAATTTGCAAAAGCTGGCATAAATATTTTTACTGAAAAACCTCTTGGAATGACATATGAAGAGTGCACAAAAGTGTTTTGCTTAGAAAAAGAATATAATGTTAAAATAGGTGTGTGCTTACAAAATCGCTATAACGCTACAACAACGAATTTATTACACGCCATTAAACAAGGTGACTATGGTGATTTTTTAGGGTCAAAAGGCATAGTTACTTGGAGCAGAAAAAAAGAATACTATAACGATGCACCTTGGCGAGGCAAAAGTGAGCTAGCAGGTGGTGGAGTTATGATAAACCAAAGCATACATACCTTGGATTTGCTAAGCTACATAGGTGGCGAGATAGAAAGCATAGATGCTAAAATAGCTAATTTAGTTTTAAAAGATATAGAAGTTGAAGATAGTGTTATGGCAAATTTACGCTATAAAAACGGTGCTAATGCAATGTTTTTTGCAACAAATGGCTATGCGCAAAACTCTAGTGTTGTTTTAGAGTTTGTATATGAAAAAGCAATTTTTACTATTGATAGTGACAAACTATATATAAAACAAAATGGAGAAACAAAGCTAATTTGCGAAAACCAATTATTAGTAGGCACTAAGCAATACTATGGCGCAAGCCACACAATGGCTATAAACGCTTTTTATAATGCCATATTAAATGATACTAAAGATTATATTAGTGTTCAAGAGGGTGCATATAGCGTTAAGTTAATAAATAAAATTGTTGTTTCAAGTGACACAAATTCAACTATAAACATAACCAAATAAATGCAAAATGTTTTTTGATTATGTTTGTCTAACTTGATTATTAAAAACTACGCCTATAACATTTGCTGATAAAAGTACTTGTTATAGGTGTTTTTTTTATTATAAGCTGATTGTTCTATTGGCTAATTTGTTAAGTTGCAATTTATAGTTGACAACATTTTTATTTTTATGATATAATAGCCTTTGTAAGACAGCGTATGCGCCGTTTGGCATACGGATGTGGGTTCTGCGCGACGAAACCGCCATGAACCAGGTCAGATGGGGAACCAAGCAGCCTTAAGTGGCTTGTTTTGTGCGCCGCAGGTCGCCTACATTCGTATGCCAAACTGCGTATAAGTGGAGTAAAACTCCACTAGCCTGTCTTTTTTGTATGTAGGATTAGCCTTATTTGTCACATTTAAGGGGGTTTTTACCATGTATAGAGCGTTATACCGTAAATGGCGACCAACTCGTTTTTCCGATGTTGTGGGGCAGGTGCCTATTATTACAGCCTTACGCAACCAAGTGGCAGGTGGGCATGTTGGCCATGCGTACTTGTTTACAGGCGTGCGTGGTACAGGTAAAACAACTTGCGCTAAAATATTTGCAAAAGCAGTTAACTGTATTTCTCCAATAGATGGCGACCCATGCGGTGAATGTGCAATTTGCCAAGGCATAGAAGCAGGCACTGTTATGGATGTAGTGGAAATGGACGCTGCTTCAAACAACGGTGTTGATTATATACGTGAATTGCGTGACGAAACGGCATACACACCTAGTGTTTGTAAATATAAAGTATATATTATAGACGAAGTGCACATGCTTTCAACAGCAGCCTTTAATGCTTTGCTTAAAACACTGGAAGAGCCGCCAAGTCACGTTATATTTATATTAGCAACAACAGAGATACAAAAAGTTTTAGCGACAATACTTTCACGTTGTCAGCGCTATGATTTTACACGCATAACACCCAAGGATTTAGCAGATAGAGCACTTTATGTCGCAGGGCAAGAGAATTTAGAGTTATCGCAAGATGCTGCTGATTTAATTGCAAGGCTAGCTGATGGTGCTTTGCGTGACACTTTATCAATTTTAGATACTTGCGCTGGTGTAACAAATATAATAGATGAAGACACCGTGAGACGTATGGCAGGTGTGACGGATAAAAACTACCTATTTGCAATTTCAGACGCATTAGTAAAAGGTAATATAATAACTGCGTTTGAACAACTTGCAAATTTACGCCAACAATCAGTAGATTTTAAGCGATTAGCGGAAGAACTTATACACCATTATCGCAATTTTATGCTTGCTGCCTTACCAGATGGTAACACGCTTTTAACTTCAGTATCACCTGAGGAAGAGCAACAATATAAGCAAAAAAGCGGGGATATTAACCAAGCAATGTGTGTTCGAGCGCTAAGAGCACTAGGCACATCTTTAGAAAAAATGTCGCGTGGTAGTGATCCACGTATGGAAGTAGAACTTGCACTTTTGAGCATAAGCCAACCAGAGGTTATTGCCGCTACATTAAACGTAAACGCACCCGTACAATCACAACAAGCAGTGCCATTTGCAGTTAGTGCACCAGCTGCACCGTTAACTGCACCGTATTTGCCACCAGCAGATGCACCAGTTAAAGTAGTTGCAAAACCTACAGTAATAGAAGCAGAGCGTATATTACAACCAGAACCTGAAAAAACAGAACAAGAACAAATAGTAGTGCAACCACTAAAACCTGAAAAACAAGCCCAGCCAACAAAAAAACAACAGCAAGTGCCAAAACAAAAAACAGAACTTGTGGTTTTTGAACATTGGAACGACGTTTTAAATGCACTTGAGCAAAAAGACCTAATGCTTTATGGCTATGTAAAAAGATCAAAAGCTTATTATAACGGTTTGCATGTTTTAATAGATGGCGGTAAAGTTTTTAGGGATTTTATACGTGCAAATAAAGATAGCCAAACTTTAATTAAAAAGATAATATTTGAAGTTTCAGGTATATCGTGCGGTATTGGTCCATACGAACAACAGCAAAATACAAAAGTAGAAGTTAACGCTGAGGAAGCTTTGCTTTCGTTAGGCGAGAGAGGCCTCAATATAAAAATACATGACGAAGAAGAAAGCACTTAGGTACATTTAATTAGTGTTTAATAAAATAAATATAAACTACCATAAAAGGAGAAACAACAATGAAAGCAAGAATGCCACAAGGTTTTGGACGCCAAGATATGGGTGCTATGATGCGCCAAGCACAAAAAATGCAAGATGATATGAAAGCTAAACAAGCAGAGCTTGAGGCTAAAGAATACACAGGTAGCGCCTCTGGTGAAATGGTTACAGTTACAATGAACGGCAAACACGAAGTTGTTAGCCTAAACATTAAGCCAGAAGCAGTTGATCCTGATGATATCGAAATGTTAGAGGATTTGATCGCAGCTGCATTTAATGCAACTGTTACAATAGTTGATGAAAACGCATCAGAAGAGATGGGTAAAATAACTGGTGGCATGAACATACCAGGTCTATAATTTTTTAGTAGTTATAATACGCAGGAGGAAACACGATGGCGATGAATGCAGCACCACTCGAAAGATTAGTGGATGAATTTGCAAAGTTTTCGGGAATAGGACGCAAAGGTGCTTTACGCATGGCGTATCAAGTGCTAGCCATGACTCCTAGCGAGGCAAGAGAGCTTGCGGTTGCAATACAAAATGCGCATTCGCAATTGCATCGCTGTAAACACTGCATGGATTTTACAGAGGGTGAAATTTGCAAAATTTGCTCAAGTGCAAAGCGTGATAGTAGCATTATATGTGTGGTTGAAAAACCTCGTGATATTGATGCATTTGAGCGCACACGAGAGTATCATGGTTTATATCATGTTTTACACGGCTTAATAAGCCCAGTGGACGGCATTGGAGCTGACCAACTATGTGTAAAAGAACTACTTGCACGTTTACACGATGGTAAAATTACAGAAGTTATTATGGCAACAAACCCAACTGTTGAGGGTGAGGCAACTGCACTTTACCTATCAAAATTAATAAAACCATTAGGCATTAAAACAACAAGGCTTGCCTATGGTTTACCAGTTGGTTCAAGTTTAGAATATGCTGATGAAACGACATTGTTCCGTGCGCTTTCTGGTAGGGATGAATTATAAAATTAAAAATTAATTTGTTACTAAGTTTAAGTAAATCACTATTATATTTTAAACTATAAACAAAAAAATACATAACACATTACAAAATGCGCTAAAAAATGCTTTGCATTTTTAGTGCATTTGTGTTATAATAAAAAAACTGATTTAACTATACAAATTTAGTAAATACTCAGAAAGGGGAGTTTCTAGCATGGCACAGACAGTAAAACCAGCCACAAAACAAATATCAAAAAATCGTGCAGCATGGCACGAATATTTTGTTATAGAATCTCTCGAAACTGGACTTGAACTAAAAGGTACAGAGGTTAAAAGTTTACGTGCTGGTGGCGTTAACCTTAAAGATAGTTGGGCAGATATAGAAAATGGCGAATTATTTGTAAAAGGTATGCATATAAGCCCATACGAGCAAGGTAATATTTTTAATCAAGATCCAACACGTGAGCGCCGTTTACTTGCGCACAAAAAGCAAATACGCCACTTTAAACAACAATGTAAATTACAAGGTTATACATTAGTACCACTTTCGCTTTATTTTAAGCAAGGCAAGGTTAAATTAGAACTTGGCTTATGTAAAGGTAAAAAACTTTACGACAAACGTGCAAGTGCGGCAAGCCGAGATGCGAGACGCGAGATTGATCGTGCTGTTAAGTCAAACGGACGATACAACGCATAAAATTGATATATTGCTTTTTTCAAGGCATTTATATATGTTTTTCAATCTGATTTTCTTTTAGAGATTAAAACAAACTTCTTAGTATATATTGTTATATGACAATATAAAATAAGGGGGCGTAATGGTTTCGACGGGGGGAGCGAGGATTGAGCAGCGGGTAGCAGTGGGGAACTGCTAAAAAAGCCCTACAAAAATTAACTGACAATAACTATCAGTTAGCTGCAGCCTGAGTGCTGCCGTTCTGCCCACATTTGTGTCGTGTGGGGTCAGGGCGTCCTTTAGACACAGCACGTGAACAGATCTAAGCTTTGCGATTTGTCATGAATTTATGAAGCTACTAATGTTTTAAGCCTGGCAATCGGCGTAAAATAAAGGGAATGTTATAGACTGCCTGCACCCGGAGATACTCATACCAGACTCCTTTCGGACATGGGTTCGACTCCCATCGCCTCCACCAAATGTCCCATAAACGAACCCCTAAGTTCGTTTATGGGAATTTCTATTTTATAGCCATCAAATGTACATATAATCTCGACTTTAGTTTTATATAATAAAACCTTTGCAATAAACATATCAACAAGTGATTGTCGGTAGTTTATATCGTTAATATCGCCTGATTTTAAGCGATTTAGAAAGAAAGCAACTTGCTTTTCATCGAGTGCTTGCGATAGCATTTTTTCTCGTGCAAGGTCAAGTTTTAGCTGTTCTTTTTCAGATTGTCTATTTTCAATTTGCTCAGTAATAATATCAATCGCTTTACCGCTTTCAAGAGCTTTTATTAAGTTTTTGGTAGCGGTTTCGTTTTCTTTGATTTGCTTGTTTAAGAATTTTATAGCCGCTGTGTTGCTGTCCTGTTCGGAATATTTTAATGTAGCAGTGATTATCTTAGGAAGTCTATCACTATGTAAAAGTGCCACGACTTCTGTTACCACTAAATCTTCAAGTACATTTTTCTTAACAGCTTTATTTTCGCAACCTTTTTTCTTGCGA
>CAYJKG010000029.1:0-38460 GCA_964370685.1 uncultured Faecalibacterium sp. | reverse complement strand
AAATTGAAGAACACAAAACAAATATGAATAGTGCGTATCAGCGTTATTTAGGTAATTAATAATTAAATAATCTGCCTGTGCTGAAATAAATAAAGTTTAGCACAGGCAGATTTTTAAGATATGTATTAGGATTTAATTTTTACGGAGATTATTGTAAAATGACTTTTGATATATTAACCACACCGTTTAGTTATAAAGGTAGCTTTTGGGCGTTTAATACCTACCTCGAAGAAAACAGCAAACAGCTTTATTTGAAAAATGTTAGAGAAAGTTGCTCTAAAACAAATTACAAGCTTTTTAAGCTAGAAGTTTTTTATAATGGTTTATTAAGTGATTATACTTGTACTGCCTGTGCGCATGAACTTATAATTTGTGGCGAAAATTACAATGTAGATGTATTTTTTGTAGATGAAGATACTATTGGTTTTTACACAGAAAATTCTGCGATTACTTTAAAGTTTACACTTTTGTTTAATGGAGGTTACTCATATTTTTACAACAAAAATGTAAATGGTGATGATTACACTGTTTTTAATTTACCACAAAACAGAATAAACCTTGCAGTGCGAGCTGAATGCGGAACAATTGCACCGCAAAAAGATAAAAAAGAAATATCTTTTTTATTAACTGCCACTAAAAACGGTTTTTATGCTAGTTTGAGTGAGTTTGAAGTTGAAATGCAAAATACACCAAACTTGCAAACACCAGAAATATGTAAAAATAATGCTAAACAATCTTTTGACAATTTTGCAATAACCATGTTACCCACAAAGCAAAATCAAATGCAAAGCCGATATTTAGCCGCATATATTTTGTGGAGTTGCCACGTTAAGCAAAGCCGTTTTTTACCTAGAGATGCCATATATATGTCAAAAAACGACATGTGTAATATTTGGAGTTGGGATAACTGCATGATAGCTATTGCACTTGCTTATGGACAAGCACAAACTGCATTAAACCAATTGTTAATACCACTTGATTATCAAGATGAACACGGCGCTGTGCCTGATTTGGTAAATGACGTTTTTTGTTTATATAATTTTTGCAAACCACCTATTTATGGTTGGGCTTTAAACAAAATTGAAAAACACACTAATATAGACTATGAAACGCTAAAGTTATTTTACGATAAAATCAGCAAAAACACAAAGTGGTGGTACAGCCACAGAGATAGCGATAATGATTATATATGCGAATATTTGCACGGAAATGATTCTGGTTGGGATAATAGCACTTTGTTTTTAGGTGAGCCACCAGTTGAAACACCAGATTTGCAAACTTTTTTAATTTTGCAAATGGATTATTTAATAAGTTGTTGTAAAAGGTTAAACCTTGCAGATGATTTAACTTATTGGCAAAATTTGCAAAGCACATGCCTTAGCGCAATGATAGAACATTGCTTTTTAGATGATTTTTCAGTGGCGAAAAAATCTGGCACACATGAAATGACTTTAGAAAAAAGTTTGATTTGTTTTATACCGCTAATGTTAGGCGAGCGCTTGCCTGAAAACATACGAAAAAAATTATTGCATGAATTAAAAAACGGTAATTACATAACCAATTACGGACTTGCTACTGAACCACTAAATAGCCCACATTATAAAGATAATGGTTATTGGCAAGGGCCTATTTGGGGTATTAGCACTGTTATGATTACCGAAGCACTAGAGCGCTGCGGCGAAAAAACGCTTGCAACAGAGATAGCTGAAAAATTTGTTAAATTAGTTGCACAAAGCGGTATGGCGGAAAACTTTAACGCTGTTACAGGTGCACCACTAAAAGATAAAGCGTTTACGTGGACATCCGCTTGTTATTTTTATTTAAGCAATAGGTATTTGCCTTAAAAATGTTTAAACAAAGTATTAATCTTTAACCGACACACGCAAGTTACACATTTAGTAAAAAACGGTGTCGGTTTTGTATGGAGAAAATAAAATTATGATAAATAAAAAAAAGCAATATGGTGCTATGCTGATATTACTTTTAGTTGCAATAATTTGGGGTTCGGGCTTTATAGCCTCGCAAGTAGCTTTAGATTACAATGTTTCACCTGAGTTATTAATGGTAGTACGTTTTAGTGTTGCAACGGTTATTATTGGTATAGCTTTTGCTAAAAAAATAGCTCAAAACGGTTTTGCTAATTTTTTAAAAATACTGCCAGGTGGTGTGTTTTTATTTTTAGCATTTTTCACACAAATAGTGGCTTTGCAATATACAACACCCGCAAACAATGCATTTTTAACTGCAACTAATGTAGTTATGGTGCCATTTATTTGGTGGGCAATTACAAAAAAAACACCGGCCATAAATATGTTTGTGGCCTCCGCCTTATGTTTATTTGGCATAGCGGTGTTATCTATTAAATTTGATGAAGGCATTAAATTTGCCCTTGGGGATTTACTAACCATTTTATGTGCACTTTTTTTTGCTGGACATATAGTATCAACAGGGCTTGTTGCAAAAAAAGTTGATACGCCAATAATTGTGTTTTATCAATTTGTTATAGCGATGGGGCTTTCTATATTAATTTTTGTATTTTTTACAGATAGAGATTTATCCGCTTTAAATAGCGCACCTGCTATTGGTTCGCTTTTATATCTTGGTGTTTTTAGTACCTGTGTTTGCTACTTTTTGCAAATCTTAGGTCAAAAATCTGTTAGTGCTTCAAAAGCGGCGATTATACTTGGCACAGAGGCTTTGTTTGGCAGTTTATTTGCTGTAATCCTCGGCTATGATAAATTAACATTGAATATGTTAGTAGGTGGTGCTATAATAATGGTGGCTTTAATTATGACAGAGCTTACAGGAACAAAAGAAAACGAATAGATATAGGAATTTAATAAAATGAAAGCGTTAAAAACACACTTAACTTTAGAGAGCATTAAAACGTTTATTTGGATGAATATTAGCGTAGCGATATTAGCTGCTGGCATTTATTTTTTCAAATTTCCGAATAATTTTACCACTGGTGGCGTGAGCGGTATTTCCGTTTTACTTTCAGCTTTGCCAATACCACTTTCTGGCGCAACCATTATGTTTATAATAAACATTGCATTTTTACTTTTAGGCTTTATATTTTTAGGTAAGAGCATGGGTGCTAAAACCATTTATTGCTCGATTGCTTTCTCGTTTATAATACAGTTTTACGAAGTTATTTACCCTATGACACAAGCATTTACAGAGCAAAAAATGCTGGAGCTTGCCTTTGCTATTATTTTGCCTGGTGTAGGTTCTGCAATTTTATTTTCACTAGGTGCCTCCTCAGGTGGTACAGATATTTTGGCGTTAATTATACGTAAATACACAAGTATAGAACTTGGCTCTGCACTTTTATTTAGCGATTTTATTATAACAGCATCGGCAATTTTCTTTTTTGGTATTGAAACAGGCCTATACTCTATTTTAGGTTTAGTATTAAAAGCCTTTGTTGTGGATAATGTAATTGAAAACATTAGCACAAAAAAAATAGTTATAGTTATAAGCTCATATCATGAGCAAATTGTTGATTACATCACACATGATTTGCAACGTGGTGTCACCCTTTGGAAATGTGTTGGCGGTTTTACAGGTAAGGAAAAAACGGCAATTTTAGCGGTTGTAACAAAGTTCCAATCCCGAAATTTACGCCTTTTCGTAAGAAACATAGACCCATCAGCTTTTATTATAATAAATAGCTCCTCTGAAATTACAGGCAAAGGTTTTATTAGGGGGAATTAATAATAAAAACAAAACCGCTAGGCGCAAATTTGCATCTAGCGGTTTTGTTGCTTTTTAAATTATTGCTAATTATCTAGGTTCTAAACTAACAGGTTCTAGTAAAAACAAACCTGTGTTTTCCTCAAATTCTACAACTTTTGCAGTTATTACATAGTTTTCACCAGCTCTTGCGCTGTCTGAATTTATAAGACCTAAATCATAAATATTTACATCTCGAAATTGAAAGTACGGCCCACGTGCTGATGTAGTACTAAAATCATCTACCAAAATTAAAAAGTCAAATCTTGTAGTGTAACCATCGTGGTTATTTAACAGTGCAATATTTCCATCAAACTGTATAATTTTGCCTTTATATTTACTAGCAAAATATTCAACTACATCGCCCATTTCGTGGTTGAATAATTCTTCAAGCTCACTGCTGTTTTCCACTGTTAATATATCAGGTTCTGGTGTAGCTGTCGGTTCTGGGGTGGCAGTTGGGGTTGGTTCTGCTGTAGAAATTAAAGTACTTTGTGTCGTTACTTCTGCTGTAGAAATTAAAGTACTTTGTGTCGTTACTTCTGATTTACTTTGTGTTGCAGCAACACTTTCTTCATTACCACAAGCGCTTAAGACTAATGCCATCGATAAGATAACTGCGACTATCATTTTTACCTCTTTATTAAATGTTTACTAGTGTGTTTTCGTTGATTAACTCCTAAAAATATTTTAAATATTTAATTTTCAACTTTGTTTCAGCTATAATAAATTCCTTTTCATCGCAAGCCTTATTGTTTTTAACTACGCACCCATCTTTTTGCAACTTCTTTCCACAACTTTGACAAAAATTTGCACGGTTATTGTTTTTTTGCCACATTGTTCGCAAAATACATTTCCCATAAATTATATCTCCTAACAATTTTTAAACCTTTTGTGCATTTTTTGAACAGTTTGATTATGTAGTTAAATTATATCATCGAATTTACGCTTTTGCAACTAATACTATCAAGTGCACTATCTTTTTTTGCGTTTCGGATTATATTTATCCTTGCTAAGTTTAATGATTAATTTTATACGCATTTTTCTTTGAAATTCTCCACGCTTTTAAATACACAAAAATACTTATAAGCGGTATTAGCGCTGTGAGAATATTTGACATTTTTCACTTATATATGTATAATATTTATTTGTATTTTATACACAGAAATATTAGGAGTAAAAAAATTGGACAATAAACATCAAGAACAACAAAACAACACTAGCTTTGATGAAAAAACACAAAGCAACTCAATGAACGATGCAAAGCAAAGCACTGCAAACAACACTACAAATGCCTACCAAAACATTAAGCACAAAAAACCTAAAAAACACGGCTGTTTATGGGCATTTTTGAAATTTATATTTTTTAGTTTTTTAATTATTGCATTAATTGTCGGTAGTTTTATTGCATGGATTTATTTTTCTGGAGATAACGATGAACCCGAAGAACTCTTACTTGATGTGCCAAACTGGGACCAAACCGAATATATAGAGCAAGTTTTAAACCAGCAATCTGATATTGAGGGTTTAACAGTAGAGCAAAAACTAGAAGCTGGGTTAGATGCGCACAATGGCTCGGATACTGATGGCGATGGTTTAACAGATGCGCAAGAAATTGAACTTGGCTCTGACCCATTAAAATTTTCAACTGCTGGCGACATGTACCCAGACAGCTATAAGCATACAAACAATATAGCCTTTAACGAACAATTAGAGGGGACAATACTAGAATACCATAACCCTTATGAAAACCTTGCTTTTAACGGCTTAACAGGCGCAGATTATTTGATGAGTGTGCAACAAGTACATTATGCTTTTAGCGATGAAGAGCTTGCAACAATAGCTTATAGAATTAATAATTTTAACGGCACTGTAACCATAGATTTTAGTGAGCATATAACCGAGGGTTACTCGCCATTTATGATAGTAGACACAGAGGTTACAGCGCTTAAGCTAGAAAGCTCAAATATTGCTACTGCTGAATTAACTGGTGAGGAAACAATTATTGCCTTGTTCCCTGACACTTTAAACGATATTAATTTTGGTGATTTTTTAGGAAATATAGGCGAACCTAGTGAAAAGAAAGTTTTATATTTGGCCTTTCCCCTTTTTACTGCACTTGCAGGGACTGATCATTATGTTTTTGAAACATCATCTTTTGCGAAAAACGGTTCGCAAGATGCAGAGAAAGCAAAGTTAGTTGAAGATTATTTAATGGTAACACAAGGCATAGATGTTTCAGTTGAGCATGCGTATTTGCCAGCTGTTAATATTAGTTTTGTTTATAATTTTTTTGCAAACTTACACACTATGATGGTTGATGCTGGCGCCGCTGATTTTGCCGATAATCTTATTCTTTGCAAATACTACGAAGGGCTTGAGTTAAGTGAGATTTTTGATTTTGACAAAGAATTATTAGAACAAGCGCTAAAAGAGCAGGAAGATACAGCACTAACAGGTGAGAATTATATAATAACATCATTTAGATTACACGAAGATGCGTTTTCGTTCCCTAATTTAGGTACTGAAATTTCACCTGATGGCGTTTGTATGGGCATGAGTCACATCGCTATGGCGACATTTAACGGCAACATTGAAACAGCTAAAACAGGCGAAAGTTATGTAGATGATGTAGGCGCAACATATGCTTGGGATTTATCAGGAGCACAAGAGGCAACTTTTTTTGACAAAGGGCTTTATGATTATAAATATCGAACATATTACACTGATACCTACTCAGACGATGAACTTATACACAATGAAACTTTAAGCGACGTTGATGTTAGTGTGCTTAATTATTTAGGTGTAAAGTGGAACTATGGCAACGACCAAGTTAATGCACAAAGCTCTGTGCTTTTATATAAGCCAAAAATTGAATTTTCTCGCATTGAGGATTTAATAGAAGGATTAAAGCAAAACAAAGTTTATAATGTTACCATGGCTTTTGGCGGTTCTGGACATGCTGTTACCGCAACCGGTGTGCGCTTTAATCCTAGTGACGAAAATAAATTGTACATAAAGGTTTATGATAATAATTTCCCAAATGGAATTGCCTATGATGCAAGCGGAAATGCTATACAAGGCAATTTTGAGATAATAATTGAAAAACACATAGAAACTTATCTAGATGGTTTAACGTTAAAAACACGTGAAGTGTTTACTTATTATTACAAACCTTTTAGCACTAGTTCATATGGATATAACAACACTGATATTTACACAGGCCCTAATACTTTAGGCCTTGCTTTTCAGCCCGTAAGGTTTGATATAAACGATGAACATTATAACATGCTTGGGTATTATGAACAATAATTAAATATTATACGCATTTTTCCTTGAAATTCTCCACGCTTTTAAATACACAAAAATACTTATAAGCGGTATTAGCGTTGCCACTAGCAAAGCAGATTTTAAGGCGAATTGTTCTGTTGTGAAGTTAAAGTAACTTGCTAATTTTAACATCTCAGCGTTGCTTGAGGCAAAATCTGCAATTATGCCAACAAACTGTGGCACGACCGCTGCACCCATATCGCCACCTACTGCCATTAATGCAAAAATAGCTACTCCGCCTTGTGGAAATTCATCAGTTGCAAGAACCAAACTGCCCGGCCATAACATTGCAACACCAAAACCTGCAAGGGTGCAAGCAACAAGGCTGATAATTGTTATATCCGAAACTACTATAACTATATAACAAAGCGTAGTTAGCACTGCTCCGAGTGTCATAGTTTTGTGTATATTACTGCCTATTTTACCATATAGCGAGCGCCCAATGCCCATTGTTAATGCAAAGGTTGCAACACCAAAAACATCGCCATAAATCTTAGGTAGTTGCAAGGCTTGTTCAAAAAAGCCTGAGCTCCACTGCGCAATTACAACCTCACTTGCACCGCCTAAAAATATTGCTACTATGCAAAGCACTAAATATTTATTTTTAAATAGTGCAAACACACTCTCTGATTTTTCGTGCGATGCCATTTCGGGAAATTTTGTGCCAAGAAATAGTAAAAAAGATATAATCGGTAAAAGCAAAAATAAAAGCGCAAGCATATACCATTTTTCTGCACCAAAAACAAATATAAATGCTGTGCTAAAAAGAACTGTGCCTACAACGCCCCACGCATACATAGCATGTAAAATGCTTAAAGCTCGCTCTTTATTATCGCTTGGTATGGCGGCAACAACTGGGCTAACTAACACCTCTGCTAAACCAGAAGATGCCGAGGCGATAATAGTGCCTACAAGCAAACCAAAATACGCTAAGTTTGGGAACAACAGCGGAACAACAGCATACGTTGCAAGACCAATTATTGTTAAAAGTGGCATAGTTTTAACTGTTTTTTCTATATTAAACTTTTGTGAAAAAAACGAAAAAATCACATCAACTAGCAACTGTGTGCTAAAGTTAATGAAAATAAGTAAGCCTAACAAAGTGTAATTTATGCCATATACAGATTGAAAAGTTACGAAAAGCAATGGCGATAAGTTTGCAACTATCGCCATGCAAACATTTGATATATAACAACCAAAAGTTATTCTTGTATAATTGTTCATTCGTTTATTATCCTTTAATATATTACATAATATTTTTAGTTTTTATTATGTTTTTTCTGATACTCTTTAGGCGTTATATCTCTGTGTTTTTTAAAAACTCTAGTAAAATAATATGGGTTTTCAAATCCTAAATTATCAGATATTTGGTAAATTAAAAGTTCATTATCTTTTAGCATGTCTTCTGCTTTTATAATTTTTGTTTCGTTTATATAATCAACTAAATTTTGATTATATTGCTTTTTGAACTGCGCTGAAAGATAATTAGGCGAAATTGAAACACTCTCTGCTACATCATTCAAAGTTATTCGCCTGTGCGTATTTTGTTCTATAAAATCCTTTGCTTTTTCTAGCAAAGTGTTTTTTCCTTTATTTTTATTTTGCAAAATTTGTTCTACTTCATTATAAAAACAAATTAACCAAGTGAGTACTTTTTCACGAGTGTTTAAATGCCCGATAACACGTTGTTCGTTTTGATAGTTATAAAATGCATTATTCTCCGTGCTTTCTTTACAAAAATCAGCTAACAATTCATGACAATTATCGTAAATTCCTCTGCAAAGCCAAAGTGCAGAATTTTGCTCATGCGGTGTAACGGCTATTTTGTTAATAATGCTTTCTAACAATCCTTGCATAGCAACATAATCTTTTGTTTTAAACTTATTTACTAATTGCGAAATAGTATTTCCAGCGTGTAGAGCTATCAAATTTAGTTGCTCATTATCTTCTAAAAACTTATAAGAACAAGGGTTTAAATAATAATAATTTTTTAATTTTTTTAAAGTTTTGTGGCAAAGCCAAAGCCCTGAAACACCGTTAAAAATCTCGCTAGCACACACAGCGCTTTTTATTTGTGTTACATTTAAACTTGCACCTAAAAGGCGTTTTGAAAAGCTTTCTGTTTTTGATTGCCAACTTTCAAAATTTACATCCCAACAAAAAAGCACTACATCGTTGTGGTTTAAATCCAATGAAAACAAGACAAATTTTTCAAAAAAATTTTGTGCTATTTTTTCAACAATATCCCTTTGCCACTCATATAAACGCTTTTCTTCATCTATTGTAAATTTATTAAAATGTGTAAGCTCGCTATAATCAAGTGCAATATAGATTGCGGAAAAATTTTTCATAGCCGAATTTTCTTCAAGCAAAGCGCATGTTTGCACATGCGCATTTCTTGAATAACCACGAAAAAATATCGAAACAGTCTCTTTTAAGTTTTGCGCATTTGTAATATCCTCATAGTGTGCTGCTGTGGTAACTTTTGCAAGGCGAGCTCTATTGTTAGATTCTATCTTCGCTACAGATATGCTCTGCTCTAAAGCGTCTGGTTCCAATGTGCTTTTAACAATATAATCCACTGCGTGCAATTGCAAGGCTTTGCGTGCAAGCTCAAAATCCTCTAAATTTGTTAACATAATAAAAACTATATGTGGATATTCAGCATGTGCTTTTTCTAATAACGTTATTCCGTCCATTACGGGCATGTTTATATCACACAAAACAATATTAGGCTGTAATTGTTCAATATAAAGCAAGGCTTGCTCACCGTTACGGCAGGTTTGTACAATTTCGCAATCACATTCTTGCCAGTTTATAAGAGATTTTATGCCAGATAAAATTATAGGTTCGTCATCAACTAATAAAACTCTATAGCTCATTCTTCCTCCGTTTTAATGCTCAACATCTGCGTTTGTTCTGTTATCTCTTTAGGTATTCGCACAAAAATAGTTGTGCCTTTATTTTTTTCACTCTCTATTGTCAAACCATATTTTTTGCCATATAAAAGTTGTAATCTCATATGAACATTATATATACCTATTCCGTTCATGGAAGCCTTACTACGTGGCCCTTGTTTTTCTTTTGTTAAAAGGACACTGCTTTCTTGTGGCGTCATACCAATTCCGTCATCAGTTATTGATAAAACTATATCGTCGCCATCCTCTTTACCGTCTAAAGATATTATGCCATTGCGTCCTGTTGGTTCTATTCCGTGAAAAATTGCATTTTCTACCAAAGGTTGTAAAGTTAGCTTTACTATTGAGTAATATTTTATCTCATCGGGCACTTTACAACGAAACTCAAACATCTCAAGGTATCGCACAGATTGTATAGCTATATAATCATGCAAAAAACCTATTTCTTTATCTATTGAAATTTTATTGTGTGTTCCCTTTGCTATGTTTTTTAACAAATTAACTAAACTGCGTGTCATTTTAGCTATGCCCTGATTTTTTTGTATAACTGCTATCCAATAAACAGAATCCAATGTATTATATAAAAAATGCGGGTTAATTTGGCTTTGTAACAAAGCAATTTCTGTATTTTTGCGATGTTCGTACATATCTTGTGTTTGCTTTAGCAATGTGGAAATGCTAAGCATCATTTCGTTTATAACTTTTCCGATTTGCCCAAATTCGTCTTGAGATTTTTCTATACTAGCATCAAATGAAAAATCATTTTCGCTAATTTTACGTATGCGTTTAACAAGGTTTTCAACAGGTTTTGTTATCAATGTTGAAAGCAAAACAGCAAGACCTATTGCAAGTAGTATTGCAGTCAAAACAAAAACAAGCACCGGAACACCTAAAGTGTATTGCAAATTTGTAAGTAAAGATAAATCCGTATAGCTATGCAAATGAAAATCCGTATTACTCAACTGCAAAATGTTTATTTGATACAAATTATCATCTTGAGATATTATATCATCATTTTTTAAGTTTTTAAATTCTTCATCTAAAGTTTCTATATTTGCATTTGCATTTATGCTATAAGCATCTTTAAGGTTAGCTAGCAAAAAAGTTTGTGTTTGTGAAAAAGGTGCAAGTAAATCCGTTATAAACTCAATAGATATTTCCATGTAAATAACAGCATCTTCAGTAGCATCAAAAACAGGATAAACTAACACTAAAACCTTTTCGCCCTCATTCGTTATAGAGCTCGAAATTTCAAAGCTTGTATTTTGATTAAATCCATTTTCCAAAACATTTTTAACGGCTGTATTGTTAAGCACATTTTCATAATCTGGCACTTCGCCGTAGTTGCGTGTTGAGGCTTGTACCATAAGACCATGTGTGTTTACAAACAAAAGTTTATTTATGTAGTCGCCGTTAATGCTAGAAAGTAAATAAGTATTAAGTTGTTCTTGAGCTGACACTGCTGCTGTTTTACTTTCTAATGTAGTAAGGCCTTTGTATTTAGTTGCATTTACAACACTTTTATCACTGGCACACAGCAACAATAAATTTTGTAAATCATCTATTTTACCTTCTAATTGAGTAGCTATGCTCTTGGCATTTGTTTTATCAATTTCCACAGAGCGTTCAATAACTACCGAGCTTAAATAATAATAAATTATCGTGTTAGAAACTATACCAACAATAAATACACAAATAAGTGTAGTTGCAATTATCTTGCTTTTTATGCTACGAAACCACATTTAACACTCCTACTTTAAGAAAAATCAGATAAAATAATATAATGTTATCTACTTTGTTATTAATATATTGTTTATATTTTATCTTAAAGTGTTAGCATAATCAATTCATTTTCCATAAAATTAACAATAAAAATCGTAAAATAATATTAATTTGTAAAATTGTATTATAAAATTATGTGAAATCTTTAAATAATAATACTATTTGTTTGAATTTTGCATGTTATTTATTTGCAGATGCGATAAAATATAAATAGCAAATCTCACTACACATTTTATAATTGAAGGAGAGAAAATTATGAAAAAAATTTCACGTCGCAATTTCTTAAAAATCGCTGGTGCTACAGCAGCTGCAACAAGCCTTGCCGCTTGTGGTGCAACTTCTAGCAGCTCAGACGCAGCAACATCTACATCCACATCAACAGCAGATAGCACAGCCTCTGAAGGTGCCTCTACTGAACCAGTAACACTTAAAGTTACAACTTGGGATTTAGACGTTAACCCTATTAACACAACACTTGCTGAAGCATTTATGGCTAAATTTCCACACATTACAATAGAATTTGTAGATACCCCTAGTGCTGATTACACACAAAAACTTAGTGTTATGCTAAATGGTGGTTCTGATGTTGACGTTATCTATGTTAAAGATGCTGATACTTCACCAGGGCTTGCTGAAAAAGGTCAACTTGAAGATTTAACATCTTATGTTGCAGATGCTGGCATTGATATTTCAATATACAATGGTGTTGCCGATAACTTTGTTATGGAAGATGGCAAACTTATTGGTTTACCAGGCACTCGTAGCTACTACATACTTTACTTTAACAAAGATATCTTTGATGCAGCTGGTGTTGATTACCCAACAAATGATATGACATGGGCGGAGTTTGAAGAAACTGCTAAGGCTATTACCGCAGGCGAAGGTGCTGATAAAAAATACGGTGCTTTAATACACACATGGCAAGCTTGTGTTATAAACTGGGGTTTTGCAAGTGGCGAACACTCTGTACTTGATACAGATTTTGAATACCTAACACCATATTACGAAATGGCTTTGCGCATGCAAAATGATGACCAAAGTAGCATGGATTATGCAACATTAAAAACTGGTAGCATACATTACTCAAGCCCATTCCTATTGGGCAACGTTGGTATGATGCCAATGGGACAATGGTTTATGGCTACTGTGCTTGCAAAAGTTGAAACTGGTGAAAGCTCTGTAAACTGGGGCATTGCAACTATACCACACGACGACACAGCACCTCAAGGTTACGTTGTAGGTTCTGCCTCTCCAATTTGTATAAATGCAGCTAGCGAAAAGAAAGACGCCGCATGGGAATATGTAAAATTTGTTTCCGGTGAAGAAGCCGCTTTACTATATGCAGAGTTTGGTTCTATACCAAGCTACAACAACCCAGAAGCTTTAAACATCATTGCTAGTGTTGATGGCATGCCTGAGGGCGTTGCAGAAGCACTTGTTGTTGAGCATTTCTCACTTGACCGTCCATTACATCCAAAAGCAGCTGAGGCAAACGCTATTATCGGCGCAGAGCACGATTTAATTATGCTTGGTGAAAGTGACCTTGCAACAGGCCTTGGTAACATGGGGCAATATGTTGGAGAATTGCTTGAATCCTAATTAAAAGTTATAAAAGTGCTGTTGCATTCCCGTATTTTAAAGTAAAAGGCATACTAGAAATGCTTGCACTTTGCTTTATCAACGAGGAATACAACAGCATTTTTTACTAACTAAGTTTAAATACTATTTTCAAGGGAGGATAAACGATGATAAATCCAACTAAAAAATCTGGGATGTCACTTAACACACGAAACACAGTTGTCGGGCTTTCGTTCATATTGCCAAACTTTATCGGTTTTTGCTGTTTTATTTTAATTCCAGTTATATTTTCTTTTGGTTTAAGCTTTACTGAATGGGACGGCTTTAACACGCCTGAATTTGTTGGCTTAGAAAATTTCACTGAAATATTTGGCGACCGTGTTTTTAAAGCAGCTTTCACACAAACTATATATTATTCATTTTTTAACGTTCTTTTAAGTATGTCAATTGCGCTAGGTTTAGCTATTTTACTTAATCAAAAATTACGTTTTGTAAATTTTTTTAGAAGTGCTGTGTTTTTTCCATACGTTGCATCTATAGTAGCTGTTGGTGCTGTTTGGAACGCACTTTTAATAAAAGATTCTGGCCCTGTAAACGAGTTTTTACGTTTTATAGGCATTGCTGAGCCACCAGGCTGGTTTGCTAGCGTTGATTGGGCTATGAACGGCGTTATTATAGTTAGTGTATGGAAAAGCGTTGGCTATTTTATGGTTATATATCTAGCAGCCTTGCAAGATATACCATACCATTTATACGAGGCTGCCTCAATTGAAGGTGCATCAAAATGGACACAGTTTTGGAAAATCACTTTCCCTATGTTAACCCCATCACACTTTTTTGTATTTATGATGCTAACCATAAACAGCTTTAAAGTATTCGATTTAATCTTTGTTTTAACGCAAGGTGGTCCTGGCACTGCAACCAAAACTTTAGCAAGTTATATCTATGATGAATCTTTCGTGTCTTGGAGCTACGGCACAGCTAGTGCGGCATCTATGGTGCTATTTATAATAGTTGGTACTATAACAGTTTTACAGTTCCGCATTGAAAAAAAATTCAACGATTTTATGTAAGGAGGGCGCAATAATGATTCAAACAGATAAAAAATTTACACGTGTGCTTTCTTACATTATGCTTGCGGCAATAACCTTTTTATCACTATTGCCATTTGTATGGATGATATCAGCATCGTTAAAATATGATAGCGGGGTTTTTTCTGTGCCAATTCAATGGATACCAGAAGACCCACAATGGGATAACTACTTAAAAATTTGGGATAAAATTCCGCTTGCTCTTTTTACTTTTAACAGTTTAAAACTAGCAGGTATAATCACATGTATCCAGCTTGTAACCTCAAGTTTTGCGGCATATGGTTTTTCTAAATGTAACTTCCGTGGCAGAAACACACTTTTTATGTGTTACATAATTACCATCGCAATTCCATGGCAAGTTTACATGTTGCCACAATATATCATTATGCAAAACATGAAACTTGTTGATACGCATATGTCTATCATATTATTACAAAGTTTTACAGCATTTGGTGTTTTTTTGCTACGACAATTTTATATGAGCATACCAAACGAACTTTTAGAAGCAGCACGCATAGACGGTTTAAACGAATATGGCATTTATGCACGTATAGTTCTACCACTTTCAAAACCAGCACTTGCAACCCTAACTATATTTAGCTTTGTTAATGCTTGGAACGACTTTATGGGCCCTATGATTTACTTTAACTCAACAGATGTTAAAACCATACAGCTCGGTATACGCATGTTTATAAGCCAATATTCAGCTGAATATAATCTTATTATGGCTGCAAGCCTTGTTGCTCTTGTTCCTGTATTTATTTTGTATATATCTTTCCAAAGATTCTTTATACAAGGTATTGCAACTAGTGGCTTAAAAGGTTAAGTCACTAAACTCAATACGCTATAAATTGCAATTTTAATTAAAAAAAGCTTGCAATTGGCGATTAAATCTGATAAAATAGTAAAGTTGATTTAAACAACGTATAGATTTTTAAACATTTTTTAGAGCTTAGCGAAGAAAAACATTATTAAAAACTGAACGTGTTAATAAAAATTACGATAATATATTAAAATTAGCGAATTATTATTAATTTGTTGCAATTAACGATATACTATTAGGGCGGTTAGCTCAGCTGGTAGAGCATCTGCTTGACGTGCAGAGGGTCAGGGATTCGAGTTCCTTACCGCCCACCAAAAAAAATCCAATCGATTATTCGATTGGATTTTTTTATTTTATTAAATTAAAAATTCGTCAAGTTTTATAATCAAGGTTTAATCATCAAGCCCTACTTCGTGTTCCCAAATAGTGCCATCAATTGCGCTAATCGTGTATTCATATTCTGTTTGGCCTATTTTCCACTCAACATCATATTCCGCCAAACCATCATCAAAATCAAACTCGCACTTAATATAATTTACCTCGCTTTGTGCTACGCCTGCATGTTGCAATGCAATTTCCTGTGCTTTTTCTTTGCCTATATAGTTTTGCTCTGTTGTTTGATTTGTTGTTTGTGATATCACCATTGGTACATCTGTATCATACACATAAGATAAAATTTCGCCAGTTATTGCATTAATCTCATATTCATATTCCGTTGTACCGCTCCAAAACTCAACATCAAACTCTGCAATTCCATCATCATAATCTAATTTGCAATAAACAGCTGTTGCATCACTAACACCGGAGTGTTTAAAAGCTATTTCTTTAGCTTCTTCTTCAGTTATATATGTTTCGCTCTGTGCTTCATTTGCATTTACAGATGTTTCAGGCAAGCTTTCTGTCTGCATTGTTTGTGTTGTTTGTGATGTAACTGATTGTGGTATTTCTGCATCTGTTTGTGTTGTCGTAGCATTTGATATCGGTTCTACTGGCTTATTTACAGAAGCTGCAAACACTATTGCACCACCTATAATTACTGCACCTAATATTATCGCAACTACGATAAGTGTTGCTTTGTTAAATAATTTTTTTGTATCCATTGTTAATCTCCATTTTTATGTTTGTTGTATTAGCTATTAAATATAATCCGAAATCTTATTATATTTAATAGCTAGGTGTTTACCTTTGATATCATTATATATGGCTAATATTAAAATAACATTAAATGCTCAAAATTATTTTGGGAATTTAACAATAAAGATACTACCTTTATCTATTTCGCTTTCTAGTTCAATTTTAGCGTGGTGTAATTTTGCAATTTGTGCCACCATTGCAAGCCCTAAACCCATGCTTGTGTTTTGGCTGTTAGTGCGTGATGCATCCACTTGATAAAATCTATTCCAAATTTTACGCTGATTTTCTTCAGAAATACCTATACCGTCATCTTTTACCTTCAAAATAATTTCGGATATATTTTCACTCAACTCCACATCAACATTTCCGTTTGCTTTGCAATAACGAAACGCATTACTTATTAAATTTGTAGTTAGCCTTGTTATCATCGCATCGTCGAATGTCCCACATATATTTGGTGTTATGTTATAATTCAGTTTTATATTCTCAGGTGCAATTAGCTCATGTTCCTCACAAATTTCGCTTATTAGTTCGCTAAAGTTAATGTTTTTTAAATTTGCCTTTTCAATTCCTCTATCGTATCGAATGAGTTTTAATAAATTTGTTATAAGTTTAGACATTTTAAACGCTTGACGCTGTACAGTTTCAAGCGCTTCTTGTTTATCTTCATGTGTGATATTTTCGCCTATTGCATATTCGCACTGCGCTAAAATAACTGCTGTTGGGGTTCGCAATTCGTGCGAAACATCAGAGGCAAACTGCTTTTCTGCTTCAAAAGCACTTTCTAAGCGCTCAAACATTTTATCAAAAGCACTAGCAAGGTTTTGCATTTCTGTACTACCTTGTTGCAAATTTATTCGCAATGCTAGGTTTTCACTCTCGCTAATTTTTTGCGCTGTTTTTATGATTTTATCAAGAGGTTTAAAAGTATTTTTTGCAATAAAATAACAACCAACTGCACCAAATAAAATAAATAAAGGCAATGTAAACATTGCAATTTGCAAAATGCTGTTAACTGCGCTTGCAACTTCATCTACTGCTATTACACCCCTTACCCATAAAAGTGAGTGATAATCCTCAACTGGTGAAAGCTCATCATATATATAATAAAGTGTATCATCAACTGTTATCTGCGATATTTGTTTATCTTTAAACTGTGGTGTACTTGCAAATTCTTCTGGAAGATTACCAGCTATATGCTCGCCATTTTCAGTATAAATAAGCGTATATACGCTGTTGTCAAAAAAATCTATATCATCAATTTCAAGCTTGCCGTCATCAAATTCTAACTCGTCGGCATTATCGCTTACAACTTTTGTAATTATATCTTTGCTATTTGTTGCTATGATATCACCGCTGAAAGAAAATATCAGTGCCATAGTAACGCTGGCCATTATAGCCATTAGCAAGGTTGTCCAAAGGGTTAGTTTTAGCTTTGCTGAAATGTTTTTCATAATTGCTCCCTTATTACATATCCACTGCCCCTAATTGTATGTATAAGTTTTATTTCGTAATCATCGTCAATTTTTTTTCTGAGATAGCGTATATAAACATCAACGACATTCGTTCCGCCCTCATAATCATAATTCCAAATATGATTTTCAATTTTTTCACGCGATAAAACGATACCTATGTTATGCATCATATATTTTAATATCGCATATTCTTTTGCTGATAAATTTATTATATTTTCTCCACGTTTTACAATATGTGAGCTTATATCTATTGATAAATCAGCTATTGATAAAACATTTGTTGCCTTTCCAGCTTTAAGCCTTGTCATCACACGTATACGCGCCATAAGCTCTGCAAACGAAAACGGTTTTACAAGATAATCGTTAGCACCTAAATCAAGACCTTTAACCCTATCTTCAATGCTATCTCTAGCTGTTAAAAAAATAACTGGTGTATCTATTTTTCTTGCACGCATTTTTTCAACTATCTCAAAACCGTTTTGTTTTGGCATCATAATATCAAGTATAACAACATCATAATCTGTGTTTACAATGCAATTAAATGCGTCCTCACCATCAAAACAGCTATCTACACTATAACCCTCAGAAACTAATTTTTTAGTGATAATTTTATTCATATCTCTTTCATCTTCAGCTAGTAAAATTCGCATAACAAAATCTCCTATATTTTTTACTTTTAAACATCATAGCACCCAAGCATTAAAATAAGATTAAAACACGCTTAATTTTAAATATTTTCTTTATTAATTTAAAATTATAACACAACTAAGCATATAAATCTATTGCATATCTTTAGTTGTAATAAATACAAACATTACATTATGCCTGTTTTACAAATTTTATGTTTTATGTTAGAATATAGTTGAAAATTAATTAATGATAATAATATAATAATAAAAAGTGAGAATTTTGATGGAAAATCAGTATTTAATAATAGGTTTATTAATTTTGAGCAACATTTTGCTCTTGGCTGTGCTATTTTTTGTATGCAAGCAAAACAACAAAAAGGACAACGATACCGCCTTGCTACTTGAAAAATCTGCAAAAGAGCAAAACGACCACCTTGCACAGCTTTTAATGCAACTAAAAACAGAGCTAAACCAAAATAATACAAATACAATTAGTTTAATGAGCCAAACTTTGCAAACTGCTGTTGGCACTATGAGCACAAATATATCTCAAAACCAAACTGCTCAAACAAGGCAAGTTGAACTGCGCCTTGCAAACTTAGAAAAATCAAACGAGCACAAACTTGAGCAGATACGTGTAACTTTACAAAACAACATGGATATCATGCGTGCTGAAAACACAAAAAAACTTGAGCAAATACGCCATACTGTTGAGGAACAATTGCAAGACACCTTGCAAAAACGTATTAGCGAAAGTTTTCAAAGTGTTACAACTCAGCTAGAGCAAGTTTATAAGGGTCTTGGTGAAATGCAAACACTCGCAAACGATGTTGGCGGTTTAAAACAAGTGCTTTCTGGTGTTAAAACACGTGGTATTTTAGGTGAAATACAACTTGGAGCAATTTTAAGCGAAATACTAGCACCTGAACAATATGCTGTTAATGTTAACACCATACCAAACAGCAAAAACCGTGTTGAATTTGCAATACGCTTACCTGGCACTGGGCAAGATAGTGTTTGGCTACCTATTGATTCAAAATTTCCTGGTGATACATTTGCACACTTACAAGATGCCTTACAAAATGGCGATATCGCCGCCGCTGAAACTGCCCGAAAGGCGCTAATACAGGTTATTTGCGCTGAGGCAAAAGATATACGTGAAAAATATGTTGAGCCACCATACACAACTAATTTTGGTGTTTTGTTTTTACCTTTTGAGGGTTTATATGCGGAGGTTGTAAACCTTGGTTTACTTGAGCGCTTACAGCGTGATTACCAAATAAACATTGCAGGCCCTAGCACAATGGCAGCTTTGCTAAATAGCCTACAAATGGGCTTTAAAACCCTTGCAATACAAAAGCGATCTAACGAGGTTTGGACGGTACTTGGCGCTGTTAAAAGCGAATTTGATAAATTTGGTACAGGGCTTGCAAAAATGCAAGAACGCATGCGCCAAACTGATGAAGAAATGGAAAAACTCATTGGTACACGTACAAAAGCCATACAACGCAAATTGCGTGATGTACAAGCCTTAGATGGTGTGCAAAGCACTCAATTGCTAGAAATTGACGAATAATATTTTAAAAATAAATCACAAAAAACCTTGCTGAAATTCAACAAGGTTTTAGATATTAGCGAATGATTTCATAAAATTAAGTAAAGCTATAACATGCATTTTATTGTATTAAAGCTCTTCAAATTGTTTTAATATGTTTGGTTCTTTTAATTTGAATGTATGACCATTTAAATAAGAAAGCGTATTAGCCTCTGGTATGCTAAAAAACTGCAACCTAACAGCGCATAAAGCCTGTGTTTTTACACCCATTTGAGCATTTACAACACGGTTACCATATTTTATATCACCTAAAAGTGGCTTGCCCAAAAATGCTAAGTGTGCACGTATTTGGTGTGTACGCCCCGTTATAAGCCCAATTTTACAAAGGCTAAAACGGCTTTTTGTTTGTATAACATCTACATCTGTTATGATATTTTTGCGTGTTTCGTGTTTATTTTGATGTGCATGTATGCTAACTTTATTTAAAGTTTTATGATGCTCCCAAAAAGCGGTAAATCTGCCAGAAAGTGGTGTGCCTATTGCTATTGCATAATATTGTTTTTTTAGGCAATTTGTGCGTATAATTTCGTTCATATCACGTAGTGACGCATTATTTTTTGCACCAATAACTAATCCCTCTGTGCCTCTATCTATACGGTTGCAAAGCCCTGGTTTAAAACGGTTTTCTGTTTTAGGGTCATATTCGCCTGTTTGTTTTAAGTGTGCAATAAATGCATCTAAAAGAGTTGCATCGCCTGTGCTATCGCTATGGCAAAGCAAGCCTATTGGCTTATAAAGCACAACAATGTTTTTATCCTCGTATATAATATCAATCTTATTGACATTTTCACTGGCAATTTCTTCCTTAATATTTGTTTTTTCTTTTTGGTGCACAATCTTAGGGAAAAAATCATCATTTATATATAGCTCTATAACGTCGCCTGTTGCAAGGCGTGTATCAGCCGCACCTCTTTTTCCATTAACTTTTATGCGTTTGTTTCTAAAACTTTTATATAACAAACCCTTGGGTAAATCCACAGTTACCCTCTCTACAAAACGAGATAAACGCACATCGTTATCGTTTTCAGTCGCGATAAATTTTTTCATAATTACCTCACTTTCGTAATCGATTCGTTTTTTTAACAACTTTAATATAAAAAATTTCAAGTCCTATTTTTTACTTTATGTCGCAATTTCATCAATAATTCTAACTTTTTATTATTTTTACTGCTGCAAAGTTTGTATAATATCAAATTAACAAATAATTGTAAAGGAGCAATAACCATATATGGCTAAGGACGATAAAAATCAAAACAACGTTCATCATAAACACCGTCAACGTGTTTTTTATGAAATTGAGCAAACTGGCCTAGATGTTTTATCTGAACATAGGGTTTTAGAATATTTGCTTTTCTTTTGCATACCTCGCAAAGATACAAATGAAATTGCTCATGCACTTATTAATAAATTTGGTAATTTTTCTGCTGTGCTTGAAGCAAGCGAGGCGGATTTGCAAACAGTTGATGGCATAGGCCCAGCTGCGGCAAAATTTTTACATGCTATGCCTGCTTTAACTCAATATTATGCAGTAAATAAAGCTAAGGAAGATAATAATTTTGAATTTACAGAAGAGCGTGTTAAGTATATATTACCCCTGTTTCGCTCCAAGAAAAAAGAAACATTTTACATGCTTATTTTCAACGCAAGGGGCAAAATGGTGAAATCCATATTATTAGAGGAAGGCACTGCTCAATCTGTAAATGTTGATGTAAAAAAAGTTGCAAGCCTTGCCATGCAAGCAGGCGCAGCAAGTGTTATTTTGGCACATAACCACCCTGGTGGCGTGGCGCTACCCTCGCAAAACGATATAACAGCAACTGCAAATATAATGCGTGCACTTGGTGTTTTGCAAATTAGTGTGCGAGATCATATAATAGTTAGCGGTGAGGATTATTACTCCATGAAAGACAACGGGCAGATGCCTTTTTATAATATGAAAACACACGAACTGCGCTTTTTTACATAAGTAAAAGCGATTTATCCATATATATTCAAATAATTTTGACCACTCACAAAATTAATTTGCATTATTTGTGAGTGGTCAAAATAAAAATGCTTTTATAATTCTAAATTATTATCAAAAAATGCAAAACCAAAACAACCAGGACCTGTGTGTGTACCTATTGTTGAACCTATTTGTGCAACTATAGGTTTTGTTATTTTTAAATGAGTTGAAAGGTAATGTTGCAAAGATTCAATCTCACGTTTTGAAACAGTGTACGCACAAATTGGTGCATATTTTTTGTTAATACCACCTAGTGCATCTATTTGTTTAAACATGTTAACGTGCGCACCTGGCAAACCACGAGCTTTACCGCCAAGTGTAACTTTACCCTCTTTTATTGTTATTATTGGCTTTATGCCCAGCATGCTACCTGCAACAGCGGCTGCAACAGGTAGGCGGCCACCTTTATGTAAATATTTTAACTCATCGACAATAGCAAAAAGGTGCAAATGCTCTTTTGCGTGTTCTACCTTTGCTACAATTTCCTCAGCACTATAGCATTTATCTCTTAAATCTGCTGCTAATAAAACAAGCAAAGCTAACGAGGCACAAAGTGTGCGGCTATCCACAAGATAAACATCCTCAGCGTGTGCAATTTGCTTACCTATACTTGCGCTTTGGTATGTGCCAGAAATATCTTTTGATATTAAAATTGCAATAACTTCATCTCCAGCGGCTTTTGCTTCCTCAAAAATCTTAGCAAAAGCTTCAGGCGTTGGTTGGCTAGTTTTTGGCGGTTTTTTGCAGGTTTTCATATGTTCAAAAAACTCGTCATCGCTAAGCTCTACACCATCCTGAACCGTTCTGCCATCTTCAAGTGTAACATTTAGCGGAACTTCCGTTATTTCATAAGCTTCCAGTAAATCCGCTGGTAAATCACTGCTAGAATCTGTAATAATACGTATCATGGTCTGCTCCTTTGAAAATATTAAAAATCGATATTATTATTTTAACAAAAATAAATCAAAAAGTCAAAAAAAGATAAAAGAAATTTACAATGAAAGGCGATAATATGACAGACATTGAAATTATGCAAGAGGCTTTAATAGAAGCACAACTTGCTTTTGATAAAGGGGAAGTACCCGTTGGTGCAATTATTGTAAAAAATGGCGAAATAATAGCAAGAGCTCACAACACCAGAGAGAGCGAAAAAAACGCACTTCACCACGCAGAGCTACTTGCAATTGATAAAGCGTGCAAAGTTTTGGGCGGCTGGCGACTTTGGGAATGCGAATTATTTGTAACGCTAGAACCATGCCCTATGTGCACAGGTGCAATAATTAATAGCCGCTTAAAACGAGTAGTTTTTGGCGCTAGCGATGCAAAGGCTGGGTGCTGTGGCTCTGTTACAAATTTATTTGATATGAGTTTTAACCACAAACCAACTTTACAATCTGGTATTTGCGAGTTAGAATGCAAAAACATATTAGAAGATTTTTTTACAAAACTGCGAATAGAATTAAAAACACGCCCAAAATGGAAAAAAATACAATAAAATATTATAAAGGTGACATTACTTATAGCTTCACAAAAGTAGTGTCACCTTTTTTACGCATTATTTTTATCTAATAATCAAAACTGTGCCTTTATATAACACTTGTTCGCTTAAATAGTTTTATTAAAAGCTATAAACTCATACGTAAACCCTTCGCTTGTGTTAAGCGTTATACTTGTTTCGTTATTTTGTGTATCATGCATCACTATTATTTCTTGCTGCGGCGAGGTAATATCCCAAATTCCGTTAAATGTAAGAGTAACCTCTTTTGACATCGATTTATTTTTTACCCATTTACGTGAGTATAAGCTTACCTCTTTTTGCAATCCAGCTTCATCAATTTGGTCACTTTCGACGCCTTCATATAATCGCAAATCTGGGTCTGACATCGTGGCACAAAAACCATTTTTTGTAAGTTTTTCCATAACTAAAACAGGGGAGGAAACTGCCTTTAAATTTGCAAAGTTTAAGTTTTTGCATTTTTGCCACAACACATATGCAAAAGTATTGCTTTGGTTGTCATAAACACAATGCAGTTTGTTATCTGCACAAAGCGTTTTATATACTTCGCCTAGTTTTATCTTTTTAATATTATCTTGCATTTGCTTTAAGCCAACATCTACATAAATGCAATATTCGTAGTTTTCGCCATTTGGCATAGCGCCATGTTCAATAGCAGCTTTTGCAAAATATGCACTTGTTGGCTCTCCCGTGTTTTGGTCGCAAGAGTTTTGCAAACTTTTTGAAACTAGCACTTTTTGTCCATTTGGCACGTAGTATCCATTGCCACAATTATCATAAAACATGTTATAATCTACTAATGTTTCTTTATAATTTACCCCTGAAATTTTTTTATCATCTGCATAAATTAAATCATCAGTATTTAACATATAATTTTGAAATAAAGTTGTATAGGTGTTACCATTTGGATTTTGGTTTGATATATCTGTGCCTATACAAATGATTTTTTCATCAAAAAAGAAATATGATTTTTGGGCAACTTGTGTTGCATCATATTTTGCGTGAGAGTGTAAATCAAACGCAAATACACCGTTTGTTTTATCAATGCTTACACCGCCAACAAAAGCTTTATCTGAAATTAGCATTTCCTCATAACCGCTAAATTCATCAACATTACAAACATCTGCACGCAATTTTTCCATAGGCAACTCAACCGTTGTTGTTCCTGGCCAAAAATTCCAATCCCAACCTTGCTGAATGTATCCACTATCTTTATTTGTAACAGGCTCGCCTTTTGAAAGTATCTGTAAGTTGCCATATGCAACGTACCTACCATAAAGGTTATTTGCATTATATGTTTCGTTACCCCAAATATATTTACTGTGCCCACGTACACACGCTAGCCAATTTTTGCGTCTGTGCAAGGCGATGCAGGCATAGTTCATGTTAAAATGACCATTTGGTGCTTGCTCTGCACTATAACCTTCGTTGATAAATCTTTCGCCTTTTTCAAATGGTTTAATTTGCATTAACCTTAGCAATGCACCCACCATTTCTTCATCTAGAGCATCTTTTTTTTCTGGCACACCTGCAAGCGCCATATAATAAAACGGATCAAAAGTTGAAATTTGTCCTCTATCACTATCGCCAACAGGGTGACGAGCAGATAATGAGACAGGCCAACTTATACCATTGCTATAAGTGCGCATAGCAAGCACAGCTTTTCGTAACATATTGTGTGAAAAACTGTTTATAGCAAAATTTGTTTTGCTTAACATGTATACAACTGGTGTAATTCCCTTAAAAGCGCCCATTGCATACGCTGGGTAGTGGTTAGCGTGATGAAAGGTCGTGCCGTCAATTTTAACAAACCCTTTTATACCTGGTGCAGGTTCAAGAGCTTTATCTAACCAGTTTTTTACAGCCATAAGTGAGATGTACTTTCTTTTTTCATCCTCATCTATTAAAACACTAATTAATATAGGTAACAATAATGTGTTTAGTGTATCGCAACTTTCGCCAACAAACTCTTCCTCGGCTCTAAACATACGCCCTGCTCCTGAAAACCACTCAGCTATTTTTTGTACTTTTTTTAATATGCCTTGTTTTTTTAACACTGTGCGCATTAAAAACACAGATGAATAAAAACCCCTAGTAGCATAGCCTAAGTGATGCACAGTTCCAAGTCCACTGCCGTAATCCCAGCCTTGGTCTATCATATGCAATAAAAGGTTTATGTATAAATCCTCTATTGTTTTTTTCTGTGCTTGCTGAGCACAGCACCACATTTGTGCAAGGTTTAATAACAAATCACTGCACAAATTTACATCTATCGCCGCTGTTATATATGTTAGCTTTTTTTTATGTTCTGATGGATATATAACATCTTGTTTTGAAAAAGCTATTGTTTTACCTGTAATTGTGCCGTTATTATTTTTTATATCCAGCATTTTATAAAAATTTTGAGCTTGACCTATATCGTCCCACCAGAGAGAAATTTTATCTTTTTTAGGATATTCAAAGTCCGCTTGCAAAACCTCTTCAAAACGTGTTACTATTATATCCATTTGCTCTGTGTCTTGTTGTGTTAAACTAACATTTTCTGCTGTTTTGATATTGTTTTTATATAATTGTGCAAAACGATAAAGCGACATCCAATGACTATTTGCAGCAGTGTCTGCACGCAAGTTTACAAAAGGCACTTGAAAATCACGCATATTATGCCTAGAGTCCACAGGTTGCATAGGTATTATTTGATCCAAATAAATTGTGTGTTCTTGGCTAAGGCTAAAAATTATTTTATCCATGTTTTCGCTAGGTGTTCCTTGCATTTGATCATAAGGCACCCAAACTGTACGCCAACCTGTAAAATCCATGTGCATATCAAAATAGCAATTAACTATATCCTTGCTACCAAATTCAATACGTAAATCACTTTTTATTGATTTTTCTTGATATACCCAAAATAAAAACGAACAATGCGCCTTGCTTTTTGCTGTTACATCAAAAGGTTTATAATTAATTTTAGTTGTTATGCTTAACTTTTTGCCATTTTTTGCATGCCAACACAAAGAACTTTGACCATCTTTATAATGTTTTTTTGAAATAGAAATTTCACCTTCTGCCTTTATATTTACTGGTATACTGTTTTCAAAACTAAATACTTCCATAAAGATTAGCTCCTTTTGTTTTAAAAAATAATCAAAAATTTTGTACAATATATGTTGATTTCAGGGGAAAGTTTTTACGATAGGCTTTGATGTAGAAAACAAGCTGAACTATGCTGAGATTTGCATTTATCTGGCTAATTAAAATCATGCCTGAATTACGCATTATTATAACATGGTAATTTAACGATTGTATATATACAGTTTATTCCGCAATATGCCAAATTTCACAACTTAATTATTGCAATTTTTTAGACGTAGCATTTACTTAACTAAATAAACCCACCAATGTATTTTAGTAAAAACTAACACCTTGGAGGGTTTTTTAACTTTTTAATTATATCAAAGTAAATTTACACTTATTGTTTGACCTCAACCGAAATTTTAACTACAAAATTATCTATACCTTTTACGGCCAATTCATCTAAAATCATATATTCAAAAAAATATTCGCCTAATCTTAACTCGTTTTTTCTTGCATAATCCAAAATAGCCTCATATGCTTTATCAACTGTAAAATAACCGCTAGTATGGTAAAAATTTAAATATAGTCCCGCCGATTTTATTAGTGTCGATTCGCCTTTTTTATTCGTTTTGCTGAAATAATAATCAAAATATGTTTTGTTTTCTACGTCATCGTTTTTGATTATATGGCCTACAGCACAAGGTAAGTTTAATGCCGTTTCATTTGCATTTTTAATGTGTTTTGTAAAAGGTGTATAATAATCATTTTCAGAGCTTTCGGTTATAAATAATACCTCTTTTTCTTCGTATTTAATATGTGCACTTTCAAGTTCACTTTCAAAATATGTTTTTATTGTTTGTTGTTTTTCTTTAATTAGTTGTGTGGTTTTTTTAAGCCTCTTTATTTCCTCTTGCAATAATTTTTCATGTTCTATTAAAAGCGACATGCAATTTTGCGCTGAGCGTGTTTTTAAGTATTCTTTAATCTTAGTTAATTTAACACCCATATCCGTTAAAGATTTTATAACAAAGAATGTTTCTATTTGAAAAACTGAATAAACTCTAAATCCATTATCTTGCTTTTTTTCAGGGCAAAAAACACCCTCTTTATCATAATAAAACAAAGTGTGCTTTGATACTCCTACTATTTTTGCAAATTCGCTTGTTGATAGATATTTTTCAAACATCAAAACCTCACTTATATTAACTATCACTTTTTATCTTTTGCCAAAAGACTAATTTTGACAATTTAGCAGTAACCAAATAGTAATCTTGTATGGTCAAAAGGTAGTCGTTTCTATTAATCATCTATATACTTTATCTGAAAATAATCTAAATACTTTTTAAACTTATCTTGTGCTGTAAGGCAGGTATCAATCAAAAATCCTCTTTCATTTGTCCACTGACTAAGACCTCGATAATAGAACATTTTAAGCTCTTCGTCTATTATGAATGGCACAATATTATGCTTAAGGCATTCTTTTAACATTACAAGCCTACCTACACGTCCATTACCATCTTGAAATGGGTGTATTTTTTCAAAGTTATAATGAAACTCAATTATATCATTTAGTGTTTTTGTCTTGTCTTTATTGTAAAAATCAAGTAGAGTTTTCATTTCGCTCGCCACTTTTTCTGGTGCAGTAGTTTGTGTCCCACCAACTTCGTTAGGCATTTTTTTATATTCGCCCACACAAAACCACGATTTTCTCGAATAACTTGTTCCGTTTTTAAGCGTCAAATGAAGCTCTTTAATAAATTTCTCGCTTAGGGCATAGTTTGCGTTATTAATAACAATATCAATACATCTAAAATGGTTGGCTGTTTCAACTATATCATCAACATTTAAGGCCGTGTTATTAAAACCTATAGTATTCGTTTCATAAATATACCGTGTTTGGTCGTGGGTCAGCTTACTTCCCTCAATATGGTTTGAGTTATAGGTGAATTCAACCTGTAGTTTATGATAAATACCACCTGAAACTTTAGAGTTTTTTTCGTCTTTAAGAATTTCAAGTAAGGTAGTGCGAGATTTTTCGCTTTTGTTTTTTCTCGCTGGCTTTACTGCATTTTCTGGAATAGTCCACGTTTTTCCAACTAAAAAAGCGCCTGATATACGACCTTCATTACAATAATTGCGTATACTTCGCTCCGACATTTTCCATTTAACTGCAATTTCTGCTACCGATAAATAGTTCATCTGCTCACCCTCCTAAGTTACTAACATTAGCATAACACATTATCGGCAAAATATCAACGATATTTATATTGAAACGCAATTGTTATTGCCGATAACGGAAAATTCATATATATAATATTACACTTTTATATAGCATTTAGTTGAACTTTGGAATATGATTATGGATGGGCAGAAAAAAGTTCACAATAGTCAAATGGATATTGTATTAGCTTTGTATAATGCAAATCTTTTATAAGTAGAATAATTAAAATACGACTTGGAAAATATATAAAAAGGTAGTATAGTAATAAAAATATCATATACGAACTCAAATTTCGCACATGATATTTTTATGTTTTGGCACGCTCGTAGGGAATCGAACCCTAATTTAAGGCGTCGGAGGCCTTTGTATTATCCGTTATACGACGAGCGCTTATTAAGTTGTTAACTTTTAGTAGTCAAATAGTAGTCATTTGCGTTTTCGTAAATCTATTGCTTAGTTTACCATATTTTTGCAAAATTGAAAAGGGGCTAAATTGCCCCTTTTCTTTTTGATTTATTTTTGTTAATTTAAAAGTACTTCCGCTAAGCTTTCTGCCGCTAGTTTGCCTGCATATAATGCCTCGTTTAACGTATTGCCATGCCCGCCAACCTCTAAAAGCAAACTACCCGTTGTTAAATCTTGATTGTAAAACTTATAACTACACATCGCCGAACGTGTTAAACCTGGGCTGTCCGCTTCCATTTGTGTTTCCCACTCTGCCGCAAAAGCTAAGTTTTGCTCCCAGTTAGGCAAGTTAACTGTGCTACCGTTTTCACAGCCTGAAATAATCATGACTTGTGCGCTTTGTTTGCCGTTTATTTCTGCTACTGGTGCATAGCGTGCGCCACGTGCTTCAAGCGCATCTCTGTGCACATCAATAACAACTTTTATGCTTGGGTATTGCTCAAGATAAGCTTGCACTACCTCGCGTGAGTTATCGTAACTTGCGTTATAGCTTGGATAATCGTTTAAACTTGTGTCATGCAAAGTGTTTATTCCTGCCTCGTTTAGTGTTTGCGTTATTATAGCACCAACTGCGCATACATCTAAGGTTTTGTCTGTTGTGCGTGCCGTATCACTTAAATCGTAGTATAATCCTTCGTATAATCTATATGTTTCAGTGGCATGTGTATGCATTATTAAAACCTGTGGTTCTGCACTGTTTTGCTCTATTTCAAACGCTTTGCCGTTTGATATCGCCTGGGCTAAAACATCGTTTGCATTATTTGTTAGGTTTTGTATGCTACCTGCACCCACTTGTATGTATTGTTCACCAATACCTATTGGATATGTTTTTTCAATAACATCACCGGTGCCATCTGGCTTGCCTGTATCGGGTATAAGTTCAATTTCGCCCAACAAATCGCCCGTAAAAGGAGTAGGTGAGTGGCTAGGCGCAATTGATGGGCTAGGCGAAAAAACTGGCATAGGTGTAGGCACAGGTGCAAGCACTGTATTTTGCGAATTATAATTTAACATCTGCTCTAATGCTATTTGCGGATTAGTAAAAAAAACTATACCTCCCATTAAAAAACTAGGACGGAATATCACACCCACAAGAACAAACATAGCTATGCTAAAGGTGACAAGACCTTGTTTTTTTTGCATGCCACCCCACCTTTCCCAAAAACTGCTACATACATAAATAGTATGATGTGCCTTTGGGTTTTATGCACAAAACAAAAACAGCAAAACAAAGATTATCTCTTACTGCGAAAGCCATGCAAGTTGTGAAACTGTAAATTGAGGGTACAATGTGCGGTTTATAGCTGATGAAAGCAAAGCTGAACCTTGTGCAATGGCATCATCTAAGGTGCGTGGAACAAGAATAAAATCTTCGCCATAATTTGTTTGCATAAGTGTTGGTATACCCACAGCAATTACTGGTACACCTAAAAGTTCTTGCGTAAGGTGCTTTGAGTGGGTTTTATCCGCTGGCATAAGCCCTGTATCTGTACATTGTATTGTGCGGCCTAACCTAGCAGTTTCAGTAGACATTAAACTATCTACACACAGCACTGCGACTGGTTTTAATCGCTCTACCAGTGCACATAACATCTCTGAAAGTGGTATACCTGTTTTTGCAAAAACACTAGGTGCTATTGCGCAAACTTTACGCAAATTTTTAGTTTTTAAACTTGTTTCAGGTGCAATATATATTTTTTGCACCGTACGTGGACCTAGTGCGTCCGCCGTTATGCGATGATTTCCCACACCTACCACCAAAACTTTACCCTCTTTTGGCAATAATGTGCTTATTGCGTTTGAGATTATTCCAATTACATGTTCGTCCCTTTTATCTAAAAGCGATATAGCTGGTGTTTCTAATGTTATATATCTACCTTTAGGTCGCACAAGCCCCTCTCTGTTAATTTCTACACGTGTAATTGTTACACCGTGAGCGTGTGCGCTAGCAAGGCTAACTCCTTTCGGTAATTCGATAGTTTTTGAACCTCTAGAAAAAATTTCATCAGCAAAATCAGTATTTATCATGGTGCTCCTCACTGGTAAAAAATACCATAAAATAAAAAAATATATAAATTTTTAAAAAATTTTAAAAAAACACTTGATAATTGCGTTTAAATGTGATATTATATATCGTACTGTCATAGGTAGCTAAGGAGGTGGAACGAATGCCTAATATTAAATCTCAAAAAGATCGTGTTGTGCAATCTAAAAAAGAAGCTGCACACAATAAAGCGATAAAGACAAACCTTAAAACAGTCGTCAAAAAGGCTGACGCCGCCATCGTAGCGAATGCCGAAAACAAAGATGCTGCAATTACTGTTGCTGTTTCTGCGATTGATAAAGCGCGTGCTAAAGGTGTATTAAAAAAGAACACTGCTAGCCGTAAAATTAGCCGCATGGCTAAACGTGCAAACAAATCTGCATAATAGTTTTATAAGACGATTCAAAAGCTCTCGCTATGTTTTACATAGCAGAGCTTTTTTGTTTTATAAACAAAGCAAAAATAAATTACAAACATTAATTATCACTCTATTTGCATAGTATGTTACTTGATTTTTAAAATGCAATTAAGTTTTATAAAATGTTTATATTTAAATGCAATTTTTAGCTGTTATTAAAAGTTTTAATAACAGCTTTGCTTTTTAGTTTTGATCCTTACTTTTTGCTATAAGGGCAAATACCACACCGCATAAAAGGCTAATTGTTATGCCTGATGCTGCCGCAGTTATACCACCAGTTAGCGCACCTATAAGCCCTATTTCATCAACCGCTTGTTCCACACCTTTTGCAAGTAAATGTCCAAAACCTAGTAGTGGCACTGTTGCGCCAGCTCCGGCAAAATCTGCCAAGGGGTCGTATATATTAATAGCCGAGAGCACTACACCTGCCACTACATATGCGGATAATATTTTAGCTGGACCTAATTTTGTTAACGAAAGCAATAATTGCCCAATAACACACAAAATGCCACCAACTAAAAACGCAAATAGATAGTTCATGCAATCTCCTTTTTTTGTTTTCAATATTACTGCTAAATCGCCTTACTTTCAAGCTCTACTAAATGCGCTATGCCTGGTATACTTTCACCTTGCAAAAAGCTAGTTTGGCTCATAAGTGCACCTGTTGCAACAAATAGCACTTTGCTTAATTCGCCACTTTTTAATTTAGGTAATATATAACTTGTAAGCACGCTTGCACTACACCCCGCACCAGACCCACCTGCATTTACAGTTTGCTTTTCTTTTGAGTATAACAAGCATCCACAATCTTGATGATTTTGTAAAATTACACCCTCACGCTCCATAACCTCAATTAATAGTGCACTGCCAAATGCTCCTAAATCGCCTGTGAAAATTAAATCAAAATCACTTGGCATTTGTTTGCTGTCTTTAAAATATCTACACAAGGTTGCAGCGGCAGCTGGTGCCATGGCTGCACCCATGTTGTTAATATCGCAAACCGATAAATCCTGCACACGCCCAAATGTTGCGGCTTTTATTAAAATAATATTTTTTGACTTTGTTATTTCGGTTTCTTGCATACATGCACTTACTAAAACCGCACCAGCAGCTGTGGCTGTCCATTGCGCGCTAGGTGTGCGTTTTCCGCCGTAATCCAGCGGTGTGCGAAATTCTCTTTCGGCTGTGCAAAAATGGCTAGATGTTACCGCTAAAGCATTTTTCGCATATCCACCCTCGCAAAACACAGCACAAAGCCCTAAGCTTTCTGCCATTGTGCTACACGCTCCATATAAACCTATAAACGGCACACCTAGCTCTCGCATGGCATAATTACTTGCGGTGCATTGCGCTTGTAAATCACCAGCAAATGCAACTGAAACATCTTTCAATTTATGACACGCTTTTTGTAAGCACAGCTCAACCGCCTTATGCTGTAATGCGCTTTCGGCCATTTCCCATGTATCTTTGCCAAGATAGTTATCTTTAAAAAGTGCATCAAACCCAAAGGCTAAAGGCCCTTCGCCTTCTTTTTTGCCACCAACCGCAGCATAGCTTTTTACTGTTACTGGTTTTTCAAAAAAAATTGTATCGCCTATATGCTGTGGCATAAACGCTCTCCTTTTATGCTCATATTTATGCGTGCTCAAATTCATTTTATAAAGTAATAAATAGTTCCCCAAAGCACACTTGCCATAGTGCCATAAACTATTACTGGCCCTGCAATTACAAACATTTTGCTACCTACGCCAGCTACAAACCCCTCTGTTTTAAACTCAATAGCTGGGCTAACTACAGCATTTGCAAAACCAGTTATTGGTACTAGCGTGCCTGCACCTGCTTTAGCACCAAGTTTATGATATAAACCCAACGAGGTTGAAATGGCAGATAGTAAAATTAAAGTACCGCTTGTGAGCATGCTCATTTCATCCTTAGTAAAACCAAGACTAATATAAAAATGACGTATGCCCTCACCTAATGTGCATATTAAACCACCTGTAAAAAATGCCCATATGCAATCTTTGATAAGATTAGAGCGTGGTTCGTGGTTTTTTAACAATTTTTCATATTCTTGCTTAGTTAGTTTCATGGTTTGCTCCTATTTAATAATGTAGCGCCTTGTTTTGCTTAGTTTACCCATAATTTGCCTTATTATACACTTTGTGAAAAGCTCCAAATTTTCGCCAAAAAATTGACAGCAAGAGCAAAAAAATGTAATATAAATAGCATGTACATTTACATTGATAAAATTTATCAATTCAACCTGATATTGAATATAATCCGCCAGAGTGAAAAATACTAAATTGTAAGGCGGTTTTTTGCAAAGGAGATTTTATGCCACAAAATAACCAGCAACAAAACACAAATAATCGCAGCAAAAACCACGCACACAAAAAAATGCCTGTTAAACGCCGCAGAAGACGGCGCAAAAAAAGCTTGTTGCCTAATGTTTTGCTAGGAGTTTTTCTTGCTGTATTTTTAGTTGCTTTTATTATGCTTTTGCAAGGCACAGAGCTTTTTGCTAAAGATGACACTTCTAGCAATTCACAAAGCAACCTTACAAGCTCAGATGTTAACTCCGCTGACACAACACAAAGTACAAGCTCTAGCGATGCAAGCACAGCACAGCCAACACCAGATGCACAGGCTGTAGCCGCAGCTGCATTAGCACAGGCAATGTTAAGTGACCCATACATGATTTTGATAAACAGTGAAAACCCTGTGCCTGAAAATTACACAGTGGAAACAAAGGTTGTTAATGCCTCGTTAGGGCGTGAACTTGAGGTTAATGCCGCCGATGCATTTTTACAAATGCAATCAGACGCAAAAGCAGCTGGTTTAACTTTGCTTGCACAGTCAGGATATCGCAGTGTCGCATATCAAACAACACTTTATGATAACGAAACACAAGAATATCTAGACCAAGGATATACCGAGGAAGAAGCGCGCGCAAAAGCAGCTACAGTTGTTGCTGTGCCTGGTTTTTCTGAGCACAACTGTGGTTTAGCGGTTGACATAAACACACCAGCTTTTATGGGGCTTGACACGGGCTTTGAAAATACACCTGAATTTACATGGCTAGCTGAAAATGCGCAAAACTATGGTTTTATTTTACGTTACACACGCGAGGATCAAGAAACAACAGGTATAATATACGAGCCTTGGCACTGGCGTTATGTCGGCATAGAAAACGCTAAAGCTATTTATGAAAGCGGTTTGTGTTTGGAGAATTACTACGAAGAATATCTTTGGTAAGTTAAACAACATTTTAATGTATTTTTTCTTTTAACTTTCACACTGCTTTGATTGAATTTTTAGCCAAAATATGGTATGCTATTAAATATTGAAATTTTTAGATAATTTTATTTTACACATATATATAATATACAAGGGAGATTTATTATGAAACTAACAAAAAATAAACTTATAAAACTAAGTACTGTTACACTAAGCCTTGCACTTTCAATTGCTTTATTTGCTGGTTGTGGCGAAACTAGCTCAAGCGCATCTGAAAGCACTTCTACCGATACAAGCGCTTCTAGCGAGGTTACAAGCTCTGAAACTACTAGCGAAGATACAGCTACCACCGTTGATGTAAACGCTATTTTTGAAAGCATAAACACAGCAAACGTAATTTCAAACCCACGTGAACTCACTGAAATGAACCTTAAACTTGATTTTTTACTTGCAATGGAAGATATAACAAGTTTTAAAGGTGTTGCAAGTAATGATGGCGATAACTCTGGCATTACGCTTGCAATAGAAGTTGCCGAGGGCAAAGCAGATAGTGTTAAAACTGCTTTAGAAGCATACATGGCACAACAGATTATTTGGTGGGGCAACTACCCTGAATATGCAGCAGCACTAGAAAAAGCAGAAGAAGGCCAAATTTTGCAAAATGGCAATGCATTTATAGTTGTTATTGAAAGCACTGAAGTAACAGATAGCGCAGCACTTGAAACAGCACTTAGCGAGGCTTTTAACTAATAAAAAAATGCCAATAATAAAACCGAATGGGGAAATGAGAATTATTAATTAATAAAACTCATTTCCCCTTTTTGTTTTTTTATTACACATGTGACATTATAGCTTTTTTGTTTGGCTATTCACTATTTGTTTTACATTTTTATATTTTCACTTAAGTCGGAGGTTTTCCTTTTGATATTTAGCACTGTTATATTTTTATTGCGCTTTTTGCCAATAACGCTTGCGCTTTACTGGCTTGCGCCTGCAAAACTAAAAAACACTGTACTTTTTATTTGCTCACTGGTATTTTACTCGTGGGGTGAGGTGCAGTTTTTCCCTATAATGCTAACGTTAATACTCATAAATTATGGTTGTGGCCTTGCGATGGAGCGGTGGGGGCGAGCCAAAAGTTTGCGCATTTTATTTTTAGTGCTAGGCGTTGCTGGTAGCCTTTCAATGCTAATTTACTTTAAATATGCAAACTTTTTAATAGAAACTTTAAACGCTCTAACAGGCCTTGGCATAGCAACAATTACAGGCATAGAGGTTTTACCGCTTGGCATTAGTTTTTATACCTTCCAAACTTTATCCTACACCATAGACGTTTACCGCAAAGAGGTTGAAACAGAACACAATATTATTGATTTTGGCGCATATGTGGTAATGTTTCCGCAACTTATCGCAGGGCCTATAGTTAAATATAGAGATGTCAGCGACCAACTACACGTTTACAAAGGGCGCATAAAACTAGCCCAAATTGAAGAAGGCATTGCTATTTTTACCTTTGGCCTTGCCAAAAAAGTGCTACTTGCGGATACAATAGCCGCCGTTTGGACAGATATCATCGGCGTTGCAAGCGACCCTTCAGTGAGCTTTATAGGTTTGGAAAACGCCTCCTCAGGTTTAGTGTGGCTAGGTGTTATTGCGTATTCGTTCCAGTTGTATTTTGATTTTTCAGGTTATTCTATGATGGCAATAGGCATGGGTAAAATGCTAGGTTTTAACTTCCCGCAGAACTTCAACTACCCATATATAGCACGCTCTATAACAGATTTCTGGCGCAGGTGGCACATTACACTTTCGAGCTGGTTTAAGGAATATGTTTATATTCCGCTAGGTGGCAACCGCTTTGGTTTAAAACGTCAACTTGCAAATATTTTTGTTGTTTGGGCATTAACTGGTATTTGGCACGGCGCAAACTGGAACTTTATTTGCTGGGGCTTATACTACTTTGTTTTACTAGCTATTGAGAAATTTTTTTTACTCAAACACCTCAAAAAAGGCAAAATTTGGCCACATATTTATACCTTGTTTTTAGTTGTGGTTGGCTGGGCAATGTTTATAGGCAACGACCCTGGTGTTGATTTTGCACTGCTTTTCCAAAAGCTATTCTCTTTCTCAGGTGGTGTTTCTGCACTTTACTCTTTGCGCAATTATGCTGTTTTGTTTATAGTAAGCATTATTTGCGCAACACCACTTATTGAAAAAATTTGGAATATACTAAAAAAACACACAGTTACACGCCTTGCAACTGTTGGCGCTTTGTTAATTATTAGCTTTATTTATGTTGTAGGCAGTGGCAACAGCCCCTTCCTATACTTTAACTTTTAAAGGAGGTAAAACAACATGAAAAAAGAAACAAACGTTTTATCAAACTTTAAAAATTACCCATTGTTGATTTTGTTTTGCATATTACTTTTTGGAATGTCAATTTACGACGTTGTAACACCCGATATTGAGTTTAGCCAAACACAAAACAAAAACCTTGAACAAATGCCACAGCTTGATTTTTCAAAGTTCACTGATTTTGAAAGCATAAGCGATGAGTTAAAAAGTTTTTGCGCTGATTTTAACCAAAATGTAAAAGAACAAGTTGCTTTTTCAGATGGGTTAATTGAGAGCTATGGTTTTTTTGAAACAGCTATTTTCCAAAAAAATAGCCTTGGGGGCATTTTACTAGGCGATGAAGATATGATGTTCGTTGAGGCTTTTAGCATGCTAGGCATAGAAGAAACAAACTACCCGCATAACTTAAATGCACTTGATAGCCTTGCAAGTGAATACGGCGATAAACTAAGCGTTATAATTGCACCAACTGCAACGCTAGTATACCCTGAAAACTTACCAGCAAATGTACCGCTATTAGATACAAACGCATTAATTGACGAAACTTTAGCCACTGCACAAAATGCAGGTGCTAACGTTATAGATGTGCGAGAAACGCTAAACACACATAGCGAGGAATACATTTACTACCGTACAGACCACCACTGGACAACCCTTGGCGCATATTACGCATACGAGGCTTATTGCGAGAGCCGAGGTTTAACACCTTTTGATGTTTCAACAGCGGAAAGCGCAAGCGTTGAAAACTTTTATGGTACACACTACGCAAAAGCACGCATTTATGATGTAGTGCCAGATGTTTTAACTTATTATCCACTTGAAAATCAGATGACAGTTTATCAAATACTTGCTGAGGGCAAACTAGGTGAGGGCACTGCTGGCGACCTTTACACCTACGAAAAATTTGCAGAGTACGATAAATATGGCGCATTTTTGCAAGGTAATAACGGTTTTTCACACATTGAGGGCGACGGCGAGGGTAGCATTTTAGTTGTTAAAGATAGTTATGCAAATAGC
>CAYJKG010000028.1:324-38517 GCA_964370685.1 uncultured Faecalibacterium sp. | reverse complement strand
CAGCATCGCAAAAACAATTAAAAACTTACCTAGGTATGATTTTTATAACATTTTTTCTTCACTCCGCTCTAAAAAATGTTTAAAAATCTATATATAAAGTTATGTTTTTAACCTTCTAAATATTCTTTTAATCTTTTTGAGCGGCTTGGGTGGCGTAATTTTCGAAGTGCTTTTGCTTCTATTTGTCGCACACGTTCACGTGTTACTTTAAAAACACGTCCAACTTCCTCTAAAGTATGCGCGCTACCGCCATCTAAACCAAAGCGCAATTCTATAACTTTTGCCTCTCTTGGTGTTAAACTACAAAGCACAAAATCCAGCTCTTTTCTTAGCAGTGCTCTACTCGCTTCATCCAAAGGCATTTGGGCATCTTCATCACGTATAAAATCTTGCAAATGGCTTTCGTCCTCTTCGCCTACAGGTAATTCAAGGCTAATTGGGGTCATAGCTAGGCGTAACATTTCATGTACGCGCTGTGGTTCAATTTCAAGCGTATTTGCAATCTCTTGTACTGTTGCCTCTCTACCATTTTTATGCAAAAATTCGTTACCTGCTTTTTTCACACGGTTTAACTCCTCAGTTAAATGAACCGGTAATCTTATTGTTCGCCCGTGGTCTGCAATTGCTCTTGTTATAGCTTGACGTATCCACCATGTTGTATAAGTTGAAAATTTATATCCAAGGCTAGGATCAAATTTATCCACTGAACGAATTAACCCAAGGTTGCCCTCTTGTATTAAATCTAAAAAAGACATACCTCTGCCTGAATATCGTTTTGCAATTGAAACAACTAAACGCAAATTTGCCTCTAATAAACGTCTTTTCGCAATGTCATCGCCATTTTTTGCGGCTATTGCAAGTTTATTTTCTTCCTCAGGCTTTAAAAGAGGCACTCTACCAATTTCTTTTAAGTAAGCCTTTAATGGGTCCTGCACAGATAAACTCTCTACCTCTTTTACAAAAAGCTCTTCTTGTTTTGGGCTAACACCTATTTCATCTATGGCAAAACCAGCTTGTTCTAAAGCGGTATAAAGCACTTCCAGTTCTTCCACCGAAAACGTCCATTTTTCTAAAACTTCGGCAATTACTTCTGTATTTAGATTATTGGTTTTTAATTTTAACAAAATTTCTTTTAGTGCTAACTGCTGTGCGCTTTGTGTTTTGTGTTCCATTTGCTTATCCCCTTTTGGCGGTAAACAAACAATCTACAATCAACTATTACAAGTTAAATTTTATTCTTCTTTTGGTTTTGCCATTTTTTTATCTCGTAATACTTGCAAGTAGTTTGCGTGCTCTTCCGCAGACATTTTTGGCGCAATAGCACTTTTTGGTGTGCTGTGCGCAATGCGTTCTAAATACATTTTAACGTCCTGTTCTGTGGGAGTAACCTCGCTGTAATACGCCACTAAACGGCTAAGCTCAGTTCTGGTTTTATCACTTACAGAGCCTAACAAAGTTGCAAAACTCCATGGTGTATTTTGTTGATAATATTGTTTTAGCACCTCCAAAGTTTCTTTAATATCTGGCATAACAACACTATCTATAGCAAGTATTTTTATAGCCATAGGCAAGTAAATTGGGTTTTTAATAAGCGCCACTACTAACAATTGTTCAGCTACTGCAACACCCAAAGCTTTTTGTCCACCTGCCGCATATGGCACATTAATATTTTGCACAGCGGCATTGCTTAGTAAATCCTTTTGTGCTTGCATTCTACGTTTATAATCCCCACGGCGCATTGTATCTTCAAGCTGTGCGATAATTGCCTTTTTAGATACACCTGTTTCTTCTTCAAGCGCACCAGCGTATACTTCTCGCTCTGTTTGGCTACGCTGTTGAGATAATAGCAAAGTAGCTTCTTTTAAAAACTCTATTTTTTCTTTATCCTTGGCAATATCATATTTTTGGCGTATCTTGCCTAGTTTAAACTCATATGCATTGCCTGTACCATTTAAAAGTTGCTTAAAGCGTTCTGGTCCATATTTTTTTATATATTCGTCAGGGTCTTTTACATCTGGCACTTCTAAAACACTAATCTTTACAGAGCTGTTTTTAAATAATTCTAAAGAGCGCATAGAGGCTTTTTGCCCTGCTTCGTCTGAATCATAGCAAAGTACAACCTCCTCAGCATAATCACTCAATATTTTAACTTGCTCTTGAGTTAGCGCTGTGCCACAAGCACAAACGGCTGTTTCTATACCCGCTTGATACATGGCTATAACATCCATATAACCCTCACACAGCACATATTTAGTATCTGCACTTTTTTTAGCTATTTGCAAACCAAAAACTGTTTTTGATTTTTTATAAACTAAAGTTTCAGGGCTATTTATATATTTTGGTTTAGAATCATCTAGTACACGTCCGCCAAATGCTATAATATTACCACGCAAATCAAAAATTGGTGTCATAACCCTATTGCGAAAAACATTGTAAATATTACCTTTTTCACTACGTTTTATTAAACCACTTTCTAATAATTCATCATCTTTATAGCCTTTGTCACGCAAATAATTATAGGTAGAATTAAAATTATTTGGTGCGTAGCCTAAGCCAAAGCGTACTATTGTTTTGTCGTCAAGCCCTCTGCGTCGCCAATATGCACGGGCAACCTGCGCTTCATCCGTTGTAGAGTTTAAGCAAGCATGGAAATACCTCGCTGCATCTTTATTTATTGCTAAAATTCTACTGCGCAGTTTTCCAACTTTATCCTCCTCATTTGGCTCTGCCATGCCAGCGCGTGAGGCAAGCATTTTTACAGCCTCTATATACTCTAGGTTGTTTATCTTTTTTACAAAACTTATTACATCTCCACCCTCGCCACAGCCGAAACAATAAAAGCTTTGCGTATCTGGATATAAGTAAAACGATGGGCTTCTCTCACTGTGAAAAGGACAAAGTCCAGAGTGCAAGCGTCCTTTACGTTTTAGTTGTACATAACTACCTACAACATCGCTTATTTCGTTGCGACGTACAACTTCCTCTATATATTCGTGCGGTATCATCTCTTCACATCCCTTTTAAAAATATTTTCACTTTTCACTTTAATTATAGTACATGCCAGCGTTTTGGCACAAAATATTCTTGATATTTTTTTATAGCAAATTCATCACTCATACCGCTTATATAATCAACAACTGCACGTTCAATGCCTTGTGTTTTTGCAATTTCTCTATAAAAATTCGGCATATGATCTGGTTTTTTTATAAGTCTCTCATATAAATCAATAAGCAATTTTTCAACCTTTTCTTCTTCCTTTTTTGCTACTTTATGAACATACACATTATCATACATATATGTTTTTAAAATTGCAAAGGCATCTTCTTCAGCTTGGTTAATAACAATTTTATTTTCGCTAGGCTCTAACATAGCCATGAGCATGCTCGTAATACGTTTTGATTTTGTATCGCCTAGCACATTTACAGCATCTTTTGGCAAATCGCTCTCATTTAATACACCTGCACGTATAGCATCCTCTATGTCATGGTTTACATATGCAATTTGGTCACAGTAACGCACAACTTGACCCTCTAGTGTTTTAGGGTCACCTTTTCTTGTGTGCGAAACTATGCCGTTGCGCACCTCCCAAGTTAAGTTTAAACCCTCGCCGTCATTTTCCAAAAATTCTACAACTCGCAAGGATTGATGACAATGCGAAAAACCATGCTCATAAACCATGTTAAGTGCACGCTCACCTGCGTGCCCAAAGGGCGTATGCCCTAAATCATGCCCTAGTGCAATTGCTTCTGTTAAATCTTCATTAAGGCGCAACGCACGGCTTAAGGTTCGTGCAATTTGCGAAACCTCCAGCGTATGCGTTAGACGTGTGCGGTAAGAATCGCCCTCTGGTGATAGGAAAACTTGAGTTTTTTGCTTTAAGCGTCTAAAAGATTTTGCATGTATAATGCGGTCACGGTCACGCTGAAAGTCAGTGCGCCACACATCTTTTTCTTCTGGGCGTTTTCTGCCACGAGTATTTTCGCTTAAACAAGCAAGAGGAGAAAGCGTTAAACGTTCAATTTCTTCACTGCGTTTACGTATAGACATACTAAACCTCACTTTCCTATTATAACTAATATGCTTTGTCAAATTGAATAATAATCTCCCGATTTTGAAAAAAATATTATTTTTTAATTAAAAAGGTGCAAAAAATGGTTCAGAAACACTAATTTCAGCTGCTCCACGTGTTAGTGCTGTTAAATCAGCAATAAGTTTTTCCTCGCTACCTTCTGGCATTTGCCACGAGAGTTTAACATACTCCGCAAATAGTGGTGGTTCAAGTTTACCGTTTTCATTTTCAATTACTATAACAGCTCTCTCATATAGTGAGTATTCCACCACCACACTAAGCGTTACGAGACTTTGCACAACTACGCACTCTGCGTTTTCAATAGCTGCTGAAACAGCGCCACCATATGCACGCACAAGGCCACCTGTACCTAGCAATGTACCACCAAAATAGCGAGTAATAACAACTATAACATCTACTAGCTCTTTATGCCGTAAAACTTCTAGTGCTGGTGCGCCAGCCGTCTTAGCTGGTTCGCCATCGTCGGAAAAACGCTCGCGGTTTTCCGACCTTAGGCGGTAGGCATATACATTATGGTTTGCTGTGCGGTGTTTTTCTCTTATACTTTGCAAAAAATCTAATGCTTGCTGCTCAGTTTCTACTGGTGCAATACTTGCAATGAATTTGCTTTTTTTCTCCTCAAATTCGCCTTCAGCTGGCCATGCTATGGTTTTATAATTTTGCATAGTGCTTCCCTTTAATTTAAAACCTATTTTATTTATTATTTACTTACAAATATATTTTTAATTATGTTACTAAAAATATATTATCATTTTTTTCAAATAAAATCTAGTTATGTCCTTAAATTTAATAAAAAACGTCGCCTCTAAAATAGAGACGACGTACAATAGTGTTACAATTATTTTTTTGCAAAACGTTTGTTGAAACGTGCGATTTGTCCACCTGCATCAAGTAGTTTTTGTTTACCTGTGTAGAAAGGATGGCATTTGTTGCAAACCTCAACATTTAGTTCAGATTTTGTGCCACGTGTTTCGATCACGTTACCGCAAGCACATTTGATAGTGCAAGCTTCATACTTTGGATGTATGTTTTGTTTCATTGTTTTCACCTCACTTCTGGTTCTGACATTCGGGGGCCATAATTTAATATATGTGCCCATCACAACCTTCAATATCAGCCACCCCAACGAGCAGCCTTGGAAACGATTGCCTATATATTATATCACTTTTTTCAAAAAAATCAAGTTTTTTCAAAAAAGCAAAGAAAAAACGTAGAAAAATTATACCCAGTTAAGTTTTTTATTATTTTTAACTTTGCGCTAGTGGTATGTTATCCTTTGGTAGGCGGTTAGAAACTAATTTATACAGCGTAAACTGCCCTATATTGCTTAAAGTCCATGATATTGGATACGCCCAGTAAATTGCATCTAAGGTATTGTATTGTGGGAACACAAATGCCACCCACAAAACTCTAAACATACACACAAAGCAAAAAGCAATTGCCGTTGGCAATATTGATGAACCCATACCTCTAAGCTGTCCTAAAACAACGTCCATTATGCCAAAAATAACGTAAAAAGAGCTCATAATTCTTATACGCTGCACACCTATTACTATCGCCTGCGGTTCGTTTGTATAAAGTGCTATTAATGGTTCTGCAAATGTATAAAAAGTAACGCCCAAAATTGCACCTATAACCGTCACTACACAAAGGCTGTAATAAAAACCTGTCCGTACACGTTTATATTGCTCAGCACCCATGTTTTGCGCTGCTGCTGTAATAGCTGCATTGCTAACACTATTCATGCCGATGTATAAAAAACCTTCTAAATTAGAGGAGGCAACATTACCAGCTGTTGCAATAGAGCCAAACGAGTTAATAGCAGATTGAACAGTTACGTTTGAAATTGAAAACATTGCACCTTGCAAACCAGCAGGTAGGCCAATGCGTATTATATCTATAAGCTCTTTTTTATGTATTTTTAGTTTGTTAAAATCTAAATGCAAAACGCTATCTTTTTGTAAAAAACACTTAACTACCAAAAACGCAGATACCGCTTGAGCAGTAATTGTAGCAAGAGCAACACCAACAACACTAAGCTGTAATACTATAACAAAAAACAAATTAAGAACTACATTTACGATTCCAGAAATTGCCAAAAATTTAAGTGGACGTTTTGTATCTCCAATTGCACGTAACATAGATGCACCAAAATTATAAAGCAAATTAAAAGGCATACCAATAAAAAATATGCGCATGTATATAGTTGCACCATCAATTACATCGTGAGGAGTATCCATAATAGCAAGCAATGGTTTTGAAATAAAATAACCTACAATAGTTAAAAACACACCACTTACAATCGAAACAAACAATGCTGTGTGCACTGTATTTTCAATTACATCGTACTTTTTCGCACCAAAGCTTTTAGAAATACCAACACCAGCACCAACAGATAAACCCATAAAACAAGTTATTATTAAGTTTGTTAGTGCACCTGTTGAGCCAACTGCTGAAAGTGCTTGTGGCCCTGCAAATTGGCCTACAACTATCATATCAGCAGAGTTATAACAAAGTTGTAACATACCTGTTAATAATATAGGAAACAAAAACGTTATTATTTTTGGCAGCATTGGCCCAGCTGTCATATTTATTTGGTTTTTAGTATTTTTTGCCACTTTAAAACTCCTTTTACATATGAACAACTTGCTATTTTAAATGTTTTTCTATTTATTTTATATAAAAACACAAATGAACAAAAAATTTTTACATCAAAACCCGCAAGCAAAATTTAGTTTAAATTTGCTCACGGGTCAATTTGTCTTACTTTTTACAATTTTTATATATTACAAAAAAATAAGAAATACATTTTAAAAATAAATAACTGGGCTAACCTCACTACGTCTTTGTGCTTGAATTATACAATCTGATGGTGGCACAAACCCCTCGCTAGCAAAATTTGAAAGTACAGCATGTAAAGCACGCTCCGGCGTATTATTTTCTTGCGAAAGATGACACAGAGCAATGTTTTTGCAACCTGCTTTTACAAGCTCCAGCACTTTTTCGCTACAAGCCTCGTTGCACATGTGCCCACGAGTGCTTTGTATACGCACTTTTAAATAATAAGGGTATCTGCCCTCTTTTAGCATAAATTCATCATAATTGCTTTCAATAGCTACTAGGTTACAGCCTGATAATGCATCATTTACAGGTTTTGTAAAAGTGCCTATATCTGTCGCAATTGCCATGCTTTTTGCATCTGGAGTATTTATTTTATAACCTACACAAGGCACGTCATGGCTAACAGGGAAACTCTCCACCTCAAAAGCACCAATATCTTCTTTTACATATGTAATAATATTTGCCTCACATTTTTGTGGGATTAAATCATTTTGCAAAAGCATATCAATAGTTTGTGCGCAACCATAAACTGGTAAGTTATATTTCGACAAAAACACCCGCAAGCCTTTGACATGGTCGCTGTGCTCGTGGGTGATTAAAATACCGTCGCAAGCAGAAATGGTAAGATTAGCCTCTTTTAGTGCGTTAACTGTCATCCGACAGCTTTTGCCCATGTCAATCATCAGATATCTCTCACCTGACTTAACTACATGACAATTGCCCGACGAGCCTGAGTAAAGTGAGATAAATTCTGCCATTTTGCTTGTTCCTTTTTATTGTGCTTGGCTAAGTGCGTGTGGTAATTTTTCTGATAAACTTATATCTGCGCCAAGGTCTTTAAATTTCTCTATTATTTTTTCGTATCCACGTTCAATATGCTCTGTTTGAGATATTTCACTTACACCATTTGCCATTAATGCAGCTATAACAATTGCCGCACCTGCTCTTAAATCGCTAGCACTTAAAGGTGCAGGTGCTAGTTTTTCAACACCTTCAATAACTGCAACTTGTCCATCAACTAAAATATTTGTGCCCATTTTAGCAAGTTCATCTACATAACGGAAACGATTATCCCAAATGCCTTCAGTAACAGTGCTTGTACCTTTTGCAATGCTAAGCATAACACTCATTATAGGTTGCATATCTGTAGGAAAACCAGGGTGAGGCATAGTATTTATTTTTAAAGGTAAAACCTTGCCATCATATGCTACGCGTATAGAATCATCAAATTCTTCTATAATAGCACCCGCTTTTTCTAATTTTGTGGAAATTGGGTCAAGATGCTTTGGTATTACATTTTTAATTAGCACATCACCACCAGTAGCCATAGCTGCAACCATATAAGTGCCTGCCTCTATTTGGTCTGGTATAATGCTATATTCACAGCCGTGCATACGCTCAACACCACGAACTTTTATAACATCTGTACCTGCGCCACGTATATCCGCACCACAGCAGTTTAAAAAGTTTGCTAAATCAACAATATGTGGCTCTTTTGCACAGTTTTCTATTATAGTTCTACCTTTAGCGTGAACAGCTGAAAGCATTGCATTCATTGTTGCGCCAACGCTCACTTTATCAAAAAATATTTCTGAGCCTTGTAGGTCTTCACCGTTAACTTTAATCATGCCGTAATCAACACTATCAACAGCACCTAGTGCATTAAATGCTTTAAGATGTTGGTCTATAGGTCTAGGCCCTAAATTACATCCGCCAGGCATAGCTACTTGAGCTTTGCCAAAGCGTGAAAGTAAAGCACCTAAAAAATAATAACTCGCACGCATTTGGCGTGATAAATCATCAGGAACTTCTGTATCTGATAAAAAAGTTGTATCTATTTCGTAGGTGTTTCTGTTAATCATTTTTACAGTTGCACCAAGAGAGCTTAAAATTTGCAAACTCGCTGTAACGTCACTTATATCTGGTAAATTTTCTATAATACATCTACCTTGAGCCAAAATGGTAGCTGGTAAAATAGCAACGGCTGCATTTTTGGCACCGGAAATTGTAACCTCACCTCTTAGAGGCTTGCCACCATTGATTATAAATTTTTTCAAAGAATTACTCCTTCACACACTGCCTAAAAACATCGGCAGTTTAGTTAATGTTTACACGGCAAAGCTAGCCAAAACTAACTTTGCGATACACCTATTATACACATATACACGAAAAATGCAAAGATTATCAGTTTATTTTCCGTTTTCACTAAATTGTCACAAGTATCACTCACAATTTTTAAGTATAAATATAAAATTTTAAGAGTTTTTTTACATTCTGTATACGCTTATAATTCCTAAAATAAATGTATATATACTCGCAAATTATTTTTATTAATAAATAAAAAATATGCAAATAACACAATTTTCATAGTTACCATATGTGTTCTTTGACAGTTTCTTCCTTTAATAGGCCTCTTTGATATGCAAAAACCAACTGTTTTAAATCCTCTATCCTTGCTTTTAGTTCTTTTCCATCATCCGTATTTTCTACCAAAACACGCCCTTTAACACCGCTAAAAATATTTACACGTGATAAAATATCCTCATTTTGGGCAATAGCGGTTTTACGGCTATGGAAAGGCTGATGTGTGCGCAAGCTCATGCCATGGCTAGAATAAACTAGCGTGTAACCGGCTATACCTGTTTTTTCATGATAGGCGCTACAAAACCCGCCATCAATAACAAGCAATCTACCGCCGCCTTTTATCGGGCTTTCACCTTTTTTTTCTTGCACTGGTACATGACCATTAACTATGTGGCAAGTATCATCTAAACCAAATTCGTTTAATATTTTAATACATGTTTTTTCGTCGTCATACCACTTGTAATATGGGTCTTTTATCTCCTCGTGCGTGGTTTTATCCTCTATGTATAAGCGCTCAAATGTTGTCATTGCACTTCGACCAAAAATTGGCGAAAGTTTGCCACACCATAAATACCATAAAAAATCTTGCCCTGCTACTCGCTCTGGGCTATCTTTTGGTGCAAAATATCCTTGACGAGCACGTTTTTCACAATAGGCTAAAAGGTTTTTACCATAATATTCTTGCCCTTCAAAAGTTTCTTTTGCAAACTCACCCTCTTGTGTCATAGGTATTGCACCATGATATAGCAAATTTCCGTTTTCTATATGGTAAACACTACCTTTTGCATACAAAAACGCAACTTGTTTTTGCAATTTTTCACTATGAGTAAAAGAGCGAACAAGTTGCGCAATAACAGCTTTCTCTTCCTCAAAAAATTTTTCTGGGTTTTCTGTATCAACTGTAGGGAAAACACTATCCATCAATGGATGCTCAACACCATTACACACAACTGTTTTGCGTTTCCAGTTAATATGGCGCAGATAATCTCGCCCTTGCATGTCAAAATCAGGGTTTCTATCTATAACTTGACACTCTAGCTTAAACATCATTATTGTTATAGCTTTGTGCATAGCCGCTGCCATGCGCAAACCTTCTGGTGTGATATTTTCCTTACTGATATTTGTGTGTGGCATCCAACGTTTTAAATTGCTGCTACCATACCAGCGCTCAGCAAAACGCAACAAATGGCGCAAGCTTATACCATAGTGATCCTCAAGCATGCCGTGATTATAATAGCTAAGTGTGGTTTTAATCACTGTACAAATACAAATTTCACTACCCGCTGCTGCACCCATCCACACAGTATCATGGTTACCCCACTGCACATCAACATTATGATGATTAATTAAGCGAGATAATATAATATCTGGCCTTGGCCCTCTATCAAATAAATCTCCAACTATATGTAACTTATCAACTGCAAGACGCTTTATTAATTGGCAAAGGCGAACTATAAACATATCTGCTGTATCGTTTTCTAAAATAGAACCTACTATTTGCCCGTAGTATTGGGTTTTATTATGATCCTCAAAATGAGCATGTAACAGTTCATCAAGTATATAACCACAACTTTGTGGTAAGCACTCACGCACATACTCACGTGTGTGCTTTGACGATACAAGCCTACATACATCTATTAAATGAAAAAGTGTTGTTCTATACCAATCTTCAAGGTCGTACGGGCTGTTAAAGCTCGCCTTACACTCTGATAATTTTTCATTTGGATAGTAAATTAATGTTGATAACGTTGCTCTCATATGCGCAGAAACACGCTCACCTAAAACAGCATCTACTTTTTCTCTGATAACACCTGAGGCCGAGTTAAGCAAATGTGTAAAAGCTTCATCTTCACCATGTAAATCGCTCAAATAGTGTTCTGTGCCTTTTGGTAATTTCAGCAATGCTTGCAAGTTTATTATTTCGCTTGATGCCTTAACACGTGAGGGATACTCTTTGCTAAGTAATGTTAAATATTTCAAATTTTGAGATACAGTTGCTGTATCAAGTTTCGACATTTACATTTCCTCCATTTTATAATCACACATTACAGGTTGTGCTTATAATACTTAAAAATCATTAATTATTCTTTAACCAACACTTTTTCTATCTCTACAACATACATTATATGATAATCTTGGTTTGGGTAATTTTTTGTATCACAAGTTTTATCAATAAAACTACTTTTAGTTAAATGTTGACGATACAATTTACGGCAAATAAATGCAGTGTTAGAATCTGCAAAATATGCGGTATTACCTTCTTGTAATAATGCCAAACCGCTTTTATCAATTTTATCTTCGTCTCTACCGCTAACCGTTCCAAAGTATTGCAAATCTTTGCGATAGTTTTCAGGTAATACCGATAAAGTCAATCTTTCACTTGCATCGATAAACTCAGCTGTATAACGTTGTGGTCGCACAAAAATATAGGCAACTGGTTTATTCCACATAATACCTAACCCACCCCAAGAGGCTGTCATAGTGTTGCATTTACCATCTTTTTCGGCTGTAACTAAAAGCCATTCTTTACCAATTGTTTTAAAAGCGTTAAAATCTAGCTCTTCAGGTTTAATTTGTTTAAACATATTAATCTCCTTTATTGCATTTGTGCGAAGCGTCTATATATAATACATATTATAATATAACATTATTGCATAATTTGCAACTTTTTTGAATATTTCATTTCATCATTTTTTTATTAACATTTTTTAATTTAAAAAGCAAAAACATTACAAACACTTTATAAGTAAAGCTTACAAACAATTTTCTTTTTAAAAAACCAACATTACTACAATTAATTGTATATCTTTTTCTGCAAATTCGTGCACTTTTTCTTTACAATTTTTAAAAAGCGTGATATACTTTACCAAACTAAACTTAATTATATTTTTCTAAAATGCGTTTTTAGCTTTATTTTGTTATAAAAATAACATTTATAATTGCATTAATCATTAATTTATTAACACAAAGAAAGTATACAACCATGATAATTAAAGATATACAAATTGGGTATATATCCCTACCTTTACGCCACCCTTTTAAAACTGCTTTACGCACAGTAACTGCTGTAAACAACGTAGTTGTACGCATTATTTCAGATAATGATATAATTGGCTATGGTGAGGCTCCTCCAACAGCAGTTATAACTGGCGAAACATTAGGCTCTATTACTTGTGCTATTAAAGATGTTATACGCCCCGCGCTACTAGGTGCAGATATTGAAAATATCGAGGATGTTATGAAACGCCTTGATGCATGTATAATCAAAAACACCTCAGCAAAAGCTGCTATTGATATGGCTATTTTAGATTTATGGGGCAAACGCTGGAACGCACCACTTTATAAACTTATTGGTGGAGCAAAAAAAACAATTGAAACCGATATAACCATATCTTTAAATGGCTGCGATGAGATGGTCGCTGATAGCATAAAAGCTGTTGAGCGTGGCTACAACATACTAAAAATTAAAGTTGGCAAAGGCGGCCTTGCTGATGTTGATAACATTTTTGCAATACATAGCGCTGTAACCAAAGAAGTTAAGCAACACAAAGTTAAATTGCGAATAGATGCAAACCAAGGTTGGAGCGTTAGGGACTCAATACGAAACATAAAAGCTATGGAAGATAAAGGCCTTGATATAGAGTTTATCGAGCAACCTGTTTTAGCTCATGACATTGAGGGCTTGCGCGCTGTTACACAAGCAGTTGACACACCTATTTTGGCAGATGAGGCTGTTTTTAGTGCAAAAGACGCAGTGGAAATTATCAAAAGCCACTCTGCTGATTTAATAAACATTAAACTCATGAAAACAGGCGGTATTTGGCCTGCACTTAAAATTTGCGATGTCGCAGCTATTTACGGCGTTGAGTGCATGGTTGGTTGCATGTTAGAATCACGTTTATCTGTTGCTGCTGCTGCTCACCTTGCCGCTGCACGTGATATTGTTACTATGGTTGATTTAGACGGCCCTAGCCTTTGCGCTATAGACCCATACACTGGCGGCCCTGAATTTAACGAGACTTTTATAACAATGACAAACGATGCTGGCATAGGTGTTGATAACATACCTTGCACTGAGTGGCTATAAAATATTTGCTTAAAATAGGCTTTGTTCTATTTTAAAATACACGAACACACGAAAAAACTATTTTAGAAAGAGAGTACAACATGAAAAAAATTACACGTCGTAGTTTCCTAAAAGCATCTGGTGTTAGCGCAGTTGCAGCCTCAATTGCATTTGCTGGTTGTGGCGAAGCAGCTTCCTCTGCAAGTACTTCATCATCTGTGGCAGATTCCTCATCTACTGTTGATGAAGTTGCAACTGAAAATAATGGAGTTTTCACACAACTTTATGCCGCAGAAGTTACTACTTTTAATTACCTATACACTGGTAATACTGGCGATCTTGAAATGTCTGCAAACGCTGTTGACTGTCTTGTAGAATATGATACCTATGGTGTAATGGTTCCTTCACTTGCTGAAAGTTGGTCAGCAAACGAGGATAACACTGTTTGGACATTTAAAATACGCCAAGGTGTAAAATGGTTGGATTACCAAGGCAATGAAGTTGGCGATGTTACTGCTAACGACTGGGTAACTGCTGCACAATACGTAAACACAGCAGCTAACTCAGCAAGTGCACAATATATGTATAGTGGTATTGTTTTAAACGCTAGCGAGTATGATAAATACACTGCATATTTAGTTGAAAGCGAAGATGGCACACGCACAGAAAACGATGAAGGCGAAGCAATAACTGTTGTTGATGCTATTGAGTTTTCAGAAGTTGGTGTTAAAGCTATTGACGATTACACCCTAGAATACACAATGACAGCGCCTACACCATACTTTCCATCTGTTTTAAGCTATGCTAGTTACATGCCAGTTTACGCACCTTTCCTTGAAGAAAAAGGCGAGGATTTTGGTATTGATAACACAGCTATACTATATAATGGCGCTTACTTAATCTCTGAATTTGAGCCACAAAACAAACGTGTGCTAACTAAAAACCCAACCTACTGGGATGCAGAAAATGTTCATATCGAAACAATAGAGATGCTTTATAATAGCTCTGCAAACACTATTGGCCCTGAGCAATTTGTGCGTGGTGAGGTTGATTATACTTCACTTGATGCCTCACTATTAAATGCTTGGCTTTCTGATGTTGACGGCAAACGCGACATGGTTTCACCCGACCGCCCAAGCCCTGCATATTCATACTTTTACGCTTTTAACTTTGAACCACGTTTTGATTCCTCACTAGAGCCTGAAAACTGGATTTTAGCAGTTAATAACGAAAACTTCCGTCTTGCTTTGGCACATGCGCTTGACCGTGTAAATGTTATGTCTATACACGACCCACAAAACCCAGAAGCACTACTAACAAATACAGTTACACCTGAAACTTTTGCAACTGATGGCGGTTTAGACTTTACACAATACCCTGCTGTTAAACCTTACACCGATAGCGAAAGCTTTGACGAAACAAAAGCTCTTGAGTACAAAGATTTAGCTGTTGCAGAGCTAACTGAAGCTGGCGCAACTTTCCCTATACAAGTTTATGTGCGTTATAGCCCATCTACCTCTAACTGGGATAAAGAATGCCAAGTTTTAGAGCAACAAATGGAAGGCCTACTAGGCACTGATTTTATAGATATAGTTGTTGAGGCTGGTCCATCTACAAACTTCCTATCCGAAGTACGTCGCTCTGGTGATTACGGCTTTATGAAATGCAACTGGGGCGCTGACTACGCTGACCCACAAACATGGACTGATCCATTTGGCAAAAACAATAGCTACAACTTTATGTATCAAGATTCTGAAAATAGCTTACTTGAAGAACCTAAAGATAGCAAATTGCCACAAACAGTTGAAGTTGTTGATGCATACTATGCACTTGTTGATACAGCAAAAGCTATTACAACTGATATACCAGCGCGTTACACAGCATTTGCTGAGGCTGAGGCACACTTAATTGAGCATGGTATCATAGTGCCACTACATATTTCAACAGATGGTTATAGAGCAACTATGCTTAACATTTTTGAAAGCCAATATGCACCATATGGTCTTGCACCTTTACGCTACAAAGGCATGATGCTACGTGATGTTGCTATGAGCCTAGAAGAATTTAACACTCTTTACGAAGAATGGAAAGTTGATAGTGCTGATGCTATTGCTGCAGCTGCACAATAAAATTTAAAGTAAGTTAAATAACAATTACGCTAACCGCAGGCAGTAAAATTTGCCTGCGGTTAGTAAAATATCAAGGAGTTATATAATGGCATTGTATCTTGCAAAGCGTTTGTTACGCTCTATGCTAACACTTTTTATTATTATAACAATTGTGTTTGCTCTTTTGCGCCTCATGCCTATTGAGGGCTACTTTCAAAACTATGAAAAAATGAGCGAAACACAAATAAGAGTTGGTTTGCAACAACTTGGCATAACCGACCCTTTGCATGTACAGCTTGGCAACTTTTGGGGTGGTCTAATTCAAGGAGATTTAGGTGAATCTAATAAATATCGTGTTGGTGCAGATGTGCTTGATATAGTTGTGCAAAAAATGCCACTATCGCTCACAATAGGCATGCTTTCACTAACACTAGCTTTAGCCTTAGGCTTGCCACTAGGTATATTAATGGCACGCTCGACTGGCACAAAATTACAACTGATAAACCGCTTTGGCACTATATTTGTTGTGCTCGTGCAAGCTGTGCCTGCCGCCGTTTACTTTTTGCTAATACAGTTTTACGGCACAGCGGCTACAGGGCTTTCCATGCGTTTTGACGAAGGTGATTTATCCACTTGGATATTACCAGTTGCCTCGCTAGCTTTAGGCAACACCGCCTATTATTCAATGTGGCTACGCCGCTACATGGTAGACGAAAGCAACAAGGATTACGTTAAACTAGCAAGGGCAAAAGGCGTTTCAGGGGCTGAAATTTCACGCGGGCATGTGTTCCGTAACGCTTTTGTACCACTTGTACAGTTTATACCAACCTCTGTAATTTTAACCTTAATGGGCTCTCTCTACATAGAAAGCCTTTACTCTATACCCGGCATGGGCGGCTTACTTGTAACCTCCATACAACTGCAAGATAACACACTTGTACAAGCCTTGGTACTTATTTACGCATCAATTTCGATTTTAGGCCTATTAACTGGTGACATTTTAATGGCACTACTTGACCCACGCATTAGCTTTGGTAATAAAGGAGGTGGACGATAATGGCTTTTTTCCGCTATAAAGATACAAAAACACAGCAAATGGCAGATAATCTAAACTCCACCGCCGAAAAAACATATACCGAAGAAGAGCTTTTTGAGTTTGCTTCTTACGACCCAGAAGCTGGCGAAAGGGGTGGTTACTCTAACTACTCATACTGGGGTTCAACCGTTCGTGCGTTTTTTCGCAACAAAATGGCTACGTTTTTTCTGTGTTTAATAATTGCAACTTTAGTTTTTACTTTTATTGAACCACTCATACCTTATGATAAAGAGGCAAACACGATTTATTGGTCACAAGAAGTTGAGATGGATTACTTTACCTTACAACCTAAACTTGATGATGATGGCAACCAAATTGTAACAGAAGTACGTGCGAGCGATAAAGCACCTAGTTCGGAATATTGGTTTGGCACAAACAACATAGGGCAAGATTTATGGAGCCAAATTTGGGCGGGTACGCGCAATAGCCTTGGTATAGGTTTTACTGTTGCTTGCGTTGATGCTATTTTAGGTATTTTACTAGGTGTACTTTGGGGTTATGTAAAAAAGCTTGATTTTATTTTTACCGAGCTTTACAATGTTTTTGATAATGTTCCGCAAACGCTTTTAGTTATTATTATATCCTACATCTTGCGCCCAGGCATAACCACTATGATATTTGCTATGTGCTTAACCTCTTGGCTTGCAACTGCACGTTTTGTGCGCAACCAAGTTGTTATTATACGTGATAGAGATTATAACCTCGCCTCACGTTGCCTTGGCACAAGTACGCCACGCATAATAGGGCGCAACTTATTACCATACCTTGTAAGTATAATCACCATGCGCATGGCGCTTGCTATACCAGCAGCCATTAGCAACGAGGTTTTTATTACATACATAGGCCTTGGCGTACCACTTGAAACGCCTACTTTGGGCAACTTAGTTGAGGCAGGGCGCAAAGTTATGATGGAAGAAACTTTACGTTATCAATTGTTTTTTCCTATAATTGTGCTTTCAATAGTTACTATTTCGTTTTATATTATAGGCAATGCTTTTGCAGATGCCGCTGACCCTAAAAACCACAAAGATTAAAGAAAGGAGCGTGTTATTATGCAAAAACAAAGTGTTTTATCCGTGCAAGATTTAAAAATTGAGTTCACGCTCCGTGGCAGTGTGCTAAAAGCTATACGTGGCATTTCGCTAGATGTTTATAAAGGCGAAAGTCTAGCTATAGTTGGGGAATCTGGCTCTGGCAAGAGTGTTTTTACAAAATCTTTCATGGGCTTATTAGACGGCAATGGTAAAATAAGCAATGGTAAAATTTTATATAACGGGCAAGATTTAACCGAGCTTAAAGACGAGAAACAATGGCAAAAAATACGTGGCAAGGAAATTGCCATGGTTATGCAAGACCCTATGACATCACTTAACCCATTAAAAACAGTTGGCAAACAAATTGAAGAAGCTGTTGTTTTGCACCAAGGTTTAAAAGGCCTTGCCGCTAAAGAAGCTGCAATTGAGGCACTAGAAGCTGTTGGCATACCAGATGCACCTACACGCTATAAACAATACCCCCACGAGTTTTCAGGCGGTATGCGCCAGCGTGTTGTTATAGCAATTGCAATTGCATGTAAACCAAAAGTGCTAATTTGCGATGAACCCACAACTGCCCTAGATATGACTATACAAGCACAAATTTTGGAGCTTATAAAAGATTTACAGCGCAAGTTTGACCTAACAACAATTTACATCACACACGATTTAGGCGTTGTCGCAAATGTTGCTGACCGTATAGCTGTTATGTATGCTGGCGATATAGTTGAAATTGGCAAATGCGAGGAAGTTTTTTATAACCCCAAACACCCATATACTTGGGCGTTGCTTTCCTCCTTGCCACAGCTAGGAATAAAAGGGCATGATTTATACTCTATAAAAGGTACACCGCCAAACTTATTTTATGAAGTTAAAGGCGACGCTTTTGCACCACGCAACCCACAGGCCTTAAAAATTGATTTTGTAAAGCGTCCACCTTATTTTGATGTTACCCCAACACACAAAGCACGCACTTGGCTTTTAGACCCTAAAGCGCCTCTTGTAGAACCGCCTGAACATATAAAACAACTGCGAAAACAACGAGGTGTAGTATGAGCGAAAACAAAAAAGAAGTACTTTTAAGTGTAAAAGACCTTAAAGTATATTTTGGCACTAAACGCCACCCATTTAAAGCTGTTAAGGGCGTTTCGTTTGATATTTACAAAGGCGAAACCTTTGGGCTTGTTGGTCAATCTGGTTCTGGTAAAACCACAATAGGCCGCTCGATAATACGCATTAACCCTACAACAGGCGGTAGCATAACCTACAAAGGCGAGCAAATTAACGGCAAAATCTCAAAAGAACTTGATAAAAACTTAACGCAAAAAATACAGATGATTTTCCAAGATCCTATGGCCTCTTTAAACGAACGTGCTAAGGTTGATTATATTGTTTCAGAAGGTTTGTATGCACACGGCAAGCGTATAAACACTGAAGAAAAACGCCAAAAAGTAGATAAAGCACTTAAAGACGTTGGACTTTTACCAGAGTTTGCAAGCCGTTTCCCTCATGAATTTTCTGGCGGGCAACGCCAACGTATAGGCATAGCACGTGCACTTGTTATGGACCCTGAATTTATTATTGCAGATGAACCTATTTCTGCACTTGATGTTTCAATACGTGCGCAAGTTTTAAACCTAATGATGAAACTGCAAAAAGAACGTGATTTAACATACCTTTTTATCGCTCATGATTTAAGCGTTATGCACTTTATATGCGACCGCATTGCTGTTTTGTATAAAGGCACTATTGTTGAGCTTGCAAGCGCAGATGAACTTTTTGCACACCCTTTGCACCCATATACAAAATCACTTTTATCTGCCATACCTATGCCTGACCCTATTGCAGAGCGTGATAAAACCTTGATTGTTTATGATGCAAGTATGCATGATTATAGGGTAGATAAACCACAATGGCACGAAATAGCACCTGAACATTATATACTAGGCAACGAAAAGGAGCTTAAAAAATATCGCAGAGAATATGAAAACACATAAAAGGTGAAATTACAATGATACAACCAAATTTGCTAAAAAAAGGCGATAAAATAGCCTTAGTTTGCACCTCCTCCGCAATGCCTGATAATACACGCTTAGAGCTTGGGCTTAAGGCTGTGCGTGCACTTGGGCTTGAACCTATTGTTTACCCCTCTTGCAAGGCCGTGCATGGTTATTTAGCTGGCACAGATGCAGTGCGTGCTAAAGATATAAACGATGCTTTTGCTGATGATAACATAAAAGGCATTCTTTGTGCACGTGGCGGTTATGGTTCACACCGTATTTTGCCTTTGCTAGATTTTGACACAATTAAAAAACATCCAAAACCGTTGTTTGGATATAGTGATGTTACAGGTTTGCATACTGCGTTAACACAGGTTTGCGGTTTTATTAGTTACCACACCATGATGCCTACAACCGAATATTATAAAGAAGTTGATGATTACTCAATGGAATATTTAAAAAAGGCATTATTTGGCACACTTGAAGGTTTTATTGAAAATCCAAAAGACCAAGCTATTGAAACGCTTTGTGAGGGCAAAGCAACAGGTGTGCTTTGCGGTGGTAATCTCTCACTTTTGGTTGCCTCTTTAGGCACACCATGGGAAATAAACACAAAGGGTAAAATTTTATTTTTAGAAGATGTTGATGAATCTAGCTACCGCATAGATAGTTTTTTAACACATATGCGTAACGCTGGTAAGTTTGAGGATGCAAGCGGTATAATTTTAGGTGGCTGGACAAATTGCGAGCCTAAAGACCCAGAACGTGGCCTATTTTTACCACAAATTTTTAACGAACTTGTTGTACCTGCTAAAAAACCAACTATCGCCAACTTTGCATGTGGGCATGTACTACCAACTTGCTCTTTGCCATTTGGCGCTACTGTAACGCTAGATGCCACTGCCAAAACTTTGGAGGTGCACCCTTGCAAATGAGAGAATTGCAAAAATGGTTAGAGGCTGAAATTGCGCTTTTTCCCGCTGAAGTTTCACTTTTAATGGTGGATATGAATACCGATGGGGATATTCTTAACTTTAATGCTGAAAAAGCTATTTCGTCTGCGTCTACAATAAAATTACCAATTTTAATTACACTTTTTGAAAAAATTGAAAATGGTGAAATTGATATAAACCAAAAAATAGCTCTGCCCAGCACAGAGCTATTACCAGATAGCGAAGTTTTTGAAAAAGAAAATATTTGTGATGCCTACACTGTTTTTGAACTTGCATATTGGATGATAACAAAAAGCGATAACACAGCAACAAACTTGCTAATAGAACTTGTAAGTATGCAAAGCGTAAATAAAACTTGCAAAAATTTAGGCGCAAGTAGCACCATTTTACAGCGTAAAATGCTAGATTTTGACGCTTTAAAAGCAGGGCAAAATAATTTTACTAGCGCATGTGACCAATATATTTTATATACTCACATTTATAAGCTCGCACAGCAAAGTGAGCTATGGCAAAAGGCTTTTAGTACACTTTTAGCTCAACGTGGCAAAGATACCTTTATGCGCTATTTAACAACAACCATACCAATAGCGCACAAACTAGGCGGGCTTGATTACGTTAGCCATGATGCTGGTTTGTTTTTGCACAATGAAAAACCTTTTTATTTAGGTATATTCACATGGGACGGCCCCTCTTTAGACGGCGATGATGCACAGCGCAAATTTATAGGCAAATTAGCAAAAAAAATATACAATACGTATATTTGCGACTAAAAATTACATTTAAAGTGTTTTTTAATTAGAATTTAATTGTATATTTCATTAAACAAATATACAAATTACAAAGCGCTTTATTAAAATAATAATTTTAAAACAACACAAGCATGAAACGGAGTTTAACATGAAAGCTATAGTTAACGTTGCTATATGCCCCTTACAAACAAAGCCTACAATGCAAAGCGAGCTAGGCGACGAAGCTTTATTTGGCATGGTAGTAGATATTACAGAAGATATAAACAATGAATGGTGTAAGATAAATACACACTACCGCTATGATGGCTATGCACCTAAAACTAGCCTTCTTTTTGGAGATGAGCAAGTTGAAGCGTGGCAAGCTTTGCCAAAAATGTTTGTACTTAAAAATAGCTGTGATATTTTAAACGAGCCAAAAGTGCAAGGCTGGCACATTGCAAGCATTAACCGTGGCGGTGTTGTTTCGCCTATTGGCGAGCCAAATGATGATGGATGGCAAGAAGTTGCCTTGCCGGACGGCCAAAAAGGTTATACTAAATGTAGTTTTTTAGGAAAATATTACGAAAAACCAAGTTTCGAGGAAGAAAATTCCTTGCGTGAGGCTGTTGTACAGAGTGCAAAAACCTACGAAGGAGCACATTATCGTTGGGGTGGCAAAAGCCCACAAGGCATAGATTGCTCTGGGCTTGTTTCAATGGCATATATGTTAAACGGCGTTTTGATATATAGAGATGCACAAATTAAGCCTGATTTCCCCGTTAAAGAAATTACTTTTGAGGAAGCAAAAAAAGGTGATTTATTATTTTTTCCTGGACATGTTGCGATGTATTTAGGCGATGGTGAATATATACACTCAACTGCACGCAAAGGTTATGATGGTGTGGTATATAGCAGCTTAAACCCTGAACACGAGCATTACCTTGAAGCTTTAGCCGATAAAATAACAGCTGTTGGAAGTATATTTTAATAAATGTTAATATTAAAATAGCAAAGTCTAACGTATTGCATAAATTACTTGTTTATGGTATTATCTAAAATATGAAAGAAAGGAGCTATAGATTATGAATATACACGAATCTGCTGAAGATTACTTGGAAACAATTTATGTGCTGATAAAACGTAATGGCAATGTACGCTCAATTGACATAGCTACAGAAATGGGTTTTAGCAAACCTAGCATAAGCCGTGCTATGAAATTATTGCGCACAGACGAATATATCTCTATAGACCACACTGGCAATATCACTCTTTTAGATAAGGGGCTTGAGATCGCAACACGTATATATTTGCGCCATGAAAAATTAAAAGAATTCTTTTTGCGTCTTGGTGTAAACCAAGAAACCGCCGAAAAAGATGCATGCCGTGCAGAGCACTACTTAAGCGATGAAACCTACGAAAAATTAATGAGCTTTGCTGCGTCAAAATAAGGTTTATCAGCTGAATTAAAAAAACTAAAAGGAGCCGTTATAAGTTAGTATCACACTAACTTATAACGGCTCAATTGCATTTTATTCAGCGTTTTTCATTTCTTGCTTGCGGGCATACATAGCTTTATCAACACGTCTCATTAAATCTTCAATATTAGTATCTTGTTTTTTATCGTATTGACCCAAACTACCAGCTATCGAAAGATTTAATCCTGATATGTTACTTATCTTTTTAGCATTTGTTTCAAGTTTTTTTAATAACATAGGTGCTTGCTCTATTATTATATCTGTTGATATAATTGCAAACTCATCGCCACCTATACGATAAATAACTGCTGTGTTTTCAAATGTACGTAAAATTGCATCGTGTGCACTTATTAAAAGTCTATCGCCTTGTTTGTGCCCTTGTGTATCGTTTATAACTTTTAAATTATTTACATCAAATATTCCTAGTATTAAATTTTCAATATTTTGCGATTTACTTCTAAAGGCATCTAAATCCTTTTCAAAACAGGTTCTATTTTTACTTGAAGTTAATACATCTTGATATGCAAGTTTTTCGTAAATTTTTGTGCGCGCATTTTGTTTTATCATTTCTGCAAGATCTCTTGTATATCCTAAAAATAAAACTGCTGAAAAACCTATTACACCCATTTTAAAGAAAGTTGACATATATGTTTCATACGAAAAATAATATGTTATTAAATCTATTACTGTAAACAAACATAAAGTTACTACGCCTATAATAAATGTTCGCACTTTTTTATTTTTTCGTATAGCCATTTCGTATATAGCAGTAACAATTATCATGGATATTGATATTGTTAAAATTAAATGACATATTTTTATTGTTTGTCTAACATCTAATAAGTTATTAGCTTGCAATACTATTATCATAAACCAATAAACAGTATGCACGATAATCATCACATATATTGGTTTTTTATATTTTAGCTCATATGCTGTGCAAAGGAAGAATAAAACTGGTATTGGTAGCAGGCTCAATAATAAATACGAAGCAACTGAAATTATATAAGGTTCTGATAAAATTAAAGATAACATAGGCAAAACAGTAAAAGTATAAAGTCCTGCTAGCAAGGTTAAAAAACCTAATTGCAACATATGCAAAGCCTTGTTCCTTCTGCCAACAAAAATGTAAAATGCTATTTCTACCAGACCAAAAACTACCATTATTGCCGAGATAACAAAATTGAAAAGTTCATTTCTTATCATGTTATAAATACCAGCACTTTCGTGGCCTAGGTAAAAACTAGTCATCTCTACCTCGCCATAAACAGGTATTAGCTCCAGTTTTATTTCATCTCCGACATTCATATCTGGTAGCTCTACAAACAAAGGCATATTTCCAGGAGATTTACCAACAGGTGAAAGGTCCTCTTCATCTATATTAAACACAAGCTCATTTTCAAGATATATTTTAACCATTGTTCTTGATACATTAAATTGCAGATAATTTTCGTTATTATCAACTTGTGGAATTACATTTTTCAAAACCAAAACTTCTGCATTTTTGCCAATTAAATCCAAAGGCGATTGGCATGACACAAACCCACCATTATTTATGCTATATTCCCAGCCATAATTAAAATCTATTAATTCTTCATCATCATTGTTTGGTAAATTTGTATCGCTCATTAGATACAGCACTATTACAAATAAGGCAGTAATCAAAAGCATCGATGTTATTGCTATGTTAGTAATTTTACGCATAATTAACCTCTTTTTAAGTTATGCAAAATATTAATTTATTACACTTTTGTTAATCAAAGCATACCACATCAATATACAAAAAACAAGTATTTTTTTACAAAAAATAACACCTAAAACCCTTTAATTACAATGATTTTTAGCTATTTACTACAAGCTTACTTAATAAGCGCAATTTATTCTCCACTCATATTATGCAAAGAGTAATATTTTTAAAAAAATTATTGCTAAAATTTATGCTTTTAGCTTTACCACTTGTACATTATGTGATAAAATTGCTATAAAAAATAAAAAACGAGGTTGAAATGGAAAAATCAAATAAACCACTAAACAAGGATATTATAAAATACATCGCTATGCTCACAATGTTACTAAACCATATTTCTTTAGTTTTTTTAGACCCAATGAGCACCCTTGCCATAATTTTTACTGATATTGGATATTTTACAGCGATTACCATGTGTTATTTTTTAGTAGAAGGGTACAAATACACTAGCTCTAAAAAGAAATACGCTTTGCGTTTATTATTAATAGCTATCCCCACACAAATACCTTATGTTCTCGCATTTGGTGATTATTTATTTGGATACTTTCCACTTAATATGCTATTTACTTTATTTTTAAGCTTTTTAATATTAGTTGCTAAAGAAAAAATAAATAATGCTTTTTTACAAAATTTAACTATATTAATTTTAATCATGCTTGCAAGCATTTGTGATTGGTCAATAATGGCCCCTATTTTTGTTTTATTATTTAACTGGGCTAAAGATGATAACAATAAAAAACTTATATCATTTGGAGCTAGTGCTATATTGTTTATTGTAATGAGCTATCCTAATGAGAGCTACTTTGCATTTTTTAATGCCATAAGCATGTTAATTGCTGGTTTTTGCTTAGTCTTTTTATACAATGGCAAACGTATGACAAAATATAAAAATTTTTCTAAATGGTTTTTTTATCTATTTTATCCATTGCACTTATTAATTTTATATTTAATAAATCAATATATAATTTAAAATAAAAAAGGGCGTTTCAAGTTTTAAAAACCTGTAACTCCCTTTTTTATTTATCACGCAAATTCTTCAAAAAAACTTGCTATTTCTTGCCAAAAAAGTTCTCTTGTTTCTTCGTCCGCATTAAAAGCCTCATGTTTTGAGTTTTCTAGCGAGAGATATTTGCCCTTAGGTACTTTTTCAATAAATGTTTTTTGCCCGCCTGGTTTAACAACGGTGTCTTTACCCGCATTTATAAGTAACAGCGGTATATGTATGTGTTTTGCTTTTCTCTGCGCTTTATTTACAGCGCTTAAAGCAGCTGATAGCCAGCCTACTGTACCCACTACCATTTGATATTTAGGTTCTGCTATGCGCAACGCCATGTTACGCTCAAAACGTGCCTTACTTAAAGAACCGCTATTTTCAAAGTGCTCATTTGGCTCAAACTTTGGCGGTGCTGGTGTGTTTTGCCCTTTGCCAAAAAGCACCATAGTTTTACTAATTGTTATTGCTAAAGGTGATGGCATTGATTTGGGCCTAAGTTCTAACATAGGGCTTGAAAGCACAGCCGCTTTATATGGTTTTATATTTTGTCCTAAATACAAAGCACCAATACAGCCACCCATTGAGTGTGCAAATAAAAACAGTGGCATATCTGGACATTGCTCTTTAACGTAAAAAGTAAAGCTTTTAAAATCCTGAACGTATGTTGCAAAAGTATCTATATGTATTTTATGTATATTATCTGACATTCTGTGCGAAAAACCATGTCCTCTATGTTCACACATTGCAACAGAGTAACCCAAGTTATAAAACATATAAATGTTTTCCAAATATTTTTCTATAAATTCAGTATATCCATGGCAAATTACAACCACACCTTTTGCGTTTTGGTTTTTATATAGCTTTGTGTGTAATGCGCCATTTTTTACCGGCAAATAGTGCTCTGTGCAAACATCGTTTAACAGCGGCTCAATCGTTGTTTGCATTGCTTGTTCAAAATTTTCTTCGCCGATTAGCAAATCTTTAATATGCATAAAACTCACCTTTCTCAATATAATTTCCCTATTGCTTGATTATTATCTAACTTTCTTTATTTTACAACCAAAAACAGATTTAGCCAATAGTTTTTAAAAAATTTAACGATTTGCACAATTTTTTACAGCAAAAACCCATTTGTATAAACCTCACAAAAAAACAATGAAAAAAATGTGTAAAAAATAGAATAATTATTGTTAAAACTCTTGTATTTTAACTCAGCAGGTACTATAATGGGGTACATGCAATTTAACTGATTATCTTTCAAATAGGAGTTTTAAATATTTAATGACAAAAAACATGACATCTGGTAGCTCATTTAAACTGATATTATCTTTTGCTTTTCCACTTATGTTAGGTGGAGTTTTTCAGCAATTTTATAACATGGCTGACACCATAATAGTTGGTCGTTTTGTGGGCGTTGAGGCACTGGCAGCTGTTGGTTCAACTGGCAGCTTAAACTATTTAGTTTTAGGTGGTGCAATAGGTTTTTGTGCTGGGCAAGCTATACCAATTGCACGAGCATTTGGCGCAAAGCAGTATGACGAAATGCGTTGTTATTATGCAAATGCTCTTTGGCTTTCACTGATATGTGCTATTTTGGTTACTACTGTAACTGTTGCATTTACCCCACAAATTTTAACCGCCATGAACACCCCACAAGATATTTTTGCAGATGCACAAAGCTACATACGCACAGTATTTGTAGGCATACCTGCGATTTTATTATACAATGTTTCAAGCGCTATGATGCGTGCACTAGGTGATAGCAAGCGCCCTTTATATTTTTTAATACTTTCTAGCGTATTAAATATAGTGCTCGATTTAGTATTTATTTTAAATTTTAACATGGGTGTTTTTGGCGCGGCTTTAGCTACCATTATTTCCCAAGCTGTGGCAGGTGTTTTAAGCTTTTTATTTTTACTTAAGCATTTTACAGATTTGCACTGCACAAAAGAGCAAATGCGCCTAAAATGGAAGTATTGCAAAGTTCTTTGTGCTATGGGTTTGCCTATGGGCTTACAGTGTAGCATAACAGCTCTTGGTGGCCTAGTGTTGCAAAGCTCCATAAACGCTTTAGGTAGCGTGGCTGTTGCCGCAATGACAGCTGGCAACAGGGTTATGAACATGCTTTATATACCGCTTGACAGTATAGGCACAACTCTGGCAACTTTCTCCAGCCAAAACCTAGGTGCAAAAAAACTAGACCGCATAAGCCAAGGCATGCGCAACTCCACCTTAATGGTCACTATATATGGCATAGCTGTTTATTTTTTAGTAGATATTGCAGATGTATTTATGCTCTCGCTATTTGTTGACCCTAGCGAGGTTGAAATCATGGCAAAATCTCAACAAGTTATGATGTGGAGCTCATATTTTTATGTAGCATTAGGCGTGCTTTTAGTTTTGCGCTTTGTTATACAAGGCCTAGGTTTTAGCACTATGGCTATGATGGCAGGTGTTGCAGAGATGATAACACGTGGCGGATTTGCGTTTTTATGCGTAGGGCCAAATGGTTTTTTAATGGCATGTTTATCAACACCAGCCGCGTGGATAGCAGCGTGCATATATTTAATACCAGCATATATTTTTGTTATGCGCCGTTTGCATTTAAGCATACCAGACCACCCAATTTAACATGTAGCTTTAAAAATCTCATAATATGAATAAAAAATATGCTTAAATACATAAAACAAACCACATAAAGCAAAAATACGTTTAAAAACTTGACAAGTTAAAAATAATGTGTTATTATTTAGGAAAATTTAATACTTTAAACCGTTGAAGTGGAGATAAAAATAAGATAAGAACTTTCAGAGAGTTGGGGTAGGTGCAAGCCCAATAGTTACTGCTTATTAAATGGACCACCGAGGGCATGGTCAACGAGGTTTTACCTTTAGTATTCCATGACGTTAAGACTTACGTAAGTAGTCGGAAATATGTTAGTATTTCGCAAAGTGTATAGGGTTATTCCCTATAAATCAAGGTGGTACCACGGGTATAGTTTTATTCTCGTCCTTGACAGATTTTATTATCTGTCAAGGACGTTTTTTTATTTTAATTTGTATAAGGGAGGACACAAACAATGAGTTATTACCCCAATTTATCTGAAATAAAAGATATTTTAAAAACAGATGATTATAAGACAATACCGATTACTTTAAGCTTAAATTTAAAGCTAGAAACCACAGAAATTTATAAAAAACTAAAAAATATCAGCAAAAATGTTTTTATATTAGAATCTTGTGAGGATAAAGCAGATTTTGGCCGATATAGTTTTTTAGGCTTTGACCCAACGCTTGAAATAATCGCAAAGGATAATAAAATAAAAATAAACACTGCGCTTAACCTTAGCTTTGACGATGCAAAACCACATGAATATATACGCAAAATTTTAAACGAAAACAAAAGCCCTAAAATAGAAAATTTGCCACCCTTTACTGGAGGACTTGTAGGTTATTTTTCATACGATTTTATTAAATACAGTGTGCCAAAATTAAAGTTAAATGCCAACGATGACGAAAACTTTAACGATGTTGATTTAATGCTTTTTGATAAAATTATAGCTATAGATAACCTTAAAAATACAATTATCTTAATAGTAAACGCTAAAACTAACGAGCTAGAAACAAATTATAACAAAGCTGTGCTAGAGCTAAATAAAATGCAAGATATTTTACTAAATGGCGCTTTAGTTAAAGAGCAAAAAGGCAAGTTGTTATCGCCACTAAGTGCAACTTTTAGCAAAGAAGCTTTTTGTCAAATGGTTGAAAAAGCTAAAAGATACATTTTTGAGGGTGATATTTTCCAAGTTGTTTTATCAAATAGGCTTTGTGCAAATTACGAGGGTAGTTTAATAGATGTTTATGAAAAACTACGCCTTAAAAACCCCTCACCATATATGTTTTATTTTTCTAGCAACGATATAGAAATGGCTGGTGCTTCGCCTGAAACACTTGTTAAGGTTTTAGATAAAAAGGTTATGACTTACCCCCTTGCAGGCACAAAACCACGTGGTAAAACAAGTGCAGAAGATATAGCTTTTGAAAAAGCTTTGCTAAATGACGAAAAAGAACGTGCTGAACACAACATGCTTGTTGATTTAGGCAGAAACGATATAGGTAAAATAAGTAAGTTTGGCACAGTTAAAGTAGAAGATTACATGAAAATTTTAAGGTTTTCACACGTTATGCACATAGGCTCTACTGTTACTGGTGAAGTTGCAAATGGTAACGATGCACTAGATGCTGTTGATGCCATTTTGCCAGCTGGTACGCTTTCTGGTGCACCTAAGATACGTGCTATGGAAATTATTAACGAGCTTGAAAACGAAAAACGAGGTGTATATGGCGGTGCTATTGGCTACTTAGATTTTAACGGAAACATTGATACTTGCATTGCTATACGCCTTGCTTTTAAAAAGAATAATAAGATTTTTGTGCGTTCAGGCGCTGGCATAGTTATGGATTCTGACCCTGTGAGCGAGTATCAAGAATGCATTAACAAAGCAAAATCCGTTGTAAGTGTATTGGAGGGGTAAAAATGATATTAATAATTGATAATTACGATAGTTTTTCCTACAATTTATACCAAGCCATAGGCGAATTTAATAGCAATGCTAAAGTTATAAAAAATGATGAATTAACTGTGGCAGAAATTGACGCTTTAGCCCCCTCGCACATTGTTTTATCCCCAGGGCCAAAAAGGCCAGATGATGCTGGAGTTTGCCTTGAAGTTATTGCAAAATTACATACAAAATATCCTATATTTGGCGTTTGTCTTGGGCATCAAACAATTTGCCAAGCTTTTGGCGCTAATATAACATATGCAAAAAGTGTTATGCATGGCAAACAATCACAAATAAATGTTGAAAATAAGGGTATATTTAAAAACACACCCTCGCAAATAAAAGTAGCAAGATACCACTCCTTAACTGCTGAACAAAAAACAATGCCAGATATTTTGCAAATTACAGCTATCACTGATGACGGCGAAATTATGGCAGTTGAGCATAAAGAACACCCTATTTTTGGTGTGCAGTTTCACCCTGAATCCATACTAACACCACAAGGTAAAACAATAATAAAAAACTTTTTGGAGGTTTAAAATGATTAAAGAAGCAATTATTCAACTAACAAATAAGCAAGATTTACCTGAAGAAACAGCTTTTGCTGTTATGAACGAAATTATGTGTGGTGAGGCCTCGCATATACAAATGGGGTCATACCTAACCGCCCTTGCTATGAAAGGCGAAACTATAGAGGAAATTGTGGCCTCGGCAAAAAGCATGCGCAAACACGCAACAAAGCTGCTTAACGATAAACCCGCACTTGAAATAGTTGGCACTGGTGGCGATAAATCAAACTCGTTTAACATTTCAACCACCTCTGCGATTGTGCTTGCAAGCGCTGGTGTTGCCGTTGCAAAACATGGCAACCGTGCTGCCTCTAGCAAATGCGGCGCAGCCGATGTACTAGAAGCTCTAGGAGTAAAAATTGATATAGCACCTGAAAAAAGTATGCAATTATTAGATGAAATAGGCATTTGTTTTTTGTTTGCACCAATTTACCACAGCGCAATGAAAAACGTTGCACCTGTGCGCAAAGAGCTAGGTATGCGTACTATTTTTAACATTTTAGGCCCGCTTTCAAACCCACTTGGTGCAAGCATGCAACTTATGGGCGTGTATGATGAAACTTTAGTAGAACCACTAGCAGAGGTTTTAACAAAACTTGGTGTTAAGCGTGGCATGGTGGTTTATGGCACTGACGGCCTTGATGAAATTTCGATTTCAGCACCTAGCAAAGTTTGCGAAATTAGAGATGGTTGGTTTAAAAGCTACGAAATAAACCCACAAGAACTAGGTTTTAAAACATATAATAAAAACGAGCTTTTAGGTGGAACCGCACAGGAAAACGCCCAAATAACAAAAGATATTTTAAGCGGCGTTAAAGGTGCAAAACGTGATGCTGTTGTTTTAAACAGTGCTGCTGCGCTTTATATCGCAAAGGATAATTTAACACTAAAACAAGCTATTTCAGAAATTGAAAAAATACTCGATAGCAAAAAAGGCATAGATAAATTAAATGAGTTTGTAGAACTATCTAATAATTAAAAAAGGGGTATAATATGATTTTAGATGAACTTGCCAACTATGCAAAACTTAGAGTTGCAAAAAATAAAAAAATTATAAACCACGAAGATATAAAAAAACAAGCACTAAGTATGCCAAAGGGTAATTTTTGCTTTGAAAAAGCATTAAAAGCAAATAAACCAGCCTTAATTTGTGAGGTAAAAAAAGCCTCACCCTCAAAAGGTGTTATATCTGCTGATTTTCCCTATTTAGATATTGCAACAGCTTATGAAAATAGCGGTGCAACTTGTATTTCGATTTTAACTGAGCCAAAATGGTTTTTAGGTAGCGATGATATTTTTAAGCAAATTAGAGCTAAAGTTGCACTACCATTATTACGCAAGGATTTTACTGTTGATGAATACCAAATTTATGAGGCAAAGATAATGGGCGCTGATTGTGTGCTGTTGATAGTTGCAATTTTAAGCGAAGCACAAATAAAAAGCTACATTGAAATTTGCAACACGTTAGGAATAAACGCACTTGTAGAAACGCACGATGAAAACGAAATTGAAATTGCTATAAAAGCTGGTGCAAAAATAATAGGTGTTAATAACCGCAATTTAAAAAATTTTACTGTTAATTTAGCAAATGCGAGCGAGCTTAAAAAGTTTATACCTAGTGATGTAATTTATGTTGCAGAAAGTGGAATTTTAACACCTGATGATGGCATTAACCTCGTTAAAAACGGCGTAAACGCTTTGCTTATAGGCGAGGCTTTAATGAAAACAAACAATAAAAAAGTTTTTATCTCCACAATAAAGGGCGCTGATTATGAGTAAAATTAAAATATGCGGCCTTTACCGATTTGAAGATATAAGCTATGTTAACGAAACAATGCCAGACTACGCAGGCTTTATTATCAACTTTAAAAAAAGCCACAGAAGCATTGATTTAAACACAGCAAAAACACTTATTGCAAAGTTAGATAAAAATATAACATCTGTTTGCGTTTTTGTGAATGAACCTATTAGTTACATAGAAAATTTCAAAGATATTTGCGATGTAATACAACTACATGGCGATGAAACAAACGATTATATACACCAACTAAGGCAAAAAACACCCAAAACTATAATCTGGAAAGCGTTTAAAATAAAAAACGAAAGCGACTTAATAAAAGCTAAAAACTGCAACGCTGACATGGTTTTGCTTGATAACGGCTATGGCACAGGCGAAGTTTTTGATTGGGGAATAATTACAGATTTTGATAGACCCTTTATTTTAGCGGGCGGTATAACTACGCAAAACGCTTTGAGTGCAATAAAAAAATTTGCGCCGTTTGCACTAGATGTTAGCAGTGGTGTTGAAGAAAACAAAATTAAAAATTTAGAAAAAATAAAACAAATAATAAACATAGTTAGGAGCGAAAAATAAATGCAAAATTCAAAATTTGGCGTGCACGGTGGGCAGTATATACCTGAAACCTTGATGAACGCAGTTATAGAGCTAGAAAAAGCTTATGATTTTTATAAAAATGACGAGCAATTTAAAAACGAACTTAAAGAACTTTTTGATGATTATGCAGGGCGCCCCTCTAGGCTTTACTTTGCAAAACATATGACAAAAAACTTAAACGGAGCAAAAATATACTTAAAACGTGAAGATTTAAACCACACTGGTGCACATAAAATAAACAACGTTTTAGGGCAAGTTTTATTAGCGCATAAAATGGGTAAAACGCGCATAATTGCCGAAACAGGTGCTGGGCAACACGGTGTTGCAACAGCTACTGCCGCCGCACTTTTTGGCATGGAGTGCGAAATTTTCATGGGCAAGGAAGATTGCGAACGCCAAGCTTTAAACGTATATAAAATGGAACTTTTAGGCGCAAAGGTGCACCCTGTAACCTCTGGCACTGCAACACTTAAAGATGCTGTTTCTGAAACCATGCGTGAATGGACTAGCCGCATACATGACACACATTATGTGCTAGGCTCGGTTATGGGTCCACACCCTTTCCCCACTATTGTTAGGGATTTTCAGGCTGTTATATCAAAAGAAATCAAAGAACAATGCCTCGAAAAAGAGGGCAAATTGCCTGATACTGTTATTGCGTGCATAGGTGGCGGTTCAAATGCAATTGGTGCGTTTTATAATTTTATAGAGGATAAACAAGTTGAGCTTATTGGCTGTGAGGCGGCAGGGCGAGGAGTAAACACAGCCGACACAGCCGCCACTATTGCAACCGGCAAGCTTGGAATATTCCACGGCATGAAAAGCTATTTTTGCCAAGATGAATACGGCCAAATTGCACCAGTTTACTCCATTTCAGCAGGGCTTGATTACCCTGGCATAGGCCCTGAGCATGCTCATTTACATGATATAAACCGTGCGCAGTATGTTTCTATCACCGATGATGAGGCGGTAAAAGCGTTTGAGTATTTATCAAAAACTGAGGGCATTATACCAGCAATTGAAAGCTCACACGCATTGGCATATGCTTTTAAAATTGCACCTACTATGGCAAAAGATAAAATAATAGTTATAAACTTATCTGGCAGAGGCGATAAAGATTGTTTATCAATAGCAAGATACAGAGGAAGGGAGATTGCAGAATGAAAATTAAAGAGGCATTAAAAAAACAAAAGGCTTTTATACCTTTTATAACCTGTGGCGACCCTGACCTTGAAACAACAAAAGAGCTTATATATACCCTTGAAAAAGCAGGTGCAAGCATGATAGAGCTAGGGATACCTTTTTCTGACCCGACTGCTGAGGGTGTTGTTATACAAAGTGCAAATATGCGTGCGTTAAAAAACAAAATTACAACAGATGACATTTTTAACATGGTTAGCACTGTTAAAGTTAGCGTTCCACTAGCTTTTATGACCTACGCAAATATAGTGTTTTCATACGGCATAGAAAAATTTGCTAAAAGATGCAGTGAAATTGGCATAAGTGGCGTTATATTGCCCGACATACCTTTTGAAGAAAAGACCGAGTTTGAAAATACCTTTGCAAAATATGATATTGATTTTATATCGCTAATTGCCCCTACCTCAAAAGATAGAATAAAACTTATAGCAGAAAACGCAAATGGGTTTATATATCTTGTTTCCTCCTTAGGTGTTACAGGTGTGCGCACAAATATAGCAACTGATATTGATAGCATGGTTAAGCTAGTTCGAGAGGTTTCGGATTTGCCTGTTGCTGTTGGTTTTGGTATTTCCACACCAGAACAAGCCAAAGAAATGGCGCAAAAAGCAGATGGTGTAATTGTTGGCTCTGCCATAGTAAAGATAATAGCAGAGCATGGCAAAAACAGCCCGCAAAAAGTTTATGATTATGTAAAAGAAATAGTAGATAATATTAGATAAGGTATTTATGGAATTACCAAAATGCAAACAAATATGTAAAGCAAAACAGCATAACAAATAATCTGAATTATTGAGTAGTCTGACATTTTTATTTATAAAAAAACAGGTTTGCAACTACTGGTTGACAAAATTCAAACTGTTATATGTTGAAATTCTTAAATTCCAGAGATACAATAGTTTTGTTCAAAATAAAAATTAAATGTAATTTAGAAAGGTTGCTATTTATGAAAATTGGCGAAAAAATTTACTCGTTACGAAAAAAACATAATTTGTCACAGGAACAACTTGCCATAAAATTGTCAGTATCAAGGCAATCAATTTCAAAATGGGAATTGGGGGACACGCTTCCTGATTTAAACAATGTTTTACAATTATCAAAATTCTTTAAAGTTTCTTTGGAATATCTTATTGATGATTTAATTGACACTGAAACAAAAGATAATTTATCAGTCAATTGTGCACCTAGCAAAGATTATGTAGTTAAAATAATGAGGTCAAGTTTATTAAACATTATTCTCAAATTGATTTTGATAGCGTTTTTTGTTACTACATTTTTTGCAATTGTTCACAGCGTATTACACTTAGCCAATATTGAGTTCACGCATAAAATATGGCAATTTACATTAGGTTATGGAATGACAACTATAAAGTTATGGATTTTAGCCTTAATACAATTTATTATTTATATCATATTTAAAAAAACAATTGAAAGATCTAAAGCATTTTGAAACCCATGCCAGACACACGAACCTTAATTAAAAGCATATGATTTTATTATGAAGTAACAACATTTAAAATGAAGAGGAATAATTATGAAAAAAACTTTATCTATTTTTTAGTAGTAGCAATGATTTTTACATTTCACACAACATCAGTTTTCGCCACAGATATGCCTACTAGTGACGGTACTATAGTTAATGATAATAGCGGAGACTGGATTGTTTTAGATGGAAATGATGATATATATGCAATACGCTTTTATTCAGCAGAAGATACACTTATAATGCCACGATGGGCCCCTACCACACTTGTTGAAGGTGTTCGTTCATTGACTACTAGTGGTAATACATACCTCTGCACAAAAGCAGCGGAATCAACAATATTTAATGAGAATCACATACTTGAGCTTTGGAATGGAGGCGATGAAGAAGGAAATGGCGCTATTACATTTAAAGTTGGTTCAACATCAATTGCAATTGATTCGAATTCTGGAGCACAAATGATTGTAAAACAGAAAACTGCTTATTCGGTTAATGCGAAGTCAAATTGGTATGACGGGAATTTTTTTCTTAAAGTAACACTTTGGCATTGATTTTTAACCAAATAAACTGTTTTTTAATTAAGTTTCGTGTAAAAGTAAACTGTACTCAAATTGCTATTCATATATTAAAATAAATATATGAATAGCAGAATGGGTGCAGTTTTTTAATGTTTAAACGTGTTGTTGAGAGGAGCGCAAATATGCGAGCGCTAAAAAAACAAATCATAACAGATGATATTTTTAACACGATTGGCCTTGTGCGAGAAGTTTCTGATTTACCCGTTGCTATTGGTTTTGGTATTTCAACACCAGAGCAAGCCAAAAACATGGCACAAAAAGCAGACGGCGTAATTGTTGGCTCGGCTATAGTAAAAATAATAGCAGAAAATGGCAAAAATAGCCCGCAAAAAGTTTACGACTATGTAAAAGAGATTGTAGATAATATTAGATAAATTTTGATAATAAAAAACCTGTGGCAATTGCGTTTTGCAAATAACTACAGGTTTTATTTTTATTATTAAATTTTATTTAAACACAGCTGATTATAAACGAGTATTCATAAAGAAACATTTTGTCGTTAGGTTAGTATTTATAGACGTTAATATGCCTACTCTGCTCGCTGAAATTAATTTGAAATATTATTTTTGCTGTGTTATAATTTATTAAATATAAATTATAAATTGGGGTTGCCATGCAAGTTGTAGGGTAGACACTTCCCCCTCTCTGTCACTGCGTGACAGCTCTCCCCAGAGGAGCCGAGCCTATCTACCGAGAAGTTTGTGCAAACCTATCGGAATGCATAAAATGCATTCCCTACAAAAAACACGATATTCACATTATTTATATTTGAACACCCACTTTTTATAAGGTTTCACGACATCACTCTAACTACTATAAACCCCTTAAGAATACTAGATTTTACCTAAATTTCTGCAAAGGTACATACTACAAGGTGAGTTACTTGTTATATCGTTTCGTTAGCTTTTGTGGGAATGATAAGGGCAAAATCAAGGGCAGAAAATAAGATGAATTGGCAAGTAGATTGCTTGATGTGATGAAAAATCTTATTGAAAGCGAGAATGAAATAATGAAAGAATTAACTTATAGAAAAAACGGAGATTACTATATCCCTGATATTAAATTTAATAACGAAAATTATAAACCACTAGGAAAATATGGGCGAATGAGAAAATCGTGGCTGATGGAACACCATAGTCCGTTGTTTAATCATCTTCTACTTAGTGAAAAGTTAGTACCACATTTAAATGAAGTCAACGAGCAAGCACAAGCACTCCTTAATGAAATGATGCCAAAATATATCGAACATTTTGGTATTACAGCAGAACTGAAACGCACTGACCAAATAGAATGGGTAAGGCTTATGAATATGGCTCACTCAATATGTGATGAGTTTATATTCAGAAATATAGTATACAAATAATCACTAACAGCACTTCTTTATTGAGGTGCTGTTTTTAATGTGGTTATATGAACATAAAAAAATATATCAAAGTTATTTTTGTAACATATATTGACTTCTTGAAGAAATTCTGTTATAATCAATTTATCGAACGAACATAAAAACTTATAACACTATTTCAGGAGGTATATAAAAACATGAATATAAAAGACATTGCTGAAACTATAGGTGGGCAAATAATTAGCAGAGTTGAAGCAAAAAAAGAAACAGATACAATATTGAAAAGAACAAAAATATTAGTTCCAAAAGCTATAACCAACGGAAGTATAGACCATGAAAATTTAGCTGAAATAGCTGTAAAAACTGAATTAGACGAAAAAAAATTAACAAAAAGTGGGGATATTGTTATAAAGCTAAGTCAACCTTATGATGCTGCTTATATTAGTGAAAAAGATGAAGGTTTACTCGTTACATCATTTTGTCTTATACTAAGAGGTATTTCAGATGAAGTTAATGTGTTGTATTTACTAGCCATCTTGAATTCATCTATTTATAAAGAACAAGCCTTA
>CAYJKG010000028.1:0-314 GCA_964370685.1 uncultured Faecalibacterium sp. | reverse complement strand
TAGAAAAAATAAAAATAGACATAGTAGAATTAGAAAAACAAAATGAAGTAGTAAAATTTTTAGCTGAGATTTTAAACAAAGAAAAGCTCTTTAATGAAATTATTAAGCTTGAAAAAATGAAACTTGAAAACTTGTTAAGAGGTGAATATTAATGAAAACAAACCACAATGAAATTATTTGGAAATGCATGGAAGATTTACGAAGACATTTTGCGTATGAAGATTGTAACAAAATCCTTATATACTTAATATTTCTTAAGTATATAATCGACAACAAAAAACTACCACTAAATGATAACACTTTCAATCTGTTTT
>CAYJKG010000027.1:0-39172 GCA_964370685.1 uncultured Faecalibacterium sp. | reverse complement strand
TTAGCTCACAATAAAGCACACATTGCGTCGTCAACTGCACTTTTGCATTTCGGTCACGTACTAAATGTACGCTCGCTCATGCAAAAGCTTGTTTCCTAGCACTGTAACTAAAAAATTAGAGGTTGTGACGAAATGAAAATTTCGCCACAACCTCTTTTTCAACATTAACAGCTAAATAATTAAAAACCTTATGTTTTTTTTCGTGTTAAAAATATTCCTATAATTGCAGTCACAAAAGCAATTGGTGCTAACCTCACAAATAACCATTCAATGCCGTGTAAAATTGTTCCTACAACAGCTAAATCAGGTTTACTATAATCCCAATCTAAATATGGACTGCCCCACCAATATATAAGAACAAAAATTGCTACTATAGCAACACTCATTGATATAAATATCCAGTGAAATATTTTCCGTTTTATGATACTTCTCTGTGAAAGTTGTAAATTTATAATTTCCAGTTTCTCTGAAATTACTCTTAGCTCATCAGCTCGTGCTTCAAAAATGTTTTCTCCTAGTAAAACACTTACTGGTGTTTCAAAAATTTGTGATATAGTAATTAACATTTCCGAATCTGGAACAGATAATCCTTTTTCCCATTTAGAAATTGTTTGCCTTACTACATTTAGTTTAACTGCAAGCTCTTCTTGCGAGAGTCCTTTTGATTTTCTGATGGTTTTAATATTTTCGTTTAACATAGCAAATACCTCCTTAGTATCGTAACTTTATTTTACCTGATACTTGCCTGTTGCTACAAGCAACGCATATTAACATCATCTAAAAATAATACAGAATGCTTGTTTTTTAGTTTAAAGCTACATTATCTGTAAATAATACCCCATGGGTTTTCTTTTGACATGTCAGGTTTTATTTCATCATTCCATGAACAATACGCCTCTGTATAATTCTCTGTTAAAAACATCGGTAAATATTCTTTAAAATTAGGAGCGCATTTCATGCTTTCAAAATTCTCTATTTTTGTCCAGAAAACTTTGCCCTCGTCAGTTTCTGAAATCAGTTTACCTGAATAGTCAGTAGTTTTATAAAAATATGTGAAATATTTATCTTCGGTTTTGTTATTATACCAATATATAAAACCGCAAGATTTTAAATTGAAAATATCTAAGCCAGTTTCTTCTTTTATTTCACGAATGGCACTATCATATATTGTTTCATTATTTTCTGCATGTCCTCCAGGGAAAGATATCCCAGGCCAACTTTTTATTCTATTTTGGGCTATTACTTCACCAGTATCAGGATTTTGTATCATGACCATATTGGTAATTTCAAGTTTAGGCATATGCACACTCCAATCATTGTATAAATTTCATGCGTAATTTTACCATTATACACAAATAAAAAAATAATTCAATCAAAAAAACCGTTTTCACTTTCGTGAAAACGGTTTTAATCCAACTTTAAGTTGAAAGCAGGGGCAGAAGGCTTCGAACCCTCGGCACGCGGTTTTGGAGACCGCTGCTCTACCAACTGAGCTATACCCCTATATCTCATGCAGAACGCTATAATAGAATACAACATTTTACAAGAGATGTCAAGTGAAAATGATAAAAAAAGTGAATTTGCGGTTTAAAATTTTTTTATACATTATTGATTTTACGATATATCGCAAAAATATTGCTTGCTGCTGTTATGTGTTAAAGCAAAAGCAAGCAATATTAATTTATTTGCTTTTTACTTAGTTTTCATTTTTATTATAAAGCTTTTACCAAGGCTTATTACAATTAAAACTGCAAAAATTACAGAGCTAATAATGTAAAAAACATTTGGCCCATGCTCGCCACTAGCGGCAACAAGGTTTAGGTTTTCCAGCCCAAAAGTTGCAATAATAAAATCTAGCAATAAACCTAATACTATTGAAATTATTATTACTATGCTTACATATAAGGTAGTAATTTTTTTGCCTAATGTTTTTGCTAGTACTAATAATGAGGCGATGTTTGTAACAGGGCCTGTAAATAAAAATACAAATGCACCACCAAACGAAAGCCCTTTGCCTATTAACGAAATAGCAACTGGTATAGATGCTGTTGAACAAATATACATAGGTAGCCCAACAAGCACCATGGCAAGCATTGCAAAAATACCCTCGTTTAACCCTAAACTAACAAAAAGGTCAGCAGGCAAAAATGTTGAAATAATAGTTGCTAAAAACATGCCTAGTAAAAAATGCCCTGTAATTTCATCTAAAAAATCTACAAAACCGTACTTTAAAGCGGAAACTATTTTGTCAAAACCTTTTGCACTTGAAGGCTCGCTGTGTCCACCACAGCCACAACCACCAGAAGAACAAGTGGGTTGTGCAACAGGTGCAGGGGTGCAACCGCAAGCACTAGCCTTGCTATCACAAGCACAGGCACTGTGCGTATGTGTTGGGTGTTCATATTCGCTATGTGTGTGGTTTGCAGTTTCATGGTGTTCAGTGCCACAGCCACAACTAGGCACTGGTGCATCTATGTTAAATTTTTCGTCCTTGGCAACGAGGTTCACTATTGCACCGCCTACAATGCCAGCTATAAATGCACCTATAGCTCGCCATAGAGCTATAAATAAACCCATCATTGAGTAAGTTGCAAGTATGCTATCTATACCTGTTTGTGGTGTAGATATCAAAAACGAAGTTACTGCACCATTTGAAGCACCATCTTTTTTAAGCTCGATTGCAGTGGGCACAACGCCACACGAACATAAAGGCAGAGGTACACCAACAGCAGAAGCTTTCACAACTGATGAAAAACTATCTTTGCCTAAGTGTTTAAGCACTTTTTCACGTGGTACATATTCATGCAATATACCGGCAAAAAGCAATCCTAACATAATATAAAAAGACATATCAATAAATACATCTATAAAGTTATCAATAAATGTTTGTAAAATTTCCATAACGGCCTCATTTCTTATTATAATTTTTATTTGTTGAAGTTTATTATTTATGAGATATATGTTCTTTGCCAATCTCTAAAATCTGAAAAATATGATTGTCATTTAAGCTATAATAACTTTTTTTTCCATCTCTGCGAGTAGATACTAATTTGTATTGTCTTAAAGTTTTTAATTGATGTGAGACAGCCGAATGTTGCATACCAAGCAAATCACTAATGTCTTGCACACACATCTCGCAATTTTTCAAGGCAAATAAAAGCCTAATACGAGAATAATCACCAAATATCTTAAAAAAATCCGATAAATCCGAGCAAACAACATCACTAGGCAAAGTTTTTACCAGTTCTTCTATATTGGGGCACGTATGAATTATGTGTTTTTCTTTAGTTTTCATAACATCTCCTATTTAACGATAATGCAAAATGGTGTAATAAGTATCTTGTAATCGTGTGAACATGTGTTTAACTGTTCATATGTTAACATGAATGCGAAGTTTAGTCAATACTTTTTTAAATTTATATTTGATATTTTTCTCTTCGCTGTGCTACAATAGTAAATATATAAATTTTTCGTGGTTTTTCAGAGCAAAGCGAAGAAAAAATATAGAAAAAATTTATATATCAATAAATTAATTGGAGAAATTAAATGCAAGAAAAAAAGCGTTATTATTTATTAGATGTAATTAGAGGTATAACTATAATTAGCATGATTTTATATCACGCAAGTTGGGATATAGAGTATATATTTGGGCAAGATCTTGCTGTAATGGGGGCGAATAGTGGTTATATATGGCAACAGGCTACTTGTTGGAGTTTTATTTTGCTTTCTGGTTTTTGTTGGTCTATGGGCAAAAATCCATTGAAACGTGGCATTGTTATTTTTTTGTGGGGCGCAGCATTAACAGTAGCTACACTTATAGCTATGCCACAAAACCGTGTTTTGTTTGGTGTGTTAACCTTTTTAGGTGTTGCAAGTATATTAATGGTAGCACTAAACCCTTTGCTTAAACGTATGCCAAGAGTTTTAGGTTTGTGCGGCAGTGCATTTTTATTTGTAATATTACGCAATATAAACAGCGCAAGCCTTGGTTTTGGAGATTGGCGCTTTTTTACACTGCCTTCATGGTTATACCAAGGCGATATAAGTGCTTTTTTCGGTTTTCCAGGGCAAGGGTTTCATTCAACGGATTATTTTTCTGTTTTTCCTTGGTTTTTCTTATTTTGTGTGGGATACTTTTTTTATCACATAGCAACTCATAGGGCAGAAGAATTTTCCAAATTTTGGGATATATTATCTTTCGACATTAAACCATTGTCATTTTTGGGTAAACATTCACTATTAATTTATATTTTGCACCAACCAATAATTTTTTGTGTATTATATTTATGGTATAATTTCAGTATATTATTGTAATTTTCATTAATTTCCTTATCTTTTTTGCTTGTACTATCGTATTTTATATATGTTTTATATTATGCAAAGCAAAATTATAAACCTTTTATAAATCTTGACAAAACTTTAAAAAAAAGATATTCTAAAAAGAAAAGCAATTAACAAAATAGCATTTGATAAAAAACGAAAGCAGGTGTTTTATGGCTGTTAGTGCAGTTATAGTTTCCGCTGGAAATTCTACAAGAATGGGTTTTGATAAACTTAGTGCAGTTATAGATGGCAAGACAGTTTTAGCACATAGTATAAACGCTTTTGAAACCTGTGAAGATATAACCGAAATAGTACTTGTGTACGGCAAAAATGAGCATTATGTGCGCAGTGAAGGTGCAAAATGTAAAAAGCTAGTTCATTACGTAAAGGGTGGTAAAACACGATCGGATAGCGTAGCTAATGGTGTGCAAAAAGCAAGCGGAGATTTTATAGCAATACACGATGCTGCAAGGCCTTTTGTGACTGATGGAATTATAAAAAATGCGTTAATATGTGCAAAGTTACATGGCGCAGCAGCTCCAGCGATACCTGTTGTTGATACAATAAAAATAGCAAAAGTTTGTAGTGATGGCAAAATAGTTCCGCAAAATTGTGAAATTGAAACAACACCACAACGAGCAAAGCTTTTTGCAGTACAAACGCCACAATGTTTCGATAAAAAATTGTATCTACAAGCATTAAATAAACTTAGTGCTGAGCAACTTGAAACATTAACGGATGATTGCAGTTTGTTTGAAACAGTAGGCTTACCAGTGTTTTTAACACAGGGGAGTATAAATAATAAAAAAATAACTACAATTGAAGATTTGACAATACAAAAAAAGGAGATTGATATGCGTATAGGCCATGGTTATGATGTACATAAACTTGTAGAAAATCGTAAATTGATTTTGGGTGGAGTAGAAATACCTTTTGAAAAAGGCTTACTTGGACACTCAGATGCAGATGTACTAACACACGCAGTTATGGATGCATTGCTTGGGGCTATGGCGCTAGGGGATATAGGAAAACATTTCCCAGATAGCGATGAAAAATATAAAGGTGCAGATAGTATTTGTCTAGCAAAAGAAGTTGCAATATTGATGAAAAATAACGGTTATGTATTGCAAAATATTGATGCAACCATACTTTGTGAAAAACCAAAATTAGCACCATATATTACACAAATGCGACAAAATTTAGCAAATGTGCTTGATGTTGAGCTTGAGCAAATAAGCGTAAAAGCAACAACAGAAGAAAAACTTGGCTTTACAGGCGCTGGAGAGGGCATAGCAACGCACGCTGTGGTATTGTTGAGCAAAACTTAATTTTTATTAAAATGTATTGTAAAATTAAACAAAAAAAGTTTTGTAAAAATGTAAGAAATGTGTGTTTATTTGTTTCAAAACAAATAAAATTATGATATACTACTTAATAAGTATATATGTGTGTTTAATTATGACTTACTTAATTTGGTGTATATAAAAAAGGAGGCACTTTTTTATGACCATAGAAGAAATTCTTTCAACGTTTCGGGTATTAAAGTTTGCAGATTTAATTGATATTTTAATTGTAACATTAGTAGTGTATTACGTGCTTGGGCTTGTGTACAAAACACGTGCAGGGCAGCTAGCTAAGGGTGCAATAATTTTTTTAATTATCTATGTTATCGCTTTCTCAGCGCCATTGCGTACTGTGCTATGGGTTATGGAAGGTATTATGCAAGTCGGCTTTTTGGCGGTTGTAGTGTTGTTTCAACCTGAAATACGCCGTGCACTTGAGCAAATGGGGCAAACCGATAGATGGACAGCAAACCTTTTTCGTAATAATCAAATAGACCCAACAGTGCAAGGCAAATGGCGCACAGCCATTACCGCTATTTGCGACGCCGCAGAACGTTTATCCGAAACACACACAGGCGCGCTTATTGTGTTGGAGCGCAAAACTAACCTTTCAGAAATTGTGCGTACAGGCACTATTATCGAAAGTAATGTAAACAGAGCTGTGCTAGGTACAGTTTTTTATGATGGCACACCTTTGCACGATGGCGCAGTTGTTATAAAAGATGGTGTTTTAAAAGCAGCTGGGTGTGTTTTGCCGCTTTCAAATAACTTGGATTCTGGCAAAGATATGGGCACACGACACCGTGCAGCTTTAGGCATTGCTGAAAACTCGGATGCTATAACTGTTGTCGTAAGTGAGGAAACAGGTATTATTTCCCTTACAAAAGATGGTATTTTAATACGTAACTTAGATAGGCAACGCTTATATAGCCAGTTGGAATCTAGTATGATAATAAAAGAACCAGAGGAAAAAAAGCAAAATTTCATTGGCAAAATGTTAGAACAAGCTTTTATGCCGCGCCAAAGAAAAGGGGGAAACAATGAACAAAAAAAATAAAAAAGACCCTTTACAAACTTTTGGCGAAGAAATTAGAGATAATAATACAGCTAGGTTGTTGCTTTCGTTTTTAATAGCGGTGCTATGTTGGATGTTAGTTATAAATGTAATTCAACCAGGTACAGATGTTACTTTTTATGACGTTCCTGTTAGCTTTAGTTACGGCTCTGAGGAATATATTGACAATAATTTGCATATTTTAGGCGAACCTGAGGCTTTTGTTAACATAACAGTTGAGGGTGATGGCACAATTATTGGTGCCTTGTCAAAAGAAGATTTTTTAGTTTATCCTGATTATTCAAATGTTGAGGAGGCAGGCGAAACATCTTTAAAATTAATAGTTGAAAGTAGCTCCCCAGATGCAAGCCGTTTTACAGCATCGATAACTGGCCTTGTGCAAAGAGTAACCGTTGATTTTGATGTGATAATTTCTAAAAAGCTATCAGTCGAAATGACAAGTGATAGTTTAGTTATAGATGAAGGCTATGTTTTGGTAGGCACAGAAGTATCACCAACTGAGGTAATTGTTACTGGACCTAGCAGCGAAGTTAGTTTAATTACTAAAGTAACAGCACAAGCTAATTTTCCACAAAGTTTAAACGAAAACTATTTAAAAACATTAGAGCTTCAATTTTTAGATAAAGATGGTAACCCGGTTGAATTTGTTGACGCAAGCGCTGATTATACTGAGGTTGATATTGAGTTATCCGTTTATAAAAAAGCAGAGCTACCAGTGGTAGTACAATTTATAAATGCTCCAAGTAATTTTGATGATAGCGTGCTTAAATATTCTCTCAGCCATGAAACATTAAAAGTTATAGGTGAGGAAGAAATTATTAATGGTTTAACAGAAATTTCAATAGGTGTTATAGATCTCTCTACTTTTGCGATAGATAAAACCTATGAAATGGATATAGTTTTACCGCAAGGCATACAGTTACAGGAAAATATAGGAAAAGTTACAGTAAGCTTTGATGGCAGTGATATGGCCACCACAACACTTAACATTTCAAATGAAAATGTCCAAGTACGTAATTTGCCTAGCAATTATACTATAGAATTTGATGATGAACGCATAATGAATGTTGTGCTTGCAGGGCCAAGCGAGGCTATAGCAGAGCTTTCGGCTGACTCTGTAATAGCTGTAATAGATATGGATAATTTTACAATAGCACTAGGGGAGCAAACTATACCAGTTAGCCTTTATGTGCCAGCAAATAATCAAATTTTTGCAGTAGGTAATTATACAATACAATCTATAATTGAAAGCCCATAGATACGCTTAAAAAATGTTAAACAATTAAATTGAATGTTAGTGTTAAAAATTGATATTTTAAATGTAAAGGAGTTTACAAGGTGAACGAACAAGAAAAACAAGAGGCAAATAAAGAAAAAAATACTAATTACAGCGCACCACGAACAACAAACGAAATACAAAAGGATTTAGAAAAACAGCTTAAAATATTAGGGGAAACAGCAACAGAGGCTGTACGTTATGGAATATCTGAAAATGCAGGAGAGATGGGCACAGCTGCAATAGGTGTAGCTGCTGCATTTGCAGAAAGTGTCCAAAAAGAAGTGCAAAAAATGCGTGAGCAAGACAAAGCCGCAAAAAAAGCAGCACAAGTTACTGCCGCACAGCAAATAAAAGAAAATCAAAAAAAATATGAGGCTTACAGATATTCTGCACAGCAAATAAAAAATCCCGCTATTAATACATTAAGCAAATTAGCTGGTTCACGCAGTGGTATAGGTATGGCACAGGCTATTTGTGGTGCTATAATAGGTTTTCCTTGTTTGATTGGCGGTGTTATAGCTGTTTTAGCTAGTGCGCCTGAAGTAGCTTTTTTACCTCCTCTTTTTTTAGGTGGTGTTTTTATAACTTTATTTAGCTGTGGTACAGAAAACATAGAGATTTCAAAGCGTATAAAACAATATTCAAAAGCAGTAGATACAAATAATTCTGCTAGTTATGAAGATTTAGCCCAAACTTCGGCACGTTCAAAAAGTTATGTTAAAAAGGATTTAAAAAAGTTTGTTCGTAAAGGTTGGATAACAACTTGGGTGGACGAAAGCAATGATGTAATCTTTTTTTCACAAGAAGCATATAAAGAAGCTATGTTAATGAACGGTATGGCAATGCCTAATATGGACGAGTACCACGAGGTAAAAGAAGGTAAAGAAACAGTAAGCAAAGAGCAAAAAGAACATGAATTTTTGCAAAATATGCAGAGTTTTATAATGGTACTAGATAAACAGGAAGAAATAATGCAAGATGAACGTGCTGCTGAAGAACTGGTAAAAATGCGAAAAATATCACAAAGCATGTATGATTGGTTAAAGGCACACCCAGAAAACACATCAAAAATGCGTCGTTTTTCAAACTATTATATACCAACAACGCTAAAACTTTTACATTCATATAACGATGTTCAAGGTAAACACGGCGAAAACGCTGAAAGCATACGCAGTGATGTAACAGGGATACTTCACACATTAAATACAGCTTTCCAAAATTTACACGACACATTACTCTCTGATGTTGCACTTGATATTTCAGCAGAAATTTCTGCGATGCAAGGTATGCTTGCTCAAGATGGTCTTTCAGTAGAAGGTGAAATTTAAGTGCAGTAAACAAGAATTTATTAAAAACGGATTATATTAATTTATAAAACACGAAAGGAGGTTTCTATGAACTATCGAGCTTGGCGCACTAAAACTTTGCAAAAAGATGAAGTCTTACGCCTATCAAAAGAACTCGCCACGCAGGAAGTTGAAAGGCAAATTGAACAATTGCTAGAGAATATGCCTGACGCGGAAATCTCCGAGACAGAAAAACAACGTAGTTTTATGGAACAAAGCAAAAAATACTCGCTTGTGGCAGGTATTTTAAGTGCTCGTAATATGGCAAATGCTGAAACAATAGAAGATTTTCTCGGAGAGGGCACACAACTATCCGACCCATACTTACTTAAAGATATGGATAAAGCGGTTGAACGCATTTTAACTGCTATTGATAACTATGAAACTATAGTTATTTTTGGCGATTACGATGTCGATGGAATAACGGCAACTGCGCTATTATATGAACATTTAAAAAATATAGGTGCAAATGTTAAATGCATGTTGCCTAGCCGTGAAGGTGATGGCTATGGGCTTTCTCGTGGAGTAATTCAATCAATTTACGATAAAGGTTATCGTTTAATTGTTACTGTTGATAATGGTATATCCGCAGTGGAGGAAGCTGAATTTGCGGCAAGTTTAGGTATGGAGCTAATTATAACTGATCATCATATACAAAGTGGCGAGCTACCAAAAGCAGTTGCGGTTGTTAACCCTAGGCGTTTAGATGATGAAAGCCCCTTTAAAGGGCTTTGCGGTGCGGGAGTAGCATTTAAACTTTGTGCTGCTCTTGATGGTTGCACACCAGAAGAAATGCTTGAAAATTGCGGAGATCTTGCCGCTATTGGCACAGTAGCCGATGTTATGCCACTAACTGGCGAAAATCGAACTATTGTTAAAAAGGGTTTAAATTATTTGCAAAATTCTGAACGTACAGGATTAAAAGTTTTGCTTGAACAAGCAGGTGCGGCAGAAAAAGCCGTTACTGCTGAAACTATAAGTTTTGCCATAGCACCACGCATAAATGCTGCTGGTCGTATGGGGAGCGCAACAACAGCATTGCAATTAGTTTTATGCGAGGAAGAAGAACGCGCATACGAAATTATGGAAAACTTGGCAGCATTGAATGCGCAACGCCAAAAATCAGAGCAAGATATTTTTTTAGAGGCTGAAAAAGCCATTGCAGAGCACCCAGAATGGCAAGAACAACGTGTGTTAGTTGTTGCAGGGCACGGGTGGCATGTTGGTGTTATAGGTATAGTAGCAAGTCGTTTGATGGAAAAAACAGGTTTACCATCAATAATTGTTTCGATAGATGAAAATGGCGAGGGCAAAGGTAGCGGTCGCAGTGCAGATGGATTTAACTTGCATGAAGGGATAAATTTTTCCAGCGATTTGCTTATTCGTTATGGTGGACACTCTATGGCGGCAGGGCTTTCTATAGAAGAAAAAAACATAAACACATTCCGTGAAAAAATCAATGAATGGGCGGTGGAAAAATATCCAGTGCCACAAAGCTCACCTATTGAAGTCGATTTAAAAGTACAGCTTGATAAACTTTCTGTGCAAGCTGTGCAAGGCTTAGATTTACTAGCACCATATGGCACACAAAACCCAACCCCACAGTTTTTGATACAAGATATAGTTGTTGAGGGTGTATATGCAATGGCAGACGAAAGGCATTGTCGTTTGCGCTTGCGCCAAGGTAAAACGGTTATGTATGCAGCTTATTTTGGTGTATCGGTAGCAAGTTTTCCTTATTCTGTCGGTGAGCATGTAGAGGCAATTATGCAACTAAATGTCTATGAAGGGAAAAACGGTCCACAAATTTCTGGCAGAGTGCAAGAAATGCGCCCGCTAGGCCTAAGCAGAGAGGTGCCGCAACAAGCCGCACTCGCTCAAGCTGCAATTAACGGGGCAAAACTTTCCTTAAAGGAAATTGATATTATAACACCATCTCGTGAAGATGTTGCACAGGTATATCGTGCGGTACAAAGTGAAAAATGGCGAACGGAGGATTTGCAGCCACTTTTTGCAAAAATTGGCGGTGATAAAACAGGTAAAATATTAATTGCATTACGTGCATTGAGGGAGCTACAGCTTGTGGCAAAAATTAAAGATAACGGCGTAGAATGGTTTAGTGCTGTTCAAGGTGCGCAAAAGAGAGAACTTGCGGACGCCACAATTTTGAAAAGAATGGAGGAGTTGCGAAATGGCTAAACAAATTGAAAACGAAAAACAAAGCGGAGATTGTTTGGAGTACACAGCTAAAACACATTTACAGGATAAAATCTGCCATGATGAACAAGCGCTAAGCTCTGTTACACGCACAGCTCTACCAGTTGGCGAAAAAGGGGAAAACGACTTAGTAGCGATAAAACAAGAAATAGTAACTATAGAAAAACTATTTGCAGCAATTAAAGAAACAAAGAGAAAATATAATATTAAATTAATACAAAAAGCATATGATTTAGCAAATTCAGCTCATGCTGGTGTTTGCCGCCGTAGTGGAGAGCCATATATTTGCCACCCACTTGCAGTAGCACGTTATCTTATAGATTTAGGTATGGATAGCGAGAGCGTAGCGGCTGCTTTAATGCATGATGTTGTTGAAGATACACAAACAACAATTGAAGAAATAAGAGCACAATTTGGCGATGGTGTTGCTGTTTTAGTAGATGGTGTTACTAAACTTACAAAAATTCAGTTTTCTAACATTGAAGAGCGACAAGCAGAAAACTTGCGTAAAATGTTACTAGCAATGAGCCAAGATGTTAGAGTTATGATAATTAAACTCTGCGATCGTTTGCATAATATGCGAACAGGTGATGCATGGCCAGAACAAAAACGACGAGATAAAGCTCGCGAAACGATGGAAGTATATGCGCCTATTGCAAACCGTTTAGGTATTTTGAATATAAAGGAAGAACTTGAAGATAGAAGCCTAAATTATCTAGATCCAATTGCGTATAAAGAAATACAAACACTTTTAAGCGAGCACGCAGGCGAAGACTTGCTAGAAAGTGTTTGTAAAGTTGTGCATAAAACTTTAGAAGAAAGCGGTGTTCGACATGCCGAAATAAAACGTAGGATTAAAAGTGTTTATGGTATTTACCGCAAAACCTATGTTAAAAATAACGCTTTTGATGAAATTTATGACGTTTATGCAGTGCGTATAATTTTAGGTACAGTTGCGCAATGTTACACAGCATTAGGTGTAGTGCATGATATGTATAGACCCTTGCCAAACCGCTTTAAAGACTATATTTCCACTCCAAAACCAAACGGCTACAAAAGCTTGCACACCACAGTTATAGGCCGTGAGGGTGTACCATTTGAGGTGCAAATCCGCACACATGAAATGGACGAAATGGCTGAATACGGCATTGCCGCTCACTGGAAATATAAAGAGGGGATAAAGGGCAAAGATAAACTAGAAGAGCGAATGGCATGGGTACGCCAATTACTAGAAAATCAACGTGTTTCAGAAGATTTAGGCAACTTGTTGCGAGATTTAAAAAGTGATTTATTGCCTGAAGAAGTTTTTGCTTTTACTCCTAAAGGGGCAGTTATAAACTTGCCAGCAGGCGCAACTTGTATAGATTTTGCTTATGCCATACACTCCGCAGTTGGTAACCGTATGATGGGTTGCAAGGTAAATAACCGTATTGTACCTATTGACCATCAAGTTGTTACAGGCGAAATTATTGAAATTATTATGGGGCCAGAAGATAAAGGCCCTAGCCGCAACTGGTTGCAAATAGTGCGTACTAGCGAGGCAAAAAGTAAAATACGCAACTGGTTTAAAAAGATGCGACGCGATGAAAACGTAACAGAAGGCAGAGATGCATTAACCAAAGAGATGCGTCGCGAAATGATAAACCTTAGCGATGAAGAGTGGCCTGCTTTTATGGCAAATTTAGCTAAACGCATGCGTCAAAATTCTGAGGAGGATATTTACGCTGCAATTGGCTATGGTGGTATGACAGTTTCTAGTTGTATGCCAAAAATAAAAGAGGATTACGCAAAACTACGTGCAAGCTCTGAGCCCAAAATTATTGAAATTAAAGTTAAACCACCACGTGCAACAGATGGCGTTATTGTTGAAGGTATAGATAATTGCCTTGTAAAATTTGGTAAATGCTGTGGCCCTTTACCTGGTGATGACATTATAGGTTTTGTCACACGTGGCTTTGGTGTTTCTATACACAAACGCAACTGCTCAAACGTGAGCGCAAGCATGAAAGACCCAACCAATTTAGACCGCTGGGTTAACGCTTACTGGGCAGATGATGTTAAAGAAAGCTATAAAGCAACACTAGTTATAGATGCCTTAGATAGAGATTTGTTGCTTAGTGATATTGCTATAAATTTGGGAGATGCACGTGTACCCATTTACGCTTTAAATGCACGAGCTGTTGAAAACGGCGTTGCACAAATGGTATTAACAATAGGCATAAATAATACTGAGCATTTAAACAGTATTACTACAAGATTGCGCAAAATAAAAGATGTGTTTAAAGTTACAAGGAGTTAAAAATGCGTGCGATTATACAGAGAGTTTCTTCTGCTAGTGTTGTAGTAGATGGTGGTGAGCCACGCACAATAGGCGAAGGGCTTGTGATATTATTAGGCGTAAAGGATACGGACACATTAGATATAGTGCCACGTTTAGCAGAAAAATGTGCGGGTTTGCGCATTTTTCCAGATGAAAACGGAAAATTGAACTGTAGTGCAAAACAGCTGGGTTTTTCAGCTTTAGTTGTTTCAAACTTTACTTTATATGGCGATACCAAAAAAGGTATGCGACCAAGTTTTACTACTGCAGCAAAACAACCTCTGGCTCAAGATGCGTACGATTTATTTCTGAAAGAGATAAATAAACACAGCTTAAAAAGTGTTGAACATGGTGAGTTTGGAGCAGATATGCAAGTGAGTTTAGTTAACGATGGCCCAATAACTATTGTTATGGACACAGACGAGTGGAAACAATAATGCCGACTTTATTATTCATTTTTCGCTCATGATTTAGGCAATGGAGGTTAACAATGCAATTCTTACACATGAAAGGTTCAGCACCTTATTATACAAATAGTTTTTTACTATTATCTGAAAATAAAAACGCAGTTATCATAGACCCAGCTGCAAGTGCTGGCGAATACAGAAAAGAGCTAGAGTTAAGAGACGCTACACTAAAAGCAGTGCTATGTACACATGGACATTTTGATCATCTTGGTGCTGCTGTAGAAATATGCAAAGATACAGGTGCAACTTTATATTGCGCAAAACAAGATGTTGGGTATGATAACCATATTTTGCCTTTATTAAAAGCAGACGAAGATTATGCTGATGAGCAAATAATAGAAGTTGATGAAATGAAGTTTCGTGTTATACGTACACCAGGACACACAGAAGGTTCGGTTTGTATTTTGCTAGATAAATATTTGTTTACGGGTGACACACTGTTTTTTAATAGCGTTGGTAGAACAGATTTGCAAGGCGGTAGCATGCAAAAATTAATTGAAAGTTGTAAAAAACTAAAAGGTTTAAATTTACCAGCAGATACTGCTGTTTTGCCAGGCCATGAAGATTTTTCAACATATGGTTGGGAAATGGAAAATAACGATTTTATTAAAGCCTATTGCGATTAATTTGATACAACAAAAACTGTTTTGTGAATGTCCACAGGAGGACAAATGAATATTTATGTAGGAGGTTTACCCTCCACTTATGAGGTAGAGCATCTAATAAGATTATTTTACCCACGAGCACCAATAGTTCAAGAAAAACCAACTGAAACACAGGAACTTTTTTGCGCTGAATTTTTACAAGGTGAGCTTAAAGTAAGTCTTTGGCAAAATGGCGAGGTGCAAATAAAAACCACACAATTGCCACAAAACGAAAAACCAGAATTTGCACTTGCTAGTTTTGCATATGATTTTTTACGAGAACAAACAGGTGTGCGCCCACCATGGGGCAAATTAACGGGTGTGCGCCCAGTGCGTTTGTTACACAAACAAATGCAAAAAGGTAAAACTGAAGCCGAAATAGAAGATTTTTTTCTGAGGCGCTATGATTGCACCCCAGAAAAATATAAATTAACACGTGCAGTTGCACAAATACAAGCTCCAATTTTAAATAAGGAGCGCAACGAAAACGAATATAGCTTATATGTGGGTATTCCTTTTTGTCCTACACGTTGCAGTTATTGCAGTTTTGTTTGCTGTGATATAGAAAAAACTGATAAGTTAGTTGAGCCTTATGTGGAAAAACTATGTCTTGAGCTTGAAGATATAAGCAAAAAAGCAAAAAATGCAGGTTTAAAACTATGTACAATTTACGTTGGCGGTGGCACACCAACTAGCGTTTCAGCTAAGCAGTTGCGAAAAATATTAAGTACTATTGAAAAACATTTTGACACAAAAACCATACAGGAATATACAGTTGAAGCAGGCCGCGCAGATTGCACAGACGCTGAAAAACTAGCTATTTTAAAAGAATTTGGAGTTAATCGAATATCCATTAATCCGCAAACTTTCTCTGAAAATGTGCTAAAAAATATTGGGCGTGTACACTCTGTAGAGCAAGTTTTAGAGTGTTATAAAACAGCTAGAGAGCTTGGCCATAATATGATTAATATGGATTTAATCGCTGGTTTACCAGGCGATACAGTGGAGAGTTTTACACAAACTTTAAAACAAACTTTAGAACTAGCGCCAGAAAATATAACGGTGCATACACTAACCTTAAAACGTGCAAGTAAAATTGTTATTGAAAACCAAGATGATGATTATGCTGATGTTGCAAAAATGCTTTCTGCTTGTGATGTGCTTTGGCAGGCTGGATATAGACCATATTATTTGTATCGACAAAAAAATACTTTGCAAAACCTTGAAAATATAGGTTGGTCAAAACCAAATTGTGAGGGATATTATAATATTTATATCATGGAAGAAATACAAACTATTTTATCGGCGGGTGCGGGTGCAAGCACAAAGTTTGTACGTGCAGACGGCAGCGTAATAGAGCGTGTATTTAATTTTAAATACCCAAACGAGTATATAAACCGCTTTGATGAAATTATCAAACGAAAGGAGCTGTGAGGGCAATGGATAAAATATTAAAACCAAAACGTCTTTTAGAGATTAGCCTCTCTAACTTTTGCGCACAAAATCCTTATGATTTTGTAAAACTTTGTGAGAAGCAATATGATGAACGTTTAGAGGTGTTAGCAAAAGATATTTTAGCTAGTAAAAGCCCAATAGTTACGTTAACAGGCCCTTCGTCCAGTGGTAAAACAACTAGTGCTAACAAACTAGCACAAAAATTAGAACAGCTAGGTAAACCAGCTATTGTAATAAGCTTAGATAATTTTTTTATAGGTGAAAAATATTACCCAACTTTGCCAGACGGCACTAAGGACTTAGAAAGCCCTAAAACTTTAAATATGCCCGAAATACACGAAGCTGTAAGCAAACTTTGCAAAACAGGTGAGGTAGAGCTACCTATATTTGATTTTAAAAAAAGAGAACGCTCGCATTTAACTAAACATGTAAAGTTAAATGATGGTATATGCATTTTAGAAGGTATACACGCTTTTCATCCATCGTTAATTTCATTATTAAAACTAGAAGGTGTTTACCAAGTTTATGTAAGTGTTCGTGAGGAATATTCAAGCAATGGCGAAAGAATGATAGAGACACGTAATTTACGCCTTTGCCGTCGCATGTTAAGGGATATGGATGCACGTGGGTTGAGCCCAGAAAAAACAGTTTCGCTGTGGAAAAATATAGTTGCTGGTGAGGATAAACATATTAAACCCTTTAAGCACAATGCAAATGCTGTTTTAGATACAGCTTTTACCTATGAAATACATCTTGTTGCACAACTTATGGAGCAAGCACCAAATTTGACTGCTACTGGTAGCACAGCTTGGGCAGTTATAAAAGCATTAAACAACCGCCTTGCAACTGTAACCCCACTACCTATTGAATTTTTGCCAAAAGATAGCATGTTAAGAGAATTTTACAGCTAATTGCAAAATAATTACTAAACAAAGATATTTTTAAAATATTGAACTAATTTTGAATTTTAGTTCAAATATATTGCTTATGTAACTTTGCTCTGCTATACTTGTATTTATCTGGCTATACGAGCATAGACCAAACGTTTTTTGCTCACAAAACGATGTTTTTATTAACGAAAGGATAGGTTTATACTATGGACTTAAATAAAATTAAAGAATTAGGCATGGAATACTTGCAAAAAGGCAAAGAAGCTACTTTGGATTTAACTGAAAAAGCTACTGTTCAAGTTAAACTTGTAAACTTACAAACAAAACTACAAAAGGAAGAACGTGAACTTGGCAAAATAGTTTATAGATTAGCACAGGAAGGTCAAACTAACCAACCCGCAGTGGATGCGCAACTTGCAAAAATCAAATCTGTAATTGTAGATATAGCAAAAATTAAGGAAGAATTAGCAGCTCAAGCACAACAAGAAAAAGCAACTGTAACAGTTGAAGCTGAGTATATTGATATTGATGTTGAAAAAACAAAAATTGAACCGTTTTGCACATCTTGCGGTAACGTAGTATCTGAAAATGCGTCTTTTTGCGCAAGTTGTGGCGAAAAACTTTAACACTAACATGTAAAAAAGTGCTTTATTTATTAATGTTGTTGACACAATAATACATTATTCGTGTTAGTGAAATACGAAAATATAGCCAAAAGGTAAGTTTTTTTAAATATATTTCGTTTTTTTTCAAAAATTCCTTGAAAAATAGTGCTTTTTGCGATAAAATATTAAACAGTTAGTTTGTGAAGGGTTTTTTAATGATAGAATATAAACTTAAAGAAACATATAACGCACAAGATTTAATGGAGATAACACGCATATTGCGAGATCCAAAGGACGGATGTCCTTGGGACAAGGAGCAAACTCATAATTCTATACGCAAGAACTTTTTAGAAGAAACATATGAAGTGCTCGAAGCAATAGATTTAAACTCTCCAGAATTGCTTTGTGAAGAGCTAGGCGATGTGCTGATGCAAGTTGCTTTGCATACTTGCATGGAGGAAGAAAAAGGTAATTTTACTTTTACAGATGTTTGCGATAAAGTTTGTAAAAAATTAATTTTTCGGCATCCACATGTGTTTTCTGATGCAAAACTTGAAAGTGATAGTTTAAAAGCATGGGAAATGCTCAAAAATAAGGAAAAGGGACGCATGACTTTAAGCGATGAGCTTGAAAGTGTTCCAGTTACTTTACCAGCACTTATGAAAGCACAAAAGATGCAAAAACGTGTTTCAGCTTATGATACTACTGTTTCAGATAAAATAAAAGTACAAACCACTTTACAACAAAGCATGTTGGTGTTAAATGAGCATTTGCTAGATGATACATGTAGCACACAAACGCTAGAGAAAAGTGCTGGTGAGGTTATTTTTAATTTATCAAACAGATTGCGGTTAGCAGGCGTTGATGCAGAGGAAGTGTTAGAGCAGACAATAAAACAGTTTGCCAAAACAGCACTTGAAAAATAGCAGTCAACAAATACACCCTTGTATTTGCACTGAATATACACATTCTTATAAGGAGGAGTTTATAATGACAAAAGCTGATTTAATTGCCCAAGTAGCCGTAAATGCGGATATGACAAAGAAAGATGCTGAAAAAGCAGTTAATGCTGTATTCGGTTCTCTTGCAGGCGCATTAGAAAAGGGTGAAAAAGTAGCCATTTCTGGTTTTGGTTCTTTCGAAGTACGCCATCGCCCAGAACACAAAGGCCGTAATCCACGCACAAAAGAAGATATCATCATTCCTGCCTCTCGTTCAGTTGCTTTTAAAGCAGGCAAAGCACTTAAAGATGTTCTTTAAGCTTAATTTGCAAGCATTAACTAGAGAAATTTCGGCCATGGAAGGTTTCTTTGTCTAAGGCAAAGTTATTCTTTCGTGGTTGTTTTTATAAATGGAGGAATTATCTATGAGAATGGATAAATATTTAAAAGTATCACGTCTAATAAAGCGCCGAAGTGTTGCAAACGAAGTTGCAGACGCAGGGCGCATAGTAGTAAATGGTAAAGTTGTAAAAGCCAGCTATGAAGTTAAAATTAATGACGAAATAGAAATTACGTTTGGAAACCGTCCTGTTAAGGTTAAAGTACTTAACGTAACAGAACCACGAACAAAAGAGCTAGCAAGAGAAATGTACACTATCTGTGAAGATGGTAGTGCAAATTAATAATAAAACAAAAACAACTTATACGCAAAATGTACCGTCCACTAATCGTTAGATTTTTAAGTCTGGCGATTAGTGGACGGTACATTTTTTATTTGTTTTGAGCCTTTAGCTGGTTTGTATTATATTTATCTGGCTATGATATTAGTTTTATAGCAATTATTTTCGGCGTTTAAGTAGTAGGCAAGCACGTTTAAAGATTTAAACTTACTTTATGGTTTTAACAAAAAATGCAAAATAAACTATATGAAAAACCCATACAAAAAATAAAACAATTTGCCCAACAAGTACGTTCATCATCATAAAAAAGCCAATACTCATTAAAAAAGTAACCATAAGTATAATTTTTATCTTTGTTGCTTTTGTCATGCCTTTGCCTTTAACATAGTTTTCGAGATTGTTTTTATATAGTTTTGTTCCTTTAAACCATTTATCAAGTTTTTCGCTACTTTTACCAAAACAAAAAGCTGCTAATAACAAAAATGGAAAAGCAGGCAATAAAGGCATTACAGCACCTACTGCGCCAAGAGCTAAGCCTATAAGACCTAATGATAAATATACTGTTTTTTTAATATTCATTTGTTTTTTCCTTTAGTTTGTATTAGATGTTTTATTGCAATTATTGGGTGGTAAAATATCATTAACGGGCCAGAAAATCGCATGACTTGCTTGATTTTATCACGCATATCTGGTTTGTAACAGTGTGCTTTACAGTTAGAACAAAAAGTTTTTGTTTCTTTAAAAGGACACTTGTCTGCACGTAAATTTGCATAATCTAATAATTCGTTACATTCAGCGCAAAGCATTTTTTTGTTATGCTTTTTTGTGCAGTAAAGTTCTATCATTAATTTTACAACACGTTTTTCTTGTGCAAGTTTATCCATTGCTATTGACCTTTCATACGTTAGTTGCAGCTAACCTTTTATAGTATAATAAAAAGCGAGAGATATGTCAAATTAATTTTATAGTTGCATGGATATATTGAGGAATATAGTGAGGCTAAATAAAAATAGGCTAAATTACGATTGAAAGTAAAATAATTATAGTTTAGTGCTTTTAAAGCGTTAAATTGCATATGTTTTATAAAAGGAGGGATAAATATGCAAAAAGAAATTATAACAACTAGCGCAAAAATGGCACCAATACATCACTTGATTTTAGAGGAACGCAAAAAAATAACAATAACGGCTGTTTTAAAAGTGCATAGCTGTGATGAGAACATGGCAATTATGGAAACAACAAACGGACGCCTGCATATAGAGGGCAAAAATCTCGCCATGAGCGAGTTAAGCCTACAAAGTGCAGAAGTTTGTGTTCAAGGAGATATAATTGCAATCTCTTATACAGAAAACAAGGAAAGCGCAAAAGGCTTTTTGCGCCACTTTTTACGCTGATGTCGCCAGTATTACCACCCATGCTTGTGGCTGTTGATGCACTTTGTGCTATGGGCATGGGCTTTTTAATGGCAAGCATAAGAGCTGTTTTTTTAGTCAAAAATAAATTTTTGCGTAATGTTGTAGATTTTTTAATAACTTTTTTTTCTTTATTTTTATTGCAAGTACACGTAGCGCAAAATTCATCCGCTGGCGAAATTAGGTTTTTTATGTTAGCTGCGATGATTTTTGGTGTTTTTGCGGCACGTTTTACAATTATACCAATTGTAGTATATGTTACAAAGAGTGTATACAATATAATGTGGTTAGTGTGTTTATTATTTGCTGAAAAATGTCTAAAAACATTATTTTTTTGGTTAAAACATAAAATAATTGAGCTTTTTAAATGTGTTTTATGTGAGAAATTTAAAAATAAAACGCAAAAACACTTGAAATCAGACACTGTTTTGTTGTATAATTCTACTATAGATAATTAATCATGGGCAAGTATGCAATAAAGAGGATTTTATGGCTAATTCCAAGAAAAAAAGGGTGAAAAAAAAATCCATAACTGCTTTCGCAATGAGAGCGGTCTATTTGTTTTTACTTGCTGGTATGTTGTTTTCATATGTTTCGTATCAAGTTGAAATAGCAGAGCAAGAAAAAGAGCTTGAAATTGTTAACGAGCGTGTAAATTTGCAAAGGATTAATAACGAAGAACTACAAGATATTTTAGATGGTAGCCAAGCAGAGATAGTTGAGCGTGTTGCACGTGATACATATAACTATGCTGCACCAAACGAGCGTATTTTTGTAGATATGTCAGGAAAATAAAGGAGCACTAGTGAATTACAATTATATAGCACCTTGCTATTTTGGCTGTGAGGCCACTGCAAGTTTTGAACTAAAGCGCATAGGCGCAGAAAACATTAAAGTAACAGATGGGCGCATCACTTTTTCGGGTTCGCCCTCTTTAATTGCAGCTGCAAACTTAAACTTACGCACAGTAGAGCGTGTGCTTATTTTGCTAAAAACATTTAAAGCAGATACTTTTGATGAACTTTTTGATAATGTGTACGATATCCCATGGGAAGATATTTTACCAAGCGATGCAGAGTTTCCAGTTAAAGGCTCATCACTTTCTAGCCAGCTTTCATCTGTGCCAGCGTGCCAAAGCATTATTAAAAAAGCCATAGTAAAACGTATGATGACAAAGCACAAAGTGCGCGTTTTACCTGAAGATGGTGTTGTTTATAAAGTGCGTTTTACAATACGTAAAAACATATGCGAAGTTATGCTTGATACCTCAGGTGATGGCCTGCATAAACGTGGCTATAGACGCAACTCAACAATTGCGCCTATTAAAGAAACACTAGCAGCTACAATAGCAGATGTTTGCCGTGTGCGTAGAGATAGCCTTGTGCAAGACCCATTTTGTGGTAGTGGCACTATGATTATTGAAGCAGCACAAAAAGCGTTGAATATTGCTCCTGGTTTAAAGCGTCGTTTTGCGGCAGAGCAATATGATTTTTTACCAGCAGATATATGGAAAGAAGAGCGCCAAAAAGCGCTTGATTTAATTAAAATGGACGCAGCCTTTGAAGGTTTCGGCTATGATATAGACCCAATGGCAGTTGATCTTGCACAAAATAACGCGCGTTTAGCGGGCGTTAGCGAGCGTTGCCGTTTTGAAGTTGCAAATGTGCGAGATTTTGCACCAAAGCCGGGAGCAATTATCTTAACAAATCCTCCATATGGTGAGCGACTAGGTAACCTAGATGAAGCCGCTGATTTAACACGTGCACTAAGCGTACAAATTGCACAGGGCGAATGTACTAGCGTTAACATAATAACTGCTGATATGGAGTTTGAGCAACACTATGGCAAAAAAGCAACAAAACGTCGTAAAATGTATAATGGTATGATACCTTGTCAAATTTACATGTACTACGATATACCAGAAAAATTTGCCAAAAAGAAATAACTTTTTAAGGGAACGGCTTTTGTCGTTCCTTTATTTTGCAAAAAAAATAAGAAATCTTTAGTTTTTTATGTAAATAGCATTTAATTACCTTAATAAAGTTTAACGTAAATGTATTGGTTTTATAGGTTAGCACAATTAATAAGTTTAACGAGTATTTATCTGGCTACACGCAACTAATCAGAACAAATATAGTGCATAATTAACTTAACACGTTTAAGGTTATTAAAGGAAAGTAAAGAGTAAACATGTTTAAACAAAAAATTAAAACAGAAAATTCAACAATTTTGCGGTTTTATAAATTTACAAAAGGATTTAGATGGCAACTATTGTTAATGGCAGTTTGCATGGTTGTAAGTGTTGGTTTTTCGTACTTAGTACCACAAATTATTAAAATAACGGTGGATTCTATAGTGGGGGATTTACCATTTGATGTACCCGATTTTATTTTAGAAGTAATAGAGCAAAATGGTGGTAGAATATGGCTACAGCAAAATTTAATTTATTGTGCAATTTTAGCTTTAAGTTTTAGTGCGTTTGCATTTTTGCTAGAGTTTTTTGCAAGGGTACTGCTTGCTAAAAGCTCAGAGGGGACATTAAAGCGTTTAAGAGATACACTTTTTGAGCATATACAGCACTTGCCATATGATTGGCATAATCGACACCAAACAGGTGATATTATACAGCGCTGTACAGCTGATGTTGAGTTATTGCGCAATTTTATGAGTAATCAACTGTTAGCAGTTATACGTACATTTGCACTTTTGGCAACCGCTATATTTTTTATGTTACCTATGGATTTAACATTAAGTTTTTTTGCACTTTCATTTGTTCCAATAATTTTAATATATACCTTTATATTTTATCGTATAAGTGCGGCTAAGTTTCAACTAGCTGACCACTGCGAGGGTGAGTTGACAAGCTACGCACAGGAAAATTTTACAGGTGTGCGAGTTGTGCGTGCTTTTGGGCGAGAAAATTATGAATTAGAACGCTTTTATGGCAAAAACGAAGAATTTTCAGATCTTTGGATAAAACTAGGACATGTTTTAGGTTGGAATTGGGGTATAGGAGATGCGCTCTCGTTGTCGCAGTTTGTTTTTGTTGCAATGCTTGGTACGTATTTTGCTGTTGAAGGGCATATAACTGCTGGCGAGTTTTTAACATTTGTTTCTTACAACTCTATGTTAATGTGGCCTATACGTAACTTAGGTAATATACTTTCAGAGCTTAGCAAGACAAAAGTTAGTGCAGTGCGTCTTTTTGATATTTTAGACGCAGAGCCAGAACACGATAGCCCAGATTTAATTCAGGGTGAAATCAGTGGAGATATTGTTTTTGATAATGTTAGTTTTAATTATTTACCAAATGTGCCAACACTCGAAAACATATCTTTTACAATACCAGAGGGTACAACATTAGGAATACTCGGCGCAACAGGTAGCGGTAAATCTACTTTAACTTATTTGTTAACACGGCTATATGAGTTACCTCAAGGGCAAGGCAAAATTTCCATAGGTGGTAGGGATATACGCAAATTTCCATTAGCCAAATTGCGCAGGCACATAGGTGTTGTTTTGCAAGAACCATTTTTGTTTTCAAAAACTTTTGCACAAAATATTTCAGATGGTGCAAAAAGCCGAGATTTGCACGCTGTACAAGCAGCGGCAAAACTTTCGTATATAGATGATAGCATACAAAACTTTGCGCAAGGCTACGAAACACAAATAGGTGAGCGAGGTGTTACAATTTCTGGCGGGCAAAAACAACGTGTAGCAATTGCACGTATGCTCATGCAAGATGCACCTGTTAAAATTTTTGATGATTCGCTTTCAGCAGTAGATATGGAAACAGATGCGAAAATACGTTCTTCCATAGCAAGGGATGTTAAAGGTACAACTATATTAATAGCACACCGCATAACAACCATAATGAAAGCTGACCAAATTTTGGTTATGGAAAAAGGCCGAATTGTTCAGCACGGTAAACATGCACAGCTTATAAAGCAAGAGGGTATATATAAGCGAATATACGATGCTCAAAAAGCAGCAGTGCAAGAATAATAAGGAGGGAATTTTTTATGGATTATAATTCAGAAGAATTAAAAAAAGTTTCTTCCCTTGAAACATGGAAAAAACTTTTACCCACAATAAAACCATATAAAGGCATAATGATTTTACTCGGAATAAATATGTTAATAGGCGCAAGTATAGATATTGCCACGCCTTGGCTTGCAGGGCTTGCAGTAGATTGGTTTATTTTACCACGTAGTACAGACGGTTTGTTTCTGTTTGGTGCGGTTTGTATATTGTTGGTAGTGATACAATGTCTTTCAACGTATTTCATGGCTGTTTTTGCCTTAAAAATTGAAATGTTTATAGGACGAGATTTACGCAATAAGCTTTTTAAACATTTACAAACTTTAAGTTTTGATTATTATAACACTACGCCAGTTGGTACAATTTTATCACGTGTTATGAGCGATACAAATAAAATAGGATCTGTTTTTGCATGGGGCGTTGTTGATTTTTCTTGGAGTATAGCCGTTATTGTTGGCGGTATTATAGTTATGTGCATAACTAACTTTAAACTGGCATTAATTGTAATTGCAATAGTGCCTTGTGTAAGTGCGCTAACGTTTTTTTTCCAAAGAGAAATATTAAAAACTAATCGTAAAGTACGACATATTAATGGTGAAATTACACGTCATTATAACGAGGGGATTTCCGGAGCAAAAACCTCTAAAACACTAGTTATTGAAAATGAAAATACTGATAATTTTAAAAACATATCTGAGGATATGCGTAAACAATCTATACGAGCAATGATGTTAAACGCCACCTACATACCATTTGTTTCGTTTTTTACATCATTAGCAGTTGCATTTGTGCTAACTATGGGCGGTAACGATGTTATTTTTGGCGTTATAGGTATAGTAGAATTTACAGTTTTTATTAACTATGCACGCAATGTAGCAGACCCCGCACAGCAATTTGCACGCACACTTTCTAATGTTATTTCAACACAAGTTAATATAGAACGCTGCAATTATTTATTGCAATTAGAGCCACAAGTTAAAGATACTAAACAGGTGCAATCAGAATATGGCGATGTTTTTGCGCCTAAAAAAGAAAACTGGCCTGAGCTTTTAGGGCATATCACTTTTAAAAATGTTGATTTTAAATATTCAGATGGTGTTGATTATGTTTTAGAAAATTTTAATCTTGATATACCAGCGGGTACAACAGTAGCGCTAGTTGGTGAAACTGGTGCAGGTAAATCAACTTTGGTAAATTTAGCATGTCGCTTTTTTGAACCAACAGCAGGGCAAATATTAGTAGACGGTGTAGACTACCGTAAACGTAGCACTTTGTGGTTGCATAGTAGTATAGGTTATGTTTTGCAAACACCACATTTATTTTCAGGTAGTGTTATGGATAATATTCGATATGGTCGCTTAGATGCAACTGATGATGAGGTTGTAGCTGCTGCTAAAACAGTGTGTGCAGATGAATTTATACAGCGTATGGAAAAAGGTTATCAAAGCGAAGTGGGCGAGGGTGGCGGTCAGCTATCTACTGGCGAAAAACAGTTATTATCATTTGCAAGAGCTGTTCTTGCAAAACCTAAAATTTTCGTTTTGGATGAAGCCACTGCCTCAATAGATACGCAAACAGAGGCATTAATTCAAAACGCTATTGAAAATTTATTAGGTACAGCAACATCATTTTTAATAGCGCATAGACTTTCTACCATACGCAAGGCAGATTTAATTCTAGTAGTTAAAAAAGGCAAAATTATAGAACGTGGAACACATGAAAGTTTGCTTGCAAATGGTGGATATTATGCAGAGCTATATAAAAAGCAGTTCGAGCAAGAAATTACAGAAAAAGTTTTTGAAGAAAAATTTGTAAACTAGTAAAAAATAAGGCTATGTCGAAACAGAAATATCAAAACAAAACACATAAACAATCGGCTAATAAAATTAAAAAATCACTTGAAAAAGCTTCCAAACAGCGTATATCAGGTGATTTTTTTGTGCAATGTTTTTCTGTGAAGCTATTTTATCAGAGCTTTATTTTTTATTATTTTAATTTGTATAATACAATTTACATGAAAAATATTGCTGTTTTTCTACAATAAAATACAAAAATGTTTAAAAAAATTGCTTGAAATAAACAAACAAGTGTGATACAATTTAGTCATTGGACGCATTTATTTTTTGCGTTTGAAATTTATTTTTCCTTTAACCATTTATAGAAAGGGGTTACTATGCCAGAATTGAAAGGAAGCAAAACCGAAAAAAACTTGCTTGAAGCATTTGCAGGTGAAAGTCAAGCACGTAATAAATACACTTATTACGCTTCAAAAGCAAAAAAAGAAGGTTACCAACAAATAGGCGCTATTTTTGAAGAAACAGCGGCTAATGAAAAGGAACACGCTGAAATATGGTACAAGCTACTTTGCGGTGGTTCTATACCAAGCACTGAAGAAAACCTAAAAGCTGCCGCTGCTGGCGAAAATGATGAATGGACAGAGATGTACAGGCGTATGGCAGACGAAGCTAAAGAAGAAGGTTTTACACAAATTGCAAATTTATTTGAAGGTGTTTTAAAAATTGAAAAAAGCCATGAAGAACGCTATTTAAAACTTTTGAAAAATATGGAAGATGGATCAGTTTTTCAAAAAACTGAAAAAGTTGTTTGGATATGCCGTAACTGTGGACACATACATGATGGCGAAAGTGCTCCTAAGCTATGTCCAGTTTGTACACATCCACAAGCCTACTTTGAATTACGCTTAATAAACTATTAATTTATTTACAACTTTAAAAATTATAAACTAAAATGTAATTTGAAAAACAAAAAACCAAACCTAAAAAGAAACTAGGTTTGGTTTTTTAACTCTAACAATAACTAATTAAAATATTTGATGTGAAAAGTGACAATAAAAAATACATTTGTTTGTATTAAAATTAGAAAAACACAATTATTTAATAAAGCTGTTGACAAACAAACTAATATATTGTATGATATCAATAACGATAACGCTTACTATTATTGTTTTTTAGAAACATAATACTTATCACTTTACATGAAGATAGTCATTATAATTATGGCTAACAATAAAACACATTTAATAATCAAGGAGGTTTCCACAATGAGAAGCATAACTAAATTAGATTTACAATACGCACACAGATTTTATGGTTTTAAAGGCGAGGCACAATATCTACATGGGCATACAGGCATTTTAACTATTGAAGTTGAAGATACAGTTAATGATGGTGTAAATATGGTTTTCCCATGTAATGAAATTCAAAAAACAGCTTGGGAGGTTTTGAAAAATTTTGACCATGCTTTGATATTGCGTGAAGATGACCCATTACTACCTGCAATCCTTAAAGTATACGAAGAAACTAATATTAAAGATGGCACACCTCAAAACACTATGAAAGGCCCTGCTTTTAAAACTGAACTTGCAACAGCGTATCCAGATTGTCGCTTAGTTGTTACTAAGGAAACAATGACAGTTGAAGGTATGATTAAAATAGTTTATGATTTGTTGCATGATAAATTAAACATAGCTAAGCTAACCTTTACAAGTGGTGTTAATGCTGCAAGTGCAGAATATAAAACAGAAAACAATATTGATAGATGTCCTCTATGCGGTATAGCACTTGATGAAAATGGTGTTTGCCATAAATGTGGATACAGAAAATAATAAAAAATAACTTGTGTTTGATATTATTTTAAAATAAAAACGCTAGTGCTATATCTTTTTTAAGATATAGCGCTAGCGTTTTTTGCAGGTAATTACATTTATCTGGCTATCAAGATATTATAACCAATATTGCTGTGTAGTAATATAAAAATCAGAGCGTGTTAATAAAAAGTACTATAATTAATTAAGATTAACGAGTTGTTATTAATTTGTTTTAACTAGCGGTATAGCTTTTTTAAAATTTATACATTAGCTTTTTCAAAATCTATCTTACCTTGGCTTACATCCGCACGCACTATTACTATGCGCATTGTATCGCCTAAATTCCAGCTCTCTCCTGAAACAGGGTCAGAGAGTCGCACACCCTCTGTTAGCATTGTGCCTCTTTCGCTAAGGCTGGCAGCTGGCACAAAACCTTCAACACCATTTTCTAGTTCAATAAATAAGCCACGCTGTGTTAGGCCAGAAATTTTGCCCTCAAAGCTTTCGCCTAGATGACGCTGAGCATATTCTGCTTTATAAAAATCATCAACTTTGCGTTCAATTTGCATTGCTGTAACTTCTTTATCAGATGACTTTTTACTTGCATCATGTACAAACTCACCATATTTTTCGCTAATTGTTTCTGCTGGCACATCTTGTATTAAGTCTGTTAATATTCGGTGTATGGCTAAATCAGGGTAACGTCTAATAGGGCTTGTAAAATGTGCGTAATCCTCTAAAACTAAACCATAGTGGCCTTTTGGTGTTGGTTCGTATTTAGCTTTTGACATACAGCGCAAAATGCCGGTATGTATTATTTTTTCAGTGTTTTCGCCACGTGCTGCATCTAGTATTGCGCTTAGTTCTTTGGCAGTAGGTGCACTATCTGCAAATTTATACGGTGTGCCTGTAGATTTTAAAATGTTGTGCAAACGCTCTAGCTTTTCTGCATTTGGTTCTTCATGTACACGGTAAACAAACGGAGCTTTTTTAAGGCGGCCAAAACGTGCAGAGCATTGGTTTGCTAAAAGCATAAATTCTTCTATCATGGATTCGCTCAAGCCAGATTCGCGCTTTTTAACGTCAATACAACGGCCGTTTTCGTCTAAAATTAACTTGCACTCGCCACTTTCTATATCCATACAGCCACGGTTTTTGCGGTGAAATTTACGTAAATCATATAATGCTTTCATAGCTTCAAATTGACTGCTAACTTCCGCATATTTAGCGTCTAATTCAGGTGTGGTGTTGCCTGCATAAATATCATTTATTTCGTCATAAACACCTTTAACACGGCTATAAATCACACTTTTTACAAATTTAAAATCTGTTAACTCTCCGTTTTTGTTTAGTCGCATTAAGCACGAAAACGCAAGTCGTGTTTCTTTTTCGTTTAAACTACAAAGACCATTTGAAAGTTGTTTTGGCAACATGGGTATAACAGTGTCTGCATAATAAATGCTAGTTGCGCGTGAAATTGCCTCTTCGTCCAAAACACTACCAGATTTAACGTAATGAGTTACATCAGCAATATGAACACCAAGCTCAAATCCTTGAGCGGTTTGTTTTATGTTTATAGCATCGTCAATATCTTTTGTCTTTGCACTATCTATAGTAAAAATTGGCAGTGCTCGTAAATCCATACGCCCTGCAAGCTCTTTTTCGTTGGGGGCGTGTCCCTCAAGTTTTTTTGCAGCAAGTTTAACTTCCTCAGGAAAACTGCGTTTTATTCCCTCAGCAAAAACTAATGCTTTTGCACACTGTTTTGCTTCCTCGCAACTGCCAAAACGCATAGCAACGCTAACTTTGTGATCTTCTTGGTAACTGTTTGAACGCACTACTATTTCAACAGCTACTTTATCGCCATTTTTTGCTCCGCCATCGCCGTCACGGGTAAAGTTCATTTCTATATTAGGGCAATCGTCAGGCACAAACATCAATTTGCCATTAATACGCTTTGCGGTGCCAACCATGCTATTGTTTTCTTTTAAAATAACTAACACAGCGCCTTCATCACTACCTGCAACACGTGGTGTTGAGCTTTTTTCAACCAAAACTCTATCACCAGTAACCGCACCAAGTAAAAAGCGGCCGGGTATAAACATATCTCCGCTTAAATCCTCACGCATTACAAAACCAAAATTTTTGCCAAGTTTAACAACTTTTGCTGAACATACATTGTTTATACGTTTTGAGCGCACAGTGAAAAAAACACCTTCCTTTTGGCAAATAACACCAGTGCGAACAAGTTTATCTATTATTTCCATAACCTTGCGCGCTTCTGATTTATCGCTTGCAAAGCGCTTTTTAATGCTTTTTATTGTGCAGGGGTTAGTGCTAATTTCGTGTTCAATTTTTTCTCTTAGGTTCATAAATTCTCTCTTTCTTCACACACACGTTTTTAACTATTAAAAATCATCTGTTTTTTGTTGAATGTTTTTCTAAAATTTCTTGTAAATTTTACAAGTAAATATAAAAACAGCCCTGCAAATTGCAGAGCTGTTTGTTTCGATTAGCCAAGTCGTGAGGATAACACACAAGCCACTATAGCGCCAACTAAAAAGATTGCGCCGATAATTTTTGTTAATTTACCGAGCATACGCTCAGCTGGGCTAACATAATTGTCTGCGTCCATTCCGTTGCCACCTGTGATAGCACCTGAAAGGCCTTTGCCACGGTTTTGCTGAGCAAGTGTTAAAAAGATAATAGCTATTGCAGCAATAAGCAAGATAATACCACCGATAATTTCATAGATTGTCATGTTGTTTTAAGCTCCTCTATAATAAATTGTATTTTAATTTAATTGGTTAATGTATAAAATTATAAAAAATAAAACTTTATAAAAATTCATAGTGAGAATATTTTATCACATTATTTAATAAAACGCAAGGTGTTTTCTAATTATTAATACTATTTTATTGTTTTTTGTAGTATGTCATAAAATATGGTGAGTTTTTAAATGTACAAATAAAAAAGTAAAAAATTATTTATTTGACATATGTATATACATGATTATGAAATATTTTATCATATTTTGCAGAAAAATGGTTTTTAATAGCAAGACTTTATAACTGAGATGGAATTCTTTGGTGAATAGTTACAAAAAAAACCATAAATTTTTTTAGCTATTTTAATTGTGGTTTAAACAAAGTTGGTTGACAAAACAAAAAAAGGAGCGTATACTATAAATGTTCTTAATTTCGGGAACGATAATTCATGCCCCTGGTAGCTTCATTATCCAAGCGATGGTACACATTTCAACCAAAGACTGGCAAATTCTTCCGTGGGCAACAAACAACAAGGAGTAACACAATGTTTGAAGACAAAAGTTTAGTTTGTAAAGACTGCGGCCTAGAATTTACATGGACTGCTGGTGAACAAGAGTTCTATGCATCTCGTGGTTTTGAAAACCAACCACAACGTTGCAAACCTTGCCGCGATGCTCGCAAAAACAGCAGCCGTGGCGAACGTCAAATGTTTGACGCAGTTTGCGCAGCTTGTGGCAAGGACTGCAAAGTTCCTTTCCAACCACGTGAAGATCGTCCAGTTTACTGCTCTGATTGCTTCGCAAAAAGCAAAAACGACTAATAGGACAATTCTAAAGTCACACTAGAGCCACTTCTTTATGAAGTGGCTCTTTTCTTTACTATTTGCTGTGTCTAAAAAATAACTAAGTTAAAAATACTCTTTTAATAATACACTTGCACAATAGCATGGTTTTAAGGTATAGTATAAGTAAAAAATAATTAATAGTAAATTAGGTTTTAAATATGGATAACAAAATTAAATTAGATAAACGCCTTAGTCTTGCGGCAAGCTTAGTGCGCGAGGGTTTGCCTGTAGCAGATATAGGCTGTGACCACGGTAAATTAGCAGTGCATTTGGCACTTTCGGGGTTAGTGCCAAAAATTATAGCAACAGATTTAAACGCAGACCCTTTAGCAAAAGCTAAACTAGCAGTAGAACAAGCAAGCTGTGCTAATAAAGTAGAGTTACGCCTTGGCGACGGATTAGGTGTTTTATCAGAAAACGAAGTAGGAACAATAATAATAGCGGGTCTTTCAGCACAAACAATTATACAATTGCTAGAAAAAACCCCTTGGATTTTAAAACAAAACTCGCCTCGTTTGGTGTTGGTTCCCGTTACAAAGCACCCAGTTTTGAGAAAATGGCTTTTAGCGCAAGGTTTTTGTTTAGTGCGTGATTGCCCAGTTGAAGCAGCAGGTAAATGGTATACAGTTATAGCAGCTGAATACACGGGCACAAAGCGAGAACCTAAAGATATAAGCATAAAAGAAATGTTTTATGGGCAAACACAAATCGAAGAAAATTTTGCATCCTACGCAATGCGTGTGCAAAAACATTTGAAAAAGAAATTGTTAGGTTTAAAAACTGATGAACAATTAGCAAAAGATATAAATGCATTTTTAAGAGATAATAACTTATAGTGCAGAAACGGAGCTTTTTATGGCATCTATAACAGATATATATAACTTACTAGAGCAAAACGCACCAAAAATTTTAGCACAAAGTTGGGATAACGTTGGTTTATTAGTAAAAACAAACACAGTGGATATTAAAAATGTATTGGTCGCTTTAGACATTACACCAGAAGTTGTAAAAGAAGCACAGGAACTTAATTGTCAACTTGTAGTTTCACATCATCCAGTAATATTTAGTGGTTTAAAAACACTAAGTGATACGGATGTTTGTGCACAGCTTTACCTAAAAGGTATTTCGGCAATTTGTATGCATACTAATTTAGATGCAGCTAATGGCGGTGTTAATGATGTTTTAGCAAATATGCTGAATATAACACAAACAGAAGTTTTTGCAGAGGGCTGTGGCAGAATAGGCAGTGTTGAACCAATAACTGCGGAAGATTTAGCAAAACTGTGTAAAGATAAATTTGGCGCTGGCGTGCGATGTGCAAAAGCAGATAAAATAATAAAACGTCTTGCAGTTGTTGGTGGTTCAGGTGGTGGGTGTTTTGAAGAAGCTTTAAACCTTGGCGCGGATGCTTTAGTAACAGGCGAGGCTGGGCACCACCATGCATTAGATGCAAAACGACTAGGCATAACATTAATAGCAGCTGGACACCACGCAACCGAAGCGCCGATTTTACCAGTACTAGCAGAGCAAATAGCAAGTGCGTTTACACAGGTTAACACCTTTGTGAGCAAAACAGATAAAGACCCATTTACGTATTTATAAGGAGCAAAATATGGCATTAGATGCAGCAACACTGGCGCTTTGCGTCAAACAATTAAACGAAATTTTGGCCGATAGTAAGGTTGATAAAATACACGAACCAACTAGAGATGAAATTTTAATATCAATGCGCACTTTTACAAAAACATACAAACTTTTGCTTTGTGCACGCAGTGGTTCAGCAAGAGTGTGTTTAACAGATGCTGTGCTTGAAAACCCAGCAGTTCCGCCAAGTTTTTGTATGCTACTACGCAAACATTTTGGAGGTGGGCGTTTACTTGCAGTTCGCATGGAAGATGGTGACCGCATAGTTTATTTTGATTTCAGATGCGTTAATGAAATGGGAGATTTAGTTTACAATACTATATGTGTAGAGCTTATGGGGCGTTATTCTAACCTTGTTTTGATACAAAATGGTAAAATTTTAGATGCCTTAAAACGGGTTTCTTTTGAAGATAGCGAAGTACGTCAACTTTTACCAGGTTTAAGTTATACTGTGCCTGAAAAACCAGCTCGACCAGATTTTGAAAAAACATCGGCGAATGAAATAATAGCTTTAGCTACTGAAAAAGATATGCCAATTATAGATGCACTTTGCCGCAGTGTGGCTGGTGTTAGTGCACTTGTTTTTAAAGAGGCGGTTTATCGTGCATTTGGCACAAATAATCCTGAGGCAAATACAATTAGCGTTGAGGAAAAATCAAAACTAGCAATCGCCATACAAGAAATTAAAGACGAACATGCAAATGGTGGAACACCAGTTAGTATAATACATCCAGATGGCCATTTTGTTGATTTTACATTTTTTGTTCCAAAGCAGTTTGGTGAGGATTACACAATAAAAATATGGCCAAGTTTTTGTGAACTATTAGATGGTTATTATAAAGATAAAGACCATGCAGAACGTATGCGAGCAAAAGGGCGAGAATTGCAACGAGCAGTGCGCAATATGCACGAACGTGCTTTACGTAAACAAAAAACACGTAAAGAAGAACTACGCACTAGCGAAAAAAGCGATAAATTGCGACTGTATGGAGAATTACTTTCTGCAAATTTATATTTAGCTGAAAAAGGTATGGAAAGTATAGCTGTGCAAAATTGGTACGATGAGGGCAAAACGGTTACTATTCCGTTAGATTTGCGTTATACACCAAGTGAAAATGCACAACTATATTTTAAGCAATATAAGAAAAAGCAAACAGCTATACGCATGTTAAAAGAACTTTTAATAGCTGGTGAAATTGAAATAGAATATCTAAAAACAGTACTTTATGAAGTAAATTCGGCCACAAACGAACAAGAGCTTGAGGAAATTCGTTTGGAGTTAAAAAGTCAAGGTTATTTAAAATATTATAAACCAAAAACAAAGCGCCAAAAACCAGCAGATTATAGACGCTTTATTTCCAGCGATGGTTTTGAAATTTTAGTAGGACGTAACAATGTTCAAAACGAACGACTAAGCTTGCACACAGCCAGAGGGCGTGATTTGTGGTTTCATACACAAAATATTGCGGGTAGCCATGTTGTAGTTTTTAGTGGGGGGCAAGCAGTGCCAGATCAAACAAAATTTGAAGCTGCTCAACTTGCAGTTGTGTTTTCTAGCATTTCAAATGGCGTAAAAGTACCAGTGGACTATACAGAAGTTAAAAATTTACGTAAAAATAGCGGCCTTGCACCAGGAATGCTGCTTTACGATAATTATGAAACAGCTATTATCACACCAGAAAAGGATATTGTTGAAAAATTAGCAAAATAAATTTTTATATTAATTGTTTTTACGCAATCACATAAGTGTAAATATTATAGTGAGTTTATTTTGTTGAGCAAAAATAGTGATTATGAGGTAGATAATACGTTCAAATCCACAGTGCCACATCTATTATATCAAATCGGATAGTTAATCCTGTTTGTATAATCAATTTTTAAAATTATGAAAGGGGAAAATAATAGAACTATCACCCTGTATTAGATGATAATTCTATTATACGTGACAATGTGACAAGAGAAGAACAAAGACTTTATTTGATACGATTTCTATTGAATGAAAACCCTCGATACAGCAAAATTGAAATACCGATTGATGAAGAAGAGCAAAAAAAATTACTTCGCTCGTTGTTCAATGTGCGTCATCCTGAGCCTATAAGTGATGTATTTTTAGAAATTCAAGATGATTATTTAAAGTCGGAAATTATGATTCGTGGAATTGTAGATAGTAATACACTATTACCTACAAAATTTGATAATAAAATATATCTTTGGCAAGGAGATATTACGACGTTAAAAGTTGATGCTATTGTCAATGCGGCTAATTCAGCACTACTTGGTTGTTTTCATCCTCTTCATAATTGTATTGATAACATTGTTCATACACTTGCTGGTATCAGACTAAGGCTGGATTGTAATGAACTTATGCAAAAGCAAGGACATGAAGAAAAAACAGGCAAGGCAAAAATTACGCTTGCCTATAATTTGCCAAGTAAATATGTGTTACACACAGTTGGCCCGATTATCTCTGGTGAACTTACAGATATAGATAGGCAACTATTAGCGGATTGCTATAATTCTTGCCTTGATATAGCTGTACAAAATGAAATTCAATCTATTGCTTTTTGTTGTATTTCAACAGGTGTATTTTGTTTCCCAGCACAGCAAGCAGCAGAAATTGCAGTTAAAACGGTTTCAACTTTTTTAAAAAATAATAACTGCGACTTAAAAGTTATTTTTAATGTGTTTACCGATAAAGATTTAGAGATTTACCAACAGTTATTAAACAAGTAAAACAAAGCATTAAAAATCATTAACATTGCTAATGAATAAAAGTTTATAGTTACATTAAAAACACCCCTGTATATTAAAGCTAAGGTTTGATATCTTAACAATAATATATGGGGGTGTTTTTTAATTTGAGGTATAATTGTTTCTGTGATTTTTTAGCCTAAGCATATACCCATGCGCCTTGCAACGGAATATAAACCGCAATCATTAGGCACAGTGCGTGTTTTTTCTGCTATATCAGCTAGGTTGTTTTCGCAAACTTTGCGATTAACCATTGCAACAGTTACACCATAATGATCCTCTGAAACAAGTTTTGCGGCATATGTGCCAAATTGTGTTGCAAGCAAGCGGTCATACGCACTAGGTGAACCACCACGTTGCATGTGCCCTGGTATGCATACACGTGTTTCAGCACCAGTTGCTGCTTGAACTTGTGCGGCTACTCTGTTTGTTGCAGTTGTGCCTGTGCCAGCTTCAGCACGTGCAGCAAGCCATTCTTTGCGCTTCATTTTTGCTTCATCTTTATCAAAAGCACCCTCAGCAATAGCCAAAACTGAAGAACAAAAGCCTTGTTTCTCGCGTTTTTCAATAGCCTCACAAACCTTATCTATATCATATGGTCTTTCAGGCAAAAGTATAACATCAGTACCGCCAGCAATACCAGCATAAAGCGTTAGCCAACCAGCTTTGTTACCCATAACTTCAACACATATTACACGGCTGTGGCTACCAGCAGTTGTGTGTATGCGGTCAATAACATCTGTTGCAATATCAACAGCGGTGTGAAAACCAAAAGTAACCTCAGTACCAAAAATATCGTTATCAATAGTTTTTGGCAAACCAATTATATTTAAACCTTCTTGAGAAAGCATATTAGCAGTTTTGTGAGTGCCGTTACCACCAAGGCAAAGCAAGCAATCAAGTTTCGCGTCTTTATAGCTTTTTTTCATAGCTGCAACTTTATCAACTTGATCGGCGCCTATAACACGCATAGCTTTAAAAGGTGTGCGTTTTGTGCCAAGTATAGTACCGCCCACTGTTAAAATTCCATGAAAATCAGAGGGAGACATTTCTTTATAATCACCATCAATTAAACCAGAGTAGCCATTGCGAATACCAACGATTTCAACATTGTTACCCATTAGTTGGTATAAAGATTTTGCAACACCACGTATAGTAGCATTTAAGCCTGGGCAATCTCCACCTGAAGTTAAAATTCCAACACGTTTTTTCATAACACTTTCTCCATTTCCTCTTTTTCATTCAAGTAAAACAAGCTCGCCTATGCGATATTAAATGGTTTAGGATAACACTTGTTAGCTTAAGTTAGCTCATTTTAAAATATACCTTACATCTATCATATTACAATACAATTTACTTGTCAATTGACTTTTTGTGTAAAATTATCTCTCAAAAATATATAATTGATAAGTTCTACCACTTTATACACTACTATATAAAGAGTTTAAAGTGTTATTCATATCGTCTAGGTTAATTTGCCCTGGTGCAGAGGCTTTGCCTAAGCTTGCAAATGTCATGCAACTGCCAAAAGTTGCGCCACAAACTCGGCTTATTGCGCCAAGTTCACCCATGCTTATAGTTAAAATAAGTGTTTGTGGGTGTAGCTCCTTCATTTTCTGGCTAGCAGTAAATAAATTTAAAACATCAGCGGGTGTATTTGGCATAACTGCGAGTTTTGCTATATCTGCACCTAGGTTTTGCATGGTGCAAAGTGTGTTCATCATTTCATCAACATTTGGTGTTTTAGCAAAATCATGCTGCGAAAATATGCTTATGCACTTATTGATATTAGCTTTTGTAGCAAGTTTATTAGCAAGTTCATCACCAACAGAAAGTTCAATATCTAAAAAATCTGCCTTATTACTTTCTAATACTATGCTACAAAAATTTTCATATTCAGCTAAAGTTGCATTGCCTTCACCGCCTTCACACTTTCTGCGGTAAGTTACAAGCAATGCTTTGTTGTTAATAATGTCATGCAAATCATTTAATATTTGTGTTAGTTCATCTTTATTCAATTCTCTTTCTAAACAATCTGCACGCCATTCTATAATATCAAATGGTTCATTTGCAATTTTTTTAGCTTGGTTTAAAACATCTTTTATTGTTTTTTCAACTATAGGAACTATAACTTTCGGTTTTTTTTCGCCAATAATAATGTTTTTAACTTTAAAAGTTTTCATTTTTAAAACTCCATTTCAATTTTATTATATACACATGAAATATAAAAAACATGTGATTTTGAGCTTATATACATATTATAATATAGCTTTTTTAGTAAGCTGTCAATAAAAGTAATATTTTTAATTGTTCAATAATTTTAAATATTGCGTTTTTTTAGTATTTAATGCATATTGCTTTAAATACTATCTAACAAAAATGGTGATGTTGTGCAAAAAATAAATCAAAAAATACAACATAAAAAATCTCGGTAAAAGTTTGGTAAAAATAATATAAAAAAAACTAAAAAAACTTTAAAAAAAGTATTGACAGGAGGGAAAGCGTGTGGTAGAATAATCA
>CAYJKG010000026.1:0-39297 GCA_964370685.1 uncultured Faecalibacterium sp. | reverse complement strand
AAGACTATATGGCATCTGGTTCATTTGCACGTGGCAAAGAGGAAAAAGCCGCAAGTGCCTCAATAAGCACTACCACAAAAGATTATATAATAAATTATTCAGATTTAAACGGCATAGGCATAACAAAGCAATTAACGCTTTCGACTTTGATAGCAATTTCGTCAATAGCGTTAAACAAACCAACTGTATCCAACCTAGCAGTTTTAGGTGACATTAGCATAAGCGGTTCAATTATAAAGGCGGAAGAACTCGCTTCAACTTTGCAAGTTTGCCTTGATAGTGGTGCTAAAAAAGTTTTGCTACCTATGACATCAGCACCAGATATAGGCATAGTACCCTCTGATTTAATAGGAGCATTTAACCTTATATTTTATAATACACCTGCAGAGGCTGTTTTTAAAGCACTGGGTGTGGATTAGGAGTAATTTATGTGTGATGATTTTTTAGATTTTTTGATTTTTGAAGATGCTACAGGTAAAAAGAAAAATAAGAATAGTGATGTTCTTTTTGATGCTGACGATGCAGATGATGATGAATATGACGATGAGTGAAAAATATACTATTAAATAAATTAATTGCAATTGGGTGTTTCTTCACCTAAATTAATTAGGCAAACTTCAAAGAAAGATGCAATTCAAATTAAGCGAGTTTATTCAAATGATAATACGCACACATTTTTTAATTTTAAATTATATTTTTGCAGAAGGGAGATTATTATGAAATCCATATTTGTTTCAAGCACATTTAGTGATATGCAAGAAGAACGAGATGCATTAATGATAAAAATTTTGCCTGAATTAAATATTTTTGCCAAAGAATATTTAGAGAGCATTAAACTAGTGGATTTGCGTTGGGGCATTGATACTAGTAATTTTGATGATGAATTAAGCAACCAAAAAGTTTTATCTGTATGCCTTGATGAAATTGATAGATCTAACCCTTATATGCTAGTTTTTGTAGGTTCAAGATATGGTTGGATTCCATCCAGTGAACGCTTGAAATACACCGCTAATAGCAAAAATTATGTTCTCGATGAATTTGAAAAATCTGTTACTGCACTTGAAATAGAATATGGTGCACTTTCAAAAAAAGGCGATTTAAGTAGATGTTTATTTTACTTTCGTGATATTATTAACAAAGAAAAAATACCAACTGAACTTAAAGATAGCTTTGTGGATAAAGAGTTACATCTACAAAAACGTTTGGACAATTTAAAAGAAAAAATTGTTCGTTCAGGCTGCAATGTAAAAAATTATTCTTGTAGCTGGGATATAGAAAAAAACTCACTGATTTTGCCAGACAATTTTTGCAGCATAATTATAGAAGACGTTAAAAACATTATAATACATGATTTTAAAGATATAACAATTACAAATGAGCTTGAAAAAGAACTTATTTATTCCGATACATATGCAAGGCAAAAATCAGTTAATTTTGCAGCAAGATATAAATTCAAAAACCATCTCATTCGTGAATTTTCAAATAAAGATAAACGACTTTTCTTTATAAGAGCCACTTCTGGCATGGGTAAAAGTACTTTAATGGCAAAAATGTACCAAAACATGCAAAAATTACCCAAGAGCGAAACATTATTTATTGCGTGTGGTAATTCACCAAAATCACAAACTTCTATTGATTTAATCCATCAAATAAACCATAAAATGCAAAGTTTGCTAAAAATTAAAGCACCTGACGACAATGCAACTCTAACGCTAAATGATTTTGTTATTATGTTTCTTGAATATTCTTTTTTATACAAACAAAAAAGCGATAAAACACTTTATATTTTTATTGATGCGCTAGATCAACTTACCAATGATAAGACCACACAAGAACTACTTTGGTTACCTAACACACTACCTGAAAATATAAAAATAATTGTTTCTCTGCTAGATACCACAAAAATACCTGTAATTTATCCATTGCAAAAACTTTCTGCCATAATTGATATTGAAAAGCTGACAGATAGCGAACAAATAAAAGTTATATCAAAAGCTTTAAAAAATATCGGCAAGGAGTTAAATGAAACTTTAATTTCAAAAACTTTAACACTTAATGGTTCTAGTAACCCACTGTACTTAAGCATGGCAATACAAAGGCTCGCAATGCTTAATAGTAAAGATTTTGGTATAATAAATTCTTATGGCGGTAACATGAAGGCTATAAACCAATTTTTGTCAGAAAAAATTGATTTATTTCCTGATAGCGTACAAGGCATGAGCAAAGAAGTTTTAGCTGAAGCAGCTGCAGCCATAAACAAAGAGTTTTGCATGACGGTATCTTCCTTACTTGCAACCTCACGTCGTGGTTTGAGGGAGAGCGATCTTGAAATACTAGTAAGTGCATTCGATATAAATTGGAGTAACCTTGAATTTTCAATGTTTTTTAAGTATATGCGACCATTCTTTATGGTACGTGATGATGACCGAATAGATTTTGCGCACAAAGCCATAAAAGAAGGGTTTATTTCAATAACTAATACCGAAATATACAATACAGCAATATTTAATTATTTAAAAACACTTTCTGATGACAATGAAATAAAAAATAGCGAAATTGCATGGCATGCCTATAAAGAAAATGACAAGCAATTTTTGTCAGCTAATCTTGAAAAATGTGATCAGCTTTCTGAGCCTGCTACTAATAGTTTTGCAACTACATTGCACGAAATTTCACTACTAGATAATGATTGGATTGTTGAATTATTTAGTTATGCTCTAACGCAACAAAACAAATTAAACATTATCAAATTTATTAACAAAAACTTTTATAAAGAATTTGATAAATCAGACACAGAGGCTGAAATTTTAATAAGAATATTAACTGAATTAAGCCATATATTTACGTGCAATAACATCGTTTTAGAAAACACTTTTTTGAGCGATGAAACAATACTTTTATTTGAAAACATCGGCGATATTTATGCGATTTTAAATGATCTTGAAAATGCAATTATATATTTTAATAAAGCTTTTGATTTATCACAAGTACACAATAATATTTACACATTCAACAAACCATCATTTAGCATATCCACTTTATTTAAAAAGAAAAAACCACATATTCATGTCGATTACGACAGATTGTTTTATGTTAAAACTACACATTCCCGAATAATTAATAAATTAGGTAACATCAAAGAAGATTTAGAGCTTTATGATGAAGCTCTACTATTGTATAAAAACAGCCTGCAAAATTTAACACAAACACAACATTATTGTGGCATACGATACTTAGCAGATGCTGAAGTTAAACCATATGAAACAAATATTACCAGATCTGCACTATTTTATTTGTATGAAGAACAAGCAAAAACTAATTTATTGATTGGAGATTATTACGAAATAAATGGTGATTTTGAAAAAGCATATAATCACTACGAAACAGCACACGAAAAAACCTATGGTATTGAACAGCGCACAGGTGATTTAACCTCGCAAAAACTTAATGCTTTATCAATACAAAAAATAGCCAACCTAAACGCTAGATGTGGAGTTTTTTATGTAACATCACTCAAGTTTACATCTCTTGCACAATTATATAAAACTAATAAGCATGACAACCCATTTTTACAATTTGCTGATAGTGAAGAGTTAAAAACATTAGAAAATTTCGATAACTTAAACTCTTTAGCCCTGGTTAATTTACGAAAATTAGCTTTAAACAAAAGTTTTGGAACAATTTTTATAGGCTTAGACAAATTTTACGAAAGTTTAAATGTATTTAATCAACTTAACAATGCATTTGATATACCTATAACCAAAAGAAACTTATCAATAGCTTATGAATTAATTGGTGATATTGATTTTTCGTATGGAAATATTCCAGAAGCGTTTGAGACTTACAACAAATGCTTAGTTTTGTGTGAAGAATTATGTAATAAAAATTATTCACCAGAGCACGAAAATAATTATGCTAGCGTACTTTCAAAAATAGCCGATATTCATCAAATCTGCAATTATCACGATAAAGCTTTAAAGTATTATAAACATGCACTAATACTTAAAGAGCGCCATCAATACAAGCAACTAGATAAACAAAAATTAGCTCAATTGTATGAAAAAATAGGTGATGTAAACTTATCTTTAAAAAACACACAAGAAGCTAACCTTTACTTTGATAAAAGTATAACTTTACTTGAGCAAATTATTGAACATCATAACGTTGTTAAAGCAATGCATGTTCAAAATTTCACTAGATTTAAAATAGCGAAATTACATTCTAAAAAAGGCTGTATTGATTTAGCAAAAAAGCAATATGAGCTATGCCTAAGTGAAGCAAAATTGAAATTTGACTTATCAATGTCTGAACGAAAAAGTAAAAAAGAAACACGTCAATTCGCTATAAATGTTATAGCTGCATCACGTGAGTATGTTGTTTGTTTAAGTAATATAGCGTATGAAATGCGTCAGTTAAAAAATAAAAACTATGCACTTAAATTATGTGAAAAAAGCCACGAAGAAGATTATGATGGTATACCTTTAAATTCTGTATTTTTAGGAGATTTTTATAACGTAAACTGTCAATTTAAAAAAGCTGTTGAATTTTATACAAATATAATTAATCACGAGAAAAAAGACGAACTTGCAATGAACACACTATCACCAAATAAAACTTGGAATCTGGCAACTTGCTTAGAACGTGTCGGTGAAATATATTTATCATCGCAAGATACAGCACTAAGTATTGAAACATTTGAAGAATGTATTAAATATAGAAAACAGCTTGCAAAAACAGTGCCTAAAACACATGCGTTGCGTGAACTTTCAAACTCGTATGTTTTTTTAAGTATAGCTTTTGAAAAAATGGGCGACACTGAAAAAGCCTTAAAATACAATAGAAAAGCTGTTGATACACTGGAAAAAGTAAAAGCTATATATGACAAATCAAACTTGCCGTATATTGATACTATTAATCACTTTAATAAAAATAGCAATATATTTAGACTTTCTATTGATACATTTTTTGAAATGTATGTGTAAAGTAAGCGTCAAACAAACAGGGCAAGCACATTTTGCTACTTGCCCTGTTTATATTTTTTTAACAATAGTCTTTCAACTTATATTTCTTTAGCTTGGTTTAAAATAAACGCAACTTCCCTAACCATAACACGGTCAACTTCTTTGAAATTACTCTTTTCATCGCTTTTTTTATTCAGCCATATATCAACTTCATCAAGTTCATCCCATGATACAAGGCAAGGCGTCATTTTTGCTGTGAAATTTTTCCAAGTGTTTTTTTCTGTTTTGTACCACTTATCCGCCATTTTAGTAGTGGCAACTGTCCACCCTTGTGACCTCATATATACATTCCATCGACGGTGCTCCAAAATTGATAGTTCCTCTACAATATCAGAGTTTAAAAGCACTTCTCCTAATTTATCTATCATTTCAGAGCTAGGTTTTCCTAGCCATTTTGCATCATCAATTTTTATCCCGCAAATTTCTGTTAGTGCGCTATATAGTTTGTATTTAAAATGAAGCCCTGCTGAAATTGAAGAAACTCTATTGTACTCTTTTTGGTTGTATTCACTATCAGCTATAGCTTCAACTTCGCTTATCACTTTAGTTTTTTTATTTAAGTCAGCAGCTTCAATTTTATTCTTCATTTGGTCTCTTTTATAAAATCTATTTACAGCTATCCCAAGTTTGTTTAAATAAGAAGAAGTTATGTTTTCTTTTGTATAAATTTCTTGCAAGCCACCAAAAGGAATAAAGTTACACTTGTTTTTATTATCGAACCTTAAACTTTTACTAATATCTGATAAAAATGGGGCATCAATAAGCAAATGCACTCTCAATTTATTTGCAAAGTTCATTTTTTCATTGCAATTATAAAGCATTTTTTCATATGTTTCTCTTACTTTAAGTGCAGTTTTTATATTTAGCTCATTGTCACCTAAGGCACAAATAACATACCCAACATCAGGATTTTCACACATTAAATTAATAAAATCGCTATCTTCAATGTCGCAGTTATAAAAAGATATTTTTGCCTCTTTTTTCGCTAATTCTGAAGTTGTTTTTGCACTGAGTTCAGGGCATCTTGCCTCAAATCTTTTTTCCCAAGAGTTATCTTTATCTACAAGAATAATTTCAGGAATAATTTTTAATGTTTGCCCACACCAAGAGGCTATTTCAGCAGCAGCAGTTCCAATTCTTCCACCGCCTAAAATCAGAATTTTTAATTTATCATCATTTGCACCTAAAAATAGTGGGTTTTCATCAAAAAGCTTATAAACAAGGGTGCGTGTTTCATTTATTATTCTAAAATGAAGCTTAAAATTTTCTTTTGTTGGGATTTCAATTGCATCAACTACTGCAATTGTTTCAGTATAGGAATTCAATAGAAAAACAGATACTTCTCCTGATAATTCAGCTAATATTTTTTCTTTTATTTGTTTTGGGTTTTTATCTGCTGCTTTATCTGCTGCTTTATCTGCTTTTTTATCTGGCCCACGATATTTTCTTGCAATGCAAAGCGCATCGCTTAAATTTTCTTCTTCATTTTCCTTAAGCAAAAAATAATGAACCCCGCTTTCATAATATCGTTTTGGGATTTTTATTTCATCAACACTAAAATTAAAAACATGAGCACCTATAGCTGCTAATTTTTCTAAATTATTGCTATCGTTTTCATTTTTTGAATCAAGTTTTCCTAAAAAAACAATAATACTTTTTTTATCTTTTTCTCTAATATCTAAAGCAAGCAAAATACTTCTTTTTGAAAAGTTTGAAAAAACATATAAAGCCCCTTTATCAAAATACTTAAAAATTATGTTCGAGTAAAAATTTTTAAATAAACCAGCTATAAAACCAAGTAATAATGCTGAAAAAACTAAATGCAAAATTGCTGTATAGTTAGAAATTATAAAAGCATACTCTTCATTAAATAACGAGGTAACCTCTCTTGTATCCGAAAGCGAATTCTCACCAAATGCAACCCTTAAAACACCTAAAACAGAGGAAATTATCATATCAACAATTCCGCCTTGTGCCTCTATGTTTCCACCTAAATAAAGTGGCAACATAGATATAGAAGTAAGCCCAATTAGGTTTGCAATCATCTTGCTTGTCACTGATTTTTCCTTGTGGATTTTTATTATTGCATAGGCAATAGTTAATATAAATACTATTAATGAAAGTGCTAATAAAATCGATTGATACATAAAATTACCTCTTTCTTGGTACAGCTAAATTTTCAAAAATAACATCAAATTAGTGTTGCTTTTATTGATAGTTTTATTTGACTTCTAATACCACTTAATTTTTCACTAATTAGTGATAACAGATGGTAGCTTTGATAAATATGAAGTAAAAAAACTAGAAATCATCATCAACATCAGGCTCTTGTATATCCTTATCAACAAACAATTGTACTACATTGCTCAAAGGAATATCCGGAATATATTTCATTTCAGCGTAGAATTCGTTGTTAGGAGTATACCCACCCGATTCATCTTGTTTTACAAATAATATTAAAACGCTATCAAGAGCTACTATTTTTTCTCTAATACTCTCTTGAATGTAATCACAGATTATAGGTTCTATTTCTTGGCATTTTAATACAGCATGTGACTTTCCATCATAATATAGCTTAGCACCAATTAATTTTTCATCAGATATTTCAAAGCCAACCGGTAAGACAAATAAAAAATCTCCATCTTCGTTTTCTAATATATCATAATGGCCAAGCACCAAAGGTTCTTTATTTTCAGATAAAGCCATTATCTCAGAAATAAATAAAACATGGTCTTCTGTATCAATTTCCGTGTAAAAGTCATCATCGTCTAATTCTTCATCAAAAAAATCACTAAAGTCATAGTCGGCATAATCTTCTTCAGTTTCATCAATTTCGTCAGTTTTAATATTTTGCTCAGCATTATTTACAGGAAAATTTGTTTTTCTTTTTCCTTCAACTATTTGCTCTAACATTGTTTTTGGATCAATACTGATAGGGGCAAGTAACTTTTTTTTCTTAATCTCGATTTTTTCATATTGTGGAAATTCACAATCGTCAATATCTGCCATTTCAGTGATAAAAGGATATTGCCTACCGTAGAAAATAAGTGCCTCGCCTTTTTCTTTGCTAAGCCTTTGAAGTTGTGAAGTTGATATAAGCGCATCTTTTCTGCTATCATGCAAACCGTCAACGTTAACTTCTCCGCAAAGCTTGCTTATTTCAGACAGCAAATTAATCTCACGGCTTGCTAAAAACACCCAGTTTTCGCAGTTACCTTTAAGCGTTTCTGCATCATCACCATACTTTTTCTTTAATTGGTGCATACTTTGTAAAACTAAGTAAAACCTGATGTTTCTACTCCTTGCAGCTGAAATCATCGTCGGCATATCTGGAATATGTGGCATATTTGCAAATTCATCTAACAAAAAATTAACTCTCACAGGTAATTGCTTTGATTCCTGTTTTTGTGCTTTTATAATTAAAAGTTCATAGCACTGTTTAATAAATGTTGTTGCTATAAAGTGAAAGCTTGTTCTTTCATCAGGAACTATAAGATATACCGCTGTTTTTTTAGTGCCTATGCTATTAATGTCAAAACTTGTGTTGCTCATATTTCTCACAAGGGCTTCTTGCGTCATAAATACTCCAATTAAAGAAAACAAACTGGATTGTATATCACCTTTTGCTTTTTCGCTGGAAGATGCTAAACCCTCATAATTAAGCCTTGCGATGTGATCCTCTGGTATGATTTTCATCAGTTCTGCTAAATTATTTTTTACTATATCTTCATCATCAAGATTATACGCTTTTACCATTAAAGGGTCTGTAACGCCTTTTGCAAACTCGATGCAAAACCTTGTAAAAGTTTTAAGATTACACTCGTCAAAAGTGCAAAGCTCAAGCATAGTTATAAGTATTGATAAAGCTATGCTTTTGGCAGCATTCACCCAAAAAATATCATTGGTATGAGATTCTTGTTTTTCAGAAATTGTATTAACAAAATCATTTATTCTAGCTACAGCTGCTTCTTTATCACCTGAATGAAACAACTTATAAGGAAGTGCTAAAGGATTCCACATATCACTTCTTTCAAGCTCTCTATAATTTAACACTACAACATCATATCCGTTTTTCTTCGCTGTACCTGAAGTTCGGTTAAAAAGTTCACCTTTAGGGTCAGTCACAACAACAGATTCGCCCGCTGCTAGTAGCAGCTGCAATGTAGGCATACAAAATAGACGTGTTTTTTTGCTTCCTGTTGAGCCGAAAATTAAGCTGTGGTTATCTTTATCATCTACGAAAGCTACTTTACCATCGTTTATTATTGGCATACCGCCAAAAGCTATGTTTTTATTATTAAGCTCAACTCTTTTACACGAAGCCTCAATTTCTTCTTTAGTTGCAAAACGTGAGTCGCCGTGAGATGAAAAATATTTTGAAAATTCAGTGTTGTTAAACCTCATCATAAATATGACCATTCTTTCTTTTGTAGGCACAAAAAGATCATGAAAATGGTCATATTTGTGCCATGTTTTTCAACTATCAGGATCTCCTGACGAGAAAAACGGCTTTTTAATATAATAAGTTTGAAATTTGTTTTCAAACTTTACCTCCAAACCCTATGCGAGCAAGTTCTTTTGTAGCGCAAAGCCTTTCAATAAAATAACTGTTTTTCGTAAAATCATGTAAATGTTCAGGCAAAACTATACTATTTTTAATGTTTTTATTTGGAATAAGCTCAAAAACTATATCCAAACAAAGTCTATTTATAGTTTTATAACCATTAAAGAATTGCGATTTCATAAGTGTATTTATACTCTCGTTTATAAGAGAATTTGTGCTTTCATCAAGATATAATCCATATGTAGCAACACGTTTTGAGCAGTATTCTGTAAACTTTTCACTGTCGGGGTAGGCAAAAGAAACACTTCTTATTCTACAAAAAGAACTTAGCACTTTTTCAGCATCTTTTACTTCTTCTTCATCAAAATCTTTTGCGATAAAAACTATACAAACATCAGCATCAATATGAGATAAAAATTTCAAAAATAATAGAAAATTATTCTCGTGCATGCATTTTTTCCATGCAGTTATGTCTATTGAAACAACACCTTTATACTGACTTCTAAACCCTGCGGAATTTTTCAGCTGTGTAGCAAAACGCCTTATTTCATTCATTTCTAAATCTGAGGAAAGGTATGATAGCGAAAACTCAAAAGATTTTACATCTCCGTAAAATGGAACTTTTCCTGTATTAAAAAGATATTCACCTAGCAAATTCACAAAATTACTTGTACCACTACCAAAGGAAGAAATTAAGAATAAGTCTGGTAACAAAGTAAACATTTCCTCTTTTTTACCTTTAAATTCAGCTAAAACTTGCCAGTATTGTCTCATTAAATCTTTCGCGTCGTCAAGCCCGTATAATTCTTCAATTTCATCATAAGCCTTTATAATCAATTTAATTCTCCTTTCGAATATTACAAATCAAGTTTTTCCATTTAACATATAATTGTGTATATTGTATCATAATATTTCAAATAAAACAATATTTTTAGTTGTTATACTTGTTTTTTTATGTTGAGATGTTATAATTAAAAAAAATTCAAGTGACAAAAAAGGGGGAACATTTAATGAAATCAATGTTTGTATCAAGCACCTTTAAAGATATGCAGGCTGAAAGAGATATTTTAACGCATAATGTAATACCAGAACTAAATGTTTACGCAAAGCAGTTTGGAGAAAATATAAAATTTGTGGATTTGCGTTGGGGATATACAAGCAAGCTATTAGCAAATGGTGCTGCTGCAAAAGATGTACAGGAACTACTCGGGCATTCAGACATCAACACAACATTGAATATTTATGCTCACGCAACAAGGGAGTCTAAGCGTGCTTCAGCGTTGCTCCTTGATGTATAGAAAATATCTTAAAAAAACTTTCAAAGAAACTTTCCCTTGTCCATATTTTTATAAGGACAAAAACAAGGGGAATAAGGGAATAAAACACTGAATACCTCCTGAAAAGACTGTGTTTTCAAGGGATTACAAGTGAAAATGCGGTTAATTTATATTTTGCACAGTGAATTAGATTTTGTAAAACAAGCAGACATTGCAAAATTTATGAAGCGATCAAGAGCAAGTGTTTGCCGTGCTGTATATTTGCTTAAAGAAGATAATCTTATTTCTTTAGATGACAAACTTAATGTAACACTTACTGCAAAATGTAAACAAATTGCAATAAAGGTTATTGAGCGTTATAAATTTTTTAAAGATTTTCTATTGTCAGTAGGTGTTGATGAAGTAAATGCCGAAAATGATGCTTGCAATCTTGAGCACGCTATATGCACAGATAGTTTTGAACAACTCAAAGTATTTGTGACTAACAATGGTAAAGTTATGGAAAACAATACCAGAGTATGCAATACTTGACTAATGAGTTAACTTAATAGCAGACAATAATCAGAGGGTAGACAGTCTGCCCTCTGATTTTATTTTTGACAGGAGGCTTTTTTTATATGTGGCTGATTTTAGCGTTACTATCGGCAGTCTTTGCCGCACTTACCTCAATACTTGCAAGAGTCGGCATTGAGGGAGTTAATTCAAATTTAGCGACAGCTCTCAGAACAGTAGTGGTACTTGTAATGGCTTGGGGTATGGTATTTATCACAAATGCTCAGGTAGGACTTTCTGATATAAGCAGGCGTAGTTGGCTTTTCTTAATCTTGTCGGGCATTGCAACCGGTGCATCATGGCTTTGTTATTACAGAGCATTGCAGATAGGTGGAGATACGACTACTGTTGTTGCTGTTGATAAACTAAGTATTGTTATTACACTAATTTTGGCAGTTATTTTTCTTCATGACGCTTTAACATGGAAATCTGTGGTAGGTGTCGGTTTAATAAGTGCCGGCACACTGCTTATGGTGTTAAAATAAATTCATAATAAGAGGTAAATCAATAAAAACTCAATCGAGTTTTTTTGTGGGGAAGTCAGAAAATTCCCTTGTGAGAAAACACAAATAGAAAGATTACTATCAAAAAAAGCACTTGAACTTGAAAAAACACAAATCTTAGGTATAATTGAAGAAACAGACAGCGAAAATATGCAATGCTCAAGCGAGCAAGAGCAAGAAGAAGCGTATAGTTTTGTAATATCTATGTAGGAGAAAAAATAAATATGAAAAACAACATGATTGAAAACAAAAAATATATAGCCTATGGTAGTAACTTAAATTTAAAACAAATGCAATACCGCTGCCCTACAGCAAAAGTTATAGGCACTGCAATTGTAGAAAATTATGAGCTAGTGTTCAAAGGCACTAAATCTGGTTGGTATGCAACTATTGAACCATGCAAAGGCATGCAAGTTCCCGTTTTGATATGGGAAACAACTGCAATAGATGAACAAGCTTTAGATGTATACGAGGGCTATCCTGAATCGTACGGCAAGGAAAATATGCAAGTGGAGCTTAATGGCGAAACCATAACTGCATACGTGTACACCATGCCAGAAACATATAAATATGGAATGCCAACACAAAGATATATAGATGTAATTTTAGAAGGTTACGCAACAGCTGGCTTTGATAGTGATATTTTATATAACGCAATAGAAAACACAAAACAAAAGATGGAAGAAGAACCTCAATCAACTTTTGAGATGAGGTGATAGAGAAGTATAGTGTAGCAAGAATTTAAAGGAGCCCCAAAAATTAATGCATGTGGCAGAGCATTCAGTGCCCCTTTTTAGAGGTTTGTCCGTATATACCAAAAAAACAAGAACTTTACACTGCAAACTGGTGTAAAGTTCTTGTTTTTTTATTTGATAGGTGCTTTTGTTTCCTATGCACTCGTTTTATTATTTTGTTTTGCAGATAAATTAATACTAATTTGCTAATTATACTTTTACTGCAAAAATTTAACGAGATATTATCCTGTGACGATTTTTTCTTTTCGTATTTATAGTTTAAGGTCAAGTCCTGAGGCTTTTTCCTTAAGCATGCGCTCGCAAAGCTCTGCTATAAATGCGCCTGCCTCAGTTGGGTTTGTGCCGCCTTTATGTATGTTTGAAATTACAGTTCTCATCATTTCTGAAATTCCTATAAATCCACCATAAGTTATATAAGCGCTTAGTGATTCTGCCGTTCCTAATCCAGGGCGTTCGCCTAAAAGTATGACAGTAACTTTAGAACCTAAAATTTCAGTAACGGCATCCATAGCGCGTACACGACCATACTTAACAAAAATTGGTTTACCTACATTTATTTTAAGCATGTCTAAGCCTTGAAGTAATGATGGTAGTAAATCTTTCATATTAGCTTCTACAGCTGTGCTGGATAAACCATCGGCAACTATAATTTGCACATCAGGATTTTTAGGGCATGTGTTTTTAATCTCAGATGCAACTTCGTCAGAAAATAACCTGCCTAAATCAGGCCTAGTTAGATATGTATCTTTAGAATCACAAAGTGTTTTAAAAACTGGTAGGTTAAGATCTTTTATCAATTGTTCATCAACATCGTTGAACACTGCGTCCATTGCAACAGAGTGATCACTACAAAAACGTAAGTACGTGTTAGTTCTGTATCGTACGCCAGAGCGCCATACACCAACCCTAGCGGAAGTTTTACGCCTCATTTGTTTAAATTCCTCAAGGTTATATGGATTTGGTACATCTATAATTTCTTTAAAATCTATAGCTGAAAGATCTCGAACCTCGCCATCACAATCAACACTAGGCTTATTTGTTGAAGAATTTTCTACAATTGGTTTAGCCGAAGTAGTGGTTTTATTTTGCTCGGTTAAAAGCTGTGTAACAATTTCTTCTATAACATTTTTTAATTGTTCATTATTCATGCTGTTATCCTCCTTATCTCAAGAAATACGAAGCGTCGCCCGCTATCGGTGTAAGTATACCTTTATCGTCCATAAGTCCCATCTTCATTAACCATTTATGAAACTCAGGTGCAGGTAATCTGTTTGTAAGTTCACGCATTGTTGCATTATCATGAAAACTACAATCTTGGTATGAAAGCATGATATCGTCAGAAACTGGCACACCAACATAGTAGTTAGCGCCAGCCATTGCAGTAAGCATAACTGCAATTTGTTGGTCGTCCATATTTATGCCTGTGTGGTTAGTAAAGCATGGCGCCATGCCCATAGGTAACCCTAAAAATTTGCCCATAAACATGTCTTCGAGGTTAGCTCTTATAAGTTCTTTTCCGTCAAATATAGTTTCAGGTCCGATGAAACCCGTTACATTGTTAACCATAAATGGTCTAAAGTAGCGAGCAAAACCATATGTTCTAGCTTCAAGTGTCATCTCGTCAACTCCACAATCAGCCCCAACGGACATCTCTGAACCTTGCCCAGTTTCAAAATATAGCTGGTTTGGACCTGTGCTGAAGCAATGCTGCTTGGCTATAGCCTCAGCCTCTAGTATCAGTGCTTTGCTAACGCCAAAGTCTTCGTTGCCTCTTTGTGTGCCAGCTACGGATTGAAATATCATTGATAAAGGTACGCCTTTTTGAACAGCGTCCATTTGTGTAGTCATATGAGATAGAACAACTATCTGAGTAGGTATATCAAATTTAACTATAAGCTCATACATGCTTTCTGCAATACGTCTTGTGCTATCTACATTATTTTCAACAGGATTTATACCAAGACAAGCATCGCCACAGCCGTAACTCAAACCTTCCATTGTTTGTATTAAAATTTCAGTAGGGTCATCAGTTGGGCTATTTGGCTGTATTCTGTAAGCTAGCACTCCTGGTTGGCCAATTGTGGTATTACAAGTGGTTATGTGATTAATTTTTTTTGAAGCATAAACCAAATCTGTAGCAGACATTATTTTAGCAACAGCAGCTCCAACTTCACCAGTAAAAGCTCTGGCGCTTTGTACAAGCTGGGTGCCAGTTGTTTTATGTGAGAGCACCCATTCTCTTAACTCGCCTATAGTCATATTTTTTTTTGATTCATAAGCAAGTTTGTTTAAGCCGTCGATGTTTACTCTGGTAACTTCATCTTCCTCGTAAGGGATAGTTGGGTTTTCTGTTAAATCCTTAACAGTAAGTTCAGCTAATACAATTTTAGCTGCAACTCTTTCGGAGATAGTTTCTGCTGCTATTTTCTGAAATCTGTCGCCGGCTTTTGGTTCGTTAGCTTTCGCAAGGACTTCCTTTAAATCCTTGAACTGGTAGCTTTTTCCATTAAGTGTGGTTTTAAGTTTCATGTGCAAATACCTTTCTATTAATTTTTTTAGTTTTGTATGTTTTCCTTTTTAATTATTAATTTCAATCTGTGATGATTCTAGTGCTATAAATCTATTAAACCAATATCATTTTTTGTGTTTGTTTAATAGATATTAAGAGTTAAATATAAGTGTTTTTATAACTACGGGTAGCACTTTTCCTTCGGCTATGGGTAAGCCTATATCTATGTAATCACCGCTGGAAGTAGCTATTGCATCTATGCAAATTATCTCTTTTCTGTTACTTAAATTAATTTTTAATGCGTGACCTAAAGCCTTGCCTATATCACTTTCAACAACTACTATCAACGGATATTCGCTATTAATAATCGTTTGCATCGCCTGTATAATTGCTTGGGCAAGTTGTTGAATTTGTGCAAAGCCTTTGTATTGGTTGCCGCTCAGTGCTAAAGCTATTTGTTCTGGTTTACTGCTGCTAAAAAACATTGGTAGCTGTCTACTTATAGAACTTTTAATTGAGTCAATGCTGTAATCTTCTTCTTGAGGAATTTTGAGTATTGGTATGTTTTTTACTGGTAATTTTTCTTTATCATAGGTAATTGTGCTACCGCTAACTTCTGTTGTATGAGTGCCTGCTCCAACAACAGTTGCTCTTATGGTTTCGGTTGCTTTGTAGGTTTTAATTTGTTTAAATGCTGAGTGTTTTTTTATTGCCTCGCCTAAAAGAATACCTATATCGCCAAATTTAAAAACATCACCAGATTGGTTTTCATAAATGCAATCAGCGACACCACCTGAAAAAGTTATGGCTTTAATTTGAGGCTCACTTACTAAGTTTTTTCCCTCGTTAGTATATAGGTTGGAGTGCTGTGTATCATATGACTTTGCGTGTATAGCCTGCGCTAAGTGGTCAGCCATTAAATCGCAAACTTTAGATAATTTTTGGATATCAGCATTTTCTCCTTGGGTTATATTTATACCATGAGTTCTAGCGAGCTTTTCTATTTTGTGAAAAATATAACTTATCTTTCCATTTTCTATTTTTATTAACCTACCACCTATATCAAGGCAACATACACCCATCATCACACCATTAGCATATATAGCGATATTTGTTGTTCCACCACCAATATCAAGGTTTGCAACTGCTGCTTTGCATTCTTTGGATATAACATCTGCGCCTGCACCTTTAGCTGAGAGCACACTTTCTAAATCGGGGCCAGCTGTTGCAACTACAAAATCACCAGCCATACTACTAAGAGCTTCAAGAACTTCGTTGGCATTTTCTTTTCTTGCTGTTTCTCCTGTTATGATAACAGCTCCAGTGTTTAAATCTGTAGGTTTTTTGCCAGCTTTTTTGTATTCGGAAATTACTATGTCCTTTACAGCTTTAGCATCTATTTCAGTAGGAGATTTTAGTGGTGTAAAATAGATGTCACTGCGATAAACAACTTCTTTATCTACTATATCTATACGAGGAACAGAGTAACTTGAGGCTCTGTTTTCTATTGTTATTTTGCTGAAAATAAGCTGAGTAGTAGAAGTTCCAATATCTATTCCTACGCTGTGAATAATTTCAACCATAGATTCACTTCCTTTAATTTATCGGTCATAATAAACTTAATATTTTAAAATCAAGAGGATTAAATTAATTTATTTATATATCGTTTAGAGGCTGCTAAGGATTGTTTTCTCAAACTTATTTACAACAATTAGTGTTTTTATTATTGTCATGTGTTTTTTATAAAAAAAATACATGACAATAAGTTTGCCATGTTATATGTCATTATTTGAAACAACGTAAAAATACTATATTGTATCAATATAATTTAGTGTGTAAATTTGTTATATACTAACATGAATGTGGTGCAATGTCAATGTTTTTTGGGTAAAATCAATAATGTTCTGCTCTATAGCTAAATTTATTATACTAAATTTATGCAACGTATATAAATGCAAAATGTTTAAAAAGAAAGATTGTTTTTGTATAGATTTTTAAAGATTTTTTAGAGTGGAGTGAAGAAAAATGTTATAAAAAACTGGGCGTGCTAATAAAAATTACGATAATATATTAAAATTAACGAGTTAGTATTAATTTGTTGTAACTAGCGATATAGGTAAAAACAACTAATTATTAAAGAAATTTATCTATTGTAAAAAATAGCCTTGATAGTTTGGTGAAAACACCGAACTATCAAGGCATAAGATTTTAATCAATTTAAACTGTAAATAATTTTTGTGTATTAAACGGAAATACTATGCTTGTAATCACCGTTTCTAATATCGTTTTCCGATAACCAAGTTTTAGAAAGCCCTACTATTTGTATGCCTTTATCAATTGTATTTTGATAAATTGTCTCCATGTTATTTAAATGTGGTTGTGACATATTAATTGCAAATAAATTAGGAATTTCTGACATTGTTTTTATATAATGGTCGCCTCGTCCACAAAAATGTATAGCACCACCACCAAAATGCTTTAAAAGTTGTGCATCGTAAGGTTTTGCAAATTCATCATACATTTCAGGAGAAAGATTCATGGCACTGTCGTTGCGTATCATAAGTTTTCCTTGATATACACAGTTTGTCCAGTGGTTTGTCCAATCTTTAGTTTGTGGGTATAGTGTGTACCATTTTTCCATAAATTTAATATATGTTTCAGTTATTAGTTTTAATAGGCTATGCACAAAATCGGGGTCATCGTAAAGGGCATAAAACATATCGCTACCCCAAAGTAGTTCACAAATATCAAGTGGGCCTTGTGCATCGGGATGATATACTGAAACATATTTTTGTGTTTTGGGATAATTTTTAAATGTATCAAGAAAAAACTCGCCCATTTCAAATACATTTCTAGAAAAACCAGTATTTAAATTCGGAATACCATTGGAGATGATTTCAGCAAGTTTATCTTCATCGCTTATAGATAAAGTAGTAGGTAGTGTATTTGTGTTGCGTGGCATAGTAAAAATTTCTGCACCAAACAAGCTTGTCATTATACCTGTGCCGTAGTTTGCTCTAACATTTAAAAAGTTTTTGCCATCTTCAAGCGCTTTTGATACTTTTTCAAGTTCGCTTACAAGCATAATTTCGTAATCCAAAAGGGCGTCGTTTATATTTATATTTTTGTAGTTATAATTTGTTGCAGATTTTATTTCACGTGTTGGGTCAAATAGCGTGCCAGTAAATTTTTTGTGTGCAAAATCTTCACATTGTTTAAGGTAAAGATCCTCTTGTGCTGTATCAATGCGTTTTTCAATATCTTCTAACAGTGCAAGGGTTTCAGCTTTTAAAGTAGGCATAGTTTAACTCCTTATTATTAGCAAAAAATTAAAATTAAAACCTTGTAGCCATACACTACAAGGTTTTAATAAAAGAGCAGAGTATGGGACTTGAACCCACCGCCTACTGCTTGGGAAGCAGTCGCTCTACCGGATGAGCTAACCCTGCGAATGATACTGGAAACATTTTAACATGATGTAAAATGTTTGTCAATTGATAAATTGCAAGTTTTTGTTGAATTTTAAAGTTTTATTTTAAGAGCATTAAGATACTGCGCACTTAATAATTTTTGAATCAAATAATATTAAATTTGACAAGTAATGCAATTAATAATAAACTGTAATAAAAAATAATAGTGAAGGCAAAAGGTGTGAAATGAAACAAATATTGATAATTGATGATGATATGTATATTAATGATATGCTGTGCGAAGTGCTAACAAAAGAAAATTACACAGTGCTAAGGGCATATTCTGGCACAGAGGCACTTTTAATTTTAGAAAATAAAACACCAGATTTGATTTTGTTAGATTTAATGTTGCCAGGTATTACTGGCGAGGAAATTATGCCTATGATTAATAATATACCGGTTATTGTGATGAGCGCAAAAAATGATGTAGATAGCAAAGTTGAATTGTTGTTAAATGGTGCGGTTGATTATATCACAAAACCATTTGATACAAAAGAAATTCTCGCGAGAATAACAGTGCATTTAAGAAACAATTGTACACTAAAAAATAACGAATTAAAGTATAAAGATTTAAAACTAAATTTGAATATGCAAAGCGTTAGTGTAAATAAAAATGTAGTAAAATTAACAAGAACAGAATTTGCAATTTTAAAAATACTTATACAAAATAGTACACAAGTAGTAACAAAATCTCAAATATTATCACGAATAAGCGAGGATACACCAGACTGCACAGAAAGTTCGTTAAAAATACATATTAGTAATTTGCGTAAAAAGTTGCGCTGTGTAAGCAATAAAATGTTTTTTGAAGCAGTGTGGGGTATAGGATACAAAATGATAGAGTAGTTTAATATCTTAACTTTTTCTTTACTGTTTTCTTTACTGTTTTCTTAACTTTTGTTTTGTATAATAATTTTAGCAAAACTATTAAGCAATATTGGTTGTTGAAATTATAATATAAAAGGAGTAACTATGGAATACACGCTTACAACAAGTGCATTATCTAAAAAATATAAAAATTTTAATGCATTAAATTCTTTAAATATGCATGTGCCAAAAGGTTCAATTTATGGATTTGTTGGTAAAAATGGTGCAGGTAAAACAACTTTAATTCGTATAATTTGTGGATTACAAACACCAACTCAAGGTAGCTATAAAATTTATAACACAAGCAATACCGAAAAAGAAATTCCTAAAATTCGCAAAAGAATGGGTGCAGTTGTAGAAACCCCATCAATTTATTTAGATTTAACCGCACAGCAAAATTTAAAGCAACAATATACAATTTTAGGTATGCCATCTTATGATGGCATAAACGAATTGTTAAAGCTTGTGAATTTGCAAAACACTGGTAACAAAAAAGCGAAAAACTTTTCTTTAGGAATGAAACAACGCTTAAGTATAGCAGTTGCGCTTTGTGGAAATCCTGATTTTTTAGTTCTTGATGAACCAACAAATGGGCTTGACCCACAAGGAATAATAGAACTGCGAGAGCTTATTTTAAAATTAAATAAACAACACAATATAACAGTTTTAATTTCAAGCCATATTTTGGGAGAACTTGCGAAACTGGCGACACATTTTGGATTTATTGATAATGGTAGTTTAGTAAAGGAAATAAGCGCAGATGAGCTACAAAATGCGTGCAAAAAATGCGTATCTGTAAAAGTGACAAGTACAAAAAAACTTGCGATTGTACTTGATGATATGGGTTTTGAATACAAAATAATTTCAGATAAAATAGCAGATATTTATGCGAATGTAAATATATCAAAACTATGCGAGCAACTAGCCAAGTTAAATTGCGAACTTATAGCCAGCACACAAAAGGATGAAAGCTTGGAGAGTTTTTACATGAACATTGTAGGAGGTGCTGGTGATGAATAATTTAATAAAAGCAAATTTTATGCGTTTGTCTAAAGATAAAATATTTTGTTTAATACTGATTTTTGCACTTGCACTAGGGGTTTATAGTATAACAATACCTATATATTCTATAGAGAATTTGCCAGATACGCATATTTTTGAAGATAACTATTTTTTCTTTGCACCTATTACAAGTGCTCTTATTGCAATATTTGCAAGTATGTTTTTTGGCACTGAGCACAGTGACGGAGCACTTAAAAATAAAATAATTGTTGGTTTAAAACGCAATGTAATTTACAGTGCAAATTTAATAACAAGTTTCATTGTATCATTAATTTATACTGTGTTATTTTTACTTGTGGGTCTTATAGGTTTAGTACCATTGGGTGGTTTTACTCTAGATTTTTACGATGTAATGGCATATATTTTAATAATAGTGGTTTCGAACTTTGTTTTTTGTGCGTTGTTTGTTTTGGTTGCTATGCTTTGCCCAAATAAAACTTTAATTTTACTTGTTAGCTTAACTATACTAGTCTTTATGTTTATTGTTACCTCCCAAATAGATAATGCGTTAAAGGAGCCAGAAATTGAGCAAGGCATGGTTACAATAATAAATGGTGAGTTTGATTTTGATACACAAGCGAAAGAAAATCCTAGATACATCAGTGGTACTGCACGTGAAGTTTATGAAATGATTTTATTATTTTCACCAGTAGGGCAAGTCATGAAAGTAACTTGGATAGAAGTTGCAAGTATATCACAGGTAATTGTGATGATTGGGTTTTCTGCAATTAATATATTTATTTTGTTTTTGATAGGGATACTTTGTTTTAATAAAAAAGATTATAAGTGATTTTCAATTATTTTTGCATGATGTAAAGGAGTGTGAAAGTTTGTATATTTTGTGCTTTGTGTTAATTACAATTATAATATTGTTAATGTTAAAAATATTGTGCATGAAAAAAGATGTATTGAATATAATTGAGCATCTGGATTTTCACATGAAAAATGATACCAACGTGATAATTACGCTAAATTCAAATGATAAAACATTGAAATTTTTAGTAAGCGAGTTGAATAAACAACTTAAAATATTGCGCAAACAAAAGCTTAAATATCAAAATGGTGATAAAGAACTAAAAGAGGAAATAACTAATATTTCTCATGATATACGCACACCACTAACGGCTATTTTAGGCTATGTTGATTTGATAAATACGCAAGAAAATACACAAAATCAAAATAGGTATATAGCCTTGATTGAAAACAGGGCATTGGCACTAAAAAATATGACAGATGAACTATTTAAATACTCTTTGATAATGTCCACAGCACAGGAAATGGAGCTGAAAAGTGTTAATGTTAATGATATATTGCAAGAGAGCATAGCTGCTTTTTATGCACCTTTAAAAGCAAAGAGTATCGAGCCAATTATTAATATACCTAATACAGCAGTTGTTGCAAAATTAAATGGGGTAGCTTTAAACCGAATATTTAATAATATTATTGAAAACGCTATAAAATATAGTGGGGGAGACTTAAGAATAACACTTGAAGAGAATAAAAAGATTATTTTTGAAAATATAGCCGAAGACATTAACGAGATAGATGTGGGAAAATTATTTAATAGATTTTATTCTGTTAAAACAGCGAACAATAGCACAGGAATTGGTCTTGCAATTGCAAAAGCTTTAACCGAACAAATGTCTGGTGTAATTACAGCAAAAGTTAGCAATAATACATTAAAAGTTTGTGTCCAGTTTGAATAAAAACCAAAAGCTTTCTTACATATTTTGTTAAGTTTTAGGAATTTAACTTAAATATGTAAGAAAGCTTTGTTTTGTGAAAAACTGAAAAAATACGCTGGTTTAAGCTTTTTTATGTTATAAAAAAGGCGATTTACACATAAAAGCTGTGCGAAAACTAGGTTTAACTTTTTTAAATTGTTAGACTTATTTTATTCGTGTTTACAATAAAATGCATGTCGGAATTTATATAAATGTCTAATTGCTTATTAAAGGTATTTTTATTTGTATGCTATTGCGGTAAAAAGGTATGCTATTAACTGAAAACTCACAATTACCATTATAATGTATATTATATCGCTCTACAACATTTGAAATACCAATGTGCCCATCATTAATATTACGGTTATCAATTATAGCATTTACTTTGTTTACATCTATACCTTGACCATTATCCTCTACCAAAATGTAAAGATAACCATCTTGATTGTGAGCACTTATAAATATACTAGGTTCAACTACTAATATCGTTTCGTTTTTAGATTTAAATGCATGTTTTATGCAATTTTCAATAAGCGGTTGTAAGGTTATGTTTAATAATCTAAATTTCATTAACGATTGTGGTACGGCAATATTTAATTTAACCTTAAAATCTGAGCGCAAATTTATTATATTAAGGTAATTTTCAGCATGTAATAATTCATGGTGTAGGGTAGTGGTAGTGTCACGCATGGAGAGCGTTAAACGTAAAAAAGAACTTAGCATCTCCATCATACTGCTTGCTTCTTGTGTTCGACCTTCTAAAATTTGCCAATTTATACTATCTAATGTGTTGTATAAAAAATGAGGGTTAATTTGGTAAAGTAAAGCGCCAATTTCTGCACTGCGCAGCTTTTTTTCATCGGTTTTAATTTGGTTTATTTGTTCAGAAATAAGCTTTGACATATCGTTAATTGAAGTATAAAGTTGACCAAGTTCATCACGATGTGGATATTGACAATCCAAATTATAATTGTTGCTAGCGAGTTGTTTTACAGAGGCGTTTAACTTATTTATTGGGTTTGATAGTGTTTTACTAAATAAAAACGATAGCAGAAAAGCAATGATAATTGTAGCAAATAGCATTTGAATAACAAAAAATTCGACTTCGTTACGTTGAGTTTTAAAGGATTTATCGCTTATAAAGCTGCTTAGTTGTAAATCGGAACTGTTTATTTCAAGTGAGGATATATAAAAATCTTCACTATTTAAATTTATTTTTTTAAATACACTGTTTTTATTTTGTACAAAAGTTTCGTCGTTTAAATAACTTACAAAATTAGTATTAACTTGGCTGCTTTGGGAGTATGCAAGAACATCTCCATTTTTATTTGATAACACTAAGCTTGCTAGAGGCTCCTTGTTTAGATTATCCAATAAATTTTCTATCAAAGCAATTTCTAAAAACACAATTATAAGTAGGCTGGTTTTTTCGTCTGGTCCACTTATGTGAGGTGTGTTTGTAAAAGATAACGGAAAAACTACTGGTATGTGTGGTTTACTGGTAACTAGCGACTGCATCGGTGGCAAAAACAAAAGTTCAGAGTGTTCAAACGCAAATGCAAAAGGGTCATAATAATCTTCACTTTTGCCATAACCTTGTGCAATATCAGTGTAAATATTGCCGTTGGAGGATAAAATAGCAATCTCGCTAATTATAGACGAACTTGCGACAGCTTTGCTAAGTTGGGTCTGTATATTTAAATATTCATTTGCAAAATTTTGTTCGTTGTTTTCTTCTATTTCAATACAAAGGTCAAAAAACTCTTGAGTCGAAACAAAATTTACTATGCTGCTATAAACGATATCAAGTTCTTTGCTAATTTCTCTCTCGGCAGTGTAAAGAGAGCTTTGTGTTGTTTGCAAAGAATCTTCTAAAAACATGTTATTATAAAAAACACTTAAACCAATGCCAAATACTGTTACGGTAAAAATAGATATAATAAGCATATACACAAAAAATTTATTGCGTATACTTAGGTTCATAAAAGCATTACTTGTAAATTTAAACAAAATAAAATCTCCTTTAAACAACCTGTTAAGTGGGTGTATTTATCATTACAAAGCAAATATTTGCTATTTGTATAATTTTTTGTAATAAGCAGGGCTTGTACCAGTTACACGTTTAAATGCACGATGAAATGAACGACTTTCCTCGTAGCCTAAAACGTTTGCGATTTGTTGTATTGTCATATCGCTGTTTTGTAATTTATCTTTTGCGTATTGCATCTTTTTTTCTAAAACATAGTTAATAAAACTTTGCTTAGTTTTTTCTTTAAAAAGAGCAGTAAAATAATTCTTACTTAAATGTACATGGTTGGCAACTTCTTCAAGGCTTAGTTTGGTATCGGTTAAATTTCGGTTTATATATTCAAGCGCTACATCTATACTAGGGCTAGTATCCTTGTTTGATTTTATTAGCAATAAATAATTTTCAAAAAAAGTATAAATATAACACTCAAATGCTTCTAAACTTTCAACCTCACAAAGTTGAGCATGTGTTTTTTTTATATCTACATTACTACTATTAGGCATTAACTCGCAAACAGAAAACATTAAATTAATGCTAACGCCACGCAAATATTCAGGTGGTGGCATGTTTGTATATGTAATGATACGCATGAATTCAGCTATTAATAGTTTTAATTGTTGCTCATTGCAATTTAAAATTGCACTATAAATTTTATGTTTAAAAGATTCATCAATTTGCACACTCTTATTCGTTTTTGAAATTTGTATAAGATTAGCTGTGTATAATCTTGATTTAATGTCATAAATTTTGTATTCTAAATATTGCTTTGCACTTTGGTAAGAGTTATATACCATTTGTGCATCTTGTGCTGGGTTACCAATACCGATGTGAGCCTCTTTAAATTGATTTAAAATTGTTGAGCAAAATGCAGTTACATTTGTTTTGTAATAATAAATTATAATTTGGTTATTTGAAAATTGTATAAAATCAAAAGCTTCGTTTTTAATAAATTGTAAATATTTTTCTATCCTTACGGTAGTTTCACTTTTTTGTAAAACGCAAACAGTTAACGGAAATTGTATTCCATAATTATTTAATGAAGTATAAAGTTGCCTTTGTTCTCTGCCTACTGTGGTTATTAAATTGGAAAGTATTTCGTGCTTTAAAAATATTTTTTCGTTGTTTTGGTTTAATATAGAGCTTCTTATATGTGATATTAAATCTAACAGTTCTTCTTTGTGCAATGGTTTTAATAGGTAATCTTGTGCACCTAGTTGTATTGCTCTTTTTATATATTTAAAATCATCAAAACCACTTATAATAATAAATCGTATTTTTAAATTTTGTGCTTTAACATTTTCAATCAATTCAATGCCTGACATAATAGGCATGCAGATATCAGTTATAACTATATCAGGGTTATGCGTTAAGATTAAATCTAGTGCTTGCTTACCGTTACTCGCAAGCCCAACAACATTTATACCAAAATCTTTCCAAGTTATTGCGTTTTTGAGCCCGCTTAAAATGGAGGGTTCGTCATCAACTATAATTAGTTTCAATTGATTCATGCTTTGCACCTCTTTCGTGTAATATGCTATATATTTTAACCCAATGTTTGTAAAAAGTAAACAGTACACTGAAAAAATGTGAAAAAACACATTAAAAAATGTGAAAAAATCTTAAATAATGACATAGAAATTATTAGTGCAACTAGGTATACTTTTCTCATAAGTTCGTGGTAGTTTTTGTAAAAATTGCCAATCAAAAACAAATAAGAGGAGAAAAACAAATGAAAAAAATTTCACGTCGCTCATTCATGACACTAGTTGGTGCAGGTTCTGCCTCTGCACTTTTTGCAGCTTGTTCTACAGATACATCAACATCATCTGCTGATAGTTCACAATCAGATAGCCAAGCAAGCTCAGCTGATACAGCTACTGGCGAAGAAGCAACTGTTGTTGTTTGGACAGAGGATCGCCACGATGCAGAATACATGCAAGAGGTTGTTGCACAGTTCAATGCAGAAAATGCTGGTCGAGTACAAATCGATTATGTTATAAGCACAGATAACTATTTAAACACAATTTCAATGGCTGTATCATCAAACCAAGCTCCAGACTTATTTGTAATAGGTTCTGGCTCTGGCGGCTGGGATTTAAACACATACGTAACTGCTGGTATTGTACAACCTATTGGTGAGTATGTTACAGATGAATACAAAGAAATATATAACCTTGAAAAACTAACTATACAAAACGTAACAGCAAAAGGTGATGACATTTACTTTATACCTACGCTTTCAAACAGTGGTAGCCGCTTAGTGTATAACAAAGAATATTTTGAAAAAGCTGGTATTGAAAAATTACCTACCACTTTAGATGAATTTGTATCAGTTGCAGCTGCACTAACAGCAGTTGGCGATGGAGTTCAATTTGGCACAGCAATGCCTGGCCAAAGTGCACCTTTTGTTAGGATTATAAACCCAGTTGCATATGCAAGTGGCATACAACCTTATGACTACGTGAATGGCCGTTATGATTTTACAAAATATGCACCTATTATTGAGGCAACTCGCAAATTATTTGATGATGGTTCTATGATACCAGGTGCAACAACACTTAAAATAGATCCATTACGTGTGCAATTTGCTGAGGGCAACATTGGCATGTACGGCGCAAGTAGCGTTGAAGTTGGAGTTTTAACAACACAATTCCCTGCTCAAATCGAATGGGGTGTTATGCCTCACGTTACAATTGATGGCGAGGTTAAAGGCAAAATGGGCACAAACTACAACAAAGGCTATGCTATGACATCTACTTGTGAACAACAAGTACTATCATGGGAAGTTGCTGAATATCTTTCAGGTGCACAGGCTATGAAAGGTTATGTTGAAAATGGTCTAGGTTTCTCACTTTCTGATCAAATCACTGAAATGGTTGATACAGAAAAGCTAGGGCAATTAGAATTATTTATGCCAATTACAGATGATGCTGTTTATCCACAATTCCCAGTAGTTACACCAAAAGGTCAAAACTACCAAGATGCAATATGGAATGCAAGCCAACCAGGTACTGGAGATATTACTGAAATACTTGCTGAAATAACAGCTGATTACAACGAAGCTCTTGACGAATCTGTTGCAATGGGCAAAGTGCAACGTCTTGTTATAGCTGATTTTGACGCAATGAACCCAAGTGCAGGCACACAAGAGTTTTTATCTGAGTAATCTATAATATTCATTATTAACGTTTATAAACCGAGGCGGACAATGTGTTTTTATAGCTGCCGCCTCGGTTTTTATATAAGCACTAATGACCATTGACATGGACAATTTGTGCTCAGAAAGGAACGATATTATTCATGCAAAACAATGGTTTAAAAAATACACTTTATAATATAAGGCTTAAAACTGGTTGGGATATACAACTTTTATTTATGATGATACCTGCAATTATTTTGTTGATAACTGTTTCTATTTATCCGTTTTTTTGGTTAATGAAATATGTTTTCTATGATTATAATGGCTTTGTGGCTTATTTTATAGGCTTTGATAATTTCATTAGGATTTTTGAAGATGAAATTTTTTGGCGTAGTGTTTTACACACTTTTGAATATGCGACTATGAAACTTGTTGTTATTATTCCGCTAGCGTTATTATTAGCGGTTTTTTTGAACGGCAAACTAAAAGGTAAAAATGCATTCCGAATTATATTTTTTGTGCCAACAGTTATCAGCTCAGCTGTTTACAGTTTGATTTGGTATTTTATATATAGCCCTTATAATGGTATTTTAAATGGTATGCTTATGGAAAGCGGTATTATCGAAACACCTATTGATTGGCTAGGTAATCCAGATATAGCAATGGTGTCAATAGTTATTGTTGCAATTTGGGGTGGCTTTGGCAACTACATGATATTATTTTTAGCAGGTTTGCAAAGTATACCACAAGATATTTATGAAAGCGCTTCTATTGACGGTGCAAGCAAACGCCAATCATTTTGGAGTATAACAGTGCCAATGCTAGGTCCTGTTATGAAAGTTGTTTTGCTACTAGCAATTACTACAGCGTTAAAAGATTACGCAAGTGTTATGGTTTTAACAGGCGGCGCACCTCAAGGACGAACACAAGTTATGTTCTTATATGTGTATGAGCTTATGTTTGGTAGCGTAAACTCCTCTGCAATGCAATTGCAACTAGGATATGGCGCAACGGTTAGTTTGTTCTCGGCGGCTATTATAGCTGTTGCAACGCTATTATTCTTAAAAGCGAGCAAAAAAATGGACGATATTTATTGATAGAGGAGGATGCGTTTTGAATATAAAAAGTAAATCTATAAGAGAGCTTATAGGCAACATAAGTATATATTTGTTTTTGCTGATTTTTGCAATTTTTGCGTTATATCCTGTTTTATATGTTGTGTTAGGTTCATTTAAAACAAACCAAGAACTTGTTTTAGGTGGCACAAAACTACTACCTGAAACATTTCAAATACAAAACTATATCGAGGCATGGCAAGCAGCAAATTTTGGCAGATACACGCTTAACAGTATATTTTTAAGCACTATGGTTATGGTTGGTACGGTTTTAATTTCTAGCATGACAGGTTATTGCTTTGCAAGACGAAATTTCAAAGGTAAAAATTTAATTTATGGTTTATTAGTTGCATTTATGTTTGTAAATGTTGGTAGCGTTGCACTTAGGCCTTTATTTGATTTGGCTGTTGATTTAAATATACACCAAACACTTTGGACAGTTATTTTAATTGTAATAGGCACATCTCAGGCTAGTAATATATTTTTAGTGCGTGGATATATGTCGTCTATTCCTAAAGAGTTAGACGAAGCAGCTATTATAGATGGTTGCAGTTTTTTTCAAATTTATTATAGAATAATTTTACCACTGCTAAAACCTATTTTAGCAACCGTTGGATTATTATCATTTAGAGGTGGTTGGAACGAATATGTTCTTGCACAAGTATTTACTATGTCAAACCATGATATGCGCCCTTTAACAGCAGGTGTTATATCGCTTAAATATGTTGGTGATGGTGCGGCTGCATGGAATATCATGTTTGCGGGTTCTACACTTTCTATTATACCTATTATCATCATCTATTTATGTTTTAGCCGTTATTTTATGTCTGGTTTAACAGTTGGTGCTGTTAAAGGTTAACCTTAGCACTAAAAAATGATGTGGGTGTGCATTATGTTAATATTAGCATAATGCACACCCATTATTAAAATATAAGAATATTCGCTATAAGTAAAAAGGAGCATAAATGTTAAATTTAAACGATCAAAATTATATAACAAACTGGCTAATAAGTGGCCCTGTTTGCAAAGATTTTACAGTGCCAAGTGGTATTGATGCAGCAAATTTAAATAAACTTGAATACGAAAAACAACTAAGAGCTAATTTTTATGAAGATACACAGTGCGACAAAAAAGAGGATATACAACTTGATGCAATTAGCATAAATAGTGCAAAGTGGGAGTATCATTATGACCGTGATAACTGGTTTATAGATAAGAGCGCTTTTTATAGTTTACTAACGCATATAAGTTTAAATGCATATACAAATGTTGTAAGTCAAAAAAAACAAAAAATAAAAGCAACAATATATACATACGCTGCTTTTGAAATTTTTGTAAATGGCGAGTGTGTTTTAAAAAATAAAAAAGCTGTTTACAAACCAATAAATAAATTTGATATAGAACTTGACCTTAAGGAAGGTGCAAATGATATATATGTAAAAATACAATGTATTGGAATAAGAGATACGAGAGTGATTTTTGGCATGAAATTAGAAGAAAAATCAACTGTTGGAATAGATTTGCCGATACAAAATAATTTGATAGACGTAGCAGAGTATTTAACAAAGCTTGCTTTTGATAAAGGTATAAAATACAAAAAAATTGCTGATGTAGAGATGTTTTATAGCCTGGATGGTGATAAAAAAATACCATTTACTGAAGATTTAATTGATATTTCAGCAAAAGTGATAACAGTAAGTGCAAAAATTGGCACACAAATATTAAATAAAACCTTGCACTTGCCACAAAACTTAAAACCACTTTATCAAAACGATACCGCTGAAAATATTTATCAAAACATGTATCAGGAAATTGCAAAGCGTGTGCCGGAAGGCTCTAATGCTAAAGATATGGCAATTTTAAATGTTCTAGCAAAGTATTATTTAGGAACAAATACAAAACAAGACGATGATGCTATTATGCGTGATTTAGCAAATGTTGAAAAATGCATTGATTGTGCGGATTTCAGAGTTCTTGGAATTATTACACTTATAAAAAATTATAATGTAAGCAATCAACTAAGTACGAGAATAAGAGAAGTTATGCTAGGTTTTAGATATTTTATGGATGAACCAGGCGATGATGGCATGTGTTTTTGGAGTGAAAACCATGCGTTAATGTTTTATGCAGCGCAGATGATATTTGGTGAATATTATAAAAACGAAGTTTTTGTGAGTAGTCAAAAAACAGGCTCACAGCAATACGAAATAGGTTTGCGCAGGTGCCATGAATGGATGGATGAAGTACTTGAAAATGGACTAGAGGAATTTAATAGTGCTACGTATTTACCACTAACTTTAGGAGCGATGCTTACTGTGCATGATTACGCTGAAGAAAGCTTAAAACAAAAAGCAAAAAAAGCAATAGATATGCTCTTAGAGCAACTGTGTAAACATGTTTTTGATGGTTCGTGTATTAGTCCACAAGGGCGAGTTTATCGCACGGTTATTTCTCCATATATACAAACTGTGCAATCAATTTTACATTTGATAAATCCTGAATATCCCGCTGAGGTGCAAAATAGCAAGTGGAATATATTTTTTGCCACAAGTAAATATAAGATGCCAAAACACTTGGCAAAACTAGCAAGCGAAAATTTCAATGGCAATTATATTTCTGGTAATGCAAGAATTAATATATGCAAAACAAATAAATATATGCTTACCTCTGTTCAAAGTCCACGATTAGACGAGCAAAATATAGATTGGGTTAATGTTTTTCATGATGAAAACGCAAATAAAGATAGCAACCTGTTTGTAAAATCGTTAAATGAGCGTTTTCACGGTACAAGTGTTTTTCAATCCGGAATTTTTGGTTATCAACAGCATGCTTGGTATGCAGCGCTTTCAAGCGAAGCAATTTTATTTGTAAACCATCCAGGCTCTAGTGTGGATTTAGACGAAATGCGTCCTGGTTATTGGTATGGTAATGGTATTTTTCCAGCTTTATTGCAAAAAAATAACCATTTAGGCGCAATTTACAAAATCCCAGAAGATTACCCTATAACATTTACACATCTGTATTTGCCAAAAGTAAAGTTCGAAAAAGTTACTAAACATAGTAATTGGTTAATTGCCAGCACTAACGGTGGATATATAGGCGTTTGGTGTAATTGCGAACTTGAAGAACATAACGATGCTTTAACAGATTGCGAATGGCGATGCTATGAAACAGAGGCAGCTTATTATGTGATTTGTGAAAGTATAGAGAATTTTAATACCTCTGATGAATTTTTAAAATATTGCGAAAAAATAAATCCAGTTTTTAACCAAAATAAACTTACCACTAGCGATAATTTTATGTTACAATATAAAGAACATATAAACGAAACACAGTATATTCCGTAAATAACAAAAAGGTGAAGATATTATGCTTACAAAATTTACAAGTCCTAAAATCAATAAACTTTTAAAAGAATTAAACGAACTTATTTACAGTAATACAATGCATATAACAAATTTTCAAATGCAAGAACAAAATGGAAATGAAAGCGTTTCAAACGAAATTATAGGCGGTGGTGACGAATACTTAACTTTTACTAGTGATGTGAAAATACCACCACATATGCATGGTGAAAAAGTAGTGTTCTTTATACAAACAGAGCATGATATTTCTTGGAGATCAACAAACCCACAATTTGCGGTTTTTGTAAATGGTGAGCGCAAACAAGGTTTAGATGTAAACCATAAAAATTTTGTGTTAACAGAAACCGCTGAACAGGGTGAAGTTTTTAGTGTGAAATTTGTATCATACCAAGGCCCTGGGCTACATGGTAATCGCTCAAAATTTACTTGCCATATAAAAACAATGCATCAAAACATCTATAAGTACTATTATGATATTTTAGTTCCTTATCGTACAGCTTTTTGTTTAGATAAGCAAAGCCTTGATTATATAAATATAATGAAAGCTTTAAATGACTCTTTAAATATTTTAGATTTAAGAGTGCCTTATTCTGAAGAGTTTTTTGAAAGTTTAATGCATGCACAAAATTATATTACAGCTAATTTTTATCAAAAACATTGTGGCGAAACACAGGCGAAAATATATTGTGTAGGGCATACTCATATAGATATAGCTTGGAAGTGGACATTGCAAGTAACTAAAGATAAAGTTTTGCGTAGTTTTTCTACAGTTGTTAGCCTTATGGAGCAATTTCCAGATTATAAGTTTATGTCTAGCCAGCCACAACTTTATGTGTATGTTAAGGAACAAGACCCAATATTATATGCAAAAATAAAACAGTTAATCGCCCAAGGCCGTTGGGAAGTTGAAGGCGGTATGTTTGTTGAGGCAGATTGTAATATATCAAGTGGTGAGGCCTTGGTGCGCCAATTTGTATATGGCAAAAAGTTTTTTAAAAATGAGTTTGGTAAGGATAATAAAATTTTATGGTTGCCTGATGTTTTCGGTTATTCTTCGGCATTACCACAAATTATGAAAAAATGTGGAATAGATTATTTTATGACAACAAAAATCAGTTGGAATGAAACTAATCGCTTGCCTTACGATACGTTTTATTGGCAAGGTATGGATGGTACTAATGTGCTTGTACACTTTAGCCCCGGTAAGGACTTGCTCGAACGCCAAGACGAAATGAGCTTTAAGACAGAGCACTATACTACATATAATGGTTTACTAAACCCTGAGCATGTTATAGGCTCGTGGCAAAGATACGAGCCAAAATCATTAAATGATGAGGCTTTGCTGTGCTTTGGTTATGGCGATGGCGGCGGTGGACCAACTGCGGAAATGCTTGAAAATTATGAAAGGCTAAAATATGGTATGCCGGGAGCTCCAACCCCCGTTATGAGCTTTGCCCTAGAATTTTTTGAAAAGTTAGAAGAGAGCATACAAGATAAACCATATGTGCCTAAATGGGTAGGTGAGCTTTATTTAGAGTATCATAGAGGCACGTATACATCTATGGCACGCAATAAAAAGTATAACCGAAAAGCAGAATTTTTATTATTAAATCAAGAATTTTTTGCCAGTTTAAACACAGTGCTTTTAAATGTAAATTATCCTAAAGAAAGTATAGACGAACAATGGATTGTGTTGTTGCGCAATCAATTTCATGATATTTTACCAGGTAGCTCGATAAAAGAAGTGTATGAGGATAGTGATATAGAATATAAATATATATTTGACACATCTAATTTACAGATTGAAAAAGCTCTTGATAATATAGTAAATAATATTGACGCAAAAGCAAACGAATTGATTGTATTTAATGCAAACGGTACTACTTGCCAAGAAAGTGTGATAGAATTTGAAAGCGATTTAACTGTTACACAGGCAATGTGTGGCGAGCGTGTATATCCATTACAAAAAACTAGCGATAACACATATGTGTTTGTTGCGGATAATCTACCTATCAAAGGCTATACTACGTATGAATTAGCAAACGGAGATATTTTGCAAAATAGTTTTAGCTCAAATGACAAATGCTTAGAAAACACGATGATAAAAATATGTTTTGATGAGTGTGGACGCATTTGCTCTATGTACATGAAAAACGAACAAAGAGAAGTTTTAAAGGCGGGTACACTGGGCAATGTGTTAATGACTTACGAGGATAAACCTTATAATTATGATGCGTGGGACATAAATAGTTATTATAAAGAGAAATCATGGGAAATTACAGATGTTAGGCAAATGAGTATCGTAGAGCAAGGTCCAGTTCGTACGGTTTTACTTATTGAAAGGGTATATTTAAGCTCTACAATTAAGCAATATTTTACGCTATATTCAAACGATACAAATCTAATAGTTTATAGTGAAATAGATTGGAAAGAAAGCCACATTTTACTTAAAGCGCATTTTGATTTTGATGTGCATACAGATAGTGCACAATACGAAATACAGTATGGCAATGTTACACGCCCTACACATGCAAATACATCGTGGGATGAGGCTAAGTTTGAAGTGTGTATGCATAAATGGCTTGATTTATCTGAGGATGATTTTGGAATAAGTGTGTTAAACGATTGCAAATATGGCGTAAGTGTTTTAGGCACGAATGTTGGTGTGTCACTTATTAAAAGTGCGAAATTTCCAAACCCTGATGCGGATAAAGAACTGCACTCTTTTACTTATGCAATTTACCCGCATGTAGGCACATGGAAAACAGCAAACACAATACAACGTGCATATGCATTAAACAACGCACCATATGCTAAAATTAAACAAAACGAAGGTGGAACACTTGCAAAAAGCTTTAGTGCTGTGCATGTGATGGATAATAACATAATTGCTGAAGTGTTAAAAAAAGCCGAAGATGAAAACGGTATCATTTTGCGCCTGTACGAAACAGATAATAAACGAACAAATACGCTACTTCAACTGCAACTAAACATCAAAGAGGTTTTTTTATGCGATATGCTTGAAAATAATATTGAAAACCTTGTGCATAATTTAAACTGCTTAAACTTACAATTTAAACCATATGAAATAAAAACAATTAAAATCGTTTTGCAAGATTAAACTTGTGAGAACAAATATTATTCAAACTTATTTTAAAATCATAGCTATATAATAATATTTAATTAGAAGTAAAGAGGTACAGCGAAATGAAAATTTCGCCGTACCTCTTTAATCAATTTTGTTTGTATTATAGATTGTTATTTCACAGAGAAAAAATTTACGTTTTATTATCTGCCATATAGTACAGTATATTTTGCTATTTTTTTAGCAAGTTTTTTCTTTGTGGCATTTGCATCCATGCGCCACAACCAGTTACCACCAGTTGTGCTTGGTGTGTTTATACGTGCAGTTTCGTCAATTTCTAGCCAGTCTTGCATTGGTATAACTGCCAAGTTTGAAACACTCATTAAAGCGCTGCGTATCATTTCAAAGGTGAAGTTTGCCTTATTTGCACCAATGTAATCACATGCATATTCAAAATCAACAGGATCACAATCTTTTATCCAGCCTTCAGTTGTAGTGTTGTCGTGTGTGCCAGTGTAAACAACACTGTTTGTGTTATATAAATGTGGTAGGTAGTTGCTAGGTTCTCTTGCATCAAAGGCAAATTGCAGAACTTTCATTCCGGGGAAGGCACTATCTTTAAGAAGTTTTGCAACCTCAGGTGTAATGTAGCCTAAATCCTCAGCGATAACTGAATTTTCAGGTATAACTGTGCGGATTGCTTGCATTAATGCCATTCCAGGTCCTTTTTCCCATGTGCCGTTAACAGCTGTTTTTGCGTCAGATGGTATAGCATAGTAACTTTCAAAACCACGGAAATGGTCTATACGCACAACATCATAAATTGAAGTTGAGTGTTGCATGCGCTTTTTCCACCAAGCATAGTTTGTTTTTTTGTGGTGTGCCCAGTTATAAAGAGGGTTGCCCCAAAGTTGTCCATCAGCTGAAAAAGCATCTGGTGGGCAGCCTGCAACACCAGTTAAGCGTTTTTTAGCATCTACTTGAAAAAGCTCTGGCGATGCCCAAAGGTCACTGGAATCTGGCGAAACATAAATAGGAATATCGCCTATAATTTTTATGCCTTTTTTGTTAGCATATTTTTTCATGGCTTTCCATTGTGTTGCAAAAAAGAACTGTACTGCTTTGTAGTATTCAGTTTCAGCAAGTAATCGTTTTTTTGCACTTTTAAGTGCTTTTGCATCGCGTTGTAGCAATTCTTTAGGCCATTCGTTTAGGCCGACAGAACCGTTTTCAACTTTTATAGCCATAAATAAAGCATATTCTTCTAGCCAAAAACTTTGCTCTGCTAAAAATTTTTTGTATTTTTTAGTTTTGTTAGCAAGTAATCTATCAGAAGCTTTTCTTAAAAAAGCGCCAAATTGTTCATATAATGCGCCGTAATCTACACCGCTAACGTTATATAAAATTTTTGCTTTTTCAAGGTCGGTTTCATCAAGATAACCTTCGCTAGCTAATTGCTCTAAGTCTATAAAATAAGGATTGCCCGCAAATGCTGAAAAACTTTGGTAAGGGCTATCGCCATAACCAGTTGGCCCTATAGGCAAAATTTGCCAATAGGTTTGTTTTGCTTTTGCTAGAAATTTAATAAAATCTCGTGAGCATTGCCCAAGGTTACCTATGCCATAACTATTTGGTAAACTGAAAATTGGCATTAAAATACCACTGCTTCTGTTCATCATAATTTGAGTGTCCTTTCTATTTGGAGGAGGTTTAACCTTTAACTGCGCCAGCTATAACACCTTCGATAATATATTTTTGGCATACGATATACATAATGATAATTGGTATAATAGCAATAACTATGCAAGCCATCATAGGTGCAATTTGTACACTGCCGTAGCTACCACGGAAGTATTGTATGGACATTGGTATTGTGCGGTAAAGTTTTATATCAAGAACCAGAGTAGGTAATAGGTAATCGTTCCAAACCCACATAGTTTCTAGTATTGCTGTTGAAATTAAAGTTGGTTTTAAAATAGGGAATACTATTAAAAAGAAAGTTTGTATAGGGCCACAGCCGTCAATGGTTGCTGCTTCTTCAATTTCAATAGGCACGCTTTTCATAAAACCTGTAAACATAAATACAGCAAGGCCAGCACCAAAACCAAGGTAGATAATAGCAATGTTGTAAGGACTGTTTAGTTTTAAAGTGTCAGCTGTTTTGGATAATGTAAACATAACCATTTGAAAAGGCACTATCATTGAAAAAACACATAGTAGATTCATAGCTTTTGTTAAATGGTTTTGTACACGTGTTAAATACCAGCCGCACATTGAACAGCAAAGTAAGATTAAACATACAGAGCTAACGGTTATAACTAGGCTGTACCAAAAAGATGATAAAAAGTTCATCTCAGTTAAGCCATAAATATAGTTTTCAAAACCTACAAAAGTTTCTGCAGTTGGCAGTTCAAAAACACTTGTTGTAGTTATTGAAGTTTCGGCTTTAAATGAGTTTATAACAATTAATAGTATAGGGTATACCCAAGCAAAACTTAAAATTGTTAGTAATACTGTGAAAAATGAATTTAATTTACTACCACCGTTTCTCATTGTTGTACCTCCTTAGAGCGTGTAATTCGTAATTGAATAAGCGCAATTATAGCAACAAATAGGAAGAACACAACAGCTTTTGCTTGGCCAATGCCTTTCCACTGTGCACCTGAACGGCCGTAGAAAGTTTCGTAAATATTTAAAGCTAACATTTGGCTGGCATTTGCAGGCTCACCTGCAGTTAGCGATAAGTTCTGATCAAAAAGTTTAAAGGAGTTTGTTAGTGTTAAAAATGTGCAAATTGTAATGCTAGGCATAATGCAAGGTAGTTTGATTTTTGTTATGATTTGACTATTAGTTGCACCATCAATTTGAGCTGCTTCAAGTAAATCACGTGGAACACCTTGTAAACCAGCTATATAAATAATCATCATATAACCTATTTGTTGCCAGCACATTAAAATAACAAGACCTAAAAATCCTAGGCGTGCATCTAATGCAAGTAAAGGCATTTGTAAATGTGTAAAAATGCCATTTAATAAAATTTGCCAAATATAACCTAAAATAATACCGCCTATTAGGTTTGGCATAAAGTAAACTGTACGAAATATATTTGTACCTTTAATTTTGCGTGTTAAAACAAGTGCAATTAAAAATGCAAACAAATTAATTACTGTTGTAGAAACAATTGTAAATAAACCAGTAAAAACAAAAGCATCTAAAAAACTACTATCTTGAAAAACAGATATATAGTTATCTATGCCTACAAAAGTTGTTTTGCTAATTGTTGTAAATTTATGAAAAGAAAGGTAAATACCCCATAAAAATGGCCAAACGAAGCCTATGCAAAACGCAACAAGCGTAGGCAAAACAAAAATTGGCCAATATTTTTTGACAGAATTGGTCATGATGTAACTCCTCACATAAGTTAGTAGATTTGTAAAAAAATAATAAAGGCGAGCGAACATATCGCTCGCCTTTATTTAAAGTTTTAATATAACTCAAATAAATTTGAATTGATATTTTTTGTATAGGAGTTTAGCCGTTAGCTAGTGCGTATTCCTCTGCCCAGCCATCTACGAATGCTGTTACAACGCCGTCCCAATCGCCTGTGCCAGCAGCATAAGCAGTTAGTGCAGAGCCAACACCGTTTTTCCATTGTTCAGATGGCATTGTTGGGAAGCACCATGCTACAGAAGTTTTCCCGTTAGCAACGTATTCGTCAGCGATAGCAATTAGTGGGTTAGTAGAAGGTTTAGCAGCTGTGAAAGGTATAACGAAGCCCATATCGTTAGCAAGGCTATTTGTACCAGTTTCGCTTGTTACACACCAGTTTAAGAAAGCAAGTGTTGCTGCAATATCGTCTTCACTAGCTGTGTTGTTTACGCACCAGTAGTTTTCAGAGCCTGTGCATAGACCTTGGTTTTCTTCGCCTTCAGCACCAATGTATATAGGTAGCATACCTAGGTTTTCATCGCCAAGGCTTGAAACATCGTTGTAAGCCCATGTACCATTTTGGTAGAACACTGCTTTGCTACCAGAAAATTCAGCAACTGCATCATCACCAGTTTTAGCAGATAGTAAAGCTGGATCAGTTGTAGAATCTGTGATATATAAATCCCAAATTGCTTTGTAATTATCTAAGTATAAGCCTTTGATAGCAGGTGTTGAGCCAATGCCCTCTGCCTCGTATTCATAGTAAACAGGTAGGTTAGCAAGGTGAGTTTTGAAACGCCAGTCAGATGAACCGTCCATACCAGCAGATGT
>CAYJKG010000025.1:0-39939 GCA_964370685.1 uncultured Faecalibacterium sp. | reverse complement strand
AATCGTGTTTACCACAAGTTGGGCAAACAATGTCCTCATGTTCGCTTAGGTATGCATCCATTTCTTCAAAAGAAAGCGCATCAGCGTTTACATCAGGGTGCACATCGCAGATAATTTTATCTGCACGATGGCGTGAATGGCAAGCTTTGCAATCTACAAGTGGGTCAGAGAAGTTACCCACGTGACCAGTTGTTATCCAAGTTTGTGGGTTCATTAAAATTGCAGCGTCTAAACCTACGTTATATGGGCTTTCTTGTACAAATTTTTTAAGCCATGCTTTTTTAACGTTGTTTTTAAATTCAACGCCAAGTGGGCCGTAATCCCAACTATTTGCAAGACCGCCGTATACCTCTGAACCTGGAAAGATATATCCACGGTTTTTACAAAGTGCTACGATTTTTTCAAGTGTTTTGTCTGAGTGAATCATTAATGACATCCTTTCTTGCACGGCTGGCTGCCGCACCTTAAATGTTGATTATATATTTACTCGCCTAGCTAAAATAGCTAGACGCATAAATCATAAGAATTTTCAGGTTATTGAGCGCTATCGGTATTTTCTGTTTTTTCAGCTGAAATTTGTTCTGCTTGTGGTTTCGCACGCAAGCTTATTATAAGCAAAACTACACCAACTAAAACTACAAATAACGAAATAAATTGAGAAGTTGAAACTTCTCCAACTTGACCACGGTTTAAATCACCACGGAACATCTCAACACCAAAACGACCAATACTATAAAAAATTAAATAACATGCTGAAACAAAACCTGGTTTTTTAACTTTACTTGCAATAAATATTAATACTACAAAGTGTAAAAGGTTTAAACCCGTAGAAATAAGTTGTGTTGGAACAAGCCCTACTCCGTTTGGAGCAAAAGATGAGGTTTCATAAATAACTGCAAAACGACTAGTTGTTTCGACACCGTAGCAACAACCAGCTACTGAACAACCTACACGGCCAAATGCCTGTGCCAAAGCAACCGATGGTAATATCAAATCAGCGTAGCGCAAAAAGTTATATTTATGAATCTTGCAAAATATCCACCCAGTTACACAGCCGCCTATGATACCGCCATAAACTACAAAGCCGTTTGAAAAATCAAGCATTATGGAGGGGTTTGCAATAATTTCGTCAATAATTGTTATCCAGAATAATAATTTGGCGCTTAAAAAACCAAAAACTACACAATATAATATAAGGTCTATGAGTTTATCTGTTTCAAGCCCTAGTTTTGGTGCACGCACATGTGCGGCAAGGTATGCTGCAATAACGCCTATGCCTATCATTAATCCGTAAGCATAAATAGTAATTGGCCCTATTGTTAAAAGTTCATTTGGTATAAATGGCATATTAGCTCCTTTGGGAAATGTTACACTGCAAAAGTGTAAACGTTGTACGAGCCTAGTAAAATTAAACCTATAAGCACTACTACAAATAAGCGCTCGACATAATCTTCGCTAAGCATTTTTGAAAATTTTGCGCCTATTAAAGCACCGCCTACACCGCCGGCACACATCAGCACAATGGCAAAAACATCAAATTGTGGAACAGTTCTTGTAACAACTGTTGTTAAAAAAGAAGTTATTTGAGAAAGCAAAATGATAAAAAGAGAATTTTTTGCTGTAATTTTTGGTGTCATTGAGTAAAAATAGTATAATACAGCTATGTTTATAGGTCCACCACCTATACCAAGAAAGGACGATACACATCCAAGCATAAAACCAATAGCTATTGAAGCTATTTTATTTGTAACTTGTAGAGTGTTGATGCGTTTTTTACATACAACATATAACAAAACACCTACATTTACAAATAGTAACAGCGCTGCTTGTACTAAAGCAGTATTGCCCTGCATTGCCGAAAATATTTGTTTGCCGACAACACCGCCGACAGCTCCGCCTATTGCTAGCGGTATGCTTATGCTGTAATTAAGCTTAATTTCACTTTTTAAGCCACGTATATATGTAGAAACCGCCATGCACAAAACTGTGCAACCAGACATAAAACTAATTGTTGCTGCATCCAAACCACTTACTGCATCCATGACAGGTTTAATTATAACACCGCCACCAATGCCACTAATTGCGCCTATGGTTGAAGCACCTATCGCTACCAAAAACAAAATAAATTCCATGTTTTGCTTTGCTCCCAACTTTTATTAATTTTGACATTTTTTTAAGCCTCTAATTAGCATAAACCACAAAGAGCGTTTTGTCAATAGAAGTAAGTGCAAAAACAAATTTGTTACATTTAATTTTGCTTATTTAATTTAATATGTACTGTTTTAAAGCTCACATTGACAGTTAGCTAGCAAACAGGTACAATATAGATACCTCAATGCACACAAAATTTAAGGAGTTTTTATACATGCTTTTCCGCTTAAAGGCAATACAAGGCGATACTATCGCTGTGCCACAAATTATATTTTCAAAACTAGGTGATACTAACGATGCAAATTTTCGTGTTGCTTTATATATACTTGCCACCGGCACAACCAGTGCTGAAAAAATAGCTGAAGATTTAAAACTGCGCAGTAAACAAGTTGCTGAACGTGCCTTACTTTTTTGGGCAGGAGCTGGTTTGCTTGAGCAATATACAGATACTCTTGAAACACCTTTGCCAACCAAAGTTAAAATGACGTGGCAAGATATCGCAACCGCCTCCAGAAATGACCCAATGATTGCAGGTTTAGTGGAGTGTGCACAAACTAGTTTTGGGAGAGCTTTAAGCCACAATGATATGCAAAAACTAGTTGAGCTTTATATACAAGAGGGTTTTCACCCTGAAACAATGATGCTTTGTGTCACGTATCTTTCTACTAAAAACAAACGCACAGTAAATGCTTTACACCACGAATTAAAAGCATGGCAAAACGATGGCGTTGTAACTGGTGAACAAGCCGATAAACATTTGCAATTACTAGCTTTAAGAGAAAAACGCGAGCTATTTGTAGCAGAACTATTGCAAATACCACAAACCGAGCTTACACAGGGTGGACGTAAAGCCATTGTACGATGGTATGAAAACTTTGGGTTTGATGATGTTATGTTACAAGAGGGTGTTTTACATTGTGGTGCAAAAAAAGACCTTTGGTATTTAAATTCTATTTTAAAAACATGGCACAGCAAAGGTGTTTTAACTGTTCACGATGTAAGAGGCAACGGTGCAAACACAACTAATGAAAGCCGCAACATACGAGTTGATAGACAAGCACCTAGTGAAAACGACTTTTTGCAAAACTCTACAAACCGCCCACGTCGCTTAAAAAGAAAGGAATAACACATGCTTTCTTCTAAAGATATAAAACAAAGTGCCCTAAGGGAAATTTCAACACGCCGACAAGTTGCCCGCACAAAAGCAATTGATGAAAAAAACTTGCTCGAAAAAGCTTATCCAGAATTAAAGCAAGCAGAAAAAAATTTACAAGACTGTGGAATTATGCTTAATATCGCTGTTATTTCTGAAGATGGCACAGCGGAAAACGCGCGAAACAAATTAGCGCTAGCACAGCAAAACTATGCTTCGGTATTAGCAAAACTAGGACGCCCTGCTGACGCACTAGAGCCAAAGTTTACTTGCAAGATTTGCGATGATACTGGTTATGTAGATGGTAATACTTGTAATTGTGTGCATGAATTAATGCAAAAAATGCGTAGAAAAGAAATTGAAGATAAATCATCTCTTTCTATCACACATTTTAACGCTTTAAACCTTAAATATTATCCAGATAAAAAAGACCCACTTTTAAACCAAAACATACGCCAATATATGGGAGAATTAATAGCAGATTTAACCGCATATGCTGAAGATTTTGATAAGAACAGTGCTAACCTATTACTTTTTGGTAATAGCGGATTAGGCAAAACACACGTAGCCTTAGCCATAGCAGGTGTTGCACTTAGCAAAGGTTTTGACGTTGTATATTTAAGTGCACCTGAGTTTTTTTCAAAAATTGAACACTATCATTTTAACAACCAACCAGAATTGGAAAGCACCTTAATTGAAACCGTTACTAACGCTGATTTGCTTATTTTAGATGACCTTGGTACAGAGCTAATTTCAGCCTTTACGATAAGCACACTTTACACTCTGCTTAACGCACGCATGGCAAATAAAAGCCCTACTATTTTTACAAGTAATATCACCGATGGCGCTATACTCGAAAAACGCTATACAGAAAAAATATCTAGCCGTATTTCAGGTAGCTGCGAGCCTTTCCGTTTCATGGGTGACGATGTAAGGCATATAAAAGCAATGGAGTAAATTTGTGAGTGAATATCCCACAAGTTTTATAATTCAAACTATTAACAAAAAGGTGTTGTTACATTGCACAGCCAAATGGCATGTGTTTGTAACAACACCTTTTATTAATTTATAGATTTTTAATATTTTTTAAGCAAAGTAAAGAAAAACTGCACCTAAGTTTAATTATATAAATATTAGCTATATAACGCTAATTAAATTATTTTTGACAAGCAGTGATAATAGCCATAATGTAAACTTCATCAGCGTTGCAACCACGGGAAAGGTCGTTCATAGGTGCTGCAAGGCCTTGTAGTATTGGCCCATAAAGAGCGTAATCGCCTAGGCGCTGTGCAATTTTACAGCCAATGTTGGCTGATTCAATGTTAGGGAAGATAAATGTATTTGCCTTACCAGCAACTGGGCTACCGCCACATTTTAAGCTAGCAACTTCTGGTGCAACTGCTGCGTCAAATTGCAATTCGCCATCAATATCCATTTCTGGAGCCATTTCTTTTGCAACTTTTGTTGCCTCAGCAGAAAGAGCTACTGTGCCACCTTTGCCAGAACCTTTTGTTGAGAAACTTAGCATTGCAACTTTAGGGTCTATACCAAAAAGTTCGCCAGTTTTTGCTGTTTCAATAGCAACTTCAGCAAGCTTTTGAGCGCCAGAAAGCTTAACTTCGCCAGTTGTGCGGTCCAGTGTATCAGGGTAATCTAAGTTAATTGCACAATCACCCATTGCAATACGTTGTAATCTTTCTTCGCCTGTTTCACGAATAAGTATCATGCTTGAACTCACTAGATGTGCGCCTGGGCGAGTTTTAACAATTTGTAACGCAGGGCGAACTGTATCAGCTGTGGAATAAGTTGCACCACCAAGTAAGCAGTAAGCTTTGCCAATTTTAACTAGCATTGTACCAAAATAGTTTGATTTTTTAAGCACAGCTGCACATTCTTCAGCTGTCATTTTGCCTTTGCGTAGTTTAACCATTTCTTCAACCATTGCATCAAACTCAGGGTAATTTTCAGGGTCTATAATAGTTGCTCCTGAAACGTCAAAACCACGTTCTTTTGCATCGTCAAGACATTTTTCAGTGCTACCAAGCAAAATAACATCCATTAAATCTTCTTTAATAAGGCGAGCTGCCGCCTCTTGTATACGAGCATCGTGTCCTTCTGTAAACACTATGCTTTTACGTTCCGCTTTAAGTTTTTCAATAAAAGGTGCAAAAATATCTGCCATTTTTTATTCCTCCGATGTTGTTTATTTTCTTACTATCATATTGTAACACTCACGCAAAAAAGTGCAAGTGTTTAAATGTATTATTAACAATAATTTAAAAACCTCTATAGCTATGTAAAACATAGCCACAGAGGTTTATTTAAATTATTAACCGAATAATACGCTATTTACAACGCTTTCTAGGTATTCTTGCTTGCCAGAACCTGGTAATGCTGGTGCGCCTTTAGCAATCGCATAATCAGAAAGCTCCTCAAGTGAAACTTCTTTATTGCGGATTTTTGCACCAATACCCTCATTAAAACTACTGTAACGCTCTTGTAAGAAACCTTCGACAGTTCCCTCTTCAATAAGTTCAGCCGCTTTAATTAAACCTAATGCAAAGCTATCCATACCTAAAATATATGCATAGAACATATCCTCTGGTGTGTAGCTTGCACGGCGGTTTTTAGAATCAAAGTTAAAGCCGCCGCATTTCATGCCACCTGCTTTTAGCACTTCATACATGCACATTGTAGTATCATATACATTTGATGGGAACTGGTCAGTATCCCAACCAAGCATAACATCGCCTTGGTTTGCATCAATTGAGCCAAGCATGCCATTCATTGCAGAGATACGCAAATCATGTTGGAAAGTATGGCCAGCTAATGTTGCGTGGTTAGCTTCAATATTCATTTTAAAATCTTTATCTAGGCCATATTCTCTAACAAAAGCAATAGCAGTTGCTGCGTCAAAATCATATTGGTGCTTCATTGGTTCTTTTGGCTTAGGCTCTATGAAAAACTCGCCTTCAAAGCCAATTTTTCTGCCGTAATCAACAGCCATATGCATTAAGTTTGCGATATTTTCTTGCTCAAATTTAACATCAGTGTTAAGTAATGTTTCGTAGCCTTCACGTCCACCCCAAAAAACATAACCTTTGCCACCAAGTTTAACAACTATATCCAAAACTTTTTTAACTTGTGCTGCTGCAAAACAATATACTTCAGCAGAGTTTGTAGAACCAGCACCATTCATAAAACGAGGGTTTGAGAACATGTTTGCTGTGCCCCATAAAAGTTTAATACCTGTTTCGTCCATTTTTGTTTTGATGTAATCTGTAATTTCATCTAAGCGTGCATTTGTTTCAGCAATAGTATCAGCCTCTGGAATAATATCAATATCATGGAAACAAAAATACTCAATACCTAGTTTTGACATAAACTCAAAACCAACGTCAACTTTAGCTTTTGCATGTTCCATTGTTCCTTTTTCAGAGCCAAAACCTTTATTTGCTGTACCAGCACCAAACATATCTGTGCCCTCAGCACATAAATTATGCCACCATGCCATTGCAAATGGTAGGTGTTCTTTCATTGTTTTGCCCATTATGACACGGTTTGGATCATAATATTTAAAGGATAGAGGGTTTTTAGATTTTGAGCCCTCATAAACAATTTTATCAACTGTATTAAAATAGTTTGTCATAGTTTGCTCCTCGTTTTATATAAATCTTATTTTTTATCAACCAACACTTTGTTAGTTGCGCTAACTATTGATAGTATACAATCTCTTATTGCATTTTGCAATATGTTTTTTGCTATTTTTTGCTTTTTTCAGTTTTTCGTATGTATGCACAAATTAAACAGATTTTTATTTACATTTCCACGAATGGTCTGCTTAGAACATTTTGCACTCCAAGGCGTGCAGCTACATTTGTCATAACTGCGCCAAGTAAAATTACATCTCCCCTATTTTGTTTAGCTACGATAATTTTAGTGTTAAACACTTTTGAGTTAATACTTTTTTCTACAAGATTAACTGTTTTTGGCAACTTGCTAAATATTTCAGAATAAATAACTACTGCATATGGGTTAAATAAATTTGCAACGTTGTTTAATGCAATTGCCATGTAATATATAAAATCAGAATAAATTTTTTGCGCTTCTTCATCTTCTTGATTTACTAGTTCAATAAAGTCATCAATATTTTGTTCTTTATCCTTTGCTATTGAAATATCTCTAACAATGGCTTGTTCAGAAACATATTGCTCAAGACATCCTGCATTTCCACAGGTGCACTTTTTACCGCTTGGTTCTACAATCATATGCCCTATTTCACCAGCAAAACCATCAGCTCCACGATATATTTCACCATTAATAACAGCACCTAAACCTACACCAGAGCTAATATTTATTCCTAAAAAGTTTTCAGCGTTATGACCTAAAAGGTTTTCACCAACAGCAAATAAATCCGCATCATTACCTATAGTTGTAGGTATATTATACGCGCCTTCAATTAATTTTTTAATATCTACGTTATTCCATTCATAGTAAGGCATATATTTAAGTACACCATCTTTTGCTACAAGTCCGCGCACGCTCAATGCTAAACCCATTACGCCAAACGGAGTTTCAGGGTTATTTTCTAATAAATCATCTATTACCCTGTAAAGCAATTTTATATTGTCATCATAATTTTTCGAGATAACCTTTGTTTGTTTTTTATATATAAAATTACCATATAAATCAGTAATTACAGCAACCATGCAATCTATTTCAAAATCAATTGCAAAAAGTGTTGCAGCACTTTTGTTAAATGTCAAAATTTTGGCTTTTCTACCGCCTGTTTGTTTACTATCACCTGTTTCTATAACTTGCTTTTTATTAATAAGCTCTTTTGTAATTTCAGAAACAGTTGCTTTGTTTAAACCGGTTTTCCGTGAGATATCTGCACGTGAAATAGAACGATCTTGAGCTATTACTTGTAAAATCAGTGTTGTATTAGATTGTTTCATGTTTTCTGAATTTATTTTCTGCATTTTATTTACCTCTTTTTCGTGAAAGCTTAATTGTACAAAAAATTAAACTTGATGGTTAACTGCCTTTATATAATAAAAAATATCTCATTAACTTAATCTACCACTTTCCATTTTATGAACTTTATTTGCAATGTTCATTGTTGAAGCCCTGTGCGAAACAAGCACAACCGTTTTATCTTTACTCTGTTGTAAACTTTTTAATATTACACCCTCGTGCAAACTATCTAGGTTGCTAGTTGGTTCATCCAGCAAAATAAATGGCGCATCATGCAAAAACGCTCTAGCTAAACCTATGCGCTGTTTTTCACCGCTTGAGAGTGTACCACCCAATTCGCCTACTTGTGTTTCGTAGGCATTTGGTAACGACATTATAAAATCATGCACTGAAGCTTTTTTGCAAGCTTCTTGGATTTGCTCTGTGCTAGCTTTTAAATTTGCTATTTTTAAGTTATTTAGAATACTATCGTGGAATAAATATGTTTCTTGCGAAACAAGTGCTTGCTCTTTTCGCAAGCTTTTTGTGTTAATATTTTTTACATCTAAATTTGATATTTTAACACTGCCTTTTTGAACATCCCAAAAGCGCATTAGTAACTTTAACATTGTAGATTTACCACAGCCAGATTTGCCACATATACCTAAAATTTGGTTTTGTTCAATCATTAAAGAAAAATCATCAAAAATTTGATTTTGCTCATATGCAAATGATATTTTTTCAATTTCAGCACCTGCAAATGTTATATTTGTGCCGTTTTTAATTTCCTTAATAATTGGCTTATCCTCCAAAATATCAAGCACCCTGTTACCACTTGCAATTGTTTGTGTTAATCCTGCACCCAAATTTGCTAATGCACTAACCGCACCAAAGGATGAAAACAGCATAACAGTAGGTATTAAAACTTGCTCTTTGGTTAGTGTGCCATCTAAATACATAAAAGAAGCAACAAAAAGTAATAAAAGCGAAAAAGCCATTATACAAAAACTGGTTAGTGCCCTCGCTTTACCCATTTGCATTTTTATATCTTTGTTTGCGCTCTCCATATCAAACGATAAAGCATCTATGCTTTCTTTGCGCTTTTTAGCATATCTAAATTGCAAAATTTCTTTTAGTCCACGCAAGCTATCTAAAAAATAAGAATTTAAATCGCCAGTTTTTTCACGGTGTATTTCACCTATGCTTTTACTTTGCTTTGAGAGATACAAAGGCAAAAGTATGCCAACAGTTAAATGGCTAAATAAAGCCACCACACCCAAAATTGGGTGAAATGTTGCAATATAAACAACAACCATAAAACTAGTTATAAATGCAATACAAATTGGTGAAACTGTATGTGCATAAAAAACTTCTAGTAATTCTATATCCGCAGTTATTATTGAAAGTAAATTACCTTTTTGTGCACCATCCAGTTTTGCTGGCGCTAATTTTCTGAGAGCTGCAAAAACTTTATCTCTAATTAAAGCCAAAAGTTTAAACGCTATAAAATGGTTGCAATATTGCTCAATATAATGTAAAATACCACGCATTATAGCAAATACCGCTATTAAAATAAATATATTTTGCAGATTTTGCTCGCCATTTAAAATAAAAATCAGAGCGTATACGCCCAAAACACTTAATAAACTTGCACAAAAAAAACCTAAACATCCCATAAAAACTGCTAGACATATAACATCTGTTAAAGGTTTAACTAGCTTTATAAGTTTTAGCATAACGCCTGAGGTTGAACGTTTATTCATAATGCCACCCCCTGTGCTGTAACTTGTTCTAACTCTTGTTGCGCTTGCCAAAGTTTAGCGTATACATTGCCGTTTTTGAGCAGTGATTTATGTGTGCCACTTTCTGCTAGTTTTGCTTCATCAAGCACATAAATTGTATCGGCATTTACAACGTTCATCAGACGGTGGGAAATAAGTAAAACAGTTTTCGTTTTAGCTAAGATTTGCACTACATTCATTATATCATTTTCGCTCTCAAAATCTATGTTGCTTGTAGCTTCATCAAAAATATACATAGGTGTATCATGCAAAAGTGCACGTGCAAGCGCTAAACGTTGGCATTGCCCACCTGAAAAATTCGACCCTTTTTCAAGTAGTGTTGTTTCAATACCGTTTTCACCTTTTAAAAAGTCTGATAAATTAACAGCCTCTAACACTTGCCAAAGCTCAGCAACACTTGCGCTTGGTTTTGCCATCAACAAATTTTCTTTAACTGTGCCTTTAAAAATATAACTGCTTGCACCTATGTATGTTATATTTTCAGCAAAACTTTCGCTTGATATATCACTACAATTCACACCACCAATTTGTGCACAGCCTGTATATCCATTTAAAGCACCACTTAAAACACCTGCAAGTGTGGATTTACCAGACCCACTTTTGCCAACAAAACAAACAAAACTATTTTGCTTTGCTATAACATTTATATTTTCGAGTGCCGTTTTTGCCTCATACTTAAAGGTTAAATTTTGTAGTTTTATGTCAGTTTTAGTTATATTTTTAGTTTTTTCTTTTTCGTCTTCAGCTTCAAGCAAAGTAAAAATTTTCTTACTTGCAGCAAGGCCATTCATCGCAACGTGAAAATAACTACCTAAAAGGCGCAAAGGTAAAAAGAAATCTGCAGAGAGCAAAATTATCATCAATGCACTCGCTAAACTTATATTACCATTTGCAAATTCAACTACGGCAAAAGCTATACCAAGAGCAGCTCCGCCATATGCAACTATATCCATTACTATTATAGAGTTTAATTGCATGGAGAGAACTTTCATAGTTATAACACGAAAACGCTCTGCTTGTTTGTTCATTTTTTTGTGTTGAAAATCATCTGAGCTATAAATTTTTAATGTATTTAACCCTTGCAAATTTTCTAAAAAATGGTCAGCTAAACCAGCATATTCTGCAAGATATTTCCCAAGCAATTTTTTTGCAAATTTTTGTATTGCTATAATCGCAATTGGCATAAGTGGCACACACAAAAAAAGTATTATAGCCACTTTAACGCTTTGTGAACCTATAACAAATGCCAAAATTACTGGTGCTATCATAGCATAAAAAAACTGTGGTAAATAGCTACCAAAATATATTTCGAGTTGTTCAACACCATCTACAGAAAGCTGCAAAAGCTCTGCTGTAGATATGGATTTTTGATAACGGCCTGAAAGACGTAAAGTTTTATCATAAATCTTTGTGCGTAATAAAGTTTTAACTGGTTTCGAGGCTAAATAACTCTCTTTATTTGCTACATAAATGCATAACCCACGCAGTGCAGCACAGCCAAGCACTACTACCGCATAAACAAGTATTTGTTCTTTTGTAATTACATTATTTAACAAATTTTGCAAAAACAAGCTAATCGCCACCATCAAAACGATATTAGAAATAAGCCCCACCAATTGCCAAACCACACTTTTTGCTATGTGTGGTTTAGCTGCTGGCACAGCTTGCATTAATTTTTTATTAATCATAAAATACCTATCACTATAATAAATTGTGTACAAAAATCTATATATTTTTAAATATTTTTTAACGCAGAGCGAAAAAATGTTATAAAAATCATACCTAGGTAAGTTTTTATTGTTTTTGCGATGCTGACACCGCCAGTGGTGCTTTGAGCTTAGGCTCAAAGTTACTGCAGCAAAAATAATAAAAAACTGGACGTACTAATAAAAATCACGATAATACATCAAAATTAGCGAATTGTCATTAACTTGTTGTAACTCAAGGTATACGAAAACCCGCTTACACATATGTAAACACAGTTAGTTTGTTTAACGTACTATTTCATTTTAACATTTTAAGCTTGTATTGTAAAGATATTTTGTAAGTTTATACATTTTATCCCAAATATTAACAATTTATAAACTTTAATTATGTTATTGACATTAGTATATTATTCGTTTTATAATATACTTGAAAATAAATATACCAAGGAGGTGTGTATAATTGGGTTTTCAAATTGGAGGCACTATTTTAGATTTTGTAGTTTTAAGCATACTACGCAGTACAGACGAATACGGCTACACAATCACACAACAAGTGCGGGAAATTTTAGATGTTTCGGAAACAGCTATTTACCCTGCACTAAAAAGGCTTGAAAAAGCTGGAGCACTTACCACTTACGACGTACCCGTTCAAGGTCGAAATCGCCGATATTATAAAATTAGTGAGGCTGGAATTTGCTCATTTAACACTTATTTAAACGATTGGCAACTTTTTAAAAGCAACATGAAAACATTATTAAAGGAGGACACAAACAATGACAATTGATAATTATATCAACGAACTTTCTAATTGTTTGAACAGGCTCTCAGCAGCAGATAAGGACGAGGCTCTTAACTACTATAAAGATTATGCCTTTGATGCTCAAATTGAAACCTATGAGGCAATGGTAAATATTTTTGGTACTCCAAAAAATTTATCGGCAACTATTTATACAGAAGTAGCAGTAGGCACTGTAACCTCTAAAACTGCAAAAAAAGGTGATTTTGCAAATGCGCTTATCATAAGTTTAGCAGCGTTTTTTTCACTACCATTAACTTTTCCGCTTTTTATATCAGGCGCAGCTTTGTTTTTTTTACTTGGTGTAGTGTTGTTTGCAGTAATATTTGCAATTGGTATTACAATATTTGCATTTGGCTTTAGCGCAATTGCATTATTTGTAAATTCTTTTACGTATTTGTTCCCACTTGTACCATCAGATTGGCTTTTAAACCTTGGATTATCGTTAATAATGGGAGCTCTTAGCGGTATTATGTTAATTTGTATATTGCTTTTATCCAAAGCTATATTCAAATTAGCAACCATTACAATTTCAAATATAGTACAAAGGAGAGGTAAAAATGCTTAAAAAAATATTTATAGGACTCATTATAACACTTACTGTTGGCTCAGCTTTAGTTTTTGCTGGCTATTCAATCAGACCCTTTACTGCAAGTGCAAATGATGATAACGCAACACAAAAGCAAACACTAACATTAGAGGCATTTGAAAACATAAATATAACAGTTACTGCTGCCAATATATCCTTTGTGCGTGGCGATTCATATCAAGTTGAATATGTTTTGAACGCTGATGAAAAAATAAAAACCTTAGAAGTCACAGGTAACACATTAGTTTTTGAAAGCAATTATGAAAACGAGCTGGCTTTCAATTTTAATTTTAGTTTTTTTAACTGGCCCTCTTTTAGCGATATTAAAGATTTAACCCCAGACGAAGATTATCAAATAATAGTTACTATTCCACAAGACGCAAACTTAAGTGACATTAAACTTACATCTGTTAGCGGTAATATCGTTTTTAATGATGAGCAAATAAACAACTTAAATCTTGATACTGTTTCTGGCATAATATCCACCAAAAATATAATATCTGACAGCATGTTAATCAACGCTGTTTCATCTAATATTGATGTTGTAGATTGCATTATAACTGATTTTAATAGCAACGCAGTATCATCTAACACAACTATAAGTGGAGAGTTTGAAAATATAAATATAGCTACTATTTCTGGAAATTGTGAGCTTAATGGCAATGTAAGTAACAGCGTTGACATCAACACTGTTTCTGGCAATATTGCAATTGATACAAACAAAGGTTCTGTAACTGCCAACACATTTGGCGAAATACGCTACAACGGTGATAAACAAGGTTCCACATTTTCAGCAACAGATGGTGAAGCCAATTTTAAAATTAACAACACTAGCGGTGATATTACCATCACTATGAAATAATATCGTTTTTTAATGTTTAATTTATTTTTTGACATTCCTAGTTTTTTATCATTTTTATTTTTTGTAATTTATAGTTTTTTCGCGATTTTTTAGAGCGAAACAAATAAAAATTAAAGAAAAATCTATATAAAAAAACCTTGCAAATCATTTGCAAGGTTTTTTTAAAGTTGCGGAGGCAGGATTTGAACCTACGACCTTTGGGTTATGAGCCCAACGAGCTGCCAGACTGCTCCACTCCGCGATATTTATTATTTTATTGTTGCTCTCGTTTGAGTGCTCAATGATTATACCATTTGCAATAAGGCTTGTCAACACATTTTTAAAAAAAGCTCAAAATACACAAAACAAAATCTACATTCAACACATTACTAACTATAAGCACCAAAAATTTATTATTCTATCAGTAAATCAACTCACAACCAAACAAACGCTAACACGATGTTTTTTAACATATTATTACAATATGTTTACTTTTTAATCGTTTTAGCGTTGTTTCAAAAAATAATTTATTAAAATATTTCTTTCAATGCTTGCACAAAACTTTTATTTTTTTTATTAGGCTGAACAGGTAAAGCTGTTTTTATTAATATAGCATCTATGCCAAATTTCATTACATCATCAAATGGAACTTGTAAAGCCTCCTCTCTACCTAATATACCAAATAACTTTGGTCTGCCTAGCATAACAAACGCCAAAATTTCAGCCGTGTTTGGGTCCATAATTAAATCATCAATTTTTCCAAGGCACACTCCAGATTCAACTTGTATAACCTCTTTATTGCAAACATCACTAAAAGTCATACTTACCCTCCATTTTTGTTTGATAAAACTTATCCACCATATATATATATTTATATACAATTTAATTAAAAAAATTGCATGTCCTTTTATAAATAAAATATTTTGTATCTATTTTTTGAAAACAGTCAAATTTCTATTGGGTTTTTTAACAAAATGTTGTATACTAAGTATAAAATATTTTTATTGAATATAAATATCAACATTTCAATTTCGAAGGAGTTGCTGAAATGCAAATAACATTTTATTTAATCTCTGCAATTACTATTTTTATACATTCGTCATTAAACTTTAAACTTTGCTTAGATCTTGATTATAAATATAAATACGGCAAATATTCTGGATATATATGCTCTTTGTTTAACGCGTTAGTTGGTCCATTTTTTTTACTAACTAATTACGATAATCCCATGACGCAATATTTTTTAACTTGTGCGCTTTTACTTCTTGAAATATATATAATATTTAATGATAAATCCACAGCAACAATAGGTATTGGCTGTGGTTCACTGATACATCTTTTTACATTGCGTGCCATAATTTTTTCTACAATGTCAATCGTACATGAAACTTCAATGTATGGGCTTTTCTCAAATGTAAAATATTATCCAAATATAAATCTATCAGCTTTTGCTTCACAAATTATCACATTATTTTTATTTATAAAATTAATGCCACTAAAAACTGTAAGAAAAATCATGAACAACAAAAGTTTTTACAATAGTTTATTTTTCTTAACTGTAGTAATTACATCTTATTTAATTTATAATTCAAACTTATTCCTCATAGATTTTTATTCTTTAAATTTAGCCATACAAGAAATTGTCATTACTTTTTTTGCTCTTTGCTTTTTTTACATTATGCTATTTTTACTTATCAAAATTTTTAATCTTGATATTTATAAAGAAAAAGCAAAAGAACTTGAAAGTAAAATTGATAAAGATAAAGCTTTTAACTCCGCTGTTTTTAGCTTTGCTGAAGTTATTTTAGAAGTAAACTGCACACAGGATAAAATTACTAGATTACTTATAAACTCCACCGAAAGACCAATTGAACACTTACCAACATTATCACAATTTTTTATGATGCAAGCAAAACTTTTTACACATCCCAAAGACATAGAAATCATTACAAATATTAGTTCCGCCTCTCTAATTGCTGATTTAGAGAATGGCTATAGCGAAAAATTATTAGAATTTCGTTCAAAGCGTATTGAAGCAAAACCTGAAGAAACAGGTGTTATTAGTCAATCTGATAATTATTTGTGGTACAAAATGCGAATTAATACCATTGTGCAACAAAATACTGGCGAGGTAATTTCGCTCTTTACAATAGATGAAATTGAAAAAGAAAAACAAGCAGAGTTATCATTGCGTAAAAAAGCAGAAACCGACCCTCTCACTGGTTCATACAACAGAGAAGCCTTTGCAACTAAAGTTACTGAACACTTAGTAAATGGTGAGCATGGTGTTCTTTATATGTTTGACCTTGATAATTTTAAAGGCATAAATGATAATATGGGACATGCTGCTGGCGACAAAGTATTAAAGGAAGTATATGCTAAAACAACTGCGATTTTCCGTGAGCAAGATCTTGTTTCTCGTATTGGTGGTGATGAATTTTTAGTATTTTTACATGGAACCACTAAAGAAACCATGATAAAGAAAAAAGCTTATCAAATTTGTAGTGATTTAAATAAAACGTACCATGCTGAAAATGGAGTTGAAATTGAAATATCTTGCAGTATAGGTATAAGCATTGCGCCAAAAGACGGCTCTGATTTTGACACTTTGTTCAGCGCTGCAGATATATCTATGTATCACTCAAAAAGTGTGGGTAAAAACACATTTACAATTTATGATTCCAATGATAACAATAGTTTTAAACCGCAAGATAAAGAGGCATATATGCGTTTAAGGAATATCAACTTAACCGAAACTGAAAACAAATAGTAAATAATAAAACTGCCACATTCTCAATTTTTTGAGCATGTGGCAGTTTTGTATTTTATAATAACTCATTTACAAATATACACCAAATGATTGTGCAATTAATTTCTTTTCATCATTTGTTATGGATCCTGAAATTTTCGCCCTGTCCAAATATTTTTCGATTAAATCTGATCTTTCACTGTTTGAAGTACCTAAACCACCTGCTCCAGCATCTAAAAGCCTTACTTCTCTAAAAAGCTCATCTTTAACATTTTGTGCACTTGTAGAAAGCGGACTATCACCCCCGCTTTGGCTCGTGGTAGAATTAGTATTATCAGAACTACTAGAAGAACTACTAGAAGAACCGCTGGACGAGCTGCTAGCCTTACTTGCAAGCTCTGCTGCAAAACGTGCTTGGTCTGCATCAAATTCTGCTTGCCACTGTGCTTGTTTAGCGGCTTGCTCTGCCTCCCATTGTCGCACACTTTCCTCGTATTTACGTATTGCTAGTTCAAATTCAAGCCTTGCAGCCTCATTATTAACTACTTGTTGCTCTTGCCCTGCATAGTAATCACGTAAATCTTCAAGGTAACTTTGATTGTCCTGAAACTGGCCGTAATCTTTATCATATGCACTATCCGCTGCATCTGTTCGCACATCTAGCTCTTTGTAATAGTTATCAATTAATGTTTGATATGCATCTTGCGCATTTTTTTCTTGCTCTGTAAAGCCTGCAAGCGCATCTTGCATTTGTTCGCCCTCATCTTGATACACACCCATTGCCAAACTATAAAGCTCTGGTATATTTGCCTGTGCTTTATTTAAATAGCTTTGATATGCACCTGAACCAGCTGCCGCCGCATAACTCGAGCCATAACCACCTGTTGCACTTTGCAAATTAGCCATTGTATCTTGCATTGCAAGCATGCCTTCGTGTTGATACTGATTTTTATATTGCTGATATAAAGGGTCTGCATTAAAATCATACTCAAAAGCTTCCCTATTTAAAATATCATCTAATAGTTTATCTATTTGCTCTTGATAACTCGAATTATATTCATCGGGCTTTTCTTTATAATATTCTTCTAAGGCTTCCTTTGCGGATGTAACTTCATCTGATTGCAAATAACCATAATCAGCTAGTGCACTCTCTGCATCATTTTTAGAATTTATAGTTGGCATTTCGTAAGCAAGTGTATCTTGCAACACTGGTTCTACTTCACTTTGTACGATGTTTTGCACTGCATCTTGTGACAAATTTTGAACAGCTTGCACTGGTTCATACTGCGCTGTTTGCACTTGTTGCGGCTCTATTTCGGGCGTTATTACTTCACTTTGCTTTATAACTTGTGGTGTTTGTAAAGATTCTTCTTGCACAGTCGTTTGCATCGAATTATCTTGCACATCTATTTCATCAGTTTTTATTTCATCTTCTAACAAGTTATCTTTTTTATTTTTAGTCATTTTAAAATCTCCTCTCGATTTAGCTTTTATTAATCATCTAAAATTATGCCAGTACCCATTAGTTTGATTTGCTGTTGATATTTTTGACTAATAACCACGCTAACAACACCTGTTTGAGATACATTTACAACACATGCATTTGTGCCATTTAACATCGCACTCAACTGCGGAAAAAAATTACTACTAAAAAAGCCTTCTGGTATCGTTGCCATTACAACACTTTGCCCCACATTTGGCATTGGGTCCATAGATAACGCCGCATTAAGTGAATACTGCACATACTTGCCACATCGCACAATTTTATTTTCAGATACCCAACTATGTGGAAAAACATCGTAATTAACTAAAAATGCGCTTTCAACTGGTTCTTGCAAAGTTCGTAATATATCCATCACTTGTACGCCGCCTATTGTAAATTGCCCTGATACAGATAAATCCGCACCTACTATTAAACTGCGCCTTATAGTTGTATCAAGAGCAACATCAAACAACTCTTGTGCCTCAGCTGCTTTGCCAACGGCTATGCCTGTGCCTCCTTTTAAAAAATGCAAAAGATATGATGTACTCGATAAATAATCAAAAATATCTATGTTATGGAAAAAATCACTAACTGTATATTTTACATCATAACTTGCGCCAGTTTCTAAGTTTGCATCAATTACACTTTGCACATTTTGTGCTAATGTTATAGGCGTGTTATAATTTTGCGCTGTAACTTTTTTCCAGCTAACTTTTAAACTTATTGGGTTATTACCCTCTAAATTTTTACCTACTAAAACAGCACTTGTTAAAAAATGTGTACCTTCCTCTTGTAAGTTTCCGCTTGTGTCACAACGCTGTGATATTATTTGTGTAAGTGATGGTGGATGATATGCATCTACAAAAACATATAAATCCTTTGTTGCAAAGCGTCCGCGAGAATCCTCAACAGTTACACTAATGTAATTATCACCAGCGTTTTTAAGTAAAAAATTAGCATAGTTTTGCTGTTGAGATGTATTTGCACCAAAGTAATACGCAGTGATTGTTGAGCTATATGCGCCTTTTGCACTCTCAGCTTTTACTTTAATTTGTGATATTCCCTGAACTTGCCTTTTCCATTCTATGGGCACTATTTCATCTACATTTTCATAACTTAACTCACCTACACTTGGCAAAATAGCGTCATCAACTGTGCACCTGAGCGAAATTGCGTAATTTACATAATTACCTACATATTCCCTACTTGCAGCAAATAATGTATATTTTGTTTCCATTTTTACGCCTAGTATGCCGTTTGTTCCATCAAAATCGTTGCTATTAAAATCGTTTGCCCATTCAAGCGGTACAACAAAAGGTATGCTTAGAGATTCCTGCCCATTTGGCAATAAAACATTTTCCCATACTTTGCTATATACATTATTTGTAGAAAAAAGTGTAATCTTAAATACAAACTGATTTGTAGCGTTTGCCGCAAGACCCGTGCTTGGAACAATATGCAAAACAGAATTGCCATTTATTTGATAAGAGGTTTGTGCAAAACTAACTTGTATTTTCATTTAATTTGCCCTCCATTTTATACCAAGGCCCGTTGCTGTTGTTACAAAATCATAATACCCCTCGCCCGCACTACCACCTATTGAAAGTCTATCAGAAATTTCAGCAGAACTTATATATAAACGATTATATTTTAAAAAAGCAACCACTGTGCCATAATGCAAAAACGACAATGCTTCATTATCAATTCTCAAAGTATATGGCACTGTTTCACCGTTTTCATCCTTGCCAATTTCAAGCCCTTGCAAAGTAAATCGAAACCATGTTTCGTTTAACTTTGAAAAACTCTCCAGTGCGTCTGCTGTTTGCTGTGCAAGATTTGTTAAGCTGTGCAAACTTAAATTAAACTCTCTGCTTGTTTGACTTAACTGCGAGGCCAAAAGTTGTTCCATGCTTGCTTGCAGGTTTGTGTTTTCGGCTATAAATTGCTCTGAAACTTCTGTTTTAAGCGCATCATTAGCAATTGTTATTGCACTTTCGTAATCATGTGCAATTTTTGTAGCGGTTGAGAGTATCTCTTTGCGCAATTTTTCAAAATTCGCTTTTTCTTCATCTGTTAGTGTCGCAACTTGCTTTGCTAATGTTGAAGCCATACCCGTTACACCAGCGTTATATGTAGAGTTCATATTATCTTCGTCCAAATTAGAAAGCACATAACGCAACTGCTCTGTTAATTGAAAAAGATAGCTTTTCAGTTTTTCACTTTGTTCTCCATATTCAGAGGTTGATAAATTGCTAGGCAACTGTATAGATGTTATATCTGCCATGATAATTCACTCCCCTGTTCTAAAAGTTTTGTTAAACTAAAAAGCAATATTTCGCCCACACCAGAGATGCGCAGTTTCATTTGAGCATAACGCCTTGGTATTATTGGCAGCACTATCATCTGATGCTGTGCAAGTGTGTGTTCTGCTAAAAAATCCCATGTTGATTGGTTATCATATTGTGCTTCAATTTTTAATTTAGAACCCACTTGCCCTGAAAGCCTAAGCTCAATTTTAGATGCAATTTTATAATCAGGTGCATATAAACCTATCACTCCGCTTTCAGCGCTCCATTCAACTTGAATTTCCGTTTCACCTTTTAAAGGCACACTTCCAGCTTTTGGTGTATACCATAGTTCACCATTTTGCATAAGCATATATAAACCTTCGCTCATATTTGCAAAATATCTCACATCATCAGTATTTTCTTTTTGCCATATACGCATTTTTGTATCATAAACAAACAACTGCGCTATATCGCCATTATCCTTGCAGGCTAGATAATAATTATCACCTAACACACCACCTATTCCGCTAAAAAGTTGCTCTTGCCCAAGGTTTGCACCAACATAAACAGGTAAACCGCCATCATATGCAACCACACCAGACGTTGATAAATAATAAAGTGTATCGTGCACAATAGCAAGGCTTTTTTCACTGCCTTTTTGCACTCCATAACAAGATATAGTTGTAACTTGAAAATTAGCTGGTTTTGTACCATACACTTTGTGCACTAAATTTTCTTTAAAAAATAAGACATACCCTAGCACAACTGCAGCACCTGTAAAATCACCATCAGAACCAACGTTAACTGCGTATGAATCCGCCGCTGTGCCCATATAGCTAAACCAATTTGTTGCATCTCCTAATTTACACGAATATATTGCATGGTCTGAGCTGCTACAACCCCAAAGGCGGTTATCACTTTGCACAATAAAATCTAAATCTGGTATTTTTCGCTCAACACTAATTGCACCATCTCCAATTTCTTGCATTAAACTTGCACCTAACAAAGCTGTAACAACTAAGTAATCCTCGCCAACGTCCCATAAAATTAAATCTCCATTTAAATGTTCGCCTGCTTGCTCACAAACCTCTGCACTTATGCCCAAAACATTTACTGTATCATAAATTTTAAAATTTTCACCTATTCCTTTTGCTGAAATTTTTATAAAAGTTGTTGGTACAGCACTCCATATTTCTTGTGCCTCAGAGTATACACGTAAAGTTGCAGAAGAACCACTGGTATCTAGCCAATAATCGCCACTCGCTGGGTTTTCTGGCGCAGTATCTCCTGATGTTTTTACAACATAATCACTACCATCTTCAAGGCTTGGTGCAAATCGCACCGTACTTATGCTTTGCCACTTTGCTCCGAGTGGCTCAAGCATAAGTGTAACAGTGTCAAAAGCAAGTTTATCAGGCCAAATTAATACCTTGCTACCCATACCACAAAATGTTTTTTCGCCCTCCGATACATCACCTATCGCCACAGCATTATAATACAAAGTTTGATTTTCAACCCATATAAACCCATTTTTTACAAACAAACCTCCGCAATTTGTAAATGTATTTGTTTTAACACGTGGTAATCGTGGTGATAGCGCAGGATAATTACGTGTGGAAAGATTTTCCACCTCATAAAACTCACTCTCCTCGCAGGAAATTGTGTGATTATAACCGCCAAAGCTATTTATGCTTTCACGTTTTCTTGTAATTGTTTTTAATTTAGGCAGTTCCATAAAACCTCCTTATAACATAAAATTTCCTCGTTCAACAGGTTTATGTGTGCGTTTATATGCAACAGCAAAATTTGTGTATGCCTCATTATAAAGCGCCATGCTATTGTTATAACGTGCAATTTCACTCATGGAAAAATCAAGTTGTGCCAATAACCAATAACAATATATTTCATCATAGGGAGCTGGCACTAACAGCTCTGTACTTTCTAGCATTGCCAAGTCCGCACCTTCGCCCAATACAACGCTTTCATTTTGTTCATGCAAATTAATCACATTAGCACGTATAGCGCCATCTAACTGGCTTAACCAACCTATTTTAATGCTATCATAAACTTGGTTTTGACGCATTAAATCAACTTTATCAATAACTTGTCTCACTGTCATAAAAAACCTCCTATAAATAAAAGTTAGCGCCCTTTATGCCCTCAACTTTAATTTTCGGGTAGCTGTCAAACATGTTCCAAACTTGCCTACATTTTATAAAACTTGTTCGGATTATATTTATCTGGCTATATTGGGCGCTAACTCTCATTTTCACTCACTTTTTTTATTTTTTAGTAAGTTTCACATTTTTGATTTTTCTGAAGCTTGCTCTATGCGTCTAGCTGTTATTTCATCCTGTGTTTCAGAATGTTCAAGCACCTCAGCAACTTCAAGCGGAACTGCAATTTCTTCTCCACGGCGTATTTGATAATTTCTGCCATTTACGCTTACAAAAACATCACCTTTATATCTATCGTTATCCTTAAACAGTTTTATATTAACTGTATTTGCCGTTTCAACTTTTAATGCTGTGCTTGTAGCATTTGCTTTTGATTGTGACATAAAATCCTCCTATTAATTTGCTGCGGCTGTGCCGCTGTAACTTGACAAGCTCTCTATACGCACCATATATTGTTCAACTAATCGTTCTGCGCATTTTAACCCTTTCCAACCTATTGAAGCACGTTGGTTTAGAGGATCATCGCCATAACCAAGTTGTTTAACGATATGTTCCAAACCGCCGCCCTCAAGCTCTGTTACGCCATAAGCATGCGCACCAAGTACTAATGTACCAAATACAGCATAGTTTACACCGGCTGATTTTTCAGGGCAGGTGGAATCTTTCCAAACTTTAGCCTCACTTGTTTCCACAAAGCGTATATTACCAAGTTTGCCAATTTCACCATTAAAAATAGCATCAGGATTGGCATACTTTGAAACCTCTAAAAAATCTTTATTACTTTTTAGGTCATACGCTGCATAAGGGTGAATAATAGCCACAAAACTATCGCCTATTGTATCTGCGTTCATAGCACCAAGTTGGGCTGCTGCTCGCAAAAACACGTTCATTGTTAGTTTTGAATTGATTGTTAGATTTTTACGGCTTGTAACTTCTGTTTCTGTTCCATCAGCTGCTACGGATGGGCAGTAAATAACATTTGTACCACCTGCTAGCACATCTCTTGTAACAGTATCCATTGTTCGCCCTGCTTGGCTTGCAAGCACTTTTGTTGCGTTGATAATATTATTATCAATAGCTGTCATGCTTAATACATCGCTCTCTGGTGTCCAGCCACCATACTGCGCCATTGTAGCAGTAACTGTGGAAACATTTAAGCTTTGGCCATCAGGCGTTACACCCTCTGTTAATGGTGTAGTTGCTTTTGGCAAGCTATCATATTTACGAAACTCAATGGTTTTACCTCCATTTTGTGGTATAGGGTAAAAATCACCAAATTGGTCATGTATAAGTTTTGGTTCTGCTTGATCAATCAAGCGCTTTTCGTAAAAAGTTTTCATCTCAGCGGACATGCCCGGAGATACTGTTGTATTTGCGTTTGTGTTTTCTGCAAAAAATTGCAAATCAAAATTCAATTTAAATACGTTGTTGTCAAAACAATTCTTCATATTCTTTCTCCTTTTAATAATAATTTTTGAAAAATTTTACTAAAAAAGGATTTTTTCGCCACGCATAACTCGTCGCTCAATTTCCTCCCTGTCAGAACGGGAAAGCCCCGAAACATCGTTTTTTACGACAACACCTGCACGTGGTGTAGTGCTGTTTTCCGCTGGTCTGCCTGAACGGTCGGTTATCCTTGCCACCATGCCTTTAGTTACTTGGTCAGCTGTATATTGCATAGCACCGCCAAGTATTTTATCAAGATGGCTTGCTTCATATGCTTTGCGCAACGAAACACCAGAGCGCAGTAATCTTGAAAATTCTGGGTTTTTAACTTCTTTAGTAAAATTAAATTCAGGGTAAATTTCTTTTAATTTCGCACCATCTTGTACCCAACGGCTATAAATTTTATCCGCTGCTTTTTGAGCATTTGTCATCTGCACATTACTGCGCAAGCGTGCATTTTCGCTTTCAAGAGCTTTCATTCGTCGCACTTCTTCCACAGATAATCCTCTTGTTTTTGCCTGTTGTTCTGTGTAACTTTCATCCGCTGCGCTCGCTTTTGCAATCGCTTCAAGGTCTAAATTATCCACACCGTAACGTTTGGCTAGTTTATCAATTAGTTCATCTGCGCGTTGATTTTTCGCTTGTAATGTTTTAAGCTCCTTAAAACGTTGATTAATAATGCTTTGAGTGCGGTTTTGAAACTGTTCTTTATACTCTCCACGTATCATCTTTTCAAATAAAGTTGCTTTATCATCTTTTGCTGGTTGAGTATTAGCTTTACTTACAGTTTCATCTGTAGCCGTGGTTTTTTCCTCCTCAGCGGCGGCCTGAGTTTCTTGCCTACCATACTTAACTTGTGCAAGTGGATTGGCTAGTTTAGTTTTTTCACCAGCAGCCTTTGCCTGGCGCTTTGCTGCTCGTGAAAGCCCATCGCCCTTTGATACTTCCTGTTCACTAGTTGTGGCTTGTGCCTCCATTACTTTTGAAACATCACCGTTCCCCTTGGCAGTTTCTCCAGTTGATGCCGTTGCAGAGCCATCGCCCTCAGCAAACAGTTGCAAATCTAGTTTGCATATTTCACAGCGCTTTTCTATATAAAACGCAGGACCCAATTTAGTATTTAATTTACGCACAATTTTTATCCTCCTCGTTAGCATAGTTTTTTAATGTAATTTGTACATGTCGTGGGTAGTTTTGCGCTAATAGGTAAAAACCTGTTGCCACAAGCTCAAACGCCCCTCTAACATAATCCCACCCTTTAGTTGTGGGTATAACAGTTATACCCATGCAACCACTGCCCGCCACACCTTCAATTGTATAATCATGCAACATACAGTTATCTAGCTTTGCTAGGCTTGCTGCTAGTGTTTGCACCAAAATACTTTCTGCTGCGCAAACAATGTCATGTCCTTTTTTGCCAAAACAAGCGTGTCCTGTAACTAATAACTGCAATTCCACGCTGGTTTCTTTACTAGGCAATTCCACACGATTCATCTGTATTTCAACTTTTGTCACGGTAGTGCTCCTTTCGCTATAGTTGCGTTTTGTAAATTTGCAAGCATAGTTTTTTCCATTTGCTCTTTTTCAAAACGCTCTTTGTTTTCTGCAACTTTATTACGTACCTTTTCCACACCATCAAAATCCATCATATCTAAACAAGCCATTGCTGGTGTGGCGTTTTCTGGTACAAATAAACCTAAACCATAAAGTTCTTTTGCTATTTCGTTTTGAGATAAACGGCTATATTGGCTTTTTTTCGCTGCCGAAACTTTTACATCAAACTCTGGTATACGTGTGCCTAGTGTTTGGCCAAAAGCCATACCTAAGCTTTGCCCACGTAAGCTTTTACCTGAAAAATTAGTAAACTGCGAAACACCATCAACACCCGTTATGCGGAACATTCTGGGTTCATCATAAAACTGTCGCATAAGCTCAATACACAAATAACACTCTTTTACAAAACTACGATACGTACTTTTAATCATATCTCGTGAAAGTTTAGAGCCTGATTCTTGCAAAGCCGCTATTGCAGAAGCTGCGGTTACACCATTTGAAGTTGCACCTTGAGAAAAATCTCTGTTACCAGAAGTTTCTTTTAACTCAGAAATCCGATTATTCAAATATGTAAGAGAGCTTGCATCTAGCGAGTTTATACGCTGTTGGCGGAAATTTTCATCTGTTAAACGACCAGTAAAATGCACTATATCTCTTGAAAAATCGGCTAATTCATCTTCATTAACACCAGTATTATCTGCTAGCAAGTACCGTGGTTTTGAGGCTAAAGTTGCATTTTCTTGCATAACATGGTTCATGGTATCAATTGCAGTTTGGCAATCTTTCATTATATCTATGTAACCAAACCCTGCGGGTGTATCTTCCTCCACAAAAAGTGTATCAAATATAAAAGGGTACTCACCATGATCATAAAAACCACGAGTTTCAAGTTTGATATCATTTTCGCTCGCATATAAAAGCTCGCCATTACAAAACTTACAGTAATGCAAAATACTTTTTGTGCCTATGCGCACTTTATAATACCAATCTACAACTATGCTTTTATCTGTTGTGTCTATGCTATCATCATGAACATATGTTGCTATGCTCATGCTTTGGCCTGTTTTGCCTCTCATTTGCGGATATTGCCCTATTAGCTGTGTGTTATCTACCAATGCAAGCGAGAAAAAATGCGGGCTGTCTTGAATATTCATAACACCTGGTTCCCAAAAAAGCATTAGTAAATCCATTTTGCGTATTGATATATCTCCCAAGCCACCGTGCTGTGCATTATCCCAAAAAACTCCTTTTACGCCTGTGCCTTGCTTTAGTTTATACCACCATGTATCGCTATAGACTTGCTCATATTCACAACGCTCAAGTAAAACTGGCAAAATGCTAGAAAGTGCTCTTGCAGTGGTGTTATCCTCCTCTGCACGCGGTAGTACACTTGGCTCTGGGTAGTTATCCATAGCATCAGCATGTTTATTTGCTATGGAGTTAAACAGCCATCCCGACGCTGGTTGTGCCTTGCCATCCATAAGACGATTTTTGTATTGTTTCCAGTGCCCCATTTTAAACCATAGCTCGTTATCCACAATGCGTCTATCCAGTGCGAGTTTTCCATCTTTATATCTTTGCAAAATTTGCATTGCCTTTGCAATTTCCTCTTTATCTATTGGCGGTTTTTCTTTTTGTTTGGGATTTATAGCTTGCTTTCGTTCTTGTGCGGCTATCTCGCTTTGCGAAATAACGTGTGGCGTATTTACCACGCCTAAACTTCGCTGTAAATCTTTATAAAATTCAAATTCTTTCAAAATTACCTCCTTTGTTAAAAAAATAAAATAAACACATTGTTTTGCTATACCCTAAAAAATTTTACTGGTTGTTTTGTAAGTTCTAACGGGTCGTTCCATTCTGGCGCAACTACTAAACGTTTTTTAGGGCTAATTAAGTTTTCCATTAACACATAACGACACTCATCGTAAATGTGATCCTCTCCGTTTGAGTTTATATCCTCAACATTTGCATCATCATATACTAAATTTGGTAAAGTGCGTATAAAATGCTTACATGTGTTGAATACTTGCAGCATAGGCTTACCATCCTCACCAAAAGCAAATCGATAATGAAACTGCATTTTACCGGCTAAACGCGTGTTGTCGCCACGTTCCCAATGTAAAAAGCAAGGTGGACGTTCCATCATTGTGGCTATGCTCTCACCACGGCTTTCATCAAAAATAGCTGGATCTGCAACACCGCGTATCTTGCGCCCTTTTAGTATTGGATCAGTTGTTTCTATTTCTTTTATGCGCCTTGCTTGTTCGGCAGGGTCTATACGCAAACCAGTGTTTGGTTTATCTGTACAGCCGTAAAACTCTCGCACCCTATAAAGTCGTCCTTCTTCGTCTACTGCGTACCATCCCACTGAAAACGGTTTTGAAAATCCAAAATCATATCCACGCATTATACGCCAATGTGATGGAATAGCAAAAGGAGCAATAACATGTGTCCAACATTGATCAAGATAGTGTGCTGGGTCATCTCGCCATTCTGTAAAAACTTGTCCTTCAAAGCTATCCCAACGTCCATATAGTAATGCTTGTTTTTCTGCTTCTGGCAAGCTTGCTAAATTTGCAAGATATCCTGGGTCGTTATCTAGCAAATTTTTATTATCAAAAATATTGCTAGGTACAAAAACTCTATCACGCTTTAACTCCAACCATTGACCAGTTGGGTCGCGCACGCGATAATTTTCAGTAATAGTAGTTAATGCTTTTGCTGGTGTTATAAATCTCCCGCGTACCCAGCCGTGGCCTATACCTCCTGGGTTTGTTGCTGCTCGCATATATACTCTTGTTCCAGCACCTGTTGGCCTGTTTCGGCTCATCATATAGCTATATTCGTCCCATTCAAAATGCGTTAGCTCATCAAACGCTATAAAATCATAAGCTTTACCTTGGTAATTAGTTCTATCCTTTTTATACTGCATACTGCCAAAATAAATTTTTGCACCAGATGGAAAAGTCCAGCAGTGGGAGCTTATATTGTAACTAGCCTCTGGAAAACTCGCTGAATAAATAGTTCTGCTCCTATCAACTAAATCTGTAATTTGCGGGTAAGTTTTGCGCAAAATCAAAGCGCGATAATGCCCAATATGTACTTGTCGCAATGCCTCTGCCAGTAATGCATCACTTTTACCACCTCCAGCCGCACCGCCATAAAGTGCCTCTGTTTCTTTGCGTGATAAAAACACTCTTTGTTTAGGTTGCGGTTGCCAAACTATGTTTTGAGGCAGAACCTCGTGTTTTTTCTTCACTTTTGCCACCCGATCTTTCTTTTTAGGCTAAGCGAACAAGTGTTATGTATCTACTATTTCATTTAACGATAACTCAAGCTCCACTTGCGGTAATAAAACAACCCCTGTAATGCCCTCAGCGCTTTTACTCGCACTGTTTTCTTGCAATGCTTTTTCAACAGCGGCTACATCCTTTAAAATAGCAGTTAGTTCTTTCATATTTTTTGTATCGTAACTTTCAAAAAGTTCATCCGTACTTTCAAATTTTCTGCCGAGATTTGCTTCATGCTTTTTTTGTAAACGTCTAACTTCACTAACCGTGTGCTCTAACATTTCGCTTAAGTGTCCAGCTGCATTACGCATGTGTTTTAAAGTGCTTTCTCCGGTATTAATTGCCATGTTCATCACCTCTATATAATTTAAGTTCCTAATAACTTCAAGTTACTTTTATTAAATTGAAAAAATTTCGAATTATTAACTAATATTTTAGTACCTTTACTAAATTAAAATTATTTCCGCTATATATTAATTGTCAGTTACTTTTTCAACAACTTTTCCAAGTGTTTTTTCGAAATCATTTTTTATTGATAACTCATCATTATTTCCACTAATTCCAACAAAATCTTTTTGTAAACTTTGCTCGTATGCAAATTGCAAGCTTTTCTCTTGCATTATTCGTAAATCTTCGCTAAATCTATATTTTTCCATTTACAACACCTCAAAAGTCACTTATTTGTAACTTAAATTATCAACATTGCAACTTATTCCTCCAATTTTGTCAACCCCCACCACAATTTGTAGAAAATATTGAATATTTAAAGCCATTTTATACTAATATTTTTGATTTTTTTCATAAGTTAAACTATTATTTTTGACAAAATTATTATATATGTCTTGAAAACAACTAAAAAAAATGTTACAATCAATCACAGCACTTCAAAGAAAGGAATTACTCGATGTCTGATAAGTTAACACAGGGTCAGCGCATTCGCATGCTGCGTATAAAAAAACGTTTCACTCTCGAATATGTCGCCAAACACCTAAAAACCACAAAGCAAGCTATACACAAGTACGAAGCTGATATAGTTAAAAAAATTCCCAATGAAAAACTCTTTTTACTCAGCAATTTATTAAATTGTTCTGTAGAATATATAGTTGGAGATAGCAATGATGCCTCACCACCACAAATAAATGCTGAGCAAACTAAAAAATTATTATCAATCACTTTACAAAATTCAGATTTAAAATCAAAAACTGATAATATCGATTCTTTGCAGTTTTACCACGAATTAATGTGCACTGTTACTAAGCTTTCAATTACAGATCGCAACACTGTTTTAAAATTTGCAAAATTTTTGGAGCAAGAATAATACTAACTCTTACCAATTTATTACTATTTAAAAATTAAACAAACCGCCAAACTCAGATAAAATACTCTGACGTTTGGCGGTTTGTTTTGTTTAATTTTAAAATGTATAAAATTACTGTTTGACAGCAATAATAAACAGGTGTATAATATTATCATTATGATAAACTTTTAACAAGCGGAGGTTTAAATGAGCTATATTAATTTTAAAGATGTAAAAAAAATATACCACGTAGGCGAGGTTGATATAAACGCTTTAGACGGCGTAGATTTTGATATTAACAAAGGCGAATTTGTGATTATAGCAGGTGAATCGGGTGCTGGTAAAAGCACAATATTAAACATTTTAGGTGGTATGGATACCTTAACTACTGGTGAAATAACCGTTGATAATAAACGTATAGACACCGCAAACGAAAAAGAACTTACAAATTATAGACGTTATGATATAGGCTTTGTTTTTCAGTTTTATAATTTAGTACAAAACCTAACTGCCACCGAAAACGTAGAACTTGCAACACAAATTTCAAAAAATCCCTTTGATGTTAATGAAATTTTATCACAAGTTGGGCTTGAAAATCGCAAAGATAACTTTCCCTCACAACTTTCTGGTGGTGAGCAACAACGTGTTGCAATTGCACGTGCGCTTGCTAAAAACCCTAAGTTACTACTATGCGACGAACCAACTGGCGCATTAGATTATGTTACTGGCAAACAAATACTAAAACTTTTACAAGAAAGTTGTCGCAAATATAATATGACCGTTGTTTTAATTACACATAACCTTTCGCTTTGTCCCATTGGCGATAAAATTATAAAAGTAAAAAGTGGTAAAATTTCATCTGTTAAAATCAACGATAACCCAAAATCCGTTGAAGAAATTGAGTGGTAAGCATGAAAAACAAATTATTACTTGAAACTTTACGCACCATAACAAAATCCAAAGGCAAATATCTAACCTTGTTGCTTATAGTTTTTATGGGTGTTTCATTTTTTTCTGGTATGCTTTCAATTTCTGCTGCTATGGGCGAAAGTGTGGATAAATACATCGATGAATATAATTTTTTAGATTTTCAGATTTATTCAAACTACGGCTTTGATGATGATGACATTCTCGCTTTAAAATCACTTGATGAAAACTTAAAAATTGAAGCCTCACATTTTATTGACGCCGAGGGTTCTTTTGGTGAAACATCGTTTATTTTTAGGGTAGAAGCTTTTAACGAAAACAGTGAAATTAACCAATTAAAATTAGTAGATGGGCACTACCCTACAGCCCAAAACGAAGTGTTAGCCGAAATACCCTCCGACTTATATATTACACCACAAATTGGTGATAAAATAACTTTAACTAGAGCCACAAGCGAGCTAGAGGAAGTCCTAACTGAAACTGAATTTACTGTAGTTGGTCTAGTTACAACACCAAATTATATGAGCCAAGAAAAAGGCCCTAGCACACTAGACAACTTACCGTTAAACTCGTTTTTGTATGTGCCACAAGAAATCTTTAAAAGTGATGTTTACACTGTTACTTTTGTGCAAAGTTTAGATGCAAAAGCGCTGAACTCCTTTAACAGTGCATATGATGAAAAAATTACTGCTTATGAAACACTAATAAAAGATTTTGCAAACACGCAAGAGAATCTTCGTGCAAATAAAATCATAAACGAGGCAAAAACAGATATAGAAAACACCGAGCAAGAGCTACTTGCTACACTAACCGCACTAAATGCACAAGGAATTGATGGTGCAGCAGAACTTAAAGGTGCATTTGACGAACTTGAAAAAGCCAAAGCGGAAATTGAAAATCTTGCTCAAGGTGAATGGACGATATTAACACGTGAGATGCATTATTCCATAGCGAACTATAAAAACACTGTCGAACAAATGCAGGTTATCGGGCTTATTTTTCCTGTATTCTTTTTTCTGGTGGCAGCATTAGTTTGCCTAACCACAATGACACGCATGGTTGATGAACAACGTGTACAAATAGGTGTTTTGCGCGCTTTAGGTTACAGCCGCTTAGCATGTGCCTCAAAGTATCTATTATATGCACTAAGCGCAACGCTCATAGGTGGCATAACTGGCGCAATTATTGGCATAGCGTTTTTCCCTCAGATTGTGTACATGACATGGGGGATAATGTATAACTTACCGCCAATAAACTTTGCATTTCCGTGGTTTAATATGCTTGCAGCAATTTTAATATTTATTATTTTAATGGGCCTAACAACCTTTAGCGCAATAAGAGTTGAAACATCTGAAGTTGCAAGCGCATTGCTACGGCCTAAAGCGCCACCCGCCGGCAAACGTATTTTTCTAGAAAAAATGCCATTTTTATGGCGAAATTTCTCATTTACTGCTAAAATAACAGCAAGAAATATCATCAGATATAAAAAGCGATTTTTTATGACAGTTGCTGGTATCTCTGGCTGTACTTGCCTATTAGTTAGCGGTTTTGGTATGAGAGATTCAATTGCAAATATAGCACAAATTCAATATGAAGAATTAACCTTACACACAGCTACAATAAGCGCTCAAAAAGATTTAGAAAATGATGCTTTCAACACTTTATTATCAGATGTAAAAAATACACAAACTGACATAAGTGCTGTGCCTTTATTGAGTTATTCCTCCACAGTTTCATCTAAAAACAATGATGTTATAGCGTATTTGCAGGTATACGAAAATAACGAGCAACTAAAACAAATGAATATTTTAAGAGATTTTTCCACAGGAACGGCCTTGACACTTGATGATAATGCGCTTTATATTAACCAAAAATTAGCAGAATTACTACTTGTTAAAGTTGGTGATACCATAACAATAGAAAGCCAAAACGGAACTGAAAAAACTGCAACCATTACAGGTATATTTGAAAAATATATAAATCACGAAATATATATATCAAATTATTTTTATCAAGAACTGTTTGATGAAAAACCTGAATATAATTCTATACAAATTAAAGCAAAAGACTATGAAAACACATTACAAAATGATATACTATCTATAGATAACGTAAGTGGCATTGTTTTTAATAGCAGTGTAATATCTAGTTTTTCTAGCATCACTCAAAGCATGGATATAGTTGTTATTGTAATTATCGTTTCTGCGGCAGCACTTGCTTTTGTTGTACTTTCAAACCTTGCAAATATTAATATAAGCGAACGCAAGCGCGAAATTGCAACACTTAAAGTTTTAGGTTTTAATCATGTTGAAACTAAAGATTACATCTTTAAAGAAAATTTAGTTTTAACTCTCTTTGGCGCTATAATGGGTATATTTTTAGGCATATGGGCGCACTACTTTATAATAACACAAGTTGAAATGGATTTTTTAATGTTTGTTAGAAATGTTTCACCATTAAGCATAGTTTTTTCTGTAGGTTTAACTTTTGTTTTCTCAGCAGTTATAAACAGAATTATGCTTGCAAAACTCAAACAAATTGATATGATCGACTCGTTAAAAAGTGTAGAATAAACACACAAAATAAAAGGAATACTATGGCACAAGTATTAAAAGATGAACAAAGAAACAAAATTTTAAATGCTGCAAAAGCAGAATTTGCAAAAAACGGTATAGAACATGCTTCTCTACGTGAAATAGCAAAACATGCAGATATGACAGTGGGTAACTTATATCGTTACTTCAAAAACAAACAGGCTTTAGCAGATACTATATTAAACCCGCTTATGTCAGAGCTTGATCTTATAACCTTATCCATGTTATCATCAGAAAATTTACACCATGATGAAATAATAATGGATGAGCAAGTTTTAAAAACAGCTTTAACTGCCTTAGCGGATTGCATGGTTGAACTAGAAAGCAACCACCCTCTTGAAATGCTTATTTTAATAAACGATGAAAAAATCAATCAAACAAAAAACACGTGGCTTAATAATGTTACCATTCAAATACTAACAGCTGCAAACTTGCCAGAACTTAAAACACAACCTCAGTTAGAAATGCTTAGCAAAATGATATCAACGGCATTATTTTCAGGTTTACGTGAGGGTATTTGCTTAAAATGCAACAGTGACATGACAAAAGATAGCTTTAAAATAGTTTTAAGATTATACCTTTTGCAATGCTTTACACTTTTTAAATTCAACTAGTATTAATCATAAAAACTGGCTGCTTTAAAGTAGCCAGTTTTTATTCGCTTAAACATTTTATATTGTGATTTTAAAATCGATTGTAAAAAAACTTTATATAAGATATAATAAAAATAAATATTTTTTTGCGATAAAAACGCTTTTATTACACTTAATAATATAGCAAACAAGGAAAACAAGGAGAATTAATTTGAAACAACTAAAAATACATTTTTTAGGTACTAGAGGCTCTATACCAGTTGATGCAGAGCAATATAGAATATTTGGTGGCGCAACTGTTTGCACACTTATTAAAACCGAAACACAAAATATTATACTTGATGCTGGCAGTGGTTTTTTAAATTTAGAGGACTATATAACAGTAAACGAAAATACTGTTTTGGATATACTTATTTCACACACTCACCTAGACCATATCATAGGTTTGTTGTCTAGCAGATTAATGTTTAACAATAAAATAAAAATAAACATATACGGAAAAACACGAAATGGCTTAACCATAAAAGAGCAGATTAACACCCTTATGCAAGCGCCTACTTGGCCAGTAAATACTGATTACTTTTCACCCAATGTTAGGTTTATAGAAATTTTTGACGAGCTATGTATAGGTAATTTTAAAATAAATATTAAAGAGGGTAACCATGCAGGTGGTGCAAGTTTATATAAACTTTTATATGATAACAAAAAAATAATTTATGCTACGGATTTTGAAATAAACGAAACCTCTATTTTATCGCTCATTGATTTTTCAAAAAATGCCGATTTTATTATTTGTGATGGTCAATACAGCGATGATTACAAATTGCAAAAAGTAGGCTTTGGACATTCATCATGGCAAGATGCAGTAAAATCAGCTAAAATAGCAAATTGCAAGAACATGTGTATATTCCACCACGACCCATATAGCACCGATGAACATCTATTAAAACTAGAAACTGAACTTAAAAAAAATAATGCAAACTACTTTTTTGCAAGAAAAGGAGGATATTTGAAATTATGATTACTTCGCAAACTACAAAATTACTTGAAACTTTTATTTCCATGTCCTCTGAAAAAAACGGCGATATTCTTTTGGAAAATTTACTTACAGCCGCTTTAGATATCACTAATTGTGATGGCGGGACACTTTATATTTTAAACCATGATAGATTAGAATTTAAAGTAATGATAACCAAAAGTATGAATGTTAAAAAAGGTGGTAAAAACAAAAAAATCACCTTACCACCAGTAAAACTGCAAAAAAGCAATGTTTGTGCCTATAGTGTTTTAGAAAATAAAGTTGTAAATATCCCAGATGTTCACAGCAGCGAACTTTTCGATTTTTCTGGCCCTAAACAGTATGATAAGCTTACAAACTATAAAACAAAATCCATGCTAGTTATTCCCATGGAGGACGATAAAAGCAACATTATAGGTGTATTGCAACTTTTAAACGCACATGATAAACAAGGCAACATAATAAGTTTTAATGAAGAAAACGAGATGATTTTAACAGCAATCGCAAGCCAAGCTGCAATAAGACTTACAAATATGAACTATGTGCAAGAAATTGAAAACCTCATGGATTCTTTAGTTAAAACTTTTGCAGAGGTTATCAACTTACGCACACCATATAATGTTACGCACACACACAACATGGCAAAATATGCTAAAAATTTTTTAACATGGCTACTTGCAAATCCTAGTGATTATATATCTTTTAACCCAGAAGATGCTAAGCTTTTTATCATGAGCATATGGTTACACGATGTAGGTAAACTGGTTACTCCGCTTGAAGTTATGGATAAAGAAACACGCCTTGGTGCAAAGCACGAGCGAATTATGGCAAGACTTGAAATAATAACATTAACAACAAAACTAAATGCACTTAAAAACAAAATAGATGCCACCCCTACTTTGCAAGAAATAGCAAAAGTAAAAAACTTTGTAAATTTAGTAAACGCTTTACCTTTTTTAGATGCTGAAATATTAAAAGAGGTTAAATTGCTTTCACAAAAACAATATCAAGATGAAAATGGCAAACAACTAAATTGGTTTACTAAAGATGAAATTGAAGATTTATCTATCGTAAAAGGAACTTTAAACCAAAAGGAAATAGATACCATGCGAGAGCATGTTAAAATGACAGAAAAAATATTAGAGAAAATGAACTTTAAAAACAACTATAAAAAAGTTCCTAATTGGGCAAAAAATCACCATGAATTATTAAACGGTTCAGGATACCCTAACAATTTAAAAGGCGATGAAATTGATAAAGAAACAAGACTTTTAACAATTATAGATGTTTTTGATGCACTTTCTGCTAAAGATAGGCCATATAAAAAACCACTTTCAATAGAAAAAGTTTTTTCCATAATGCAATCAATGCAAGAGCAAGGTCAACTTGACGCAACGTTGCTTAGTATGTTTAAAGATAGCCACGCATGGAAATAAGAAAACAAAAAAACAATCATAAGGAGTTTATTATGAAAAAATTCAACACTAAAATTTTATTATCAACCCTACTTTGTGTATCTATGCTTTTTATAACTGCATGCTCAAACGAAAGCTCTAGCTCTGAAGATATCAGCATGCAAACTGCTAGTGCTGATATAATGCGACTTGAAAAAGTTGTTGGTACTGTTTCAATCACAAATGCAGATGGCGCTAGCATAGAACCTTTTGAAGGCATGAAATTACAAAACGGCTATGAAGTAAGCACTGCTGATGATTCGTATGCATATATTAGCCTAGATGATAGCAAAGCTTTAAAACTAGATGAAACTTCTAGCTCTCAGATAGAAAACGATGGCAAAAATCTTTTAATAACACTAAATAGTGGAAGTTTGTTTTTTAACGTAACACAAACACTAGCAGATGACGAAACAATGAATATCCAAACCTCAAACATGATAACTGGTATAAGAGGTACTTCTGGTTATTTAATTACATCTGAAGAAAACGGCGAAATTTCTAGCCAAACCACCATAGTTACAGGTACAGTAGTTGTAAGCGCAATAGAAAACGGTAAAATCCTAGAAAATAGCGTAACCTTAAATGCAGGTAGCACAGCCATTTATGATAAAAATGATGTAGATGATATGATTAATGTTATAGACACAGATGAAAACATAGTACCTGGTTTTGTATCCTCAGCAATTGATGACGATGACAATTTAAAAACTGAAATTACAAATAGTGCAAATATGAATTTAGATGATATTTTAGATAACGACGATATTGATGATATTGACGATAACGATGATATTGATGATAACTACGATAATGACGATATCGATGATAACGATGATACTAACGATACATCTGACAATAATGACGATGATACACCCGCACCACCACAGCCAGAAAACGATTATGACGATGATGATGGTAATGATGACGACGACGATGACGACGATGACGGTGACGACGACGGCGACGATGATTAACAAAAGGAAAAACAACAACAATGAACTTTAAAAAAGCAAACATCACACAAATTGCTTTTGCCTTAATAGGTGCTTTAATTATTACTTTAGTGCTTAGCCTTAATATTTTAATATCAACTGCAAACAACCTTGCAGATGCAGTATACCAAAACCACAACAGTCCACACAGTGATATAATAATTATAGGTATGGATGAAAAAGCTATAACAACTTACGGACAAATGCCTTGGCCAAGAAATATAATGGCACAGGCAATTGAACAGTTAAATATAAGCGAAAGCACAAAACCCGCTGTAATTGGTATTGATACATTATACACAAACGAAAGTGATGCAACGCACGACAAACAATTAATAGATGTGGTTAAGCAAAACTCAAATGTCGTTACTGGTGCAAATATTACTTTTGGTAGCGAGCTTGTAACTTTAGATGATGGCACTTTTTACATGAATAACGCTGCTGTTTTACTAGTTGAAGAGCCTTTTGAAGCTCTAAAGGAAGTTTCTGCAACTGGGCACTTAAATGCAATGCTAGATACCGATGGCATTTTACGACATGCAATTTGGAGTATCACTCTTCCCGATGGTACTGAGTATCCCTCTTTCAACCAAACTATTTATAAGCAGTATCTCGCACACATAGGTTTTGAAGAATCACAAACGCCACCTATGGATGCCAACAACAACTGGTATGTACCCTACACCTCTTATCCTGGTTCATACTATGATGGCTACTCAATAGTTGATTTAGTAAACGGTAACCTTGACTCTGATTTATTTGCAGATAAAATTGTGCTTATAGGTCCTTATGCACTAGGCATGAGCGATGAATACATAACTTCGATTGACCACTCAAGAAAAATGTTTGGTGTTGAATATCAAGCAAACGCAATAGCCGCTTTACTTAATGGTAATTTAAAAACAGAAATACCTATGTTACCACAATATATTTTGCTTTTTGTATTAAGTTTTTTTGCACTTTTTTATTTTTATGAAAAAAAAGTTTTTAAACTTACCTTAATTTGGCTTATATCAAGTGGGGCTTGGCTTGCAATTTGCTTAATATTATGGCAACTTAATTATGTGATACATATTTTTTATGTACTTGTTTCGCTAGCAATTTCTTACATAGTTGCAATTGCATTTAATTACTTAAAAGCAAGTATTGAAAAAAATCGAATTACAAATGTTTTCAAAAGATATGTTGCACCGCAAGTTGTTTCAAAAATGCTTGAACATCAAGCGTTTGAACCAGAACTAGGCGGTAAACTTACAGATGTTGCTGTGATTTTTGCTGATATTCGTGGTTTTACAACTTTATCTGAAACACTTGAACCTAGTGAAGTTGCTACCATACTAAATAGATATCTTTCTATGATGAGTAAATGCGTTTTTAATTATGGCGGAACACTAGATAAATTTATGGGCGATTGTGTAATGGCTTTTTGGGGCGCACCTTTAGAGGACGAACAAAGTGCACTTAAAGCAGTTAGTGCAAGCCTTGAAATGATAAAAAATGCCAAAGAATTAGAGAATATCATATATAAAAAATATAAGCATACTGTAAGTATAGGCATAGGCATAAACTTTGGCCCTGCTGTTGCGGGAAACTTTGGTGCAGAAAACCGCATGGATTATACTGTTATTGGGGATACAGTTAATGTCGCATCGCGTCTTGAATCAAATGCAAGCTCAGATACTATACTTGTTAGCGGTTCTGTTTACAAAGAACTTAAAGACCAAGTTATTTTTACTAAAATTGAGGAAGATATACCTTTAAAGGGTAAAAGTCAAAAAGTTGAAATTTACAAGGTTGAAAAATTATACCTCTAGTTATAACAAATTAATAATAACTCGCTAATTTTAATATATTATCGTACTTTTTATTAACACGTCCAGTTTTTTATTATTTTTGCTGTAGTAACTTTGAGCCTAAGCTCAAAGCGCCACTGCGGTGTCAGCATCGCAAAAACAATAAAAAACTTACCTAGGTATGATTTTTATAACATTTTTCTTAGCTCCGCTCTAAAAATGTTTAAAAATCTATACCTCTAGTTATAACAAATTAATAATAACTCGCTAATTTTAATATATTATCG
>CAYJKG010000024.1:0-42498 GCA_964370685.1 uncultured Faecalibacterium sp. | reverse complement strand
GCCCTGGTTTGAGAATAGTGTAATTTTATATGGTAGTAAAACATACTCAAACACTTGTAGGACAGCAGAGATGTTTGAGAATAGTGTAATTTTATATGGTAGTAAAACAGGTTGTGGCATTTATTAATTGCATTTACTGTTTGAGAATAGTGTAATTTTATATGGTAGTAAAACGCACGTCAATAATATTACGCTATTTGTATTGTTTGAGAATAGTGTAATTTTATATGGTAGTAAAACCGCCACGTGGCAAGAGGGGTTTCGCTTAACGTTTGAGAATAGTGTAATTTTATATGGTAGTAAAACCCTATCTAATGTTAATCTCGCTGTTCCTTAGTTTGAGAATAGTGTAATTTTATATGGTAGTAAAACATATATACACACTCTGGGGTATGTACCCGGTTTGAGAATAGTGTAATTTTATATGGTAGTAAAACGTGCGCTGTACTAAATACAATGCAGTGCTTGTTTGAGAATAGTGTAATTTTATATGGTAGTAAAACTAACCCAATTATTATTAATCGTAATTTTATGTTTGAGAATAGTGTAATTTTATATGGTAGTAAAACCGAAAACGCTTTTGAATTAGCGCTTGCTGGTTTGAGAATAGTGTAATTTTATATGGTAGTAAAACTCAAAAATGTTTTTAAGTTGAACGATATATGTTTGAGAATAGTGTAATTTTATATGGTAGTAAAACCATACGATATATTAGAATAAGTTGGATTGAGTTTGAGAATAGTGTAATTTTATATGGTAGTAAAACAGAGCAAGACGGATAAGCATATATAGAGAAGTTTGAGAATAGTGTAATTTTATATGGTAGTAAAACCGCACCAACAAGCCACTCAATGACACATCAGTTTGAGAATAGTGTAATTTTATAAAAAACGCCCTGTGTTGTGGTTAACCACAACACAGGGCGTTTCAACATTTTATACCAATTTAAAAAACAAAAAATTAATCTTCGCTTGGTAGCATATAGTATAAGCCTGGTTCTAATAATACATGTCCGCTTTTTTCAAGTTCATCAATAGATGCACCTACACTTAAGTACATGCCGCCACCTGAAATATAACCTAGGCTTTGTAAATCGCTAGAGCTTGCGATATCAAACGAAATACCAGTAGATACCCTTAAGGTATCGTCAACAAGTTCGGCTGTATCTGCAACGCCTACTATGTCAAGTTCTGGGTCGTTGTATGCTGTTAACATTTCGTTAACCCATTCTGATTCGTTTTCTTGTATATCAAAGTAATACGCATGGTTTAGCATAGCGATTAGCTGATCGTTAAGGCCAATTAATATGTATTTAGAATCCTTTTCGGGTGTTTCTAAAACAGATATAGTTACATCATCATACGCGTAAAAACCAGCGGAGATATCAATTAACAAATCATTGTCATCTACAACAATATTTCCCTCATGCATTGATAAAGGCGCTACAACTGTTTCCATTTCAGCGTTTTTAATGCCTTGCATTAACCAAGCCTTTGCGTCGGTTACTGTTTCGCCACCGTTTAAAACGTCAGCCATTAAAGTTTCGTAAGTTGCTTGTTGTACCGCTGTTTTTGCGCCGGGCACGTTAATTGTAATTTCTTTTAAAATAAAATCATCCATAGCTGCTTCGTTTGTTTCGCCTATGGAGTATGTCATTTTTGCAAGAATTTCAGTTTGAGCTAGTTGCCAAACCTCGGCAGTTTCGTGGCCTGTTTCCATAGCATCAATAATTTTTAGGTATGTGCTATCACTGTCAAGTTGATCTTTTAGTGTTTCGTTATCGCCTGCGATAAATGCATTTAAAACAGAAATATGAAGTTCTTCGCCTCTAGGGCCAGATTGCAATAGTTCACATGCTGTTAGCGAAAAAGTCATTGCCAAAACAAGGTAAAGTGCTAGTAGTTTTTTCATTATTAACCTCTTAAAATTACGGTGTGTATCAGATGTGTGTGCTACTTTTACACAGCCGAAAATATACTATCATTTTTAACAAAAAATGTCAATGTTTTTTTACATGTAAACTTTGTTTGGTTAGCAAATAAACATTGACATATACCTGTTTGCGGTGTATAATCGCAATTAGGGTTAATTGGTAGTTAAACTTGCCTTGAAATAAAAGTTTTTACAAAGTTTTAACACTAAAAATGCGCTTGTCTAAGTTATAATATAGGTTTTAATAATATGCGTAGCAACTATGATGTATGGTTTAAATTAAATTTATAAAACGGAGATTTTACAATGATAGAAAGAGATTATATCAGAGAACTAGCCAAGCTATATATGCAAATTGCAAACAGCGAAAAAAACGCTGAGCGCATAACACGTATGCGCAAAATGAACAGCTTGCAAACAGGTGTTCGCCCACCTGTTTTAGTTCACGAAGTACCATGGCATGAAATGCCAATTAATTTACAATGCCAAACGCCAGAGCTACGCAATATAGAGCTAATTTTAAAGAAAAAGCTCTACCAGTGGGAGAATTTTCAAGGAGATATGCTTGCTTTGCCGTTTTATGAAATAAAAAAACATTTTACGGATAGTGGTAACGGTATAGTTGTAAAAGAAGAAACGCTAAGTACAGATAGCACTAATAATATTGTTTCGCACGAATATATAGATATAATGAAAGATGACGATGACCTTGCAAAAATGCATAAACGTGTGTTAACAAAAGATGTTGAGGCTGATAAAAAAGCAGTTGAATTTGCTGAGGAAATTTTTGGAGATATTTTGCCAGTGCGCTTAAAGGGTAATTTGATTTACTATGTGCCGTGGGATGATATCTCAAGATGGCGTAGTGTTAGCGAGTTACTTATAGATTTGCTAGATAACGAAGATTTTATGCACAGATTAATTGCAAAGATGACAGATATCCAGCAAGATTACATGCTACAACTTGAAAAACTAGATTTGCTAGATAATGATATAGAATATCTACACTGCACGCCAGGCTTTACTGATGATTTACCACCACTTGAAAGTGATGGTAAAGTGCGCTTGAAAAATGTTTGGTTTAGGGGTGCAGCACAAATATTTGATTCCGTTTCGCCTGCAACACAAGAAGAGTTTGAGTTTCACTATGTGCGCCCATTAATGGAACAATGTGGTTTAACGTATTATGGTTGCTGTGAGGCGTTGCATCGTAAAATAGATTTAGTAAAAACCTTGCCAAATTTACGCAAGGTTGGCGTTAGCCCATGGGCAGATGTAAACTCAAGTGCAGAACAGCTCGGTAAAAATTACGTGCTAGCTCGCAAACCAAACCCAGCTTTTGTTGCAACAAGTTTTGATGAACAAACAGTTGAAAAGGAAATTGTCGAAACTGTACAAGCGGCTCTGCGATATAATTGCCCTTATGAGTTTGTGCTAAAAGATATTAGTACTGTAAATAACCACCCTGAACACTTAAATAAATGGGTTGCAACTGTGCAAAAGGTGCTAGATAGATATTATAATTAAAAATAAAACAATAAAATGGTGTACCAAAATTAGGTGCACCATTTTATTGTGAAAAATATTTATTTTGTGCGTATTGCAGATAGTTTTTCTTTGAAAAAGTTCTCTAATAACTCAGCGGGAAAAACAGGCTCTTTATATCCAAATGCCTCACGTAAAAACACAAGGGTTATAACAGTTTGTTTGCCACTATCTATGCGCATGCTGTATAATGTATCTATAGGTTGCATAGTTTTTTTATGTAGAGAAAAATGCAAAGCAAAATTTCCGCTTGCCTCGCGTTCAATTTCATATGCAAAAATATCATTGTCAGCGGGTGTGCTTAGTGCATCTAAGCACTCATCAAATGCTAAATCAGTGCGAAATTCTATCGAAAGATTTTTTGATTTTTCGTTCGGTTTATCAAATGTTTTGTTTTTTGTTACCCAATATATGCCAAAAACTAGCACTAATATGGATATTATAGGTACAGCAAAGTTCATTTTTTCACATCACTTTCATAAAAATATTATGATTAGTATACCACAAAAAACAAAAAATGTGGTAAAATATAAAATAATCTGTACTTTGGTACTATTATTTATAGTTCAAATTTGTAGCAATTGTTCTCGTAGCTTGCAAGGCAACTGAGCAGTTTGCAACTTAAAACATACACTGAGAGGTTTTTTAATGAAAGATAAAGTTACAAAAACAACATGGTATTCCGTATTGGTGCTTTCGGCGGCAATTTCTATGTCGGTTGGATTTGCAGCGTTAATTGGTGTTGATTTAAACCAATTAAACTTTGTTGCATTTGGTGCAATGGGGTTGGCAACTTTGTTTTTAGCAGCAGAACGAAACAACACACGCAAAGCTCAAAATGGATATTTTTTTAGTTTTTTGCTAGCGTTGTTCGGATACATTTTTGCAGGGGTAGAGGGGGTTATAGCCGCTGCACTTGCATGGCCACTTTTGTTTTATACTGAAACACGCCAAGGTGCAAAAATTATGCCACAATTGCAAATGCTTTTAATTGCAGAGCTTGCACGTGCTGTTTTTGCAATGCTAGTGCTTTTTGCAAATATGACACATTTGGGGTTATATTTAAATATTTTTGGTGTTTTATCAGCTATAGCACGTGGTTGGGGTGCATATATTTTATTAAAATCAAAAGTTAACAATAAAGGAGAAAACGAATGATTAAAATATCAAGGCGTAAATTTTTAAGTTTAGTGACATTAAGCACAGTGGTGGGGCTTACAGCTTGTGGTAATTCCATTTCGCAATCCTCAGCGACATCAGTGCAAAGCACAGCAGAACCAACGGCTTTACCTAGCCCACAACCAACACAACAAGCGGAGGATATAACAGTGGTTGATAATGGTGAATATAGAGCAATGTGGATTAGTTACCTAGAATGGCAACAGACAGATTTTTCCTCTCAGGTAGCATTTACAGCAAATATTGCAACAATGTTTGATAACTGCAAAACAATGGGTTTAAACACCGTTATTGTGCAAGTGCGCCCGTTTGGTGATGCTTTTTATGAGAGCAAATATTACCCTTGGAGCCATTTTATAACCAGCACACAAGGCACAGCACCAAGTTTTGACCCGCTAGATATTATGGTTAGCGAAGCACATACAAGAGGCCTTGCGATAGAAGCATGGATAAACCCTTATCGCTTGCGTTTAAATAATAATATGCCAAATAACTTAGCGGATAGTAACCTATATTATACAAACCCAGAGTGGGTGGTGGAGGTAGGAGAGGGATTATATTTAAATCCAGCATTACCAGAAACAGCACAATATGTTACAAATGGTGTAGTGGAAATTTTAGAAAATTATGCAGTAGATGCAATACATTTTGATGATTATTTTTACCCAACTACCGAAAACTACATAGATGAAGAACAATTTTTATTGCAAAGCGCAACGCAAGATTTAGGAACATTTAGACGTGCAAAAGTAACAGAACTTGTTAAAATGGTTTATGATGCGATAAAAGCGTATAATCCCAAAGTACGCTTTGGCATTAGCCCACAAGGTAACCCAGATAATAATTATAGCCAGCAATATAGCGATGTTAGCGCATGGATGAACCCAGCTCCAGGCGAGGAATGTATGGATTACGTTTGCCCACAAGTTTATTGGGGGTATAATTTTACGCTTTCATCAGGCACAGATCGTTTTGCGTTTGAAAATATAGTTCCAGAATGGTTAGCAATGCCAAAGGCGCAAAGTGTAGCACTTTATTTTGGGCTGGGTGCATGGCGCATTGGCGATGGTGATAGCGGACAAAACGAAAATAGCACTACTCAGTGGAACACAGGAGATAACTTAGCACAAATGCTAACAGATTTAAGAGAACAAAATTCGCAAGGCTTTATATTGTATCGTTATGGCTCTCTCTATAGTTCAGCACACCCAGAAGTTGCCGCACAAGAAGTAGAAAATCTAACAGCGATTATTAACGAATAAATATCAATAAATATAGTTTTTTTGAGATTTTTCTTTCCTTGGTTTTAAAAAGTTGCGAAAATTTATATTTAAATTTAATTGCATAAAAATATATAGAGGTGCTCAAACAGTTGAACACCTCTATATATTTTAAGTTTTTAATGATTTAGTCGCTGTTTGTGCTACCGTTAGGATAAAATAAACCTGGTATAGCACATAAAGCAGAAACACCTACTACTGTAAATACTATGCGAGAAAGTAGCGATTCGCTACCGCCAAATAAAAAGCCGACAAGGTCAAATTGGAACAACCCAACAAGCCCCCAGTTTATACCGCCAATAATAAGAAGCACGACGGCAATTTTAAAAATTGTTTGCACAGTGAAACCTCCTTTCAACTTTGCAAGTTGCGTTTTATAAACGCTTTAGATATATTGTATCCACAAAAAATTGTTTTATACGTGGACACTAGATTATAGTTTTATTATATGCAGTTGATTTTAAAATGATACATTTAAAAGTTTAACTGAATTCATACGCTTTTTAAAAGGACGATAAATAATGAATAAAAATAAACAAATAGCATATTGTGGTATAAATTGTACTGAATGTAAAAATTACAGACAAAATGCAAACTGCAAAAGTTGCAGAGAAGAAGAGCTTTTAATTGATGATTGCACAACTAAGAAATGCTGTGTAAAAAAAGATATAGATTTTTGTAGCGAGTGTAAGATTTTCCCCTGTGAGCAAATGCAAGTTTTTTATAAAAGCAATGCATTTAGACAAAAAGGATACCAAATTTTATTAGAGATGATAAACACTAAATAGTAAAATTAAAATTTACAAAAGCAAACTGGAGATGAAAAATCACCTCCAGTTTAAAGAACTTATATATCATTAGTTAGCTTATTATATAAAAAACTATGTATTTAGTTTTTAAGTGCCTGCATAGGTGCTGGTAAACGGCCACCTCTGTTTATAAAAATTTTAGGGCTTTGTGTGTTTATAGGCATGATAGGTCCTTGGCCTAGTAAACCGCCAAAATCTAGCATTTCGCCAGCAGAACGCCCAATTGCAGGTATTACACGCACAGCGGTTGTTTTGCTGTTAACCATGCCAATTGCAGCTTCGTCCGCTATAAGTGCGCTTAAAACTTCAGCGGGGGTATCGCCAGGCACAACAACCATATCTATACCAACACTACAAACAGCTGTCATGGCTTCTAGTTTTTCTAAAGTTAAACAGCCACTTGCGGCAGCTTTAATCATACCATCATCTTCCGAAACGGGTATAAATGCGCCAGAAAGCCCACCGACGTGGTTAGAGGCCATAACACCACCTTTTTTAACGGCATCGTTCAGCAAGGCAAGGCACGCAGTTGTACCGCAACAACCACAAGTTTCAAGACCCATTTCCTCTAAGATATTTGCAACACTATCGCCAATTGCAGGTGTAGGCGCAAGCGAAAGGTCAATTATACCAGCAGGTACACCAAGGCGTTCGCTCGCGAGGTCTGCTACTAGTTGGCCAAGGCGAGTGATTTTAAACGCTGTGCGTTTAACAAGCTCAGCAACATCATCAATAGGTGCATCTTTAGGTAGTTTTGCCAAAGCAGCACGCACAGCACCAGGGCCAGAAACACCAACATGCACTTCGCAATCAGGCTCGCCTGGGCCGTGGAAAGCACCAGCCATAAAAGGGTTATCCTCTGGTGCGTTACAAAAAACAACTAACTTAGCTGCACCTATGCATTGGCGCTCAGCTGTGCGCTCAGCTGTTTGGCGAATAACGTCGCCCATCATTTTAATGGCATCCATATTTAAGCCAGATTTTGTGCTGCCTATGTTTATGGAGCTACAAACTATATCTGTAACTTCTAATGCTTCGGGTATAGCTCTAATTAAGCGCCTATCCCCGTGTGAAAAACCTTTGTGAACAAGGGCGGAAAAACCACCGATGAAGTTTACACCTACAGCTTTACCAGCCTTATCAAGTGTTTTTGCAAAATCAACAGGGTCTGCCTCAGGGCAAGCACCAAGTAGCATTGCAATTGGTGTTACACTAATGCGTTTGTTAACTATTGGTATACCGTACTCACGGCTAATAGCCTCAACCTCGCTAACAAGGTTTGCAGCTTTGCGTGTAATTTTTGCATAAATTTTATCACATGCCTTTTTTGGGTCAGGGTCTATACAATCTAAAAGGCTAATACCCATTGTAACAGTGCGCACATCTAGGCTTTCTTCGTTAAACATATCTATAGTTTGTAATATGTCGCCAGTGTTAAACATACTCATATCCACCCCTCCAAATTATATTTTGTGCATTGCGTCAAAAACTTCTTGGCGGGTTAGATTAATTTGCATGCCCATTTCGTCAGCAAGTTTAGCAAACGAATCTTGCATTTCTGCAGGTGTGGAGGTACATGCGCTTATATCAACAAGCATTATCATGGCAAACATGCCTTGTAAAATACTCTGTGTTACGTCCTCAACGTTAATGGAAAGGCTATTACAAAGCCCACTAACTTTTGCGATAACACCCATGGTGTCTTTGCCTGTAACGGTAATAAATGCTTTCATGATATATACTCCTTTTCTGTTGTCGATTTATAGCTACCGCATATATTATATCAGATTTATTTCATTTTTGCTCTATTTTAGATGAACTTTTTTAAAAAATGTGGTACAATAGTGAAATAACACTATTTTTTCTTTAGTTTAGTCCCATTTTTGGCGAAAAATGGTTTATAAAATACACCTAAGCAAACAAATCTTATCTGTGCCATATAAAAGTGCTTGTATAACATTTGTTTGATTAAAGCACGAAAGGATTTTGCAATCATGGAAAAGCTATTAAAATTACTTGAAGATAATGCCCGTCTCTCTTTAGAGGAAATAGCGGTAATGCTAGATAAACCTATGGAAGAAGTTTCACAGCAACTTGATCTTGCTCAAGAAAAAGGTTATATAAAAGGCTATAGAGCACTAGTTGATTGGGAGAGTGTTGGTGTTGATAGTGTTGAGGCTGTTATTGAGCTACATGTTACACCTAAAAAATCTCGTGGTTTTGAAGAAATTGCGCAAACAATTGCGTCTTTCCGTGAAGTTGAAACAGTTTATTTGATGAGTGGCGGTTATGATTTGCAACTTATTATAAAAGGTCGTACTTTCCAAGAAATTGCATTTTTTGTGGCTAAACGTCTTTCTCCTTTAGATGATGTGCTTTCTACTGCTACACATTTTGTTTTACGCACATATAAACGTGGTGGAAAACTGTACCACACAGAAGAAATTGACGAAAGAGAGTGTACAGTGTTGTGATTAATTATAATGATTTACTTTCCCCAGGCGCAAAAGAGATGCGACCATCTGGCATACGAAAATTTTTTGATTTAGCAGCTGAAATGCCAAATTGTATTAGTTTAGGCGTTGGCGAGCCAGATTTTAAAACCCCTTGGTCAGTGCGACAAGCAGGTATTGAAAGCTTAGAACTTGGTAAAACACGATACACTGCAAATGCAGGTATGAAAGAACTACGTGAAGAAATTTGTGTTTATTTGAAGCGTCGATTAAACATGCAGTACGATGCAATGAGCGAAGTTGTTGTTACTGTTGGCGGTAGTGAGGCTATAGATTTATGCGTGCGTGCACTTGTTGGCGCTGGTGATGAGGTTATTATACCCGAACCATCGTTTGTATGTTACGACCCTATAACGACACTAACAGGAGGTACTGCTGTACATTTGCCATGTAAGGTAGAGGATGAGTTTCGCCTAAATGCCAAAGCATTAAAAGAGGCAATAACTCCACGCACAAAACTGCTAATTTTACCTTTTCCCAATAACCCAACTGGCGCAGTGATGGAAAAAGAACATCTTGAGGAAATTGCAGAGGTTTTGCGTGGCACAAATATAATGGTGCTTTCAGATGAAATATATGCAGAGCTTAATTATAGTGAAAAACCACATGTTTCGATTTCCACCTTGCCAGATATGAAAGAACGCACTATAGTAGCGAGTGGTTTTTCAAAATGCTACGCAATGACAGGTTGGCGTTTAGGCTATGCTTGTGGCCCTGCACCTATTATTGGCGTTATGACAAAAATACACCAAAGTGCTATAATGAGCGCTCCAACAACTAGCCAATATGCAGCTATTGTTGCGCTAAAGGATTGCGACTCAGAAATTGAATACATGCGAGAGGAATATAATATGCGTCGCCGTTTGCTTGTTAATGGGTTTAACAAACTTGGGTTAGAGTGCTTTACGCCAAAAGGCGCTTTTTATGTGTTCCCTTGTGTAAAATCTACTGGTTTAAGTAGCGAAGAGTTTTGCACACGCCTTTTGCAAGAACAACAAGTTGCAGTTGTACCAGGTGGGGCTTTTGGCGATTCAGGCGAGGGCTTTATACGCATAAGTTACGCATACTCAGTAGAACATTTAAAAGAAGCATTAAAACGTATAGAGATTTTTTTAAAAACTTTATAATAACATTAATATAAAAATTAGTTTGTGTTAAAACTATCCATAAGGAAACTATATGATAAATTCAGTTAGCGTTGCCCGTGTAGAAAGCTACGAGGGCGATGCAATTATAAAAGCGGTGGAAACTTTTTTTGAAACTTCGCCAAGTGTAAAAAACATAAGTACAAGCACAAAAATTTTGCTAAAACCAAACCTTGTTGCAAAACATCCACCAGAGCACGCAGTTACTACGCACCCCGCTGTGCTTAGGGCTGTTATTTTGGCATGTAAAAAACATGGTGCGAGCGAAAATAATATTATTGTGGCGGATTCTTCAGGTGGTATTTACAACCCTATACGTATGCAAAGTGTTTATCGCGCAGCAGGTTTATTAGAAATTTGTAAAGAGCAAAATGTTAAGGCATATGATGAGTGTAAATATAAAGAAGTGAAAGTTAAAAATGGCAAGCTAGTTAGTAAGTTTGAAATTATAGAACCAGCTATTGAGGCAGATTTAATAATAAATTTGCCAAAACTAAAAACACATATGATGACAGGGCTAACAGCCGCAACAAAAAATATGTTTGGTGTTATACCAGGTTTGCAAAAAGCACAATGGCATGTTGAGTTTTCGGATAAAATGCGTTTTGGACACATGATTATCGATTTGTATCAAACTATAACACCAACACTAAACATATTAGATGCTGTGATTGGTATGCAGGGAGATGGGCCATCTGGCGGGCAAGCGAGGCACGCAGGATTAATGCTCGCTAGTGAAAACGCATTAAACCTTGATTTAGCTGCTGCTGATTTGATAAATTTGCAAGCAAAACAAGTTCCGTATTTAAATGCCGCTATGGAAAGAGGCCTTTGTGCTGAAAATTTTAATAAAGTGGATTTAATAGGTGAGGTTGAGGCTTTTGTGCCCTTTACAGATTGGCAAATGGCACGCAATTATGCAGAGGGACAAGGCGCAAATGTTAATTTTTCAGCACAAGTTTCGCCAGCGTTGCGCCCATTTTTGGAGTTTGCCGAGCGCACACTTTCACCCTATCCAGCTGTTATAAAGCAAAAATGTATAGGATGTGCAAAATGTGCTGAAATATGCCCTAAACGAATAATTTCATTAAAAAATAAAAAAGCAACTATATATGCAAGTAAGTGTATACGGTGTTTTTGTTGCCATGAAATGTGCCCAGTAAAAGCTATTGATTTAAAAAAATTAGGCATGTGGCAAAAGTAATAAAACAAATAAAGAGGTGGTAAATATGCAAACCGTAAATGTATTAGCTCCAGCAAAATTAAACTTAGCATTAGATGTTTTAGGGCTTTTAGATAATGGATATCACAGTTTAGATATGCTAATGCAAACAGTGGATATTTACGAAAAAATAACAATTACAAAAAGCGAAGATTTAACTTTAAGGCTACCAAAAAGTACCGTGCCTGTTAACGAAAAAAATACGGCGATAAAAGCGGCAGTTGCTTTTTTTAAAGAAGTTGGTTTACTTAGTGGTGCAAAAATTGTTATAGAAAAAAATATACCAGTGCGCGCTGGTATGGCAGGTGGTAGCGCAGATGCCGCAGGTGTTTTGGTTGGATTAAACGCATTGTACAAGGCAAAACTAACACTTGGAGAACTTTGTGCAATAGGTGCAACCATAGGTGCAGATGTACCTTTTGCGCTTATGGGTGGCACATGCAGAGTTCAAGGTGTTGGTGATTTTTTAAAACCGTTGCCACCTTTAATACCTTGTTATTTTGTTATAGCTATGCCTAACGAGGGTGTTTCGACACCAGCAGCTTTTGCAAAATATGATGAGCTAGGCAGCAGCATACATCCAGATTGCGACATGCAAGAGCGTGCAATACGTGCAGGGCAATTAGAGCGTATTTGTGCTACTACTGGCAACGCGCTAGAAGAAACTAGCGGTACAAATGAAACCGCAGATATAAAAAAAATATTGCTAAAACATGGTGCATATGCCGCTTTAATGACAGGTAGCGGTGCCGCAACTTATGGAATATTTGCAAAAGAAGATTTACGAAATGCTGAAAAAGCCGCAGAGGTTTTGCAAAAAAAATATAAACAAGTATACATAGCAAAGCCAGTAAGTGGTGGCGCAAAAGTTGTTGATTTTGGTGATACTTAAATATAAAGTGCAAATACATAATAGAAATTGTTTTATCGTAAATACATAAAAAATAACTTAAAAATATATTAATAATTAAAAATAGGAATATTTTACCAAAAACACGCCCAAACTTTTTATATAAAAGAAAGGGCGTGTTTTTATGTATATATTAAAAAATGTTTATGGAAGATTACAGCGTAAATTTACTTATAATAGTTATAGCGAATTAAAACAATTAGAAAAAAGTAAGTTAAATTTAAAATCTATTTTTAGCAAACAAGGTAACAGCGCAATAAAGCAAAATGTTTATTTTTGGTGCACAGGGCAAAAAGCTATTTTTTTAAGTTTGTTATTTGCTTTTATTATATCGGTTTTTATGGCAGTGCAAATTCAAGAACAAAAAGCATTTGCCGAAACGTGTGCACAAATAAGGCAGCAAAGTTTGCGATTGCATGTAAAAGCAAATAGCGATAGCATTGATGACCAAACACTAAAGCTAAAAGTGAGAGATGCCTCGTTAGCATTAATGCAAGAACTTTATGCAAGTGAACAGCCACAAACAAAGCAAAGTGCTATTGAGCTATTTGCAAAAAATATTGCTAGATTTCAAATTACGGCTCAAGATGTAGTTGCTAAGAATGGTTCAAATTTAACAGTTAATGTTTATTTTACAAATGAATTTTTTTATACTACTGAATACGAAACTTTTACGCTACCCGCTGGCGAGTATACAGCCTTGCGCATAGATATAGGCGAACACAAAGGTGAAAATTGGTGGTGCGTGTTATACCCTGAATTTTGCCTTGCTGCAGCTGGCGAGGGTTATGAAACACCAAAAGAAAATGAGATTATTGTAGGAGATTATGCTGTGCGTTTTGCTGTGTTGGATTGGTGGGAAGAGCAAAAATATAATGATTTAAGTCAATAAATAATTATTGTTTAATAGCATGTTAAGTGTTATAATTAAAACATGCTGTTAGTAGCACACACTACAAAAGCATACACACTAAGCGAAAGGCAAAATTATGAAAGAAACACTTCAACAGCTTAACCAAGACACTCGTTTGAAGCCAATTTGTGATGTATTAGCAAAAATGGATTGCAACATCAAAAAGAAAGAACATATACAAGAGCTTGTCCAAAAAATGCGTGAATATGGCGATATGCTTGCTTACATAAAAGTTTTTCCTGCACTTTGTAAGTTAGCTTTACAAAATTTGGATATAGGTTTTTTAGAGTTTGTAACAAATGTAAAGTATATAACAGATATCACAGATTTAAACTTAGTTTCAGATGATGAAATTAAATTATATCTAGATGCACTTTTTGAAATTACAGGCGATTTTTCAAGCCAAACAACAATTGAAGATATTAAAGAAATGGGCCTTAGTGAGGTGGATGGTTTTAGCATGGCAAACTGTGCCCACGTACTAGGTACATTTACAAAAGATACTCTAGCTTTTTACCAGTATAGAATATTTGATAAAGCTTTTCATGTTAAATGCCAGCATTGCCAAAATGATATACACAGCCTAGTATTGGGCGAGGATGATATCATACCATTGCAAGGTATAAAAGGCTCGCCTGCAAATTCTCGTATTATCTGGAGATTAAATGCCATGAAAAATATGAAGTTTGAGCGTGAAGAGGCTATTGTTTGGCATTTGTATGGTAAATATAAGTGTACGGTTTGCGGCGGTGAAAATATACCTATACAAGCGGCTGGTAAACACATAGTTGAAAATATAGGAGAGCGCAAACTTAGCGAAGCACTGCTACTGCGCCTTAAAAAAATACTTGTTGATGAAACAATTTATGATATACCATCTTGGCATGATAAAGTTGTTTTTAAAGGTGAGTTTGTAGCGGCTTTGTATAGAGATTTTTATGGAACAGATGATATACGTTATTTTGAATTTATGCTAAAAAACGCCGTTGTTGTTCATACTTTTTACGGTGAAAAATACGTAAGATACCTTGCGAATAGTGCCATAGAAGCTGTGGAGAACACAAGCGCTGATGAGCTTGTAAAGGCAAGTGTTTATTTTTCACTAGGGCACGCACTAGGTTTTCATTACAGTATAAGTGATGACCAACGCAGAGAGGCAATGCAGTATTACGAGCTAGCCGAAAATATTTATTTAAAAGAATTTGGCAAAGATGATACAAAATATATTGATACAAAAAGACGTAAGCACTGCTTGTTTGCACAATTACCAGAGGGCGATTTTGCACCTATACTTGAAGATATAGAGATAATTAGAAAACATCCGGATTTTTCAGACCAACATGTATTAAACTTAGAGCGTTTAGTTGCCTCGTATCGCAAAGAGGATCAAGCAAATATTGAAGAAGAAATTGAACTGCAATTAAAATCTATAGAAGAAATTGCCAAAGAATACGGCGCAGAAAGCGATATAGTAGCCGATTATAGGCAGGAACTTGCAGGCCTTTATTTACAAGCTGGTGATTATGATTTAGCTAAGCAAAATTTTGAAAAAGCTATTGAGATACACACAAGAGAGCTAGGTAAGGAATATATGCTACCTGACTTTTTACGTGAGTTAGTTCACACTGGTAAAAAAATTGTTAAAATTGAACGCCCAAGTTCAGAGTTAGCTGTGCGTGCACGTTCAGTTGCAGATGCATATGGGGATATAGCCGATTTTTATTATGAAATAAAAGATTATAAAAGTGCGCTTAATGCACATAAAAAAGGTTTGGATTTATGGCTTTGGTTAAGTTTTGATAAATCTGTTGAGGTTGCGCATAAGTATGCAGCACTTGGCAAAACATACATAGCTTTAAGCGATATAGAAAACGCAAAAATTTCAGCTGAAAAATCGCTTGAAATATACGAATTTTGTATAAATTATAGTACATTTGAAAGCGAAGTTTATGAAGCACAAGAAGAAATATCAACTGCAAAAGAACTTTTAGAAGAAATAGCAAATATTTAAAAATTAAGCATTTGCTATGGCTCAATAAAAAATAATAAAAGAGATTGTGGCGAAATTTTCATAGCAAAATATACAAATGACTAACTAATAAAATTAAAAAATCACTTGATATAAAGCCTAAGCAGCTTAAATCAAGTGATTTTTTGTGCAATATTTTTTGTGAAGCTACTTTGTCACAATTTTTTTAGTGTTGAATAATTTGCTATGATTAGTTTCAACATTAATTAAAGTTACTGTAGTTAATCTTTTTCTGGGTACTCAGCGCGTATTGTGCGATAATTTTGCACAGGTGGTGTAGGTTTAGGTTGCCTTTGTTCAAACTGTGCTTGCTGAAAATTAGGAGTTTTAATCTGTACTACTTCAAATTTTGCTGGTTCAAACATTGTGGTATCAACTTTTTTTGAGGGTGCGTCTATTCTTTCAAATTGTGCTAGCTCATAGTGCACTTCATTTTTAGTTTTTTTACTTGGTGTAATATCTATTCTTTCAAACTGTGCTAATTCGTAATGAATTTCTGTTTTTTCTTTTGCACTTTGCTGTATTTCAGTTTGTTCTTTTTTTAAATTTGCCTGCTCAACGTGTTTTTTGGATTGGGTTTTAGTATTAACTTTTTTTGCACTACTTGGTGTTTTAGATGTTTTTTCGGGTTGAATAGGGTTCGCGGTTTGTTCTTCCTGTTTGTTATTTTGTGGTGTTACTGCAAATTGAGAGTATTTTGATTGCATACCGTGCAAAGTGCGAGGTTGCACTTGCTCAGTTTTTTTACGTTGAGCTTTAGATGTTTTGCTATTTGATTTTTTAGTTTGTACTTTTTTCGAGTTTTCCGGTGAAAGATTTTGTATATCTATTTTATCCACTATTGCATCTTTATCCATAAAATAGTTTTGCAACACATTTGTGAAATCTGCATTTTCATCAGGATAAATTGGTGGTTCTGGTACTTGTTCTATATCTTTTGGCAAAACCTTTTCAGGTGTTTTTTTATTTTTTTTAGTTTTAAGATTTATTTTATCAACTGTTTTTGTAGCAACGTTTATTTCGTTAGCAGTATTTATTGGTGGTACTTGCTGTTTAACGGTTTTCATCTGATGCTCTTTCATCAGTTTTTTTAGCTCATTAAGTTCAGCCATTGCAGAGCCTGGTTGTGGATATTGGCTTTGTGGAGCATATAAAGCATCATAATCGTCGTAGTCATCGTCATCGATGTCATCATAAGCACTTTTTGTATTTGTTTGCTTTTGCGCTTCGCCTTGTGTGTGTAAATTGTGCTCTTCAAATTGATTGTGCTCAAAATGTTTGTCAGGTGCATTGATTTGTGTGTGCTCAAGTTGCTCTTTAGTTTGCTCAAACACAATGCTTTGTTCGTGCTCATTTAGTTTTGCAGAAGTATTGATTTGCTCAAGTTCAACAGTTTGAGCAAATTCTTCAAACTGTGTATGTTTAAAAACTTCAATAGGTGATTGCTCATGTAAAATTTTAACTATTTGCACAGGTTTTTTGATATGCTCGTGCTCGGCATCTGTGGTGGAGTTCAAAGCTTTTTCTGCTTGTGTTTTTTCAACAGCATGTAAGAGCTCTTCAATTTTAGCTTTTTCAACAGATTTTAAAAGCTCTTCTATTCGTGCTTTTTCAGTTTCTTGCACAGATATCTCTGCTTGCAGCAAAGTTTCGTGCTGTGTTTTTTGTGCGGTGCTAGGCTCTGCTTGTGTTGCTACCACGTTTTGAGTATCATCAACAGGTGATGTGGGCGCAACAGAACGAGAGGGCTGTAAATTCAGCACCTCTCTAAGAGCTTGTATAAAATTTTCTTTTATACCCATTCTGTAATCCCCGTTTCGTAGTAAAATGTTTTTTAGTTTATTCAACATAACCAAAAACAATAGGTTTAATATCGTTGTTTAAAGGTTTAATGTTGTAGCCTTTTTCCTTAAGGTTAATAATTAAATCTTCTAATGTGACAACAGTGTTATAACTCCACGCAGCGTCATGTAATAGTACAATAGCTCTGCTTTTATCGCCTATACCCTCAAGAGTAGTTCTGTAAATAGATGTCCAACTTGCGTCCTCAGCAGCATCCTCGCCGCTAACGTTCCAGTCATAATATACAAAACCACGTCTTGTCATCTCTGCAATTATTTGTCTGTATATATGTTGATTGTGGTTATTTATGCTGCCTCCAGCAAATCTAAAAATTTCAGCTTTAACGCCTGTTGATTCATAAATAAAATTATAAATAGCGTTAAAATCCTCTAAATATGCATCAACACTTTCATAGATTACATCATAATCATGGCTGTATGTATGCACAGCTAAGGTGTGGCCATCTTCAACAATTTGCTGTAAAATTTTAGCGCTATTTTCACCAGAACCTTGTGTTACAAAAAAAGTAGCTTTAACATCTTGCTTTTCCAAAATTGATAATATGCTTAAAGTCATATCAGATGGTCCATCATCAAAAGTAAAATAAATGGTGTTTTCTTCTACGATAAATTCTGTTGGTGGTGTTGCATAAAGTTCAGGATAAAGTGTGGCGTAGTGTTCTTGTTCAGCAATAGTAAAATAATCTGAGAGAACAAGTTCTTCTTCAATATTAATATCATGGCTGTTAAGGGCATCTAAAATATCATTTGTGGATATTTCTTCCTCTGCTATATACGCTGCAAAATCTTCTAAAGTTGGCTCACTTGCAACTTCACTAGCTAAGGTGTTTGTAGTTTCATCTAAAGTTTGTAGCATAGTTTGCGCCTCTTTTTTATACTGTTGGTTTTGTATAAATAAGTAAATCGAAACTACTATAGGCGCAAAAAACAATAATATAATAACAAGATATATTAGATGCTTAAAAAATTTAACACTTCCTAGATACATTATAATATTCCCTTTAACAGCTCGTGTTTTGTGGCACAAATGTGTTATAGAGCTGTGCTTTCTATATATAATAATATTTTAATATCATACATTATTTGCAAAATATTGTCAACTAATAAGATGTATTAAAACGTAGAATGTTGAAGTTTGCATTAACAAGTAATTTAACATAAATAAGTGTTTTTAGGTCTATAATGTAAAGTTAATATCTCTGCCAGTTGGTTTATATGGTGTTAATTTTACACCTGCTTTTTTAAACATTAACCTTGCTGCAAAGCTAGAATCTGTATCGTGGTATTTATCACTATAATAAACAACCTCTTTTATACCGCTTTGTATTATAGATTTTGCACACTCATTACATGGAAAAAGTGTTACATAACAGCGTGCACCTTTTAGGTTGTTGTGCGCACTATTTAAAATAGCGTTTAGTTCAGCATGGCAAACATACATGTATTTTGTTTGTAGCGGTTCACCTTCACGCTCCCATGGCATTTCATCATCATTACAGCCCATAGGCATTCCGTTGTAACCCATGGATAAAATTTTGTTTTCATCACTAACTAGGCAAGCGCCAACTTGGCTGTTGTTGTCTTTGCTGCGCATAGCAGTTAGGGTTGCTATACCCATAAAATATTCGTCCCAGTTTATGTAATCAGAGCGTTTCATGCTAATTCTCCTATAAAAAAATATTGAATTTGTGTTTGTAAAGAGTTTTTTATAAGCCGAAACAATATAAAACACCTTGGAGTTACACTGTTTCGGCTACTGTTTTATCATATCATTTTGCACAATTTCTGTCAAGAAATGTCGAGTATTGCACACACAAGAGAGCTTTTAGAGAGCTAACAATTTTTTTGTGATTTTTTTGGTTAAAAAGTAAAAAAAGCTCTAAAAAAACTTTAAAAAACCTAGAAAAAGAACAAACTGCACAAATTTACTTGCGAAAGTTTGGAGTATAAAAAGGGGTGAATTATGTAAAAAAACCAAACAAGCTATTTAATTTTTTATTGTTTTGTGGTATTATGTTTGTAAAAATTGCTGAAGCAAAGCAGTGTCATGTCCGATTGATACGCTAACTTCACTTAAACAATACAGAAAAGGAGGTTCACTATGAACTATACTACAAACAATGTTCGCAATATCCTACTTGCCGGCCATGCCGGTGCTGGTAAAACCACTTTAACAGAGGCCTTGCTATACTCAACAGGCGCAGTAGAGCGTATGGGCCGTGTTGAAGATGGCACAACTGTTTCGGATTTTGACGCAGAAGAAACAAAGCGTTCGGCGAGCCTTTCGCTTTCTGTAGTACCGGTAGAAAAAGATGGAGTGCTTTACAACTTACTAGATGCCCCAGGCTTATTTGATTTTGAGGCTGGCAATTATGAGGGGATTGCAGCAGCAGAAAATATGCTAATTTGTGTATCAGGGCGCAGTGGCGTTTCCGTTGGTGCAGAAAAAGCATTTAAACTAGCAGAAAAATATGGCAAATCTACAATGGTATTTGTAACAAAAGCAGATTTACCAAATGCAAACTATGTAAAAATCTTAGAAGATTTAAAAATTAAATTTGGACACACAGTGTGCCCCGTTGTTGTACCAACCAAACTAGACGATGGCACAGTTGCATATATAAACCTATTTAGCCAAAAAGCTTTCCGCTATATTGGTGGCAAACAAGAGCAAATCGATGTGCCAGATATTGGGCACCGTTTTGAGGGTTTGCTAGTTGCCATGAACGAGGCTGTTGCCGAAGTTGATGACGCTTTGATGGAAAAATTCTTTGAGGGTGAACCTTTCACTACTGAGGAAATAGTTGAGGGTATGCGCAAAGGCGTTAAATCAGGGCAAATTATCCCTGTGCTTTGCGGTAGTGCTGTTAACATGCAAGGCATGGATATGTTGCTATTCAACATGCGTAAATTACTGCGTAGCCCAGAGCATGCTGATAAAGAAATAATGGCTACTGATGCAAACGGCGAGCCAGTTGGTGTGGCTTGCGATGCAAAAGGCCCAGCGGCTGCAATGGTATTTAAAACAGTGGCAGACCCATTTGTTGGAAAACTAAGTTATTTAAAAGTTGAGCGTGGCACACTAACTTCTGGTATGTCTTTAGTGAACTCACGCACGGGTGAAAGCGAAAAACTTGGCAAACTACTAAAAGTATCTGGTAAAAAGCAAACGGAAGTAGAAAACTTGCCAGCTGGTCACATTGGTGCAGTTGCTAAGTTAACAAGTGCAAAAACAGGCGATACACTTTGTGCTCAAGAGGCTGTGTTATCGTTACCTACGGTTGCTTTCCCAGAGCCAACACAAAAACGTGCTATTCAAATTACAAAAAAGGGTGATGAGGGTAAAATTGGCACAGCGCTTTCACGCCTTATGGAAGAAGACCCAAGCTTACACTATGAAAACAACGCAGAAACAAAAGAGCAAATTATTTCTGGTTTAGGTGAGCAGCATTTAGACGTTGTGCTTGCTAAATTAAAGAGTAAATTCGGTGTAGAAATTACCTTGACAGTACCACGCATTGCATATAGGGAATCTATACGAAAAGCATGCGAAAAACAAGGCAGGCACAAAAAACAAACAGGTGGGCATGGTCAATTTGGCGATGTTGTTATACGCTTTGAGCCATGCGATAGTGAAGAGCTAATTTTTGAAGAAAAAGTTTTTGGTGGCTCTGTTCCTAAAAACTATTTCCCAGCGGTTGAAAAAGGCTTGCGCATAGCATCCGAAAAAGGTGTTTTAGCGGGTTATCCAGTTGTTGGTTTAAAGGCTACCTTGCTAGATGGTAGCTATCACCCAGTTGATAGCTCTGAAATGGCGTTTATGATGGCCGCAAAAGCCTCATATAAAGCTGCGTTACCACTAGCGGGCCCAGTTGTTTTAGAGCCAATACACACACTAAAAGCACATGTGCCTAACGACCATACAGGCGATATCATGGGAGATGTAACAAAACGCCGTGGACGTGTGTTAGGTATGGAACCTGATGATGACGGAATGCAAACAGTTGTAGCGGAAGTTCCGCTTTCTGAAATGCAAGATTTCACAACGGCTATGCGCCAAATAACACAAGGTCGTGGCTGGTTTACAATGGAATTTGTACGTTACGAAATTATTCCAGAAAACCTTGTTGGCGATGTTATAGAAAATTCCAAAAAACTAGGAAACATGAACGCTGATGCTGAGGATTAAAAGCGATATAGCACTATTTAAATAATAAAAAACTACCATGAATGTACTGCCTCTCAAAAAAGTTAGACTTAAAAATCTAACTTTTGGAGTGCACTACAAATTACATGGTAGTTTTTTTATTTGAGCGAACAAATATTATCTAAGCTCGTATTAATACACAAATATTTATGCTAAAATCTTCGGGATGTTGCTAAGTATAGGGGAGCAATCAAACAAGTTTATATATTATTGATTAGATCGTAAATATTGTTTTTAAATTCTGTCATAACATCTTTTTGCAAAGTATTTGGTAATCTTTGTAAATTCATGAAAGCTGCGTGATCTTCTATCTCTAGCAAAATTAAACTGTTATCAGATAATCTGATAAAATCTATACGCTGAAACCCATGTTTCATTCCAGAAAAAGCTGCGTATTTATCAGCAAGCTGTTTTTCGCTTTCGCTTAAAGCAATAAGTATTGGTTCTGGATAATGGGGATATTTAGATGGTGTGTACTCAAAGGCATACATGAGTTTTTGGCCTACATAATAGCACTGTAGCTCTGCTTTAAAACTCATAAATGGCTGTATAACATCGCCTTCTTTATATTTTTTAATCAAATCTTCTTTAGTAAGTATTTGTTGGTATAAACCATTGCCAAAAGATTTAATATCTTTCATTACATATTTGCCATTATCTGGTATTAAGTTTAAATCTTGTAGGCTTTTTATTGTTGGTATAACATTTTTATCTTTTTTAAATAAATCGCACAAATAGTATTTTCCAACACCGTCAAGGCCAACTAAGTTAACTGTTTTAATTTTTTTTGCTTGTAAGCGTTTAATTAAATTTGCATTTTTTGCAAATAAATCAGCAGTTTTATCCTCACTGCTAACCCAAGTGTTTCTCCTTATTATTACATCGTAGTTTTCGTCTATTTCCTCGCTATAATCTACGGCTTTTAAATCTGCAATATGTCCATCTTTTTCAAAACTCTCTTTAACTATAGTATCATCTTTCAAACCACTTGCTACAAGGTTTGATAAAATTAATATTTTATATTTTTTTTTCATTTATTAAACTCCTTTAAGTGTTTGCTATAAAATCATTGTTTTAGTTAGCGAATATATTTATCATGTTATCAAAGTAAAATATGTTTGTCAAGAAAATACTAGGTGTTCTTATTTGTAATTTTTTTCTTGACAAAAGCTGAATTGTGGTATATACTTAAAACAGGTTAGCAAAAACTAACTAAATGATTACTGTTATGCAATAAGGTGTAGCGGTTTATTTTATCAAAGTGAGTTAGCTAATACTAACTTGTAAAACATGAGAAAGAGAGGTAATTATGAGCGTTGTAATAGTTGGTGGGAATGAATGCATGGAAAGGCGTTATATAGATACCTGCAAAGCGTATGGTTACAAGGCGAAAGTGTTCACTAAGATGAAAGGTGATGTACGTGGTAAATTTGGTAGCCCGGATATGATAATACTTTTTACAAATACAGTATCACATAAATTGGTTGCCTGCGCAAATTGTGAGGCCAAACGTTGTAAAGCAAGGGTTGAGCGTTGTCATTCTAGTTCATTAACTGCACTTAAAAGTATTTTACAGGCTGTGTAAAAATATTAATTATTTATAGGAGTAGAAGGCAATATATGATAATGGAAAAAGATTTAATCGAGCATTGTTCACCTACTTTATCTGGTTTAAAAACAGCTAGTTTATTTACTATTAAATTTAACGATATATTTTCAGTACATAAAAGTATAAAACATTGGAACGAGAAATTTTTATGTAATGGTATTAAAATAATTTTGCTTAAAAATAGCCAAAAATCTGCTCTAATTTATGTATACAGAGAAGAGTATTTAATTAATGATTTTAAAAATAAAATAGCAAAAAAAATAATGAAAAAATACGGTTATAATACTGCTGATGTAACAGCTGCTATAAAAAAATTACAAATGCAGCTTGTTGATTACGATGAATTTCCACATGAAATCGGATTGTTTTTAGGTTATCCACCTAAAGATGTTGAGGGATTCATTTGCAATAAGGGGCAAAACTGTAATTTATGTGGTTATTGGAAAGTTTATGGCGATACAGATGAAGCGTTGCAAAAATTTGCAAAGTATAATAAATGTAAAGCTATATATAAAAAACTTTGGCAAGAAGGCAGAGATATTATGCAACTAACTGTTAAAAAACAGTACGTTGCTTAATATATATTTAAAATAAAAATTTTTGAGGAGAATTATTATGAGCAAAGTAGCAGTAGTTTATTGGAGTGGTACAGGCAACACTGAGGCAATGGCTAATTTAGTAGCAGATGGCGCTAAATGTAAGGGTGCAGAAGTTGATGTTTTAACATGTGATGCGTTTTCTAAAGATTTAGTAGCAAATTATGAGGGCATAGCTTTTGGTTGTCCTTCCATGGGTGCTGAAGTTTTGGAAGAAGGCGAATTTCAACCAATGTGGGACGATGTAAAAGATAGCCTAGCTGGTAAAAAAGTAGTTTTATTTGGTTCTTACGGTTGGGGCGATGGCGAATGGATGCGTAGCTGGCAAGAAGATGCACCAAGTGATGTTATAGAAACTTACATTTGCAACGACGCACCAGAAGGCGAGGCAGAAGCTGCTTGCAAAGCTTTAGGTGAAAAATTAGTTTAATATCCACATTAAATGTTGCAATACAAAACAACCCTCAAAATTAAGTAATAACTTAGTTTTGGGGGGTGTTTTGATATAAATGTTATGTTTATGCAAAAATATTGTGCATAAAGTTTTAATTAAGTAGACAAACAGAACAAAAAAGAGTATAATATATTTAAAATAAACATTTTGGAGGTATAATGATGTTAAGTTTTATTACAAAACAACATAAAGTAATTTTCGCTGCTGGTGCTGCAACCGGGCTTGCTGTTTTAGGTTTACTAAAAACAAAAAAAGCTCGTGAGCTAGCTGTAAAAGGCGTAGCAAGTGGCATTATTATGAAAGATAAAGTGCTAGAAAACGTAGCAAATATTAAAGAAGAAGCAGACGATATTGTGTCACAAGCTAAGGTAGTAGCTAAAAGCAAATGTGATTGCACAACAGATTGTACACCTGAGTGCACCTGCGAGGAAAATTAAGGAGTAGCCAAATGAAATATCACATTGTTTGTGATATCCCTAACCGTTTAAGGGTTCGTTTTGGTAAATACGTTATAACTCAGGAGCAGTGCTACGGTCTAACCGAACTGCTCCTTTCTTTAGATAACGTAAAAAATGTTTTGGCAAACCCTGTGAACGGTTCGGTTCTTATCGAATATAAAAATAATATTACTAGAGATATTATTTTAAATAAATTATCAGAAATGTCACTTGGTGAAATGCCAACTAGCGAGCCAACACAAGAGCAAAAGGCAGCAGTGCTAGAAAAAAGCATTAAAAAACATATAATCAAGCACTTTGCGTTTTATTTAGCGAGGTATTTTTTAATGCCTGTTAAATTGCAAGGTACTTATACGGCTGTGCGTGCTATACCATATATAATTAGTGGTGTAAAAGCTTTATGCCAAAAAAGAATAAATGTTGAAGTTTTAGATGCAACTGCAATTGGTGCCTCACTTTTATATAATAATTATAAAACAGCATCTGCAACCATGTTTTTATTAAAACTTTCTGATTTGTTGCTTGAATACTCAAATATGCGTGCAAAACACGCATTAGCGCAAAGTTTAAAAATAACAATTGATAAAGTTTGGTTAATACGTGATGGTGTGGAAATAGAAGTTGCGCACCAAGATATAGCAAAAGATGATGTAATACGCATACGCAAAGGCAGTTTGATACCTGTTGATGGCACAATAGTTGCTGGAGATGCGATTATTAATGAATCCACAATGACAGGCGAGCCTATACCTGCAAATAAAGGTATAAATAGCACTGTTTTTGCAGGCACAGTTTTAGAGGATGGAGAAATTGATGTGCAAGTTATGAATTTGCAAAACAATTCACGCATTTCTAAAATAATAGATTTAATTGACACTGGCGAAAAAGAAAAAGCCGCTGTGCAAGGCAGAGCAGAGCGCCTTGCTGATGATATAGTGCCTGTTAGCTTTGGGTTGTTTTTTGCAACGCTTATTTTAACGGGCAGTTTAGCAAGAGCAATTTCTGTTTTGATGGTGGATTTTTCGTGTGCCATCAAACTAACTACACCAATAACAATTATTTCAGCATTGAAAGAGAGCGTTAACAATAATGTTCTTGTTAAGGGTGGCAAATATCTAGAAGTCTTATCAAAGGTAGATACAGTTGTTTTTGATAAAACGGGTACGCTCACAAATGCAGTACCAAAAGTTTCTAAAATAATATGCGTGCACCCCAATTATACACAAGATGAAGTTTTAAAAATTGCAGCTTGTCTTGAGGAGCATTTCCCACATAGCGTGGCGGCCTCCATTGTTAACCATGCCAAAGAAAATTGCATAACTCACCCAGAGTTACACGGTAAGGTTAAATATATAGTAGCTCATGGCATAGCTAGCATTTATAACGAAAAACACGCTGTTATTGGTAGTTATCACTTTGTTTTTGAGGATGAAAACGTACCATACCCATTTGAGAAAAAAGCGTGGATAACAGAACAAATAAAAAATGATAGTGCTGTTTATTTAGCAGTAGATGATGAGCTTATAGGTATTATTTGTGTAAACGACCCGCCACGCTATGACGCAAAACAAACTATTGATTTATTGCGTAAAGAGGGTATAAAAGATATATTCATGATAACAGGCGATAGCGAAAGTAATGCAAAATATACAAGTGATATTTTGGGTATAGATAAATATTATGCAAGCATATTGCCTGATGGAAAGGCAGCTATTATTGAGCAATTAAAAAAAGATGGCAGAACAGTTTTAATGGTAGGTGATGGCATAAACGATACACCAGCTTTAAGCGTTGCAGATGTTTCACTAACATTAAATGGTTCATCTGATATAGCAAGGGAAGTTGCTGATATTTCAATTTTATCATCTGAGTTAACAAAAATAGTGCAAACACGAAAATTAGCAACAAAGCTTATGAAAAAAATTTATAATCAATATGGCTTTATAGTTTCGTTTAACACAGCGCTAATATTGCTGGGTATACTAGGAACAATAACAGCAGGAACATCTGCGTTATTGCATAATATTTCTACAATGGGGCTAACTGTATTATCGGCAAAGCCCATGATGAAAAAAGACGAACTTATAAAAATAACGGAGGAACAACAAGATGAAACAACATAAGTTTTGGGCAGTTGTTGCAGTTTTTGCAATGATAATGTGTATATGGACTGGTAATAAGCATAAATAATTTGATTTGTATTTTTGAAGTTGAATAAAAATATGTCATAAAAACGCAAAAAATATCAATTAAATATTAAATAAATTTAAGGATATTTGTGATTGTTTATAGATGTTTTTTAGTTGACATTTATGCAGAACATGTTATAATATATTAGTCTTAAATAAACTGAAATAAAGCGAACCGATATAGTGCAAAAACTATTGTGCTATATCGGCTCGCTTATGCATATATTATCACATATATAAATAAGCATTAAAAATAAGGGAGAAAATCTAAAAATGGCAAAAGAATTAATTATGTCCGCAGCTGGTTTTCAAACAATGCAAGATGAGCTTGATTATTTGAAAACAGAGCGCAGAAAAGAAATAGCAGAAGAAATTAAGGAAGCTCGCAGCCACGGCGATTTATCAGAAAACGCTGAATACGATGAAGCAAAAAACGTTCAAGGCCTTGTGGAAAACCGCATTAATGAACTTGAGCAAATGCTTAAAAATGTTAAAATATTAGACGAAAGCTCTTTAAGCGTTGACGTTGTAGCTGTTGGTACACATGTTCGTGTAATAGAAACAGGTGAAAGCGATGAAGAAGGTTATGATATAGTAGGACGTACTGAAGCAAACCCTTTAGTAGGTAAAATAAGCGATGAAAGCCCTGTGGGTGCTGCACTTATGGGCAAAAAAGTAAATGATGTTGTTGAAGTAGTTTTGCCAAATGGCTCTACTGTGGAGTACACTTTACTTGAAATTAGCCACAGTCATTAAAAACAAAGCATAGAAATGTGCCTTTGAAAGGAAAAACCATGGAAGAATTGAAAAAAAACCCAGCCGCTACACCTAGCGAAAGTGAACAAGCCCTTGTTCGCCGCCAAAAACTTGTAGATTTACAAGCAGCTGGTGCAGACCCATTTGAAATTACAAAATTTGAGCAGGAAGTATATTCTGGCGAATTAAAACAAAAATTTGCACACCTTGCACCAGAGCAAGAAAGTGGCGAATTTTTTACTCTTGCTGGCCGTATGATGGCAAAGCGTGTTATGGGTAAGGCTAGTTTTGCGCGTTTGCGTGATAACATGGGCGATACTCAATTATATATACGTCGTGATTTACTTGGAGAGGAAGCATACGCTGCCTTTAAAAAGATGGATTTAGGCGACATAATAGGTGTTAAAGGTGAAGTTTTCTCAACAAAAACAGGTGAGCTAAGCATACGTGTTACAGAGCTAACTTTGCTTGCTAAGGCATTGCGTCCATTGCCTGAAAAATTCCACGGTTTAACCGATACAGAAACACGCTATCGCCAACGTTATGTAGATTTAATCATGAACCCAGAGGTTAAAGATACTTTTGTTAAACGTAGCTTAATAATGCGTGAGTTACGCGCTTACCTAGATGAAAAAGGCTTTTTGGAGGTTGATACTCCAATTTTAACACCTTTTGAAATTGGCGCAGCCGCTCGCCCATTTACAACACACCATAACACACTTGATATGGATATGGTATTGCGTGTTGAAACAGAGCTTTATCTAAAACGCTTAATTGTTGGCGGAATGGATAGAGTTTATGAAGTTGGTCGTATTTTCCGTAATGAGGGTATGGATACAAAACACAACCCAGAGTTTACTTCTGTTGAATTATATCAAGCGTTTACAGATTATTATGGCATGATGGATTTAGTTGAAGAGCTATATAAACGTCTTGCACAAAAAATTTGCGGTTCATTAGTTGTGCCATACCAAGGTAATCTAATAGATATGAGCAAATGGGAACGCATGACAATGGTAGAGGCTGTTAAAAAATATTCTGGTGTAGATTACTACGATTGGAAAACAGATGAAGATGCTATTGCTGCTGCAAAAGAGCACAATGTACCACTACCAGAAGTTGCAAACAAAGGTTATATATTAGTTGAGTTCTTTGATGCATTTGTTGAAAAAGAGCTTATTCAGCCTACATTTATCTATGATTACCCTGTGGAAAATAGCCCTCTTGCAAAACGTAAAGCGTCAGAGCCGGCATTTACAGAGCGTTTTGAATACTTTATTAATTGTATGGAGTTTGGCAACGCATTTAGTGAGCTTAATGACCCAATCGACCAACGTGAGCGTTTTGAGCGCCAAGTTGCAGAGCGCAAAGCTATAGAACCAAATTGCAACGCACAAGTTGATTATGACTACTTAACATCTATGGAGTACGCTTTACCTCCAACTGGTGGTTTAGGTTTTGGTGTTGATAGATTAGTAATGTTACTAACAGATAGTGCCTCCATACGTGATGTATTGTTGTTCCCTACAATGAAACAAACAGGTGTAAGTGATGATACTAAAAAACAAGATGCACAAGAAACTACTGCTGAAACTGTAGTACAAGCACAACCTGAAAGTGCTCCAGTAATAGATTTTTCTAAAGTAGAAATTGAACCTTTATTTAAAGATTTTGTTGATTTTGAAACTTTTGCAAAATCAGATTATAGAGCTGTTAAAGTTAAACACTGTGAAGCAGTTAAAAAAAGCAAAAAGCTTCTTAAATTTGTGCTAGATGATGGCTCAGGTACTGATCGCGTAATTTTAAGTGGTATCCACGATGTTTATGAACCTGAGGATTTACTAGGAAAAACATTAATTGCAATTACAAACTTACCTCCACGCCCTATGATGGGTATTGATTCATGTGGTATGATTATCTCAGCAGTGCATCACGAAGAAGGTGTTGAGAAACTGCACTGCTTAATGGTTGATGATAGAATTCCCGCAGGTGCAAAGTTATATTAGTAAGTGGATTAGGTAATATTTAAATGTGATTAATTTTTAAAAGCAGTTATTGTCTTAATAAAAAGCAGTTATTGTCTTAATAAAAAGGAGTTCAAAAATGTTGATACTAATAAATGTTAATGATAATAATGTGATTACTACAGTTAATGTATTTAATAACAGCAAATAATAAAGAACCGTTTTTCTGTGCAATGCGAGAAAAACGGTTTTTTCTGAAAAGAATAAGTTAAAAATTTAACGTTTGAATTGTTGTTTTTTCATAAAAAAGGAGGTTTTGATTATGAAAATTTTAGCAGTGGACTATGGTGATAAGCGAACAGGCCTTGCAATAAGCGATAAAAGCGAGTTGCTAGCAACACCTATTACACCACAAATTGAAGAACGCAGTATGGGAAAAGTTGTAAATGCAATTTGCGCAGTTGCAGCAGAAAAAGAAGCAGAGCTTTTAGTTTTAGGCTTACCCAAAAATATGGATGGAACAGAAGGCGCAAGGGCAGAAAAAAGCCGTAAATTTGGAAAAATGCTTGAGGAAAAAAGTGGTTTAAAAGTTCGACTTTGGGACGAAAGACGCACAACTATTACGGCAGCAAACATTTTAAGTGAAAACGGAACATTTGGCAAAAAGCGCAAAGAAACGTTGGATTCTGTAAGTGCAACAGTGATTTTGGAAGGCTATCTTGCATGGCGCAAAAATCACGAAGGGGAAATTTAAGTTAAATTAAATTTCTGAAAAGTGTTTTAAAGCTAGTTCGGTTTGCATTTATCTGGCTAGCTAATGTACGAGTGGGAAAAGTTTTAATTGTTAATTAAGAGAAGGGAAAGAAAAATGAAAGAGAAAATAAAAGTGAATTATTTTAGAATACTTGTTCGTGCAATAATTTCTGGCTTTATTATTGGTGTAGCTGCTACTACTTATCTCACGGTAGAAAATAAATATATAGGCGCATTTTTGTTTACTTTTGGTTTATTTAGTATTTATACTTTGGAATATAAATTATATACTGGTAAAATAGGCTTTTTTCTTGAAGATAAAAATGTTTTTAAAATGGCAGTAATTTGGGTTGGTAACCTCATAGGTACAATAATTATGGGCTATTTAGTTATGGCTACACGCTTAGTCACAACAACAGGTATTATAACGCGAGCAAGGGAATACGCCGAAATTAAACTAGCTGATAATTATCTAAGTACATTTATATTGGGTTGCTTATGTGGCTTTATGATGTTTGTTGCGGCTAAAGCTTATAAACAAACACAAAATACAGTAAACAGTATTGGTGGCTATATTGGTTTGTTTCTTTGTGTAATGGTGTTTTTGATAGGCGGTTTTGAACATAGCGTAGCAAATATGTTTTATTATACTGTTGCCGAGGTATGGTCTTTACACACATTAATAATGGTACTTATAGTTACAGCAGGTAACACAGTAGGCGCGCTTTGGGTGCCGGTAATGACAGTGTTTTATAAATCAAAAATATTTACATAACTAACTTGTGGTAAAAAAAACAGTGTAACGGGCTCGGCCGTTACACTGTTTTTAGTTTAATTAGTTTTCGTCAGGTAAAGTTATGTTTAACTTTTCATGACAATTTGAACAATACATATCTGCGTCGCTAAGCAAAGTTTCTTCGTCAGTTATGTTGATAGTGCCACATTCATCACAAGTGATTTCGTAGTCATCATACATTTCTTCTTCATATTCATCATCGCCGTCTTCATCTTCAAAATATGCATCTTCAAAGGCATCAAGCTCTGTTTCAACTTCGTCAACCTCATCGTAAAGTTCGCTAATGTCAGAATCTAGTTCTTCAATATATGCGCTCATTTCGGCTAAAAGGTCGCTCATTGCAAGTATAACTTTACCTTCTTTAGTAGTGTTATCAATGCCTAGCCCATCAATTAATCCTTTAATATATGCGGCTCTTTCACAAAGCTCCATTGTTTGCCTCCTTAAGTTTGTTTATAACATAACCGATGGCAAGCTTGCCATCGGTTACAAAATTATTTAATTATACACGTTCCATGTATTCGCCAGTGCGGGTATCGATACGAATTTTATCGCCCTCGTTGATGAACAATGGTACACGAACTTCTGCGCCAGTTTCAACAGTTGCTGGTTTTAATGTGTTTGTAGCTGTGTTGCCTTTAACGCCTGGGTCTGTTTGAGTAATTTCTAACTCAACAAAATTAGGTATTTCAACGCCAAAGATTTTACCTTTGAAAGAAAGGATTTTACAAACTTCGTTTTCTTTGCAGAATTTGAAGTTATCGCCAACATCACTTTTGCCTACTGGTACTTGTTCATAAGTTTCGTTGTCCATGAAGTAGTATAAATCACCATCTTCATAGCTGTAAACCATTTCACGGCGTTCAATGGTTACAGGTTGAAATTTTGCTGTAGGGTTATAGCTTGTTTCAACGGTAGAGCCTGTTAATAAGTTGCGAGTTTTTGTACGCACAAAAGCTGCGCCTTTACCTGGTTTTACGTGTTGAAATTCTATAACTTGTAAAACTTGACCGTCCTGTTCAAACGTTACACCATTACGAAAATCGCCTGCTGAAATCATAGTATTCTCCAATCTGTCGCTCACACGGCGGCGACATGCCAATTTTTTGTTATATCTCTATTTTAACCGAAAACGACGGTTTTTGCAAGAGTTTTGTTTATATTTTGAGCAGTATTATAACAATTTTCCGCCTTTGTTATAATATGTCTGCCAAAAATGTTTTTCAAACATACGTTTTAGCTGTACAGTTTTGTTTAAATCTGGGCCACGTGGTACAACCATAAACGCAGGTATGCCATATAATGCAGCTGCCATGCGGTCTGTAAAAAGTTGGTCGCCAACCATTGCCATTTCGTGGCGGTTAACACCAAGGCGACGGCGTGCAACGCTAAGCCCTATTGAAAGCGGTTTTGCAGCACGTGAAACCCACTCAAGACCAATTTTATCCGCAAAAGGTGAAACACGTTTTGCAGTGCCATTGGATACGATGGTTAAAAGTATACCCGCTGCACGCATATCATCTAGCCATTTCGAAACCTCTGGCGAAAGGTTTTGGCTACGATCCTCTGTTATTGTGTTATCAACATCAAGAACAAGAGCGCGTATGCCTTTTTCTTTTAAAAATTCTGGGGTTATGCGTGAAACATCAGCAAAAATATATTCTGGTGTGCAAAGCATAAAAATCTCCTATTTGTATTTTATAGCACAATCACAAAAAAAGGAAGAACCCAAGCGAGTTCTCCCATTTTTACGCTAGCTAAACATGCGGGGTCTTTGGCATTGCGCAAAAAGTTTAATTACTTAAACTTGCGTTTGCGGGCTGCTTCAGATTTTTTCTTGCGGCGCACAGAAGGTTTTTCGTAAGCTTCACGTTTACGAACTTCTGCGAGCACTCCGCTGCGAGCAGTGCTGCGCTTAAAGCGACGAAGAGCACTTTCCAGCGATTCGCCTTCTTTAACACGAATTTCCGACATCTTATTCACTCCCTTGACGACTGGAATTTCGTTGTTACAATTAAAATGTAACTAACGTTTCAATTATACAGATGTTGAGCGCAATAGTCAACCTTTTTTGAAAAATAATTTAAATAAATTAAAAAAAGTTTCCGATTTGTTAGTATGTTACGCCTTGAGCTATCATAGCTGTAGCAACTTTTAAGAAACCTGCGCAGTTTGCACCCACCATTAAATTACCTTTTTTACCAACTGCAACAGAAGCGTCGTAGCTAGCGTGGAATATACTTTGCATAATGCCTTGTAGTTTTGCATCAACTTCTTCAAAGCTCCAGCTCAAGCGCTCGGAGTTTTGGCTCATTTCTAAACCGCTAGTAGCAACACCACCAGCATTTGTAGCTTTGCCAGGGCCATAAAGCACGTTGTTATCAATAAAATGTTCAACAGCATCAGGAGTGCAAGGCATGTTAGCACCCTCGCATACAACACTACAGCCGTTTGCTACAAGTGCTTTTGCTGCGTCAATATTAAGTTCGTTTTGTGTTGCACAAGGTAGGGCAATATCACACTTAACTTCCCAAACTTTGCTGCAATCAGCAACGTAAGAGGCCTCTGGGTGTGTTTGGGTGTATTCTGTCAAACGGCCACGGCGCACTTCTTTAAGGTCTTTAATATAAGCTAAATCTATGCCGTTAGGGTCGTAAACATAACCGCCTGAATCGCTCATGGTAACAACTTTGCCGCCTAGTTCAGTTGCTTTTTGTGTTGCGTAAATTGCAACGTTGCCAGAGCCAGAAACAACAACAGTTTTGCCTGCAAAGCCATCGCCACGCATGCATTTCATAGCCTCAGCTACAAAGTAGCACAAACCATAACCAGTAGCCTCTGTTCTAGCTAAAGAACCACCAAATGTTAGGCCTTTGCCTGTAATCATGCCACCTTGGAAACTATTTGTAATGCGTTTATATTGGCCAAACATATAGCCAACTTCACGTCCACCAACACCAATATCACCAGCAGGGCAATCAACAAACTGGCCAATATGGCGGTATAGCTCTGTCATGAAGCTTTGGCAAAAACGCATAACTTCCATCTCACTTTTACCTTTAGGGTCAAAGTCGCAACCGCCTTTACCACCGCCCATAGGCAAGGTTGTTAGGCTGTTTTTAAAGATTTGCTCAAATCCTAAAAATTTTAAAATACTTTGGTTAACAGATGGGTGAAAACGTAATCCACCCTTGTAAGGGCCAATAGCGCTGTTAAATTGTACACGATAGCCACGATTAACTTGCACATTGCCAGCATCGTCTACCCAAGGTACTCTAAAAGTGATGATGCGCTCTGGCTCAACAATGCGCTCAACAATGCCCCATTTTTCGTAGTCAGGGTTAGCCTCAACAACTGGTGCAATGCTTTCTAGCACTTCATAAGCTGCTTGTAAAAATTCACTTTCGTGAGCGTTGCGTTCAGCAAGACCCTCGTACACACGTTTTAAATAAGCGTTCTCAATCATAACATATACTCCTTTTTTGCAATTTGTAGATTTATAACTTTGTAATATTATTTGTACACACGCTTTAGTATAGTGCAGTTTTTAATCTTTTGCAAGGTGTTAAGTTGAAAATTGTTGTTTTACACTAAAAGACAAGTGTATTTGTGTGAATTTTAATAAATAAAGCAACAGCGTTAAAAATAACGTTGTTGCTTTATTTGTTGAAGTGATATTTGTGTTTTTTGTTTGCATTGTGAATGATTTTGTTGGTTTTCTTTAATCTAATAAACCTTCAACCACTTGTGCGGCATTTTTTAAATAGTCACCTGAGAACTGGTCTATCAAACCACTATCGGCAAGCGCTGCAAATTTAGGGTCTATTGGCATTTTTGCCAAAACGCTTAAACCGTATTTTTCGGCTACTTCATCAACGTGACTTTCACCAAAAAGTTTAATTTCTTTATCGCAATCAGGACATTTAATATAGCTCATGTTTTCGACAAGTCCTAAAATGGGGATATTCATAGCTTGAGCCATTTGAACAGCTTTTCCAACTATCATGCTAACAAGCTCTTGTGGGCTTGTAACAACAATAATGCCATCGACAGGCAAACTTTGGAAAACTGTCAAAGGAACATCACCAGTACCTGGTGGCATATCTACAAACAAAAAGTCTATATCGCTCCAAACAACGTCTGTCCAAAATTGTTTAACAGCACCAGCAAGCACAGGTCCACGCCAAACAACAGGGTCTTCCTCGTTTTCCATAAGCACGTTTATACTCATGATAGAAGTACCGCCACAGCTTTCAACTGGATAAATGCCGTTTTCGTTAACATTCGCAGGGCCTTTAACACCAAAAAGTTTTGGTATAGATGGTCCAGTGATATCACCATCTAAAACGCCACAACGGTAGCCTAAACGACGCATTGAAACAGCTAGCATGGCGCTTGTCATACTTTTGCCAACGCCACCTTTGCCAGACATAATAGCTATAACTTTTTTAACTTGGCTAAATTCGTTAGGTGATTCAAAAGTTGGTGCGGCATTTCGATCTCCACAGCCGCTTGAACTGCAACTGCTGCAGTTATGTGAACATGATTCTGACATAAAAACCTCCTTAGGCATAACAGCCTAAAACATTATTAAAATAATGCTAGTATCAGCCTTAAAAAATAATTTCAAAATAAGTTTTATTTTTTAATAGCCTATTTAACATTTAACAAATTATAGCACAATTAATAATAAATTGCAATTTGACATATTGTAAAAAGTTTATGCATATTTTATTGCAGGGAGGGCTGTGCATGGAAAGACAAAGTTATTTAAAAAACGCAGTTGTGCTCACGAGCGCAGATTTTATTTTGAGGATTGCAGGCATGGGCTTTCGCATTTATTTAGTAGGTGCTCTCGGCGAGGAGGGCGTAGGGCTTTTTCAACTGATAATGTCCTTTTATGCTGTGTTTATTACACTGGCAACCGCAGGTGTTTCAATTGCATCAACTCGCCTTTTAACAGAGGAGTTAAGCCAAAATAAAGCTAATGCAAGGGGAATGCTTTCGCGTTTATTATGGTTAGCTTTTGGTATAGGTGTATTTGCAACAATTGTGCAGTTTGTTTTGGCAGATGTAGCTGCAAGGTATTGGATAGGAGATGTGCGTGTAGTTTTAGCTTTGCGTGTTGTCGCATTTGCTTTGCCGTTTATGGCAATCGCATCTGTTCTTCGTGGTTTTTTTATGGCAATGCGACGTGTGCAACCTAATGTATATAGCCAAATGGCAGAGCAAATTTTGCGCATAATTATTACAGTGTGGCTGTTGTTTGAAACACAGAACATGAGCCTAGAAATACGTTGTGCAGTTATATTACTAGGCGCAACAATAGGTGAGGCGCTTTCTTGTGGGGTAATGGTGCTGTTTTATCAAAAGGAGGCTAAAAATGTTTTTGCAGATGTGAAAAAAACAACTCCTAGTGGTACAAAAAAACGCATTTGGGATATTATTTGGCCTATTTCTAGTGGGCGTGTGCTTTCAAGCGCGTTACATGCCGCTGAAAATATGCTTGTGCCAGCGTGCCTAGCGGTGTACTTAATTGCTGGGGGTGGGCGAAGTGAAGCTTTAGTACAATATGGTGTGCTAAAAGGTATGGTTATGCCCTTGTTAGTTTTTCCTATGGGGCTTTTAGGTAGCCTTGCAACTTTGCTTATGCCTGAAATTACGGAGGCACATGTGCTAGGCAAAAAACTGCAAATGCAAAGGCTTTTACATAAAATGATAACCATAACAATGTACGCCTCTCTTTTAGGCGGAGTGATGTTTTATATATTTGGGGCAAGCCTTGGAGAATTGCTTTACCAAAGCGCTGAAACAGGCGATTATTTAAAAATACTAGCACCAATGGCACCTTTTATGTATTTGGAAAATATGGTAACAGGAGCATTAAAAGGTTTAGGTGAACAAAAAGCTACTTTCCGATATAGTGCAATTGATTCCATTTGTCGCATTGTTGGGGTTGTGTTGTTATTGCCACATTTTGGAATTATTAGCTTTTTATATATAGTGTTTGCCTCAAATGTTTATACATGTTTTATGAATACATGGCGCTTATTAAAAGTAACACAAGTGAAAATGTATTGGTGGCAGTGGCTTGTATATCCTTTGCTTGCTTGTGGTATAGTTTTTTTTATAGGTGATTTAATGCTAGCTTTTGCAAGACAAAAGCAGGCGCAAATTAGTGCTTATTTAGTGGATACATATAATGTACACATAAAAGGAAGTTTTCCTATACTTGATGGTTTGAGTGTTGAAAACACAATGAATTTAGCTGAAAGAATTTCGGCGGGTGGTGTTATAGTGTTAATTGCTGTTTTAATGGTGGGAATATATGCAGCACTAGCCTTTCCACTGGGTTTGCGCAAGGCTCTGACAGGTGGGCGCAAAAATATGAACAAAAATTAAGCTAAATGGTGTATATTACTGCAAAATGTAGTGATATGCATCATTTTTTAACGTAAAAAATTATTAAAATAGGTATTTAATGCAGTTTATTTAGATAAAATGTGAATAAAACTGTTTATAAATGTACAATCTTTTAAAAGGTTGTGTATTTATGTCGTAAATTCAATGTAAATTAAAAAACATGATATACTGATGTTACGATAAATCTGCTGAGGCAGTTATAACAGAAAGGACAGGGAAATAACATGCAATTATCAAAATTAACCAATGAGAGTATGATTATTCTAAACAGCCCACTCGCAAAGAAAGATGAAGTTTTAAGAAAATTAGTCGATGTTCTTTACGAGAATGGTAAAATTACTTCTGCTGAAGAATTTTTAAAGGCAATATACGAACGTGAGGAGATTTCTGAAACAGGTATAGAAAGCGGTTTTGCTATACCTCACGGAAAAGCGGATTGTGTTAAAGAGGCGGCTATAGCCATAATGACAACCAACGAAGTTGTTTCTGATTGGGAAAGTATTGACCCTGACAACGAAGTTAAACATATAGTAATGCTAGCTATACCTAAAGCACAAGGCGGTAGTACACACTTAGATGTTTTAGCTACACTAATGCAAAGAATGAGCGATGAAGAATACGTAACAAATCTATTTGCATCAAAAACATCAAAAGATCTTTATGCTAACCTTGATGCTGAAAAAGTAGAAGAAGAAACAGCAGAGGTTGAATACACAAAAACCATAGTTGCAGTTACAGCATGTCCAGCGGGCATAGCGCATACTTACATGGCAGCAGAAGCACTTGTTAAAGCAGGTAAAGAGTTAGGTGTTAAAGTATATGTTGAAAAACAAGGCGCAAACGGCATAGAAGATAGACACACAGCACAAATGTTAAGAGATGCAGATGCAGCAATTTTCTCCGTTGGTGTTGCGGTTAAAAACGCAGAACGTTTTGACCACTTACCAATAACAAAAACATCTGTTGCAGAACCATTAAAAGATGCAAAAAGCATAATTAAACGTGCACTTGATAAAGCTGAAAACTTTGTTAAAGGTGAAGTTAGTGCAGTTGTTGAAGACGACGGTAAAATGAGCATTGGCGAAGAAATTAAGCAAGCTGTTATGACAGGTATTTCTCACATGGTGCCACTTGTTGTTGCTGGCGGTATGATTTTAGCATTAGCAGTTTTGATAACACAACAATTTGGCTTACAAGAACTTTATAATACTTCAGGTACATGGCTAAACCAATTCCGTTTACTTTCTGGTGGCTTACTAGGCACATTACTTGTCCCTGTTATGGCGGCGTATATCTCATATGCAATTTCAGAAAAAACTGGTCTTGTTGCAGGTTTTGCAGCAGGCTATGCAGCTAACATGGTTGGCGGTGGCTTCCTTGCTGGTATGCTTGGCGGTATCATTGCTGGTTACCTAGTTCGCTACATGAAAAAATACATCCCAGCAAAAGGTGCTTGGTCTGGTTTTATAAGTTTCTTTATTTATCCTATCGTTAGCACAGTTTTAATTGGTTTAATAATGTTCTTTGTTATCGGCGGGCCAACAGCGTGGATCAACACAGCACTAACTGAATTTTTAAGTGGCTTACAAGGTACAAACGCAGCTTTACTTGGCGCAGTTATTGGTATAATGACATCTTTCGACCTTGGTGGTCCTGTAAACAAAGCGGCATACGCATTTAGCGTTAGCGTTATGTCCGAGGGTGTTTTACTACCATATGCAATATTTGCATCTGTAAAAATGGTTTCAGGTTTTGCTATTACAATGACAGTTATCTTAATGAAAGATTTTTACACTAAAGAAGAGCAAGCTTCTGGCAAAACAACATGGATGCTCGCACTTGGTGGTATCACCGAGGGTGCTATACCATTTATGATGAAAAACCCACTAAAAGTTATTTTTGCACTTTGCACAGGCTCAGCAGTTACAGGTGCACTTGTTGCATTAACAAACATAGGCCTTGATGTTCCAGGTGCTGGTATATTCTCTATGTTCTTGCTAAACTATGATAACGCAACAGTAAGCCCACTTGTTGGCTCAGCTGTATGGTTACTTGCTGCGGTAGTAGGTGCGGTTATATCAACTGCTATTTTAGTACCAATGTTAAAATATGGCCAAAAAAAGGCATTAAACAAAGCTGAAAATTAATCATTTATTTAATGGGTAGTTGTGCTCGTAAACATTTTTAAAAGACGTAATGGATACTTATTATTACTTTTAGATGTAGGGTGCAACTGCCCTTTAAATTACAAATTTATTACTTTTAATTAAGTTTGAGGGGAAAAAACATGGCTAAAAATGTACACGTAATACCACATATGCACTGGGATAGAGAGTGGTACTTTACAACAGAAGAATCACGCATTTTACTTGTAAATAATATGGAAGAAATTATGCAACGCCTAGAAACAGATGAAAACTACCCATATTATATACTAGATGGACAAACTGCAATTTTAGAGGATTATTTTGAAGTTAAACCAGAAAACAAAGAACGTGTGAGAAAACTTGCAGAGGCTGGCAAATTTTTGGTTGGCCCTTGGTACACACAAACGGATTCTATGGTAGTTGGTGGAGAGTCTATCGTTCGCAATTTGCTTTATGGTATGAAAGACTGCGAGGAGTTTGCACCACCTATGATGATAGGCTACTTGCCAGATTCTTTTGGTCAAAGTGAAAAGCTACCACAAATTTTAAATGGTTTTGACATAACACGTTCAATCTTTTGGCGTGGTAGCTCTGAGCGTCACGGCACAAATAAGCAAAATTTTTATTGGCAAGGTGAGGACGCAGGCAAGGTTTTAGTACATCTTTTACCTTTGGGCTATGCAATTGGCAAATACCTACCAGAAGAAAAAGAAGCATTAGAAAAACGTATGTCAAAATATATGCCAGTGCTTGAACATGGTGCAGTTAACGATGAAATTGCTTTACCTAATGGGCATGACCAAATGCCTATACAAAAAAATATTTATGAAGTTATGAAAACTTTAAAAGAGATTTATCCTGATAAAGAATTTTTCTTGAGTAAATACGAAAATATTTTTGATGAGCTTGAAAAAGTTCAAAATTTAGACACTATAAAAGGCGAATTGCTAGACGGCAAATATATGCGTGTTCATAGAAGTATCTTTTCTACAAGGGCGGATTTAAAAAGCTATAACACACGCATAGAAAACAAAATCACCAATGTGTTAGAACCACTAGCTAGTATTGCGTATAAGCTAGGTTTTTCATATGAACATGGTTTAATTGAAAAAATCTGGAAAGAAATTATGAAAAACCATGCGCATGACTCTATAGGTTGTTGCTGTAGCGATAATGTTCACAAGCAAATTGAAAATCGTTTTTATCTTGCTGAGGATAAATTGGACGAACTAATTCGTTATTATAAACGTAAAATTACAGATGCTATTTCTTGCGATATCGCGCTAGATAAACTAACTGTTTTTAATTTGTTACCTTATAGCAGAAACAATTTGGTTGAAGCGCAAATTATTACAAAGATGAAAAACTTTGATTTAGTTGATGAAAACGGCAAATGCTACGACTTTAAAGTTGTTAAAACTGAAATTGTAGATGCTGGCATTATTGATAGACAAATTGTCCACTATGGCGATTATGACCCATTTGTGCGTTATTACTTGCAATTTGTTGACACAATACCTGCAATGGGTTATAAAACTTTGCTTGTTAAAGAAAAACAAGGCGAAATTAATGTAACAGCCACTGTAAATGTACAAAAAGCTGAAAACGAGTATTTTAGCATCACTGCAAATGCAAACGGTAGTTTAAATATTACGGATAAACAAACAAATGTAACTTATAATAACGTCTTAACTATTGAGGACGGCAGTGACGATGGTGACGAATATGATTTCTCACCGCTTGAAGATGATTTCGTTTTAACCTCAGATAATGTAGACGCAGATGTTACAATGCAAGCAATGGGTGATAAAACCGTTATTGTTTCAAGCTTTACAATGCCAGTGCCTAAAGATTTAGATTCTCGTAAAGCAAAAGTTATTGATGGCGAAATTGATGTTAAACTAAAAGTAACCTTGCGTGCAAAATCTAAAACGATAGACATCAAAGCAACTATTGCAAACAAAGTTAAAGACCACCGCGTGCGCTTGCTTGTACCTAATGGCATTGCAACAAATTACTCAATTTCTGACAACCAATTTGGTAGCATAAAACGCCTAGTAGTTGATGAAGCTATGGCTGTTTGGGAGCAAGAAAAATGGGACGAGCGCCCAGACGCAATTTACCCTATGCTTTCATACGTAACAACAGATACACAAAACGGCCTAGCTGTTTTAACGAACTCGGTACGGGAGTATGAGCTAATTGGTGAAGGTTTTGGCACAATAGCGGTTACACTGTTTAGAGGTGTTGGTGTTTTAGGTAAGGAAAACTTATTCCGCCGTCCAGGGCGTCCATCAGGCATTAAGCTAGAAACACCAGATTCACAACTATTAACAACACTTCATTTTGATCTTGCTTTAGTGGCAAAAGATGAACATATTGCAAAAAATGCCAAAGAATACTTGACACCATTCGTTTATTATAATAAAATGCCTTATAACGCAATGAAATTAAATGAGGCAGAATTTAATACACCATACGAGTATTCAATGTTTGAAGTTAACAGCAGTGACTTTGTGCTTTCTACACTAAAAAAAGCTGAAAAACAAGATGGATTAATTTTAAGAGCATATCAATCCTCAGCTAATAGTGCAAACATTGCTATTAATAGCAAGTTTGTGAGCATAAACCACGAAACAAACCTTAATGAAGTAAAATGCAGTGATGATTGTGAAATCACATTGCCAATAAACACCGTGAAATCATATTTCATGCAATAAAAAGGAGCTTAACTATGAAAACTTTCGATTATGTAATTAAAGACGAACTAGGTATACACGTGCGCCCAGCTGGCCTACTAGCGAAAG
>CAYJKG010000023.1:0-45195 GCA_964370685.1 uncultured Faecalibacterium sp. | reverse complement strand
TGATTATTCTACCACACGCTTTCCCTCCTGTCAATACTTTTTTTAAAGTTTTTTTGATTTTTTTTTGAAAAAGTTTTGAAAGTTTGAAAAAAGTATGAAACTTCGTTAAAAAAGCTTTTCATATATCTCAAATTATTGTATAATCAAAAAAGTTTTTGCCAACAGCTAAAACAAATAAAGAAAAATAGAGGTTTAAAAAATGATAAAAAAGTTAACAGCACTAGCACTTAGCGTTGTGTGTGTGTTCGCCTTGTCTGCTCCTGTTTTTGCAGATGACCTAATGATTAATGGTAATTTTTACTCAAAACAAGATGGCTGGACAACTTGCACGCTTTCAGCAGCTGCCATGATGCTCTCCCGCCGAGCATATTTAAATGGAGATGAAAACTGGACCAGCGTAACAGAGGCCGCTGTAAAACCTTATGCTTGGAGCAATGGTTTAAGTCACCATTTTACATATGATGGCATGACTGTTAGTTATGGTACACTTTCATCTTATGGTAACGAAGAAGAACTTATTGCACTATTAGATGAACATCCAGAGGGTATTGTTGCCTATGACCGCACAATGCCACATGCAGTTTTATTAACAGATTATACCGATGGTGTATTTTACGCAGCCGACCCAGCAATAGGGGCAAGCTTTGGGCGTATACCTGTTTCCGCTACTACTATTAATTTAAACGAAGTTTCTGGTTATTGGTATGTTTCAGCCGATGCAAACACTCAGCTTGAAGATTTACCAGTTGAAGAACTTACAGTATTAGGCATGTTCCACCCTGAAAACATACGCACTGGCAATTCCTTTAGTTTAAGTGGTATTTTAAAAAGCCCTGAGGGCAACCCTTTAACAGAAGTTTCGCTGAAAATTATAGATGCAAATGGCGAAGTTGTTCAAGAATCTGACGCAGAACTTGAACCAGATACTACCGAATGGTCTTTTTATGAACTTGATAAATACATAATATTTAATACATTGCCAGCTGGCGAGTATGGTTTTTCGTTTGTAGCTAAAGATTCAACTGGTACAACTTTATGCTTTGCACGTAACTTTACTGTTTCTGATAATTCAACCGTTACCAACTATTATTGGTCGCCTTTAGACGAGGCAGTTTAGTATATTAATCAAAAGTATAACAAATTAAACAAAACCCTAAAATTTGCATTTTATTAGTACAAATTTTAGGGTTTTGTTTATATCCTTACATTATATAAGAAATTTTAATTTTACATAACAGTCATATTCTCACATTAATTTCAATAAATAATACACCCTCATTTGAAAGTTTAGCTCTAACTTTTGCGCCCATTTTTTCACACAAGGTTTTTACTATATAAAGCCCTAACCCTGTATTTTTATTTGTGCGTGAAAAATCAGCTGTATAAAATCTATCAAAAAGATGCTCTACAACCTCTTTGCTTAAATTGCTAGTTTTATTACTTATTGTTATAATACAGTTTTCGTTTTTTTCTAACAACGATAAATTAACATCACCCTCGCTATATTTAACAGCATTAGAAATTAAGTTTTGAAAAACTCTTTCGTATGCATCTCTGTTTCCTATAACGTTAACAGCGTTATCCGGGATATTTATTTTAGGTGTTATATTTTTTTGCTCAAATAGTGCAAAGTTACTCATTAACACATTTGTTAAAATGCAAACCACATCTATTTTTTCGAGTTCTAGCTTGTATTCACCATCTTCTATAATAGAAAGCTCATAAAACTCGTTTACTAAATTGTTTAATGTATTCGCTCTGCTTTCTATTATATGTAAGTATTCCTCCGTTTTTGTTTTATCAGCTTTGAGCATTGTTATATAACCAATTATAGATGTAAGAGGCGTGCGTAAATCATGTGATAAATTAGATATAGCATGTTTTAATTTTTCCTCATGCTTTTTTACAGCCATCTGCCCCTCTTGCTGTTTAGTTAAGTTTTGATTTATCTGAGCACACATGTTTTGTATGTTTTTGTTCGCAATTGTAGTGGTAAGTCTTTTTTGTGTCTTATTTGAGGCTAAATTGCTCAACTGTTTAGTTATATTTCTTATTTCTGCGTTTATTAAAACTTGCCTGATGATTAATATTAGAATTAGTACACTTAATACAAAATACCACATAATTGCTCCTTTTAAAAACTTGATAAATCCAAAATAGGTTTAAGCACAATTTTAACCATGCTTAAACCTTAATTTATTTTAGTTCTGTTTTTTGCAAAGTTATATATGAAAAGCCACCAGCGATTACAAATGTTGCCACACAAATGCATATAACTTTAATAATATCTGCGTTTGTTACAACTGTGGACATATTTCCTGCATAGTAAAACGGTGTAAGCGACATTATATTTTGCCATGTTTCACCCAGCTGCATTGTCGATATAGAGCTGTACATCAACACTACACCTATGCATATACTTATTGTTGCACCCATATTTTTAACTATATACGCTATCAAAACACATACGCTTGTAATCGATAAATTAATTAATATATATAAAATAAAGTATACTAACATTTCCACAAGTAAACTAGTAGTAATTTCAACACCAAAGCCATTGTAAGCTGTTAAAATACTTGTCATTGCAATAGGGCAAGTAATCAATATAAAAAACGTTCCAAACATTACAGGCACTGTTTTACCAACCAGCATATTAATACGAGCTTTGCCTGACGAAACCGCTAAACCTAAAGTGCGGTTTGAAAAATCATTACATACAAACAAGCCTATAAAGGTTGCAATAAAAATGATACTACTTTGGGTAATAGATGAATAATAAGCATCGTAACCTAATATCGTAGCATTGCTAGTTGTTATTGTAACACCCTCTGGCAAATCTTCAGGCGCAATATCCGCTGTGAATATTATTAAAAATGCCATCCCAACATATATAAATGCATTAAGTAGTAAAATAATTTTAAAACCGTTTAGTTTGCCCAGTTTATAAAACTCTGCACGTATAGCATTAAGCATTTTTATTACCCCCTATCAAAGCTATATAATAACTTTCTAAATCATCGCCTTTTATTGAAATTTCGCTAGCTATTACTCCACCTTTCGCTAGTTCCTTTGCAACTTTTGCAGTATCATCTAAAAAATCATAAAGTTTAATTGTATCATTAGCCACCACGCTGTAATTTGTGGTGTTTAGCTTTGTTTCTAGTATTAAAACAGCCTTTGGTGCATCGTCCACCCTTAGGCAAATATGTTTTTTGCATTTTTCATCTAACTCTGCTAGGCTTATTTGCTCAACGATTTTGCCTTTGCTTATAAACCCATAGCAAGTTGCTAGCTGATAAAGCTCCCCTAAAATGTGGCTAGATATTAATATAGTAATGTTTTGTTCTTTATTAAGGCGTTTTAAAAGCTCCCGCAATTCGATAATACTAGTTGGGTCAAGCCCGTTTACTGGTTCATCTAGCACTAAAAACTCTGGTTCGTTTAAAAGCGCCATTGCTATGCCTAAACGCTGTTTCATTCCGAGGGAAAAGTTTTTCGCCTTTTTCTTGCCTGTATCTGCAAGTTTAACAAGCTCCAAAACTTTTTGTATACGTGTTTCGTCTGGTATGCCTAAATATATGCTGTGCACTTTTAAGTTTTCATATGCTGTCATATTTGGGTATAGCGCTGGCCCTTCAACTATGCAACCCATGCGCTCCCTGCTTTTAACAAGCTCGCTCTCATTACTTTCACCAAAAAGCTCCATAGCTCCACTCGTTCTTTGCGAAAGCCCCATCATTAGGCGTATAAGTGTGGTTTTACCTGCGCCGTTTTCACCTACAAAACCGTAAACATCGCCACGGTTAATTTGCATTTCAACACCATTTAGTGCAAGGCCAGTTTTGTATCGTTTGCTTAAATTAGTTGCTTTAAAAATTGTTTCTTTCATAAAAAATAAAACCTCATTTCTTTTTGCAATTATTATTTTGCAGCGCACTCGTTATTCACAACATTGTTGCCACTGACATTATTATAAACAACAATTTTCAAGAAACTCTTAAGCTAATTCTAAAGAAAACCTAAAGATTATAAATATTTTAATATTATATTTTGTGCAAATCAAACGCTTATCAGTTTATATCCCATGCCCCAAACAGTTTCTATGTAATCTTTATTCGAGGCACTTTTTATTTTTTTGCGTAAATTGCTCATATGCGTGTTAATTGTGTTATCGTCATAGGCATAGTGCTCGTTCCAAACACTCTCATACAAATTTTGTTTTGAAAAAACTTTAACAGGGTTTTCGAGCATAATTTCAAGCAGTGCATATTCCTTTGCTGTTAAATTTAAAGTAATTTTACCCGCAATAACTTCTTTTGAAATTTTATTAATAGTTATTTCTCCGTGGCAAAGTGTAGTCTTTGTTGTTTGCGTGCCACTACCTGCCATATATCTACGCATGTTTACCTCTATGCGTGCAAGTAGTTCGTTTAAATCGAAAGGTTTTGTTATATAATCATCTGCGCCTAGTCTTAAAATTTCAATTTTTGTTTGTGTTAAAGTTTTTGCAGACATAACTATTACAGGCACATTTGATACTTCACGCAGTTCTCGCAAAAGTTCATCACCACTTTTATAAGGCAGCATTAAATCTAAAAGTATTAAATCATAACTTTGTGCTTTAGCTTTTGATATACCGTCTATTCCATTGGTCGCGCTTTGTGTGCTAAAATTGTTTTGTTCTAAAAAGCGAGTTAACATACCGCAAATCTCGCTATCATCCTCAATTATTAGTATTTTTTGCATTTTCACTCCTACCTTGTTTCGTATTTACAAACCACTATATATCGTGTACACTTTAATAAATTCAACAAAAACATTATACCCTTATACATAGTTCTTTGCAACTAAAAAAACACCGCTTAACCTATAGTTTGTCTCAAAAAACTTCAAATTGGAAAATCGCACGCAAATGTTGGCGCTTTTTTGTGCCAAATGCCGAAAACTCAACAATACACAATATATTGTGTCCAACCTCTTGACATGCAACCAAATAAGGTTTATTATATATAAGCAATAAAGTTTTACACTAACTAAAACAACTGTATTTTTTTGTTTTTAGTTGATAAAACTACCAAATACCCACCATTGCGGTTTAGGGTTATTTTACCACCTATTTTATGCTTTTGCTATAAAGCACACACTATTTCGTAAGTGTAAATTATTAATTAAGAGGAAAATGTTATGAAAATTATTAAAAGAAGCGGTGTTGAGGATATCTTCGACATTACAAAAATTATCATTGCTGTAACCAAAGCAAACAATGTTGTTGCTGAAAGCGAACGTTTGACAAAAGATCAAATTGATAATATATCTGCACATGTTGCGGATAACTGTGAACAACTTGGACGCTCTGTTAATGTTGAAGAAGTTCAAGATATGGTTGAAGTTCAAATTATGGAAGAACGTGCTTTTGAAGTTGCACGTAAATATATAACTTACCGCTATATACAAAACTTAAAACGCCAAAGCAACACTACTGACGAGCAGATATTAAGCTTGATTGAGTGCAATAATGAGGAAGTTAAGCAAGAAAACTCTAACAAAAACCCAACTGTAAACAGTGTTCAGCGTGATTACATGGCGGGCGAAGTTTCAAAAGACCTTGCCAGCCGCATTTTATTGCCACAAGAAATTGTTGAGGCAAACCGCGAGGGCATTTTGCACTTCCACGATGCTGATTATTTTGCACAGCATATGCACAACTGCGACCTTGTTAACCTTGAAGACATGCTACAAAACGGCACTGTTATATCCGATACTTTCATTGAAAAACCACATAGCTTTTCAACAGCTTGCAACATAGCAACACAAATTATAGCACAAGTTGCCTCTAACCAATACGGTGGTCAAAGCATTAGTTTAACACATCTTGCACCATTTGTTGATGTTAGCCGTAAAAAAATCGCAGTTGAAATAGAAGAAGAACTAGTTGGTTTAGATGTTAGCGCAGAGCGCAAACGTGAACTTGTTGAAATACGCTTGCGCAAAGAGATAAACCGTGGTGTGCAAACTATACAATACCAAGTTGTTACACTTATGACAACTAACGGCCAAGCACCATTTATAACAGTGTTTATGTATTTGGGCGAGGCTAAAAACGAGCAAGAAAAACACGACCTTGCGATTATTATTGAAGAAACAATACGTCAACGTTACCAAGGCGTTAAAAATGAGGACGGTATTTGGGTAACACCAGCTTTCCCAAAACTAATTTACGTTTTAGAGGAAGAAAATATTACGCCTGACTCACCTTATTATTATTTAACAGAGCTTTCTGCAAAGTGCACTGCAAAACGCATGGTTCCTGATTATATTTCCGAGAAAAAGATGCTTGAATATAAAAAGGATAAAAAAGGCGATGGCCACTGCTATACTTGCATGGGTTGCCGTTCGTTCCTAACACCTTATATAGACCCAGCAACAGATAAACCAAAATATTATGGCCGTTTTAACCAAGGTGTTGTTACAATTAACCTCGTTGACGTTGCGCTTTCATCTGGTGGTGATGTTCAAAAATTCTGGGATATTTTTGAAGAACGCCTAGAGCTTTGCCATCGTGGTTTACGTGCACGTCACGAACGCTTACTTGGCACACCAAGCGATGTTGCACCTATTTTATGGCAACATGGCGCACTTGCACGTTTGAAAAAAGGCGAAACAATAGATAAACTACTTTATGGTGGTTACTCCACAATTAGCCTTGGCTTTGCTGGTTTGTACGAATGTGTAAAATACATGACAGGCAAAACTCACACAGATGAAACAGCAAAACCTTTTGCACTTGCAGTTATGCAAAAAATGAATGATAAATGCAACGAGTGGAAAGCTGCAGAAAATATCGATTACTCAACATATGGCACACCACTTGAATCCACAACTTACAAATTTGCTAAAGCATTGCAAAAACGTTTTGGCATAGTTGAGGGCATAAACGACAAACAATATATAACAAACAGCTACCATGTACACGTAACAGAAGAAATTGATGCCTTTACAAAATTACAATTTGAAAGTGAATTTCAAAGATTATCCCCTGGTGGTGCTATCAGTTATGTTGAAGTGCCTAATATGCAAGATAACCTTGAGGCTGTAATGTCCTTGTTACAATTTATATATGAAAATATCATGTACGCAGAGCTAAACACTAAATCTGACTACTGCCAAGTTTGTGGTTTTGATGGTGAAATTCAAATTAAAGATGACGATGCAAAACTAATGTGGATTTGCCCACATTGCTCAAACACCGACCAAAACAAGCTAAATGTTGCACGCAGAACTTGCGGATATATAGGCACACAATTTTGGAACCAAGGTCGTACACAAGAAATAAAAGATAGAGTTTTACACCTATAAAAACACATCAGGTGCTGATATAATTGACATATTAATTATATCAGCACCTATTTTTAAAACTATTATAAACTTTTTAGGACAGGAGGACTTATGCATTATTCTGCTATTAAAAAAAATGATATTGCAAACGGAACAGGTGTGCGCACCACACTGTTTGTTTCAGGTTGCACTCACGCATGCAAAGGTTGTTTTAATGCCGACACATGGGATTTTTTCTACGGTGATGCTTTTACACAAGCAATAGAGCACAAAATTTATGATGCGTGTCGCCCTGCACATATTTCTGGCTTAACCCTTTTAGGTGGCGAGCCTATGGAACCTGAAAATCAACTTGTGCTTTTACCTTTTGTGCAAAAGTTCAAAGCAATTTACCCACAAAAAACAATTTGGTGTTATAGCGGTTACACCTTTGAACAGCTAACAGGCAAAGAACAAAGCCGTGGACACTGTGCGCTAACAGATGAGTTTTTACAATATATAGATGTGCTTGTTGACGGTGAATTTAAACAAGAACTTTTTGATATACGCTTAAAGTTTAAGGGTAGTAGTAACCAACGTGTTATTGACATGCAAAAAACCTTAAAAGAAGGCGAAATTGTTTTACTTGAAAGTTGCAATAAAAATTAAAAATAATTTAACTCAACTTGCATTTTAAGCATAAAAGAGATATACTATAAAAGGTTAGTTTTACAATTAACCTTTTATATTTTTACAATTAATAAGGAGTATTAACCATGATACGTATTACTATGGAAGACGGCGGAATTATTGACATCGCCCTAGAACCTACTATTGCACCTATAAGCTGCGAAAACTTTGAAACTTTGGTTAAAAAAGGCTACTACGACGGCCTAACTTTCCACCGTATAATCCCTGGCTTTATGATACAAGGCGGTTGCCCAGATGGTACTGGCATGGGTGGCCCAGACCACAACATCAAAGGCGAATTTTCATCAAATGGTGTTAACAACACACTAAAACACACACGTGGTGTTTTAAGCATGGCTCGCAGTGGTCACCCTGATAGTGCAGGTAGCCAATTTTTCATCATGCATAAAGATGCACCTCACCTAGATGGCCAATATGCTGCTTTTGGTAAAGTTGTTGCTGGCATTGAAGTTGTAGACGCAATTGCTGATGTTAAAACAAATTATGCTGATAAGCCACTTAGCCCAGTTGTTATGACAAAAGTTGAAGTTATAGCTGATTAAAATTGGCTCGGATTATATTTATCTAGCTAAAATAAAAAAGGCGGTGTTGCAGATTAAAAAATCTGTGACACTGCCTTTTTGATATTAACCTTTGATAACGCCCTTTTTAAGTATAACGTTAGCGTACAGTGCACCCTCGCTTGTTGTAACTAGTGCATATGCATTTTTTGAACGTGGGTAAAAATCATATTTACTAATTTGCACAGAGCGCAAGCCTTCGTCCTCATATTTTTTGCCTATTTCTTCGTACACAGGCCAAATTTCTGGTTTGTATGGGTCATCTGGTAAAACAGCCATGTAAACAGTTGGGTTTTCTACATATGGGTCCAGTGGCATAAACTGCAAAATAGCATCTAAAAGCTCTGGTATGCCGTGGCCGTCGCAACGCACAACGTTTTCTGGGTGTGCAAATTTAGGAAAGTTGCCGTCTGCAAGAACAATTTCGTCGCCGTGACCCATTTCCATTAAAATTTTTAACAGTTCTGGTGTTAGTATTGAAGGTATGCCTTTTAACATTTTTTACCTCTTTTCATCTTATATGTATATAACGTACCTGCCATAAAACAAAACAGGTACGATATATATTTATCCGCTAATATTAATTATTCAAACAATTAATTTGTAATTGTTCCGTCTAAATCCCATAAATCTTCCCAGCCATTTGCGCCTTCCCATAGGAACACTTGACCTTTTATTAAACGGCAGTTTTTATCAGCGCTTGCAAGTAGTTTAATTTCCTCAGAAGTTAGTGGGTCTTCAACTGTGCAACGTATGTTGCTTTCGTATTCCATCTCATAAACAGAGAAAGGTATTGGAGCATGGCCGTTTGCAACTGCCCATTTTAAGCATATAACTGCTGGGTGCACATTATGTGCTTTTGCAACTTCGACAACTTCAGGCATTTGAATATCAACAATATCATTCTCCGTTTTGTCACGCTCTGGGCGTGTTGGGCTACCAATTGGGCAAAAGCCTATTGGCTGGATTTTATGCTCTACACAATATTTCACAAGCTCTTTTTGTTGGAAGCTTGGGTGTAATTCCATTTCTATAACTGATGGTTTAACACGGCATAGTGGCAAAACAGCCTCTAGTTTTGGGATAGTCATGTTAGACATGCCAAGATGTTTTACAAGGCCCATGTCATATAAACGTTCCATTTGTTTCCATGTTGCAATAAAACGCTCAACGCTAAAAGGTGTTGAGTCAGGATTGCGAGAATCACCATCGCAACCTGGTGCGTGATAGTTAGCGAATGGCCAGTGCACAAAGTATGCGTCTAAATAGTCTAGCTTTAAATCACGCAATGATTTAGCGCATGAAAGTAAAACTTCGCCTTGGCCGTGTTGGTCGTTCCAAACTTTGCTTGTGATGAATAATTCCTCACGTGTGCAAACACCCTCAGCGATAGCATTAGCATAAACTTCGCCTATTTCAACCTCATTACCATAAACAGAAGCGCCGTCAAACAAGCGGTAGCCAACACGCAAAGCACCTGCAACTGCATCGGAAATTTGCTGTGCATTAAAACGGTCAGAACCGAAAGTACCCATACCTATACAAGGCATTTTGTCGCCATTTGCGAGTGTGAACTGTGGAACTAATTTTGGATCAATATTTGCCATTATGATATCTCCTTTTAAATCGTTATTTATTATTATGCGTTTTGCGCATTTTTTTAATTATTGTAGTTTTGCAACCGTAACTTTTGTTAGTAAATCCTCCAAAACCTCTTGTTCAAAACTACCTGTTTTTTTGGTTAGTGCGTTTGCTGAACCTGTGCAAACAGCAAAACCTATTGTTTCCTCTATGCTTTTACCCGTTGCCATTCCAACAGCAAAACCAGCTACCATGCTATCGCCACATCCAGTTGTGTTTACAACTTTTATAGGTGGGATTTTACCTTGGTAAACACCACTATCTGTCACTACCAAAACACCGTCGCCACCAAGCGAAATTGCAACTATTTCTATACCTGTCTTTTGCAAAATTTTTGCGGTTTCGATGAGCTCCTCTTGGGAGTTTATATCAACCTTGCAAATTTGCTTAATTTCGTCCTCGTTTGGTTTTATCATAGTTGGTTTTGCGCTTAAACTTTTAACCAGAGCCTCGCCTGAAGTATCTAAAATTACTTTTTTGCCTGCCTGTTTTGCAAGTGTTACAAGCTCTGCATAAAAATCAGTTGGCACACCTTTTGGCATACTACCTGCAAGCACAACAACATCAGCCATAGGTAATTTCGCTTTATAATCAACTAAAAATTGTTCTATTTCGCTTTCGGTTACAGGTTTCCCTGGTTCTAAAAACTCTGTGCCTGTGCCATTTTTTTCATCACGGACATTTATGCAACAACGTGTTTCCTCATGTACTTTAGTAAAAGCACATTCAATTTCTTTTTCTGTTATAAGCGAGGTGAAAAAATCACCATTATGCCCGCCAACAAAACCCATTGCAATAACATCTTGCCCTGCTAGTGCCGCCACACGAGAAACATTTAAACCTTTGCCACCTGCTGTGTTATTAACCTCTTGCACACGTTGCACTTCGCCAACTTGTATTTCTGGCAAAACATAAAGTTTATCAACAGCTGTGTTTAAAGTTACAGTTAAAATCATGCTTTTACCTCTCAATCGTTCGTTAGCAAAATTTTGCCGTGCACATCTTGAGGATTGCGGAAGTTATCAAAAGCCTCCGATGCTTTTTCCATAGGGTAGCGCTTATAAATAAACTCTGGGTCAAACTTTAATTGGCCAGTTTTAAAGTAATGCGCGGTAAGCGTCCATTCCTTACCAGGGAAAGGCGCAGAATAACTCATCCAACTACCTGTTAGTTTAAACTCTTTACGGTTCATGTTTTCCCACTCTTTTGGGGTAAAGCTCATATCAACGTGCGGTGTACCTATAAAGCAAACTTTAGCTTTGTTTGCTGCTGCTTCAAAAGCCATGTGCATGGTTATTGGATTACCAGCTGCCTCAAAAACAAAGTCGTAACCTTTGCCATCTGTTAAAGCTTTTGCTTTTTCCATATAACCGTCTTCACGTGTGTTGATAGTTTCATCCGCACCCATGCGCTTTGCTAGTGCCAAACGACCTTCGTCTATATCAAAAACTGTGATTTTTTTAGCGCCAAAAATTTTTGCCCATTGTACTGTAAAGATACCAATAGTGCCACAGCCCAAAACTGCAACATTATAACCGCCCTCGTAATCATTGCAAAATAAACCATGCAATGCAACAGTTGAAGGTTCAAACATAGCCGCTTGTTCATAAGGTATGCTTGGGTCATACTTAACAGCGTTTATTTCAGGTAGATATGCATAATCCGCAAAGCTACCATTTATACGGCTACCTATAAATGTATAATGTTTGCAAAGCGAAAAATTTCCGTTTTGGCAGTCATCACACTTCATGCATGGCACTAGTGGCACACCAGAAACAGTATCTCCGACTGAAATAGTGCTTACACCCTCGCCAATTTCAACAACATCGCCTGCAAACTCATGCCCTAGCACTATTGGGTAGCCATGCGCACCATTGTGCAAAACACGTGGCACATCACTACCACAAATGCCTGTTGCACGCACATGCACCTTAACATAACCAGGTTTCACTGCTGGGGTTTCAATTTCTTCATATCGTAAATCTTCATTACCACGTAAAACTGCTGCTTTCATAGTTTTTTACCTCTCCATTGTTTCTTTTAAGTTTTCGTAAAGTTCTCTATAAATTTTGTAGCCTTTTTCGTAAACTTCGGCATTTGCTGGGTCTGGTTTATAAGTTTTTCGTATTTTTACAGTTTGCTCTACAGCTTGTTCAAAAGAGCTATAAACACCAACACCAACACCTGCAAGTATAGCAGCGCCTAGTGCTGTTGCTGTTTCAGCAGATGGCACAACTACCTCTTTGCCTGTTACATCCGCTTTAATTTGCATCCATGTTCGGCTATTTGCTGCACCACCCATAGCACGCATAACATCAACCTTTGCACCTGCTTTTTCAGCAACTTCTAGGTTGTGACGTAAGGAATACGCAACGCCCTCCATGCTTGCTTTTGCAAAATGCGCACGTGTTTTTGTAAAATCAACACCGTAATAAACACCTTTTGCTTTGCTGTTCCAAATAGGGCTACGTTCGCCTGACATATAAGGCAAAAACACTAAGCCATCACTGCCAGCTGGTACTTTATCGGCCGCATAGTTCATCTCTAGCAAATCCAAAGTGCCGTTTTTTTCAGCGGCTAGTTTATCATCTGTTCCAAATTCTTGGTTAAACCAGCGTATAACACCGCCACCGCCAACTGTGCCGCCTTGCAAAAGCCAGCGCTGTGGCACAACGTGTGCGCCAAGTATAAGCGAAGGTTCAGCAGCAGCAAAATCAGTACAAATACTCATTCCACCTGCTTGACCACCTTGTTCTTGTGTTTCACCTGTGTTTAAAACACCAACACCTAAAGTGCCACAAGCTGCATCTAAACCGCCAGCAACAACAGGCACTCCAACAGGTAAACCTGTTTCAGCGGAAGCTTTTTCGGTAATTGTTCCTATAACCTCATGGCAAGGCACAATTTCCGGTAATAAGTCTGTGCGTACGCCAAGTTCTTCACAAAGGGCTAAATCATAAACACCCTCTTGCATTTTATAGCAGTTCCAGCCATAACCTTGGCTATGTTCTTGTGTCATAACACCTGTTAATTTTGCGCCTATGTAACTGTTAGATTGCAGAATTTTACACGCATTTTCGTAAACTTCTGGTGTGTTCTCTTTATACCATAGTACTTTTGGTAAGGTATACATAGGTTGCAAAGGGTTGCCACATGTTTCAAACAAACGGCTCTCTAAACCTAGTGTACCTTTTAGTTTTTCACAAATAGCTTCTGCACGTGTATCCATCCAAATAGGTGTGTTAGCTAGGCAGTTACACTCGTTATCAACTGCAATTGCGCTCCAACTTTGGCCGTCTATACCTATGCCCACAACCTCATTTGCTGGCATACCGTCAGCTATTAGTTTTTTTATTGCACCACAAACTGCCTCATACCACTCAACTGGGTTTTGCTCCACATATCCTGGTTGTGGGTAATACACTTTATAATCACCTGTTGTTTGCCCTACAACTGTGCCATCTGGACGAAAAGCAACTACTTTGCAAGCAGAAGTGCCTATATCTATACCAAGCAGAATTTTTTCCATTTATGTAACCTCTTATGCTTTGCCGTCGCAACCACACACTTTAATGCGATTTTTAACAAGCTCTTTTACTTTTTCGCGGCCAACTTTGCCATATTCTTTAGGGTCAATAGCTTTTGGGTTTTTAGCTAATGCTTCTTTAACACCCTCTGTGTATGCCACACGTAGCTCTGTTGCAAAGTTAACTTTGCACATTCCACGAGCAATGCAATCTTTAACTGCTTCATCAGTTAAACCAGACGCACCATGTAGCACCATAGGCACTGTTAGCAATTCTTTAAGCTCGCTAACAAGCGGTGTGTTTAAAACAGGTTCTACCGCATAAAAACCATGCGCTGTACCAACACCCACCGCCATTGAAGAAAGCCCTGTTTCTTTTTCAAAACGTACAGCCTCCGCTGGGATAGTATAACCGCCGTCACCTTCTATATCATCTTCTTTACCGCCAACTTGGCCAATTTCACCCTCAACTGGCACACCAATTGCTGAGCACATTTCAACAACTTTTTTTGTTATTGCAATGTTTTCTTCAAGTGGCAATTTACTGCCATCTATCATAATACTTGTGTAGCCAGCACGTATAGCCTGTGAGCAAAGCTCAAAACTTGTGCCGTGGTCTAAGTGCATAGCAACAGGTACTGAGGCTTTCTCAGCCAGTGCTCGCACATTTGCGCAATATAAATCAACACTTGCGTATTTAACAGTGCTACCTGTTGTTTGTAGCATAACTGGCGCATTTAACTCTTCTGCTGCGGCAACAATAGCCTGTGCCATCTCCATATTTTCGCAATTGAAAGCGCCTATTGCGTATTTTCCCTCTTGTGCTTTTTTTAACATCTCTGTGCTGGTGACAAACATAAGTAAACTCCCTTTCAAGAACATATTGTTTTACGCTTATTAATTGCTATATTTAGCTAGCATTTTTGTGCAACTTTTTATAGTCAAAAGTTAAACGTTTCGTTTTTATAAAAATACCACATTTACGCACCTTTGTCAAGTTAAATTTTACATTGACTTTGTAAATTTTATATGATATTCTAAGTTTAAAATCAGATATAACATAAAAGGTGAAAGGGGCGGCTCACATGGCGGCAACTATTAAGGACATTGCACGTGAAACAGGGCTTAGCATAGCAACAATTTCCAAATATATAAATGGGGGAAATTTGCGCTCTGCAAATCGAATAGCCATAGAAAAAGCTATTAAAAAACTAGATTACACTATTAACGAATATGCGCGCGGGTTAAAATCTAACAAAAGCCGTACAATAGGCGTTATTATACCTGAGCTATCTAATATTTTTATAACGCAGATAATAACAGTAGTTGAAGGACTTTTGCAAGAAAAAGGTTATAGCGTTATGATTTGTGATTGCCATACTGACCCAACACGTGAGTGCAGTGCTGTACAGTTTATGCTCGCAAAAAAAGTTGACGGTATTATAAACATGCCTGTTTGCGAAGATGGAAAGCACCTTTTACCCGCGCTTGAAAAAAATATCCCTATTGTTTTAATTGACCGTGTTATACCTACTTTAAAAGGTAAAGTTGATTCCGTTTTAATTGATAATAAAAATGCCGCTTTAAACGCAACCTCGTATTTGTTAGAGCATGGACACAGCAAAATAGGCATTATCGCGGGCCCTGAAAATGTCTTTACATCTATGCAAAGGCTTTCTGGATATTCAGCAGCATTTAACACTGCTGGCTTGACAACAAACGCTGAACATATGCTACACACAGATTACACTGTGCAAGGTGGCTATGAAGCTATGCGCAAGTTATTAAAAAATACAGATTGCACCGCTGTTTTTGTTACCAATTATGAAATGACCTTAGGCGCGATGATAGCCATAAACGAAATGGGGCGCAAGATACCAGAGGAAATTTCTATAATTGGTTTTGACAACATGGATTTATCACGTGTTACTCACCCAAAACTAACCATAGTTACACAACCACTAGAGCAAATTGGTACACAAACTGCAAAAGTTTTGCTCGAACGTTTATCAAACGAACAGCAACCACCTCTTATGCTTAGCCTTTCCACTACCTTGCAAGAGGGCGCTTCTGTAAAAGAGCTTTAATATTAATTATTTTTAAGCGAACAAGTATTATCCGAGCAAGTATCAATTTGTAAAATTTGCGTAATTTGCGCAAATATTAAATATAACATTTGTCTTTAACATATTAATGGAGGTTTAAAATGCAGTATACACTTAAACACGCTGGCGCTGTTGCCATAGCAGACACTATGGGTGGCGAGCTTATCTCATACAAAACTAAAGAAGGTAAAGAACAAGTATGGTGTGGCGATGCAAATTATTGGACAGGCCACGCACCTGTTTTATTTCCGATTGTTGGCGCTTTAATTGATGACACCGTAAAAATTTGTGGCAATAATTATTCAATGGCAAAGCACGGTTTTGCACGCAAAAGCGAGTTTGAAGCAAGTAGTATTAGCGAAAATGCTATTACTTTTATATTAAAGGCAAATGATGCCACACTTACACAATTTCCATTTGAGTTTGTGCTTGAAGTAACGCATACTTTAAATGATGATGGTTTTACTACAACTTATAATGTTAAAAATAACAGTGCACAAAACATGCCTTTTTGCATAGGTGGCCACGCTGGATTTGCTTGCCCAATTAACGAGGGTGAAAACTTTGAGGATTATCAACTAGTTTTTGATAAACCTATAACTAAAACAAAACCTTTATACACAACACCAAAAAGTTATATGAACCCTGAAAATCGCCTTGCCCTAGAATGGGACGGCACAACGCTACCTTTAAACCACAAAGATTTTGACATTGACGTGTATATTTTAGATGATATCCCATCACAAAATGTGCGTCTTGAAAACAAAACAACAGGCGAGGGTGTTACTTTTGAATTTTGTGGTTTTTCACAACTTGGTATATGGACACCGCCAGGCAAAAACGCACCTTTTATTTGCCTAGAACCATGGCAAGGCTTGCCAGCGTATGAAAACGAAAGCGGTAATTTTGAAGATAAGCCACATGTTGTTCACCTTGCAAATGGCGAAAATTACAAGGCTGGTTACAAAGTTACTTGCCATAATGCAAAATAATATTTTTGCCTCGAGGTATACCACATGAAGTGGAAATTTCATCTTAAATATCTCTTACATGAGATTAACCAACCTTTAGATTTTATGCTTGACCACACGCTTGCAATGACAGTATATTTTATAGGTATAGGTTCAATTATTGCAAAGCTTACAGAATATTATGAATTGCCAATTGCAATTGCTAATATTATTACAACTTTACCTGCACTTTTAACTATTATAGAATTTGCAAGCAATGCATTTTACAAACATTTGCGCCTTTTAGCAGTAATTTGGCGCTTAGCGCTACCAGCCACACTATTAACTGCGTTTTTTCCTAAATCTATAGGTGCAGCGCTTATGGTTATAGCGTTTTTTCTCGCTTGCACTGCTTATCATCTATTTATGCCCTCCTATAACGCATGGACTGTAAACACTACCCAAGGCAAAATACGCTCCAATTATTTTTCAATAAGAGATTTTATATTTTTAGCTGTTTTTTCAATAACTAATTTTATATTAGGCCTTATTGTTTCACACTTTGAACAACAAGATAACCTACCAACAGCTTTTATGATAGTCGGCTATGTATTGCTTGTGTTTTGCCTTGGTAGCTTTTTTTACCTATTTCGCAAACTGCCTCCCATTCCAAAACAAACCGAAACAAAACACGGTAACTTTATTAAGCAAGTCAAACTTGTGCTTTTAGATAAACCATATCGCCGAGTGTTGCTTTTTAATATAATTTGGAACTTTTTTGCACAATTTAGTGGTTTTATCTCCACGTATCAAATACGCATTTTAGAGCAAAGTGTACTAACTGTTAATAGCTACAATGCAATTGCAAATATATTTCGTATGGCTTTGGGTTTAATTTTTGCACATTATGCATCAAAACTCGGTTGGAAAAAAATAATTTGTATTTGTCTTGGCATAATGTTTTTAGATGGCATTTGTTGGATGGCAATTACGCCAGAAAATGAGACTGCACTGTTTTTTGTAGCATGTTTTTTAAAAGAACTGCCTTGGGCAGGGCTTGGCATAGGCATGTTCCATTACCAAATAAATTATACTGACCTTGAAAACCGTAGTGTTTATTTTTCAGTACATGCAGGGCTAATGGGTATATTTGCATTTTTAGGTGTTATTTCTTGCAATTTAATTGTTTCTGTGGTTAGCGTTTTACCAACCACACCATATCAAGTAGTGTTTATTCCTTGGATTTTAGGCATTGCTTTAACGGCACTTTTTGTTATTATAACACCTTTAACAAAACCAAATCCAAACGAGGCTAAGCAACCTAAAATAACGTAATATTGTACACAGAAAATTTACGCTTATATTATTTACCTTTTGCTTGCAAATTGTTAAAAAAAGAGTTATACTAATTACAATATTTTTTTAATAAAAGATGTGAGGTAAAATACCATGAACGAAAACTGGAACCGCAATGTTTCACAGCTAAAAAAGGATCAAGAAGAACTACGTTCTAAAATGCAATTTCAATACATTGGCCACGGCACAAAAGCAACTGGTTTTTTCAGCAAAACTTTTAAACGCAAACCAGATCTTTTTGCACGTTGCCCACAGTGCAATTATTATATGTCGCTGACAGCACGTGGAAACGAAACTTGTATTTGTGGCTCCTTAATGCGCACTGAAACAGATTTAAAAGCAGATTACGGTAACAACGAAGTTGAAATTTTCAAAGGTTTTGCCAAATAATTTTGCTGTTAAACCAAATTTTAACAAATTAACCTCGTATACAAAACGCTAAAAATGTTTTGTATACGAGGTTTTTTGTTTTACTTAACTATTAATTTTTTTCATCATATGTTTTCCAGTAGCTTTCTGTAAAACAGTGGTTGCTATCCTCCCAATTTTTACGATATTCAGATAATAATCCACGCAACTCTGCAACTTTTTCTGGCATAATCTCTGCTAGGTTTTTCATCTCACAAACATCATTTACAACATTAAAAAGTTGTGTTTCGTTTGCTGTGTTTCTGTACTCAATTAGCTTATAACCATCTTTTTTAACAGAGCGCAACATATCATTATAAACAAAATAAAGGCTATCGCGCGTTATTACATTTTCATCGCTAAACATTTTATAAAAACTTTTGCCTTCAACTGAGCTTGGTATTTCCATGCCCATCATATCGCAAAGTGTTGGAAATATATCTAGCAAATAAATATAATTATCAACTTTTTTGCCCTGCGGTATATCAGGGCCTGCAAAAATTAATGGCACACGTATGCTCTCTTCGTAATGATTTTGCTTACCCATCAATGCATGGCTACCTATATTTAATCCATTATCAGCTGCAAAAACTATTACAGTATCTTCAAAAGCATCTTGTTCTTTTAAAGCTTCAATAACGCGCCCTAGTTCATGATCTAGGTGTGTTATCATTGCGTAATAATCCGCAAGCTCACTACGCAAACTTTGCATGGTGCGTGGATAAGGGCAAAGTTTTTCATCACGTATATTTTCAACGCCAAACAAAAAAGGATGCTCTTCGGTACAATTTTCAGGCAATGTCAATTTGTTTTCATCGTACATTTCACGATATTTCTCTGGCATTGTTCGTGGGTCATGCGGGGCTAAGTATGCGAGATATAAATAAAATGGTTCTTTTTTATCATGTTTTTTTATGTAACTAATGGCCGTATCAGAAAGTAATTCTGTTGAGTGCTTACCCGGATTAAATTTATCACAATTTACTTTAACTGGTTTTTTAGTATTCCAAAAATCAACAACAAAATTTATTACGTTATCATACTCACCCGTAGTGTCATAATTGCAAGTTGGCACGTTCCAATGATCCCACATGCCGCCAAAAAATATATTTTCTCCATTAGTAAAACCACGTGTAAACGCTGGTGGGCCATTATGCCATTTTCCTGTGCCAAAACAATTATAGCCGTTAGTTTTAAAGGTTTCTGGCATTGTTTTATGCTCTGGTGGTATATTTTGCCCCTCGCCCTCAATGTGAAAAAGTGTTCGCCCTGTGTTTAACATCGCACGGCTAGGCATGCACACAGCGCCAGAAGTTCCGCAAGGTATATGTGCCTGTGTAAAACTTGTGCCACGTCGCACCAGTTCGTCAATATTGGGTGTAATAACATCTGGGTTTCCAAGAGCACTAATAGTATTAAAACGTTGGTCGTCCGTTAAGACAAAAAGCACATTTTTTTTATTTTGCATTATTATACCTCTTTTATTTTATATTTGTTAACTGAAATTTTTTCGTAGTTGTAAAACTTCTAGGTATTTTTCGTCTTCATCTTGATATTTAACTTTAACTTCGTCTAGCAATTTTTTTAATTCTTTAACCGTTTGCGCATATGCTGGCTCGTTATAAATATTTTTTAATTCACGAGGATCGTTTACCATGTCATAAAGTTCCCAACCAGCTGGTGTTTTTTCGTCTTTAGCACCATTGGCATCTAATGGTAACCCATAGTAAAATATTAGTTTATATTCTTCTGTGCGTATGCCATAGTGCGATGGGTTATCGTGGCGGTGCGCAAGGTGCATCCAATAACGAAAATAAACGCAATCACGAATAAATCCATCGCTCTCACCTCTTATAACTTTACGGCAGCTTTCGCCTTGCATTTCTTTTGGTATTTCTATGCCTGCATAGTCCAGCAAAGTTGGTGCTAGGTCTATATTTGCCATTAGACTATTTTCCACACTACCTGCTTTAATTTCTTTAGGATAACGCACAAGGAAAGGTGCGCGCAAACTCTCCTCAAAACTCCAGCGTTTATCTTGATAATCATGTTCACCTAAGAACATGCCTTGGTCAGAGGTATAAATTATTATAGTATTATCAAGCTCATCTTGTTTTTCAAGCTCTGCGAGTAAACGACCTACATTATCATCTATGCCCGCAACTGTGCGCAAGTAATCTTTTAAATATTTTTGATATGCTGCAATTGCTTTTTCCTCAAAAGTCATACCCTCTTCAACAATTAGTGGACCTGTTACGTAATCCTCAGCTCTGAAATCCTCGTACAAGCTACGTACTTTGCTACGTGGGCTAACAGTGCTACCAAAATCACGTGTTGCCTCACTTCGGTGGCTTTTATCCTCAAAAAGGCTATTCGGCACAGGTATATCAACACCGTCAAACAGTGCCTCGTGACGCTTTGCAAATTCCCAAAAATCATGTGGCGCTTTATGATGGCACATCATAAAAAATGGTTTTTCCTTGGGGCGGTTTTGCAAATCTTCTATTGCCATATCGGTAATAATATCGCTGACATAACCTTTGTGTATAACATAATCATCAGCGCCTTTTTCAGAAAAACTAGGGTCTTGGTAAGTACCCTGACCACCTGCCTCGCCTTTAGCGTCAAGATATTTATATTGATCAAAACCAGTTGGTTTGCAATGTAAATGCCATTTACCAAAAAGACTTGTGTAATAGCCGTTTTCTTGCAAAATTTTTGCTAGGTTTATAGCACCCTCTTTTTCCGGTTGCCATTTATCGGCCAATGTGCGCACCCCGTTGCACTGGCCGTATTGTCCTGTCATAATAGTTGCACGTGCGGGGGTACAAATTGCATTTGTGGAGTAAAAACACTCCATACGCACACCCTCATTCGCAATGCGGTCAAGGTTTGGAGTTTTAAAAACATCGGCAAGTATTGTGCCGTAGCAACTAATAGCACTTGCGCTATGGTCATCAGACATCATATAAAGAATATTAGGTTTTTTCATGTATACTCCTTTTTATTTAAAAATTTTATTTTACCATATAACACAAAAAATAGTATTATATTTTAGTGCTATTTTTTAATTTTTAACGATAATAGCAACCCACAAAAACGTAACGTTTAACTTTTTTTTGCTAATTATAGCATACCACTTTTCAAACATTTTTGCTATATATTTTAGCATTTAATTAATAAAAAATATAAAAAAAGCATTTCACCTTTATAGCAAAATGCTTTTTATAGTAAACAGCTTTTAATCAACCTTTAACAGAGCCAGCAGTCATACCACCTACAATATATTTTTGTAAGCAAAGAAATAGTATAATCATTGGTGCAGCTGTTAAAGTTAAGCACGCAAAAACATAATGCCAATCCAGAGAATACATGCCGTAAAATTTATAAACTGAAAGTGTTACAGGCCACATACTGGATTTTGTTAGATAGAACAAAGGCACCATAAAGTTGTTCCAAGCTGAAATAGCTGTTAATATTAAATTTGTTATCATGATAGGTTTCATAATTGGCACAAGTACGCCAAAAACTAGGCGTATAGGGCCACAACCATCAACAATAGCTGCTTCGTCTATATCACGTGGAACACCCTTAACAAAACTTGAAAATGTCATAACTGTAAAAGGTGTACGCATAGCAACTTCTATTAAAATAATAGCAGTATATGTACCGTAAAGATTTATTGTGCGCAACCAGTAAAACATAGATGCTGTTTGCAGTGTAATAGTTAGACCAAAAATGAAATAATAATAAAGCATCTTTGTTAGTTTTTCGTTACGACGACTAATAACAATACCTGTAAAAGCTCCAAGAACTATACTAATAATTGTTGTAAAAAACGTTATAATAATACTATTTTTATAACCGCTTAATATATCGCCCTCATCTAGTACATAAAGATAGTTTTGCCATTGTGGTATAGCCGGCAAAGACAAATCAAAACTTAAAACCTCAGTGTTTGTTTTTAAGCTGCCTAAAAGCATCAAAGCAACTGGCACAACATACATGCAAGCGATTAAACCTAAAATTATATATCGTACGGCTAAGGTAGATTTTTTCTCTCTCATTATACTTCTACCTCCTTGCCTGTTAAATAACGGTTAAAAATAAATGTTAATGACATAACTATTACACAAAGTGTTACAGATGCTGCTGCACTTTGGCCAAGTAAACCTGTGCTAAATGCACGATAAACATAAGTGCTCATAACCTGTGTATCAAAACCAGGACCGCCGTTTGTCATGATGTAAATCATATCGAAAACTTTCAAACCACCAGTGATATTAAGTGTTAAGTTAACTGTAAAAGATGGAACAAGTAATGGAAGAGTAATTTGTGTGAATTGTTGCCATTTTGGTATGCCTATAATATTTGCACATTCGTAATATTCGTTAGGTATAGCTTGCAAACCAGAAATCAAAATAAACATGTTGAAACCAGCCCACATCCAGCCCTCTAAAAATATAACAGAAAACATTGCACTGCCATATGAACCAAGCCAATCAGTGCCTAAAACACCTAAACCTATTACCTCTAAAAAGTTATTTAACATGCCCTCTTTAGCTAGTATAGATGTAAATAGCACACCTATAACGGTTGCACTAAGCACACATGGTGTGTAATATAAAGTACGTAAAATGCTATGTATACGGCTATTTTTAACTAGTAACAATGCAAGTATCAAACCAAATGTTACCTTTAAAATAGAGGTTGAAAATGCATATAACAAAGTATTACCTACACTGCGTAAATATATTTCATCTTGAAAAAGGCTTGTGTAGTTTACTATACCTGTAAAAGCTGCACTATCTAAGCGGTCAATGTTCCAGTTAGTAAACGAATAAAAAAAGCTCATTAACAAAGGGACTATAACAAAACATGTGTAAATAAGTGTTGTAGGCGCAGCAACCCAAAGCGGGTAAGCTGCATTGCTAATCATGTTCTTTTTGGTTTTCATGAAAATTACTCTCCTTTTGATTTTTGCGATAAAAAGGGCTACGGCTATGCTTTTGCCGCATGTAGCCGCAGCCCTTAAATATTTAAAAGCTTATTGCTTAGAAACCAGGAGCACCTTTGCCCTTCATATAGGTTTCGATATCTGCTTGATATTTTTCAAGAACTTGTGTACCGTCTAGCTCGCCCATACCAACTTGTTGGTAGTAAATCCACAAGCCGTTAGAGTTTAACGAAGAAAGATCTGATAAATGGTTGTTCATTTCACGAACATATTTTTCAGCAAGAACATATTCTTCATACAAAGCGGTTGTAACTGGAGAAAGCTCGCCGCCATCAATACCCTCAATTGCTGGGAAACCTGCACGGCCATCGATGTAATATAAATCGCCGTATTCTGGTGTAGCAAATAGGTTAAGTACACGTTTTACAGCATCGTTGTTTGCGCCATCAACTGGTAATGAGAAACCAGGTGAGTTAGCTGTAACACTTAGTAATCCGTCTGGGTTGAACTCAGATGGGTACATAAATGTGCCTAGCTCTGTTTCTGGGTGAGATTCAGCAATTTGGCTAACAATAGCAACACCGTTTTGGTAGTACATGCCAGCTTCGCCTTCTGCAAGACGACGAACGCACTCTGTATGAGCAACAGTTAGCCAGTCCTCATTAAAGAAACCTTTTGTAAAGTTGGAACCGAAATCATCGATAACAGCAGCTAGTTCTGGATGATTTGAAAATTTATCTTCGTTTGCAATTACTTTTGCAGCAAAATCTGCAGCAGCTTCGTTAGAGCCCATAGCTTGTGCAAAGCCAGCTGTCATCCAAATTTGTGGTACCCATGTATCGCTAGGTAACAAGATAGGTGGTTTACCAATAGCTTTAATTTTTTCGCAAGCTTCATCAAATTCAGTTTTAGTTGTAGGTACGGATTCAATGCCTGCTTCAGCAAAAACAGCTTTGTTGTATATCATACATTGGAAACCAGCAACGGATGTAAATGGGAAGCCATAATATTTGCCATCTGTCCAAACAAGGTTATCAGGAGCAACTAGTTTTTCTACCCAAGGTTCAGCAGAAAGGTCAGCTAAAAAGTTTTCAGCAGGTGCAAATATACCGCATATTGTTGGTTGGTTGTAATCGATAAAGTCAGGTGCTTCACCACCTTGAACTTTCATTTTGATAAGTGGGTCATATTGGTCATCAGGCACAACTTGCACGTCAACATGTATGTTTTCTTCAGCTGCAAGTTTTTCAACCATTTGTGTTAAACCTGGTGTGTTACGGCTTTGCATAACGTTCATTATTAGCTCAATTTTTTCACCAGTAGCCTCACTGGTTGCAGCAGAGCTGCTAGCTGTAGATGTTGAATCAGCAACAGAGCTAGAAGTTGCGCCACAAGCTGCAAGGCTTGCAGTAGCACCAGCAACGCCAGTAGCTTTTAGGAAATTACGACGAGAAATACTCATAATTGGTCTCCTTTTATTCTTTTGTTTTATCGCTTATAAATATTTATAAGCTCTTTGTGTGAACACAGTATACTTTATTTTTTTAAAAAATAAAATGGAATTTCCAAAACAATAGCATGGAAATTCCATTAAAAATAGTAACAAATAAATTACAAATCATACATTCTAAATATAACAACAAATATTATTATGTTAGTTTTGCATAAATTTATCGAAAAAATCACAAGTTGAAATTTTGTCACTTTAGTAAATTACTCATTTTTTATAATAGCGTCTTTAAAAGCGCTTGGCGTATAACCTGTTTGTTTTTTGAACACTTTTGAAAAATAAAGAGGATCTAAAAAACCGACAGCAGTTGCAACATTTTTTGCTGACATACCTGTGCTCAAAAGTTGTTTTGCACGTGTAATACGCTCATTTAATAAATATTCCAAGGGTGAGGCATTATACTCTAAGCGAAAAACCTCACGTAAATAACTAGCTGTATAAGCAAACTTCTTTTCAAGTTGCTCTAGCGTTACTTGTTGCTCTAAATTTGCCACTAAATATTGCTGTATACTTTTTGCTATATCACTTTTAGTAAAATTTGTTTCGAGGTTATCTCCCCAATTTTCACGCAGGATATTATCAACATATAAAAACAACGTTTGTTTTGTATGCGTTTGTTCAACAGCTAGTGCAACTTCATCTTCTAGCATAAAATAATTGGATTTCCTCTGTGGAAAAGAAAAAACAGCGCTAAAAAAACTTTTAGTCATTTGCAAAACATGAGCTCTTGTTTTAGGTAAAGTTTCTAGGCTATTTTTATATAACGCTAGACACTCCTCACGGCTAAATTGTGCTGTTATACACAAAAAAACTGATACATAGTCCTTAGGTATAACTTGTAAATCCTCAACTGTTACTCCCACGGGGAAAAGTATAAATTTACATGTATCATAAAGCATATCTCTAAAAGTCAACATACGCATCATGTAGTGTATTTGTGGCACAAGTTGCATTTTTACACATGTTGGATATGCCACAACTGTTATCGGTATGGAGAAAATTTCTGTACCTTGTTCACCTAAAAATACAGCTAAAGGTCCCCAAGGTGCACCTACACTTTCATCTACCATTAATATTTTTGTATTAAACTGCTCGCTTTCTGCTAAAATATAGTTATTTGCGCCATAACACTCATCCAAAGTATGTCTCAAGGTTTTTTCTGTTTCTAAATGCTCATTTGTAACAGTTGTAGCTTTTGTGCGCATGCGGTACGAACCTATTGTTACCGCTGCAACAAAAGCTGGTTTTGTATTTGGCAAATCACGTTTATCGTTAAACGGTGGGTTTTGCAAAAGTTTTGCTACACGCACTTGCCTACGCTGTGTTATTTTTTGCTCTATTGTTTGTAAGGTGGTTTTTAACTCAACTGCTTTTAGCGGTTTTAGTAAATATTCAACCGCACCATATTTAAGGGCGGCTTGTGCATAGCTAAAATCTTGATAACCACTAAGAATAACCACAAAAATCTCTGGGTGCTCTTCTCTAAGATATTTTAACAGCTCGATGCCATTCAGCACGGGCATGTTTATATCCATAAAAACCACGTCTATTCCGTTACTACTTTGCAAAGCTTCAATAGCACGCTTACCGTTTTCTGCTCTGGCAATCACTGTAAAATTAGGGTTAGTTTTTTCAATATTAGCACAAATACTGCGTAAAATTGGAGCTTCGTCCTCAGCTACTAGCACTTTTATCTGCATCAACTCTACCTCCTATAATAACTTTTGTTCCACCTGTTTCATTTGGCATTATACAAAAAATCATATCTTCTTTATAATTTAAAAATAATCTTGCATTAATATTTAACAGCGACAACCCGCCAATTTTAAGCTCGTCAACTAAGTGATCAACGCCTTGTTTAATTGCGTCGTAATTTTGCTTCATAACTTGTGCGGCTTTTTCTTTTGTTATACCTATGCCATTATCGCTTATTATTATGCGCCAAAAATATGCATCACTTTCACACTCAACTGTTATTTTCCATGGGTAATCAACTTTTTTCAAACTATATGCTAATGCATTTTCCGCAATTGGCTGTGTGACAAAACGGGGTATATTAAAACGTTTGTTCTTTACATTATCTATAATTTCATAACTAAAATTTTTTTCATAACGCACAGCAATAAGCTCAAGATAATTTTCGAGATGATGTAGCTCTTGTTCAATAGTACAAAGTGGATTTTCAAAACTCGTTGAATAGCGTATCATCTCCGAAAGACGCAAAGCAACTTGTTCAACCATTTCATTGTTACCCTCTTGTGAAAGCGCCATCATTACCGATAATGTATTATGTATAAAGTGTGGGTCTGTTTGCGCTTGAAGTGCTAACAGTTGCGCTCGTAATTGCCCAATTTGTGCACCATTTAGCAATTCAGTTGAGTGCTGTAATTCAACCAACATTGAATTAAACGAGCTTTGTAAGCCGTCTAATTCATCGCTACTTATAGGTATCATCTCTGTTTGAGCGTGTGCAAAACCATGCTTTTTAACTTTGTCAAACAATGCAAACAATGGTTTTGTTATATGTAAAACAAAACTTTTTTGTACTATATAAAGCAAAAGTAATATAACAATTAACAAAATTATACCACCCAAAAGCACAAGTGTTATTTGCTCATATAGCATTTTACCTGTATCGTAAGCAACCAGTATTAACTGTTCATTTTCAAAACTTAGTGCAATACTATAGCCATCCGAGCTTCTTTGCACATAATTTGTTGAGGATAAATTTACATCATCATAAACTAAAACTTCAAGTTCGCTATTTAATACAGCTTGTTCGTTACCTACTAAAAACTGTCTATCTTTTGCGTTATATACCGCTAGTTTAAATTGGCTTTGCTCTAATTGTGACAATTGTTTTTCAATTGTATTTAACGGCAATTGCACTTCAACATAACCTGATGCTTGCACAGCATCTATCGCTAAAGGGTCACGCACTTCACGCATTATTGAAATATATCCGCCTCCAAGCTCGCTTAAAGGGTCGTTAGCGTATATCATATATTGTACAGTTTCACCATTCGACAAATTTTGCTTGGCTATTGATAAAGCTTCTGTTTCGGTGTATACACCAACCATGTCATAATCAACACTGCTACCTACACCTATAAAACTGCCTTCTGCGTTATAAATACAAATTCTCGAGGCATTATCTTTGCGTAAAAGATATGACCATATAAAGGCATTTACCTCTTTGGTTAACCAAACATCGCTTACCAAAAGATTGTTTTCACTTTGCCATATTGCCTCCATTTGATCAGATATATAACCATTTGTACTAAGTTGTAAGGCAATACTATCTGCCACACCTACAGAGTTTTCTATATTAATAACCGCTGTATTTGCAACTGTCGTTAACTGTTTAGAATTATATTCTTCTTGTGCTGTAAAATAATAAACAAAAAATCCACTGAATAAAAGCACAATCAGTGCACCAACTATGTATAAATTACCAGTGATTAATCGCCCTCTAAAACTAATATTTTTGTTTCGTGCAGGCATTTATTTCTCCTTTTTCATCTTGATATTACGTAATTTTTAATTTAATTAACGCATTATGCCTTTATCTAATCAATATATAATTTACTTTAACAAAAACAAACTCCACGCAGGTATGGTAATAAGTGAAATCAAGGTAGAAAGCGTTACAAGTTTTGAGGCAAAAAGTTCATCACAATTATATTTAGCTGCTAATATCGCAGTTGTTGTTGCCGCTGGCATAGCAGCAAGCAAAACACAAACACCACGCGCAACATCATCAACAGGCAAAAATAAACATGCAAAATAAACCACTAACGGAATAACCATTAACCGCAACACACAGTAATAAACTGCTGTTTTTTCAAACAAAGTGCGAAAATCTAGCCTTGCAAGTATAGTGCCTATAACCATCATTGAAAGTGCTGTGTTACAATTGCTTAAACTTGCAAGTGTATTTGATAAAACCTCTGGCAAAGGCAGATTTGTTAGCATTAATACAACGCCTATTAAAACAGCAATAATGCAAGGGTGTGTGCAAACTTTTTTAAGCAAGGTTTTTTTATCTGTAACTGTGTAGTATGAAATACCAGCCGACCACATAACTATGCGCTGTGGTATTAAGTAAATTGAGGCATATGCAAGCCCTAGCGAGCCAAAAACACCCTCTGCAATGGGGTTGCCTAAAAAACCTGCATTTGAAACAGTAGTTGCATATTGTAAAACCTTGCGTTTTTCGGCTTGCTGTTTTTTATATAGCACACGACATAAAACAAAACACAAAATTTGTATAGCTGTGGAAATTAACAAAACAGAAAGCATAGCCCTAAAAATATCAAGGTTAAACTCTATACGAAAAGATTGTATAATATTTGCGGGCAAAACTATATAAATAACAACATCTGTTAGGCTTTTTGTGCCAGCCTCGGTTATTATATTAAAACGTCGAGCGAGCAAACCCACAAGCATTAAAGCGAACATTTGAAATTGCAAGTTAAACAGGGCTGAAATTTCCATTATACCAACTTTCTAATAATATCATTATTTTGGTGAGCAAGGTTTATTTAAAATAAGTTATTTACTCTAATCGAACAAGTATTACTCGAACCCGCCTCAAAGCGCAGTATTCGCAGTAAATATAGTTTTTATTAAAACTATAATACATAATTTTAATAAAATATGCAATATCAAAAGTATACTGATTTAAAAAAGTATCAAAAAGCAAGGAATTTACACAATTTAGTGCAAAGCCCTTGCTTTTTTATTACCTATATTTTTCGTTAATCGTCTTCATTTCATCTAGCTTATTTTCCATATCTGCCACTAGTTTAAACTGGTTGCGTGCACGTATAAGGTTGTGGTTTTCTTTTGCGGTTTTAAAGTAAACGTCACCCTCTAAATAATCTGTTAAAAAGCGCATACCACATTCTAGTGTTATCAAAATTGCACTTTGTGCCAAAAGTTCAAATTCACGCTTACTTAAAATATCGCTTGCTTCCTCTAAAAAACCTTTGACATACATTTCGTATTTTTCTAAATCGCAATAAACAATATCAAGATTTTCCTCATCTTCTAGCGCACTGCTTGCCCCAAACCGTATAGCATCGCCAAAGTCATAAAGCAAAGAGCCTTTCATAACTGTGTCTAAATCTATAACACAAATTGCATTGTTTGTGCTATTATCAAAAAGTACGTTATTCAACTTTGTATCGTTATGGCAAACACGCAAAGGGATATTTCCGTTTTCGATTTCATCTAAAACAATAGAGCAAAACTTTTTACGTATACCTGCAAAAGTTATTTCATCTGTGCAGTTTTCACTACGTAAAAATTTATCTGTATCGACTGCTTTCGCCAAATTTTCGTATCTGTTCTTAGTATCGTGGAAGTTTTTAATAATATCAAACATGTTTTCAGCATCAAAACCATCTAGCTCTTTTGCAAAACGTCCAAATGCCTTTGCACTAGCATAAAATAGCTTTTTATTTACATTTTGGTAACATGTAGTGTGCTCAATAAAGTGATAAATACGGTAGCAGTTATCGCCTATTTGGTAAAATAACTCGCCATTTTTTGTTTTTACAACCGTTAAGGTTTCGCGCATGGAATCGCCACCACGTAGCTCAATTTTTTGTTTTAAATATTCTGTTACAGATAAAATATTTTGCATAAGCTCTTTAGGGTTTTTAAAAATATATGTATTAATGCTTTGCAACATATATCTTCTAGCCTCTTTATCTGCCACTTGCATTGATATTGAAAAAGTACTGTTAATATGTCCCTCGCCAAAAGGAGCAATTGCAACAAGCTCGCCTTGTAAATCAAATTGTTCTATTATGCTTTTTGCAAATTCTAATGTCATTTTTTTCATGTTATAAAACTTCATCCTTTATGTATTATTATTATTATAAAAATGCTTTATATTGCGCACTTTCAAAAATTATCTAATTGTTAACATTTTTATATTTTACCTAAAAAGCAAATAAACTTCAAGTTTTTTTACATTTTTAGGTCGAATAATCTATAAATATTTTAATTTAGTACCATATATCAACAAAAACACCCTCACACAGCAGTGCAAGGGTGTTTTGTAGAGTATAATATTAAACTTTTAAAAGTTTACCTTTTGATACTTTAAATTATTTTGCTTTTGGACCTGCTCCAGCAATGTTTGCAGGCATATCAGGATATTTTGTAGCAAAGTTTTTGCTAAACATTTCAGCAAGTTTGTTTGCTTGTTCATCGTATGCAGCTTTATCTGCCCACATTTCACGTGGGTCAAGTTTATCGTTAGGTACACCTGGGCAAGTAACAGGGTAATCCATGTTAAATACATCGTGGTGCTTGAACTCAACTTTTTCTAATTCGCCGTTTAATGCAGCTGTAACCATAGCACGAGTTAGTGGCAATTTCATACGTTTTGCACCGTCAGCAGCGCTACCGCCTGCCCAACCAGTGTTAACTAGGTAAACTTTAACGCCTGTTTCATCGATAAGTTTGCCAAGCATTTCAGCGTAAACAGCTGGGTTTAGTGGCATGAATGGTTCGCCGAATAAGGTTGAGAAAACAGGGCGAGGCTCTGTAACGCCACGTTCTGTACCAGCAAGCAATGATGTAAAGCCACTAACAAAGTGGTACATAGCAGCATCACGATCTAGACGGCTAACTGGAGGTAGTACGCCAAATGCGTCAGCTGTTAAGAAGATAACAACTTTAGGCACGCCACCAACACCTGAAAGCTCAGCGTTGTCGATGAAATCTAGTGGGTAGCCAACACGGCTGTTTTCAGCAAGAGAGGCATCGTCAAAGTCAAACTCACGTGTTACAGGGTCCATAACAACGTTTTCAACTAGGCTACCAAAACGGATAGCGTTGTAAATTTCTGGCTCTGTTTCAGCAGAAAGGTTAATGCATTTTGCGTAGCAGCCACCCTCCATATTGAAAATGCCTTTTTCAGACCAACCGTGCTCGTCGTCGCCGATAAGTTTGCGGTTAGGGTCAGCAGAAAGTGTAGTTTTACCTGTGCCAGAAAGACCAAAGAAAACAGCTGTATCGCCAGTTTCTGGGTCCATATTAGCTGAGCAGTGCATAGGTAGTATGCCCTCGCCAGGTAGTATAAAGTTCATTGTAGAGAACACGCTCTTTTTCATTTCGCCTGAGTAGTGGCTACCGCAAATAACGATAGTTTTTGCTTCGTAGTCAACAAGTATAGCAGCCTCAGAGTTAACGCCGTCTATTTCAGGATCACATTTGAAACCAGGTGCTGAGATGATTGTGTAATCAGCCTCACCAAATGTTTCAAGCTCTTCTGCTGTTGGGCGGATTAATAGTTGATGTATGAAAAGGTTACGGCTAGCTTTTTCGTTGATGATGCGGAATTTCTTTTTGTAGCGGTCATCAGCGCCTGCGAAACCGTCGAAAATGAATATTTCACGGTTTTGTAAGTAAGCAATAATTTTGCCTTTGATAGCATCAAATTTTTCTTGGCTGATAGGAGCATTTGTTTTGCTCCAAGCAATAACATCATGCACACCTGGGCTATCAACGATAAATTTATCGTTAGGTGAACGGCCAGTGTATTTGCCTGTTGTAACAACAAGTGCGCCTGTTTGGCTAAGTGTGCCTTCGCCACGGCGAACAGCTGCTTCTACTAACTCAGGTATTGTTAAGTTGCGGTGAACAGCTGTTGCGCCCAATATACCAAGTTTTTCAATTCCGTAAGTTTCCATTGAATGTCCTCCATTAAATAAATAAAACGTACTCTTCAATTGCGTTTGCAACTTTGCTCAAAAAAACAAATTTGCCATCACAGCCTAAAATTAATTTAAGCTGTTTAAACTCAACAAATCCATTATAAGAAAAATAATATATCTTTGCAAGTAAAAATATGTATTTTTTCTGCAAAGAAAAATAAATTTTCAAACTGTTCATTGTTACTTCGCAATTACAACAAAATAAGTAAAAAGTATTTTAAAACTGTGCTTGAACAGCGCACACTTGCGTGCTCGCCAAAACCTCAGTTTTTTTAAAAACACCTCGAAGAAAAACAATAAATATTTTTAGATAAATATGCACCAATTTTTCCCTAGTATAAAGTATACACTATTGTATTGCAAATTTCCATATATTAAACAAAATTCGTTCAATTGTATAATTTATATTCTATCAAATTGTATCTTTTGCCAAAATAACAGGCTTTTGAGTATAAGCCGTGCTCATTACCCCCGATTTACTATGGCACAGTGTTGCAAAGTCAACCGCAAGTGTATGTGCACGGACTACATTTTCACTTTCCGCTGTTTGTTCTTCTAATTTGGCAAGTGATACTGCTGCTGGCAATTTTGTGTTTTTTAACAAAAATAAGGCCTCTTTTTTTGCACCTAATACATGTATATATGTTGGCAGTGCTGGTAGCAACAAATTTCGCTGTTTTATGGTTTTACAATGCCTGGCTATACACTCAATTCCATTTTTTTCTGCTTGTTCTTTTTCGGCTTGCTCTCTTAAATACTTTTTATTTAAACTTTCAAAATTATCTTTATCAAAATTTTGCATAGCATTTCCACCCATGGCTGCATCCCAACACAAACGTCGCATACGTGCACGTGGGTAGCGCACTGTTGTTAGTGCATCATAAAGTTGTTCTATGCTTGTTGCTGTTTTTAGCAAATCATCAAGGCGATGTTCTAAACCCTCTGATATTCCACGCACATTTGCAAAACCTTGTTGTGAAAATAAACGCAAACGTGATAATAAGGCTATATTTTCTTTTTCTCTATCTGTAAATGCACCTTGCACATATGCTTTTTTATAAAGCTCAAATGCATAAGGTGGCACATAACTTTTAATAGCCTCTACACCTTTTGTTTCCCATAGTTCTCTAAGTGCTGTTCCGCTTGCAAACATTTTATCACTCAGCGCTTCACCATGGCCTGCACCTCGCCTTGGTAATGCAAAAGGCCTCATATCGCTTTGTTGCTCTAGCATAGCCTTACAATACTCTACGGCTAGGTTATTGTTTGGTTGTGCTAACATTTCAGCTAGGGCATTATCCCCTGTACATTGTTGCACGGCTTGCATACGTGCTGCTGCAAAATGTTTTGCCCCATTTGATAAAGCTTTTTTTAATTCGTTTTTATATTCATCAGAAATTAAGCATTCTGCAATTTTAAGTAGTGCACCTTTTTCTGGGGTTTCTGCTCCAAAAACTAATGTGTCGCACCCCATAGCTGTTAATAAATACACACCTGCACGTGCGAAACGCTCAGCGCCTGTACATGCAAAAGGTGCAGGCAATGAAATTATTATATCCGCACCTGCATTTAATGCAGCTTTTATTCGCACTTGTTCAGGCAAAAGTGGCAAAGCACCCCTTTGTGTTATAGCTGTTGAAAGACACACTATTATCTTTTGTGCACCTAACTCGCGAGCTTGTTTTAGTTGCAATGCATGCCCATTATGAAAAGGATCATACTCTGCAATTATACCAACAACTTTCATCTAAAACTCCTTTATTCTACGTTATATTTTAGGCAACATTAAAAACGCACTAAACTTTAAAATTAATATTGCAAAATAAAAACTTAAACCTTTTTTCTTTTTTAAAAAACACTCCAAATTAAACCTCATCATAAATATACAATCAAATTTTAACCTTTAGCGATAACTTAAATGTCGATACATGTACATAAATTGCGCATAGTGATTAAAACTATGCGGAAATTCGTTATTTTTTTATCAATGTTTATTTTTTATAATATTCATCAAACTTGCAAAATGACTTGAAAATCCACTAGATATATTATATAATGTTTTATGTAAACTGTAAAACAATTTTTTAATATTTTTGTTTTCAATAAATAAATATGGACATTATAATAGCAAAACGAAAGAGGTAAAAACGATGAAAATTCTTGTTATAAACTGTGGTTCATCATCATTAAAATATCAACTTATGGATATGAATGACGAAACTACTCTATGCAAAGGCATTTGTGAGCGCATAGGCATGGAAACTAGCATAATCTCTCACACTGCACATGGCAAAAAAAATAAAAGCAACGCTATTTTCCCAACACACTTTGAAGCTTTAAACGAGGTTGTTAAACGCTTGACAACAGGCGAGGAAAAAGTTATTGATGATTTAAGCGAAGTTGACGCTATCGGCCACCGTGTTGTACATGGCGGCGAATCCTTAAGCGAGCCATGTTTACTAACACCTGCAGTTGAGCAACAAATACGTGATATTTGTTCTTTAGCACCTTTGCACAACCCACCTGCTTTGCAAGGTTTTGAATGTGCTAAAAAAGTTTTCGGCGAAAATATTCCTAATGTTTGTGTTTTTGATACAGCTTTCCATAGCACCATGCCTGAAAAAGCATATATGTATGCTCTACCATACGAATATTACACAGATTTTGGTGTTCGTCGCTATGGTTTCCACGGCACTAGCCACAAATACGTTAGCCGTACAGCTGCTGAATACATCGGCAAACCTGTTGAAGATCTAAAAATCATCACTTGCCACCTTGGCAATGGCGCATCTGTTGCTGCTATTGAAAACGGTAAAGTTGTTGATACATCAATGGGTTTAACACCACTTGCTGGCTTGATGATGGGCACACGTTGTGGTGACATCGACCCTTCTGTTGTAAACTTTTTGAAATACAAATTAGATATTACATCTCACCGCATGGATGATGTTCTTAACAAAAAATCTGGTTTACTTGGTATTTCTGGTTTCTCTTCAGATAAACGTGACGTTCAAAACGCTGCAGCTGAAGGCCACCCACGTGCACGCCTTGCTGAAGATATGTTCAACTACCAAGTTCGCAAAACAGTTGGTTCTTACCTTTCTGTTTTGGGTGGTGTTGATGTTTTAGTATTTACAGGTGGCATAGGCGAAAACGATGAACCTTGCCGTGAAGTTGTTTGCCAAAACATGGAATGGTGTGGTATTGAATACGACCACGACCTAAACTGGGGTGTGCGTGCTAAAGGCGAGGATATCTGCGAAATAAACGGTGAAAACTCTAAAGTTAAAGTTTTAGTTGTTGCAACTAACGAGGAACTTATGATTGCCCGTGAAACAAAAGCTATCGCAAACGGCTAATTTACCTCTTAACAAAACAAAATAAATCAAAAATTTAAGCGACTATTTCAAGCTAAATAAGTTTGAAATAGTCGCTTTTTATTTTTGTGAAACAATGTTAAAATGCAATGCTATCAATTAAAAAATGTATCAAAATTTATACGTTCGTAAAATTTTTGTTGTAAATCAGCAAAAGTATTGCAATTTTGTGCAAGCAACCACATGCTTTTTGTGACAACAGCTTCAATTGTCATATCGTGTGCCTCTAAAAACGAAAATTTATCCTTAACACGTCTGCCAACTTCATAAATACCAACGTCACTACCCTCGTATGTTACCTGTGTTGTCATTATTAATATTTTATGTGTATCTTTATATTTCCCTAAACCTTCCGCAAAAACATCTATTAAACTTTCAGGTATTCCGCCAACTCCAAAACTTTCCACAATAATACAATCATATAAACAAAAAATTTCTCGCAATAACTCTGGTGCAAGCCCAGGTGTTAATTTTAACAAAAAAACTTTATCGCTCAAAGCATTATAAAACTGCACTTGCGTTTTAGGCTCTGGTGGTATATGGCGCACTAACCTATCGCCTTGAACTTGTGCAAGCGCTGGAAAGTTTATGCTCGAAAAAGCATCATAACTAATTGTTTTGTGTTTTTTTGCTCTTGTTCCAGCTATAACATGCCCGCCGAAAACCACCATAACACCACGGCTATGCTCATCTATGGCTGTTATAACGCTATCACGCAAGTTCTTTTTTGCGTCGGTAACATCTGCACTAATTGGTTGCTGTGCACCTGTTATTATTATAGGTTTTGCGCTGTTACGCACTAAGTATGAAAGCGCAGCCGCTGTGTATGCAAGGGTATCTGTGCCATGGCAAATTATAAAGGCATCTACATTTTTGTAATTTTGCTCAATGGCTTTTGCTAAGCCTAACCAATGTTTAGGGGCAAGATCTGTGCTATCTATATGATAAAGCGGCAAAGTTTGAGCCTCGCAAAGCTCATTTATTTCTGGCAATGCCTCTATTAAAGCATCGCCCTGTAAGGATGGCGCTAAGCCTTTTTCAGTTTTTGCTGAGGCTATTGTGCCACCTGTTGTTATAAATAATATTTTACATTTTGACATTTACCTCTACTCCTTTTAGCATGCTCGCTCTTTTTTATACAGTTGCTATGGTAACATGAATTTTAGATAATTGCAACATATAGTTTTAATGTATTATAACGAAAAAAGTGTTACTGATTTTTAATTGTAGTTTTAACAATAATATGTTATAATTATATTAATTAACAAAACTTTATTTATTCCTTTATGGAGGTATTTTAATGAAAATCCCGGCAATTGGTTTTACACATGGTGGCCGTTTCCATGCAGATGATGTTTTTTCGACAGCTTTGCTTGAAATTTTAAACCCAGATTTTAAAGTGACACGTGGCTTTGAAGTTCCAGAAAATTTTGAAGGAATTGTTTACGATATAGGTTTTGGTGAATTTGACCACCACCAAGACGACCGTGAAATACGCCCAAATGGTGTACCATATGCCGCTTTAGGTTTAATTTGGCGCGAGTTTGGCAACAGGCTTTTAGATGATAACCAAGCACGACTTTTTGATGAAAACTTTATACAACCTTTAGATATATGTGATAACACAGGAAAACAAGATTCCCTATGCGATGCTATAGGCGTTTTTAACCCCGTTTGGGATAACACCGAAGATGTAGACATTTGTTTTGTACGTGCTGTTGTTTTTGCAAAGCAAGTTTTAAATTTGCGCCTAGAAAACTCTCGTGCAATTAGCCGTGCTGATGATTTGGTGCGCAAAGCATACAGTGAAAGCACACATGGTATAGTTGAATTTAACCAATATTTACCTTGGAAAAACGGCCTTTACCGCACAGACGCTTGTTTTGTTGTTTACCCCAGCCAGCGTGGTGGCTTTAGCGCACAATGCGTTAGCGATCACCGCACAAAAACATCTAAATTTCCGTTTCCTGCTAGTTGGGCTGGTAAATCACCTGAAATTATAGAAGCAAAAAGCGGCATAAAAGGCATTAAATTTTGCCACCCAAACCGCTTTTTAATCACAACAGATACAAAGCAAACAGCTATTGCCGCTTGTATGCAAGTATTAAAGAACTATGGCAAAATTTAAAATAAAATTTATCAGCCGCCCAAATATAAGCCTAATTAGTTTTATATTTGGGCGGCTAATTATAGGTATATTCGTTTATTAAGGAGAGGTTTTTATGACTGATAAACGTGCTTTTGTTTATATGATTAGATGTGCAAATAACTCGCTTTATACTGGCTGGACAGATAACCCCTTTGCTCGTTTGCACAAACACAAAACTGGCACAGGCTCAAAATTTACACGTGGTTTTAACGCACAGCGCTTTGAATATCTTGAAGAGCTAGCAACCAAAAGTGAAGCATTAAAGCGTGAAGCCACTATAAAAAAACTCACAAAAAAAGCTAAAGAAGCACTTTGTGAGCAATGGGCGCAAAAAACACTACCACACATTTGCATAGGTACTTTAGCGGCTACTGCCGAAATGCTAGAAATTTACACTTGGTATGTATTAAACCATACTTGTACTTTTCAAATAACACCATATACTTTACCAGAGTTTAAAGAATGGGTGGAAGACACCTTAAAACAATCGCACATCTTACTTGCGCGCAATAGCGAGGGCAAATTGCTAGGCTATGCATGTGCGCACAAGTATCACCACAGAGAAGCTTTTGAATGGGATGTTGAAACAACTATTTACTGTGCACCAGATGCTCGTGGGCTTGGCGTTGCAGATTTACTATACCCACCATTACTTGAACTTTTACGCAAACAAGGTTACTACAACGCATATGGTTTATTGGCCGACCCAAACCCCGCTAGCGAAGCTTTTCACAAAAGACATGGCTTTATTTGTGAGGGACGCAGTGTGCGCATAGGTTATAAATTTGGTAAATGGCAAGGCACCTCTGTTTGGGCGTTGCAACTAATAAAAGGCAACAGCAAGCCAAAACCAATAAAAGCACTTTTAACTAATGCTGAGCTAGAAGAGTTTTTATTAAAATGGAAAAATAAAAATCCACATATTAGGTAACAGTACTTGAATCTTTTAAACACAGTTAAAATGCATTTAAAAAGGAGTTTTTTATGCAAGATAAATTGCAATTTAATAACTATAAAAACACAAACATCTCAAAAGTTGTTTTGATATCTGGCGGTAGTCGTGGCATAGGTGAGGCTACTGTGCGTGCTTTTTGTGCAGAGGGTTATAAGACAGCTTTTTTATATAACAATAATACCGAAAAAGCAAAATTACTAGAAAACGAGCTTGGCAAAAACTGCCTTGCTTTAAAATGCGATGTTTCAAACAAAACGGATTGCGAAAATGCCGTTGCTGCTGTGGCAAAACAATTTGGCACTGTTGACATACTTATACATAACGCTGGTATAGCACAGCAAAAACTTTTTACCGATATAACTCAAACCGATTGGTCACAAATGCTAAATGTGCATTTAACAGGGGCTTTTTACCTTTGTCAATGCGCTGCACCTGATATGATACGCAAAAAAAGCGGCAAAATTTTAACTATAAGTAGCATGTGGGGGCAAGTTGGCGCAAGTTGTGAAGTGCATTACTCCGCAGCGAAAGCTGGTTTAATAGGCTTTACAAAAGCCATTGCAAAAGAGCTTGCACCAAGTGGCATTACAGCAAACTGTATTTGCCCTGGAGCAATACAAACAGACATGCTAAAAGATTTTAGCGCTGAGGATAAAGCAATGCTCTGCGAAGAAATACCACTAGCTCGCATAGGTACTGCCACAGAAGTTGCCGATTTTTTAGTATTTTTAAGCTCAGACAAAGCCAGTTATTTTACAGGGCAAGTTTTTGGTTTAAATGGCGGTATGGTTATTTGATAACTGGCATATACTCCAAATTAAAGCATTTATAATAGTTAAAAAGCAGAAAAGAGAAGAAAAAACGCAAACTTTCAAAAAAAAGCGTGACAAAACAATTTTTTTCGTGTATACTATATATTTGCAAAAGTATGTTCTCTAAGCGGTCTAATTGTTAAATTAAAACCATGTTACATACTATATTACACCAGTGAGCGTTAAATATAACTGCCGCAGGTAATGCTATTTAGCACATTCAACATGTTTTAAAAATAATAACCCGTTTATCGCAAAAGGAGTAGACAAAAAATGAGCAAGACTTTAAACGATTTTTTGAAAAAGGCCGAAACCAAAAAGAGCGTTTCTGTTTCTGACATGAACGCATTTATCGCAGAATCTGGCATTTCCCCAGAGGACCTTTACACTCAAATCAAAGAAAAAAGCATTTCAATCATTGAAGAAGAAGTTGTAGATGACATTCTGTTAGAAGTATCACAAAGCGATGCAGAAAAAGACGCAATTGTTACAGAAGAGCTTACAGGAATTGCAAAAGGCATGAAAAGCGATTATTCTGAAAGAAGCTCACTTAAAGCCGCATTGCCTAGCCTTGCTGGCATGCGTTCAATTGTTATAGATTCATCAGAAATTGATATTGATTCCGATGATGATGAAGATGAAGTTGAAGTGCGTGAAGATAGCGCCGCTGATAAAAAAGCCGCTCTTGATGAACTATTGGACGACCCTGTTAAAAACTACTTAAAACAAATAGGTCAAATACCTTTACTTAGCGCTGAACAAGAAATTACACTTTCTCGTCGCATACATTTAGGTGCAGAGGCTGCGCGTATACTTTTTGCTGACCGTCAACGCTATGACAGCCCTGAGTATATTAAACGCAACAAAGCTCGTTTTTCTTTTGAAGACGAAAACCCAACACTTGCACATATTAAAGGGGACCCAGCAGCTGAACAGCTAGCACAAGCCGCTGTAGAAAATGCACCTAACGGCGATACCTTAGCAAAAGCTGATACTGACACACAAGATGAAGATTTTAACTTAGATAATTTTGAAACTAGCGAAGAGGCAATAGATGATAAAAACGCAGAAGTTGCACGTGAAATTGTTGAAGAAGCCCCACTAGGAGAAGAAGCTCGTAAAGAACTTTTACGTGTGCGTAAAGACGGCCTTGCTGCACGTAGCGATTTAACCGCTGCAAACTTGCGCCTTGTTGTTTCAATAGCTAAAAAACACGTTGGTCACAACTTAGCATTTTTGGATTTAATCCAAGAGGGTAACATAGGCCTTATAAAAGCAGCTGAAAAATTTGACTGCGACAGAGGCTTCCGTTTTTCTACTTACGCTACATGGTGGATACGCCAAGCAATTACACGCTCAATAGCTGACCAAGCACGTACAATACGTATACCTGTGCACATGGTTGAAACTATTAACCGTATGCGCCAAACTATAAATGTGCTTGTTTATCAAAACGGCCACGAACCTTCCCCCGAAGAGCTTTCAAAAGCAATGGGTATGAGCATTGAGCGTGTTCGTGAAATACAGCGCATGGCACAAGAACCAGCTAGCCTTGAAAGCCCAGTTGGCGAGGAAGAAGACTCCTCACTTGGTGATTTCGTTGCTGACGAAACAGCTGAAGCACCCGGCAGAGCCGCAGATAGAGCTATGGTTGCACAACAAATTAACCTTGCTTTACAAACACTTACACCACGTGAGGAAAAAGTTATTCGCTTACGCTTTGGTCTTGATGATGGTCGCCCACGCACACTTGAAGAAGTTGGCCGTGATTTTGGTGTTACACGTGAACGTGTACGCCAGATTGAAGCAAAAGCTATACGCAAACTACATAGCCGTAAGTGCTTAACACTTTTAAATGGTTTGATTGAGTAATGCCTATACTATAATTTATCAACAGCGACAACAATATATTTAAGCACCTTATTTTTGTGATAATTACTCACATTAGTGAGGTGCTTTTTTTTAATGAGGTAAAAATAATGCTTAACCTTGCACGTGTGAAACTAGAAGAAGTTAATTACCCAGAACGTTTTATTGTTAACGAAAATTATTTGCAAAAGGCTACTAAATTTGCCACTGACAAAATAATGGAGGTTATGCCCAATTTTGTGCATAAATTTCCTACTGCTTGTAGCAAAGATTTAAACTATTTATCACTCAATGAACCAAGTGATTTCATGGGTTCAAACTGGACAGATGGCTTTTGGACAGGCGAACTTTGGACTGCGTATGAACTTACAGGTAACGAGCTTTACCGCGCAGTTGCTGAGGCACAATATGATGATTGGAATAAACGCATGGAAGATTACAACCAGTTAAATCATCATGATATAGGCTTTTTATATATACCCTCTGCCGTTGCTCAATATAAAATAACTGGCTCTAAAAAAGCTAGAGATTTAGCGCTTAAGGCCGCAAATGTTCTTGCTAGGCGATACAGTGAAGGCGCACGCATTATACAAGTTAGAGATAGAAACCCACAAGGTGAATTTATTATAGATTGCACCATGAATATACCACTTTTGTTTTGGGCTGCAAAGGAAACTGGCGATAGACGCTACTTTACAAAAGCGCTAAACCACATACACCGCATGACCGAATGTATGATACGTGAAGATTCCTCCACATACCAGTGCTATAAAATTGATGAAATTACTGGCGAAGCAATACGTGGCTGGACAGGCCAAGGTTATAGCGATAATTCATGTTGGGCACGTGGACACTCTTGGGCAATTTATGGTTTAGCCATTGCTTATACTTACGTGCTAGAGCCTGAATACCTTGAAATGGCAAAACGTGTTGCAAATTATTTTTTAAACCGCTTACCAGACGACACTATTTGTAACTGGGATTTAATTTTCACCGATAACACTAACCAACGTGATACTTCTACTGCACCTATTGTTGCTTGCGCTTTGCTAGAAATTGCAAAACATCTACCCGCAGAAGATAAACACAAGGAAATATATCAAAATGCTGCAAATGCAATGATTTACAACTTAGATAAAACATATACAACAAAAGGCTTAAACTCAAACGGATTATTACAACATGCAGTTTATTCTTTTGGCCGTGGTGGGCATGATGAATGTTGCATTTGGGGTGATTATTATTACACAGAAGCTTTATTGCGCCTAAATAAACCTGATTGGAATTGTTACTGGTAATAATCCGTAACCGCTATTTAACAGTATAAAAAAGCTCTTTTTCACATACACTATTTGTGGAGGAGCTTTTTTATGTTTGAAACTTTTATTAACACATTAACACCCTTTGCATGGGGTGTTTTGCTTGCGCTTTTGTGGAATATACCACTTTGTGCTGCTGAAAAACAATTGCAAAGTTTGCCAAAACGCTCAAGGCGTGCTGCAAGCCTTGCTTTAGTGTTGCTTGGCATAATAGCCGCCTTATTTTTAGGCTTATGGCTTTTGATACCGCAATTAGTTGTTGCACTTATGAACTTAAGCCATGTGTTGCCTATTTTTATAAGTGATATAAATAATAACATAACTACTTTAATGGGTAATTTTTTACCGAATGAAAATATTTTTTATTTAGCTTTTGAAAATGTAGAAAAAAACGGACAAAGTATACTTTCTAGCGCTATGCAGTATGGTGCTAGTGCTGCTGCACAAACAGCCGATGGTTTATATAAGTTTTTTATGGCTTTTATTTTATCTATTTATTTTTTAGCTAGTAAAGAAAACCTCGCTCACAAAGGCACAATAATATTACGAGCAACTTTAGGCGAAAAAAAAGCTAAGCATGTATTTTCAATGTGCAAACGAGCTAGCGAGGTTTTTAGCGCTTTTGTTTCCGGACAATTTCTGGAGGCAACTATTTTGGCTGGGCTTTTTATTGTTGTTTTATTTTTCACTGGTATGCCTTACGCCTTGCCAGTTTCAGTTGTTTTAGGAGTTACTGCACTTGTACCTATTTTTGGCTCTATAATTGGCTGTAGCATAGGTTTTATTTTAATTGCCTCAGTTAGTGTAACAAAAGGTTTATGGTTTTTATTAATTTTTTTCGCCATACAACAGCTAGAAAACCACTGTATTTACCCTCGTATAGTTGGCTCTCGTGTTAATTTACCACCATTATGGGTAATTGTTGCTGTTATTTTAGGCAATGGCTTTTTTGGTATAGCAGGGTTATTAATTGCAATACCAGCCATGAGTGTTATTTATCAACTAGGCGGAGATTGGGTTCATACACAAACGGAAAATAAGGATTTTCAATAAACATATTTTGGCTAAAAATAACATTTAACTTAACACTATGCCGTTTTTTACACAAAAAATATATTGTTGTTTCAAATAATGCACAAAATATATGGCTAAACTCTTGCCAAAGCTTAAATTTCGTGCTATAATATTAGAGCAATTTATTTTGCAGGTATCGTACATCGGCTAGTACTCCAGCCTTCCAAGCTGGTGAGGTGGGTTCGACTCCCATTACCTGCTCTCTATATAAAACAGGCATCGCAATTTTGCGATGCCTGTTTTATTGTTTAATTTTTACTTATAATAACATTTATTTGTTGATAATACTTGTTTTATTAAAATAATATTTAGTTTTTACCCTCTAAATATCGCTCATAAAAAAACATATATTGTTGTATAACACCCTCGTAACCTTTGTATTTTTCTCTAGGAAAGTTACCTGCGTATCTATTTGTAACAATTTTATTAATCCAAACATCTTCAGGAAAAGCGCCAAGCCTATGAAAACCAAAAAGCATAACACAACTTGCAACTTTTTTACCCACACCTGAAAGTTCAAGTAATTTTTCTAGCAAAGCATCATCGCTTAAAGTGTTAATCTCGCTTATGTCAAAGCGTCCGCTTTGTATTGCAAGTGCTGTTTCTTTTAAATATTTTGCCCTGTAACCTACAGATGTTGTAAGCAAATCTTCAATAGAAGCCTCTGCAATTGTGCCAACACTAGGAAATCCATAGTATCCCTCACCTAAATCCTCCCCTAGCATCGCACATAGTTTTTCAATAGATGTTTTTATTGCTGGTATGCTCTTGCGCTGTGATATTATAAACGAAATTATCATTTCCCAAGGGTCTTGGTTTAAAATACGCACACCGCTACCGTAAACACTAGCCTCTTTTAAATATTC
>CAYJKG010000022.1:0-45454 GCA_964370685.1 uncultured Faecalibacterium sp. | reverse complement strand
CCTATCATGGAAATTAATATGCCAATAGGTAGCTCGTTTTGCGGTATAATTACCCTTGATAAAACATCTGCCCAAATTAAAAGCAATGCGCCGAGTAAAGCGCTAATAGGTATCAGCTTTTTGTGGTCAGTGCCTACAACCATACGTGCAAAGTGTGGTACTATTAAGCCTACAAAGCCTATCATGCCAGAAGCATAAACTAAAAAGCCTACCATAAAAGCTGAAACTAATAAATAGATATTGCGATAATTGCGTGTATCTGTGCCTAAAGTAACAGATACTTCATCGCCTAGTAGCATTAAATTTAATGTGCGATATTGTGTGATGAAAAATAATGAGCAAATAATAACAATAGGTAAGATAATGCCAATAGTGCTCCAATCAGCACCAGCTAGGCTACCCATTAACCAATAGGTAATAGTCATCATGCCGTCTTTATCATTTGCAAAATACACAATAAAGCTTGAAAAAGCAGAACAAACAGAGCTTAAAGCCATGCCTGAAAGTAGCAACTTGACAGAGTTGCTACGGCTACCTATGTTAGAAATCATAAGTACTAAAACCGATATTGAAAACGCACCAACAAAAGCCATAATACCTATAGAATTAGCACCTAAAAAAGTGCCGATACCTAACATAATTGCAAGTGTAGCACCAAGTGATGCACCAGAGGAAACACCTAAAACATAAGGGTCAGCAATAGGGTTTTTTACAATAGCTTGCATTATAACACCACAAACGGAAAGCCCCATACCTACTGCAATGGCTAATATAATACGTGGCAAACGTATGTACATAACTATATCGTTAATTGGGCCTTGTGTATAATCAGCATTAGCGATATAGCCAAAATCTGAAAAAGCCAAACCTATATTATTAATAATAACTTTATATACATCAATAAAGGGGATAGTAGTGCTACCAATTGTAACTGCAATTATGATTGATAGTAACACACAAGTAAGTAAAAAAAGTATAAGCAATATGTAACTTGGTGTGTTTTTAATAAAAGATTTTTCGTTTTTAGGCATGGCTGTAAGCTGTTCCTTTCGTGTTGGGATATGATAAAATTTTAATGTGGTATAGTTTTGAACATACCGCACTAAAGTAATTTTATTTAAAAGGGTTTACTCTGCTAATTCAGAATATAAACCATGTGAAACAGTTTCAATACCGTCTATGGTTCTAACAGTGCTAGCATAAATATCACCTAGCATAATAGGGTAAATACGGCCGTTTTTAACAGCATCTAAACTAGCAAGTGCAGGGTCTTGCATAATTAGATTTACAGCATTTTGATTACTTTCTTCAATAGAAACATCTCTTGGCATATGTATAACAAATATAACATCAGGGTTAGCTGCTATAATAGCTTCTTTTGAAAGTGTGCTTTCAGTTGGTGCTGCCATTGTAGCACCAAGTTCTGTAATTATATCTCCAGGCAGAGAGGTTTCGCCATAGTTTGTAATGCTTTCGGATAAAAATTCTAAAGCAATTACAGTTTGAGTTTCCTGTGCTTGTGCTGCTACAAGTGCACTATCAATTTCTGCTTGCATTTCGTCTACAATAGCTTGTGCTTCATCTTCAACATTAAAAATTTTGCCTATGTTTAAAAGGTCGTCTATCTCATTTTGTATTGTTCTTGTGCCACCGCTACGGGTGTTAGTGTTAATGTAGGTGTTTGTGCCACGCTCGTGCCACTCGGTAACTTCTCCCAATTTAGTATCTGCAAATATAGAGCCCCAGCTAAAAATAAAATCAGGTTGCATAGCAATAACTGTTTCTTTATCAGGTGAAAAAACATCAGCATTATAATTTGCATTTTCAAGGTTTGTTTTCCATATGTCCTTTACTTCGTTATCCAAGCCATAAGAGGCTATAATTTTATCTTCAAGGCCTAGTGCTAACATCGTTTCGATTGAACCTTGGTAAACAGCAAGCACTTTTTCTGGTGCTTTTTCAAAAGTAATGCTTACTTCCTCACCTTTATTATTGTAATTGACAATTGTAACTGGGTAATGCTCGTCTGTTGTAGTTGAGGTGCTTTCAGTAGCACTTGCAGATGTGTTTTCGGATGTACTTGATGTAGTATTGCTATCAGCGTTGCAAGCTGTTAAAGCAAACAAAGAGCTTACAACTAAAGCGGAAACTATAAGTGATTTAATTAATTTCATGTTAAAATTCTCCTTAGCTAGATAAATGTGATAATACAAGTTTTATATGTACAAGGTTATTTTTTACGCAACGGTTAGCGATAGCTAACCGTTGCGTAAAAAATATAGCCCCTTGCAGTGTGGACACTCTATAAAAATACTTGAAAATTGCAGTACATGATTTGTTGAAATGAAGAGTATTCTTAATTTCATGTGTTTGGAAATTGTATTTGCAAATCAGTCGCAAATTGATTTTAGCATAAGTTGATAGTAATGTCAATGTTTGTTTTGAATTATTAAAAAAAATATCAAAATGTCAAATATGAGTGGTACTTTATCTTTAATATGCAAAGCTATTTATTTGGATTAAAACAAGTTATTATAATTATGTCACAAAGCAATACCAAACAAGTGTTATTAATATATATTTTTTTGTGAGATAAATATTTTTATTTTTTAGTTTATTTTGCAACTTTAATTGTATTTTAAGTGATATTTCAGTATAATAGATAGTGAAGTATTATGTACAATTGGTACAACTATAAAATAATGGTTAATAACAAGGAGGTAACAGCAATGAGAAGTTTTTCAGTAACATTAGAGCAACTACAAAAACAAATACATTTAGATGTTGTTCACACACCAAAGGAAGTATCAAAAGTAACTTTTGAATCAGCTGAAGTTAACAGGCCCGGTTTATTTCTTGCGGGGTATCACTCATATTTTGATGCAAAGCGTATACAAGCGTGTGGACTTGCAGAACTTAACTATTTATCAGGCCTTGAAGCATACGAGCGACGCATTGCGCTAGAGAGTCTTTTTGCTCAAAAACCACCAGCAGTTATTATTTGTCACAGCCACGAGCTAGAGCCTTTTCCAGAAATGGAAGAATTTGCGAAGGAATACGAAGTTGCACTTTTGCGTTCAAACGAATCTACAAGCACATTGCTTTCAAATTTAATTAGCTTACTTAACGTTGAGCTTGCACCACGTGTTACACGCCATGGTGTTTTTGTTGAAGTTTACGGCGAGGGCTTATTAATTTTAGGTGATAGCGGTATAGGTAAAAGCGAAACAGCAATAGAGCTTGTAAAACGTGGTCATCGCTTAGTAGCTGATGATGCTGTTGAGTTACGTAAAGTTTCTAATCGTTCAATCATAGGCACAGCGCCTGAAAATATTCGACATTTTATAGAGCTAAGAGGCATAGGAATCATTAACGTTGCACGCATATTTGGTATGGGTGCTGTTAAAGTGAGCGAAAAAGTTGATTTAATATTATCACTAGAGCCTTGGGATAAAACAAAAACATATCAACGCACAGGCCTAGAAAACGAAACGATGGATATACTAGGTGTACAAATACCATACTCTGATATACCAGTTATGCCAGGTCGTAACCTTGCAGTTGTGCTAGAAACAGCTGCAATAAATAACCGCCAAAAGAAAATGGGCTACCATGCAGCGGAAGAGCTATTTGGAAAGCTTGGAATTACAGAAAAATAATGGTAACTACAAATAAAATGTTATTAATAAAGCATATAATATTTTATTATAAACAAAGTTAAGAGCAAAGGCAACTAAGTAAACACAGGAGAACTACATGCAGAAAATTATAGATTATTGCTTATCAGAGGGGATAACGGCCCAAACGGGAGAAATCCTTGCAAATCACAGCACTTTTAAGATAGGTGGCAAGGCGGAAATTTTTATACAACCAAAAACAAAGGATGAGCTTTGCAAAGCTGTTAATATGTGCAAAAGTGCTAATGTGAAAATATTTTATCTAGGCAAAGGGAGCAATATTTTATTTTCTGATGAAGGTTTTAAAGGTGCAGTTATAGATATTTGTGCAATGCAAAAACCATGCAAACTTGATGGCAATATTATAACAGTAAACGCTGGTGTTTCACTTGCGAGCTTATGCATTTTTGCACAAAAAAATGCCCTTAGTGGCTTGGAGTTTGCGTATGGTATACCTGGCTGTGTGGGTGGTGCGGTTTATATGAACGCTGGTGCATATGGCGGCGAAATTAGCGATACTTTAAAAACAGTTGAAGTATTAACTGAACAAGGTCAAGTTATAACACGCACAGCGAAAGAGATGAATTTTGCATATCGTAAAAGTGTAGTACAAAAAAATGGTGATTGCATACTAAGTGCAACATTTGAGCTTAAAAATAGTGATGAAGATAAAATTAAAGCACAAATGGACGAACACATGAAACAGCGCAGAGAAAAACAACCAATAGAAATGCCAAGTGCTGGTAGCACATTTAAGCGCCCAGAAGGAGCATTTGCTGGTGCGCTTATTGACGATTGCGGCTTTAGAGGTTTTCGTATGGGGAACGCTGCTGTTAGCGAAAAACATTGTGGTTTTGTGATTAACCTCGGCGGGGCAACTTGTAAAGAGGTTTTAGCACTTTGTGAACACATACAAAAAACAGTTAAAGAAAAAACAGGTTACACCCTAGAACGTGAGGTTAGAGTGATTAACTAGTTTAATACAGCGTAGGTTAGTTTGGTTTTAAGTGGTTTTTTGAAGATAAGCTTTTTTGACTATAAAAAATTTGATGCAAAAACAAGCTGATATGCTGTATAAAACCTTTAGTTAGGTAAAAAAATGTAAAATTACTCATTGAAAATTAAATTTTAATTTTAATAAAAAACAGGACTAATAAATAAGGGAGAACATATGGAGCTTTTGATTGTTAGTGGGTTATCTGGTGCGGGTAAATCTGTTGCCATGAACGCACTTGAAGATATAGGTTATTTTTGCATTGATAATATACCAGCAGCACTTTTATCAAAATTTGTTGAGTTTTCAGTTGCAGGTGAAAACATGCTGCAAAAAGTTGCAATAGCTATGGATGTGCGTGGTGCTCGCAGTGGCGAAGAAATTTCAGCTGCATTAACTGAACTTGATAATCAAAAGGTCGAATATAAACTGCTATTTTTAGATGCTGAGGCAGCGAGCCTTGAACGTCGTTATAAAGAAACACGTCGTCGTCATCCAATAAGCATATCAAAAGGTGTTTCAACAGTGATAGCCATTGAAGAAGAGCTTACAATTTTGCAACCATTGCGAGAGCGCTCAGATTATCAAGTAGATACATCGATATTATCAACAGCACAATTAAAAGAGCGTATTTGTAGCCTTTTTTTAATTGAAGCAGGTGGCGCAAAAGGTGCGATGAAATTAACGATACTATCGTTTGGGTTTAAATTTGGTCTACCACGTGAGGCTGATGTTGTTTTTGATGTACGTTGTTTGCCAAACCCTTTTTATCAGGTGGAACTAAAAAATAAAACAGGTAATGACCAAGAAGTTTTTGATTTTGTTATGAGCCATAAGGTAGCACAAGATTTGCTAGTTAGTATAGAGGCTTTTCTAACTTGCTCGCTACCGTTATATGTTAAAGAGGGCAAAAGCCAACTGACAGTTGCTGTAGGTTGCACTGGTGGAAAACATCGCTCAATAACTTTTGCAAGATTATTGGCAAAGCATTGCGAAACTTTAGGCCACAGCCCAATTTTACAGCACAGAGATGAACAACGCAGATAATAAAAAATGCTTAGGTATGAGTTTTATAACGTTTTTCTTCACTTCACTCTAAAAAATGTTTAAAAATCTATATATTATAAAAATAAAAAAAGGAGCTTTTTTAATGAGTTTTTCCGCAGATGCAAAAATTGAAATAACACAAAAAAAAGTTGCGGATAAAAGTGCATTTTTAGCTATTTGCTATGCTATTGCTTTGTTTGCAAAAAGTTACGATGAACGTGGCTTAGTTTTGCAAACAGAGTGTGAAGAAGTTGCAACATACGCGTATAAAATGTTTTTAAGGCAAGGTATAGAAGGTAATATTAAAGCGATTTCTCGTGGATTTGAGTTTAGTATTACTCAAGCAGAACAAGTTCAAAAAATGTTAGAGCTTTTGAAATACACCAAAAACGAACCAAATTTGCGAATTAACTCTAATTTTATTGAAACATTGAACGCAGTACGAGCTTTTGTAGGAGCAGCGTTTTTATGTGTGGGTACAATGACAGACCCGCACAAGCTTTATAATTTAGAATTTATAAGCCCACGATACCACCTAGCTAGAGATTTTGAAGGTTTACTAGCACAACATGAATTTTCGCCACATCGCACTTTAAGGCGTGGTGTACACGTGATATATATTAAAGCTAGCGGAAAAATTGAAGATTTGCTTACATTTATGGGTGCTAGTAATGCAAGCCTTGCTATTATGGAGCAAAAAGTTTATAAATCAATACGCAACACATCAAATCGCCGCGCAAATTGCGATACGGCAAATTTGAGCAAAACAGTAAATGCAAACTTGCAAACACGCCGAGCAATAGAAGCTTTGCAAAAAGCGGATATGATTAAAACTTTACCAGAAGCCTTACAACAAGCAGCAAAATTGCGCCTTGAATATCCAGATGAATCACTAGCACAACTCGCTGAACATTTTACACCACCAATTAGCAAATCAGGGCTTTCACACCGATTAAAAAAGCTTGAAGCTCTGGCAAATAATTTGCAAACATAAATAGAAAAGGGCATTATATGCAGGACCAAACAAAAGATTTTGTGCATTTACATTTGCACACAGAATATAGCTTGCTAGACGGAGCTTGCCGCATAGATAGTTTAATGGAACATGTAAAATCTATGGGGCAAAGTGCTGTAGCAATAACAGATCACGGCGTTATGTATGGTGCAATAAATTTTTATAGGGAGGCAAAAAAAGCCGGAATAAAGCCGATAATAGGCTGTGAAGTTTATGTTGCAACCCGTGGCCGAAAAGATAAGGTTAGCCGACTTGACGGTAGCCACCACTTAATTTTGTTATGCAAAAACGAAACAGGGTATCAAAACTTAATAAAACTGGTATCACACGCTTTTATTGAAGGGTTTTATGTAAAACCTCGTGTGGATAAAGAACTGCTTGAAAAATATAGTGAGGGTTTAATTTGTCTTTCAGCTTGTTTAGCAGGTGAGGTGCAACGTGCACTGCTAGCTGGTGATGAAGCAAAAGCTAAGGAAACAGCACTTTGGTATAGAGATGTTTTCGGTGCAGAAAACTACTACCTAGAATTGCAGGACCACGGACTTGAAGAAGATCCAAATGTTATTGCACGTTTGATAAAGTTATCACGTGATACGGGCATACCACTAGTTGCAACGAATGATGCACACTACTTGCGAAAAGAAGATGCCAAAATGCAAGAAATACTTCTTTGCATACAAACTGGTAAAACCTTAGCAGACCCAGATAAAATGGAATTTCAAACAGAGGAATTTTACGTTAAAAGTGCACAGGAAATGTACGATTTATTTTCCATGGTGCCAGAGGCTTGTACAAATACAGTAAAAATAGCTGAAATGTGTAATTTCGATTTTGATTTTGGACATACTAAACTACCTTATTTTACAGTGCCAGAGGGTATGACTAACTTTGAATTTTTTAGAAAAATTTGTGAGGAGGGTTTAAGTAAGCGCTATGGCAATAAAATAACTAGCACACACCAAGAACGTTTAGATTATGAGTTAAATGTTATAGAAAACATGGGTTTTACAAACTATTATTTGATAGTTTATGATTATATTCGCTATGCAAAAAGTGTGGATATACCTGTTGGGCCAGGGCGTGGGTCGGGTGCTGGTAGTATAGCAGCATATTGCATGGGGATAACAGATATTGATCCTATACGTTATAATTTGCTTTTTGAACGTTTTTTAAACCCAGAGCGTGTTAGCATGCCCGATTTTGACGTTGATTTTTGCTATGAGCGCCGCAGTGAAGTTATAGATTATGTTAATGAAAAATATGGTGCTGATCACGTAGCTCAAATTGTAACTTTTGGTACAATGGCAGCACGTGGTGCTATACGTGACGTTGGTAGAGTTATGGGCATTGCTTACCAAAAAGTAGATAGTGTTGCAAAGCTTGTACCCATGGAACTTAAAATGACATTGCGCAAAGCGCTAGAGGTTTCAAAAGAATTTAAAGAGGCAGTTAATTCCGACCAGCAAATCAAAGAATTAGTAGAAACAGCAATTAAAGTTGAGGGTATGCCTCGCCATGCCTCAACACATGCAGCAGGTGTTGTTATAACGCCTGAAACAGTTGATAACTACTTACCACTTGCAACTAATGATGGTTTGCCTGTAACACAGTTTAACATGATAGAAATTGAAGAACTCGGCCTATTAAAAATGGATTTTTTAGGTTTGCGTACTTTAACAGTTATACATGATGCAGAGCAAGATATACGCCGAAAAGAACCAACGTTTAGCATGGCTAATATATCTTATGACGATGAAGCTACGTACCAGTTATTGTCAAAAGGCGATACAGAAGGCGTTTTCCAACTTGAATCCTCCGGCATGAAAAACGTTCTCATAGGTTTGCAACCAAAAACTTTGGAAGACATTATAGCGTTAATTTCGCTTTACAGGCCAGGTCCTATGGATTCGATACCAACTTATTTGCGTAACCGTCACGATCCAAGCAAAATTAGTTATAAAACACCAGAACTTGAACATATTTTGGGTGTTACAAATGGGTGTATAGTTTATCAAGAGCAAGTTATGCAAATTTGCCGTGAGCTTGCTGGGTTTTCATATGGACAAGCAGATAACGTGCGCAGAGCTATGAGTAAAAAAAAGCATAAAGTTATGGAAGCAGAGCGTGCACGTTTTGTGTATGGCGACACAGGGGAAAATGCATGTAAAGGTTGCGTAGGTAACGGAATAAGCGAGCAAGCAGCTAATGCGATTTTTGATGAAATGTCTAGCTTTGCCTCATATGCTTTTAACAAAAGTCATGCAGCTTGCTATGCATATATTGCATACCAAACGGCATACTTAAAATGTCATTATCCATGTGAATTTATGGCTGCGCTACTTTCTAGTGTATTGGATAATAGCGATAAAATAATTGAATACTCAGGCGAGTGTGCAAGGCTTGGTCTAAGTATATTAGCTCCTGATATAAACAATAGTAGTGGTGGTTTTTCAGCTGATAATGGACGCATACGATTTGGATTAAATGCAATTAAAAACGTAGGGCGAAATATGATAGCAAAAGTAGCAAATGAGCGTAAAGCAAAAGCATTTACCGGTCTTTACGATTTTTGCAAACGTATGAGAGGACAAGAGCTTAACCGTCGTGCAGTTGAAGGTTTGATAAAAGCAGGTGCTTTTGATGCCTTTGAACAAACACGTAAAAGCATGATTGAAGCTGTTGACGGCATACTAAAAAGTATAGAAAACGACATGCGTAAAAATCTTGAAGGACAGATGGATTTGTTTTCTGCCATGACGGGAGAAGACAAGCAAGCGGATATATATGAAATACCAATATTGCCAGAATATACAAAAACTGAGCTTTTACAGATGGAAAAAGAGGTTAGTGGTTTGTATCTTTCAGGGCACCCCTTAGATGCATTTAGGCAACAAACAAGGATAATAGCCTCACATAGCGTAAAGCAATTAGTAGGTGAGGAAAGCACGGTTAGAGATGGCGAAAATGTTCGCATAGTTTGCACAATTTCAAAAATTAGATTTATGACAACTCGCTCAAACACGATGATGGCTTTTGTTATGGTAGAAGATTTAACTGGTACAATGGAAGTTATTGTTTTTCCGAAAACACTTGAAGTGTGCCGACATGAATTGCTAGAAAATTCTGTAGCTGTAGTTAGCGGTAGGCTTTCAGTACGTGAGGATGAACAATCAAAATTACTTGTGGGCGATTTGCAATTAATGACAAACTACGAGAGACAAAACAAAACACAAGCAGTAGGTGTGCAAAGCAAGATTAATATAAGTGAACGTAAAATTTATATTAAATTGCCATCTAAAGATTGCGATGAATATGATGAAACAATTGATATTTTAGCAAAGTATAAAGGCTCGACACCTGTAATCTTCTATTTAGAAAACACTAAGCAGAGAGTAGCTGTACCACAGCGTTTGTGGGTGGCAGAAAGCACACAATTACAAAATGATGTTGAAAACTTACTCGGTGAAGGATGTTTTGCAACAAAATAGCATAATATTTCTGTAAATTTACTGATTTAGGGGTATTCAAAATCAACAAACTATGATATAATATTAACAATGTCGAGGACATAAAAATGTAAAAAATTACTAATAATATTTTTTTGGATTATATGGTTATATGGAGGGTCTCATAATGGGAAACAATAAAGAAATTAAAACAATCGGTGTGTTAACAAGTGGTGGCGATGCTCCTGGCATGAATGCAGCCGTTCGTGCTGTTGTGCGTACAGGTATACAAAAAGGTTACCGTATGGTAGGTATTCAACGTGGTTTTAACGGTCTTTTAAACTCTGAATGTTTTGAAATGAACTTAAAAAGTGTTTCAAACATTATACAACGTGGTGGTACTGTGCTTTACACTGCTCGTTGCTTAGAGTTTTATGATGCAGCTGGGCAAGATAAAGGTGCAGAACGTTGCCGTGAGATGGGCATTGATGCGCTTGTTGTTATAGGCGGTGACGGCTCTTATATGGGTGCGTTGCGTCTTTCTGAGCGTGGCATACCTATGATAGGCATACCTGGCACTATTGATAATGATATTGCTTGTACAGATTACACAATTGGTTATGACACAGCTATGAACACAGCTCTTGAAATGGTTGATAAACTTCGTGATACAACACAAAGCCACGATCGTTGCAGCGTTGTTGAAGTTATGGGTCGCCATGCTGGTCACATTGCATTAAATGTTGCTATTGCATCTGGCGCTATGACAGTTCTTTTACCAGAAAAAGAATTTGATTTCAAAAAAGACATACTTGATAAAATTGAATTTTCTCGTAAAAATGGCAAACGTCATTTCATCGTTGTTGTTGCTGAAGGTATTGGCGACTCTGAAGGTATAGCAAAACGCATACAAGATGAAACTGGAATTGACTCTCGTGCAACAATACTTGGACATGTTCAACGTGGTGGATCACCAACAGTACGTGACCGTGTGAGTGCTTCTGAGATGGGTTACCACGCAATTAATTTAATTGACCAAGGCAAGTATAATCGTATTGTAGGTTTAAGAAGTGATAATCTAGTAGATTATCCAGTAGATGAAGCTTTATCAATGAAAAAGAGCATTGATAATGAGCTAGTCGAGATGTGTAACACAATTTCACTATAAGCAAAATTTACAAATCCTTAAATGGCAAATTGCTGTTTAGGGATTTGTTTTGTTTATAATGACAGATATGAGTTTTTTCTTTTCGTAATTTATAGAAAAAATTACGAAAAATCTATACCGCTAGATACAACAAATAAAATTAACACGCTAATTTAAATATATTATTGTGCTAATTATTAACACGTCCAGTTTTTTATTATTTTAGCTGTAGTAACTTTGAGCCTAAGCTCAAAGCGCCACTGCGGTGGCAGCAACACAAAAACAATAAAAAACTTACTTGGGTATGATTTTTCTGGAATTTTTTCTTTTCGTAATTTATAGAAAAAATTACGAAAAATCTATAGATAAAAGCGCTAAAATTTTTAATTTTAGCGCTTTTATTTTTTTTAGTGCATATAGTAAATTATATAGAAAAAATATAAAAGGGGGAAATATGCTTAAAAAGACAGTAGTTGCTACAAAAAAAACTAAAAATAAGCGTAAACTGCGTAAATTAAAAATAAATATAATCTTACTAATATTAGCACTAGTAATTTTGCTGTTTACACTTGATTATAAAATGCAACCTATATTGTGGAGTATTATAGAATACGAAAGCAATAAATATGCGCAAGAGGCATTTCAAAAAGCCGCCATAACGCATGTGCAAGAGCAATCACAGCAATATGAAATGTTATATACTGTAACAAAAGATGTAGAGCATAACACGGCTACTGTTATTGCAGATAGCTACGCTATAAATAAAATTCAGACTCAGTTAACACAAATGGTTATGCTAGAGCTTACCAATTTGCAAAAAGATTTTTACTCTTTTCCACTTGGGTATCTTTTGGGTATACAGCTTTTAAGCGATATAGGTCCTATGATTGAAGTGCAAGTTCAGCCAAATAGTTATGTGCAAACAAAACTGCACGAAACATTTGTATCAGCTGGAAATAATCAAACAAAAATGAGCATATATGCAAGATTTTCGCTATATGTAAATGTGATGGTTGCAGGACAAACAAAAACAATGCTAGTTGTCAATGATGTGTTACTTTGGCAAAATATAATAGTGGGGGCAGTACCAGACGTAAATGTGTAAAATATTAGGCAAAAACTTTATAATGTTTTCTTATTATTGTTCATTTTTTTTAATTTTGAAACGATAAAAAGAACAACCAAAATGCTAACAAATGAGCTGATTAAATTTAATATTACCTCACCACCATCAAAATGGCGGCCGCTAATAAATTGTTTTTTCCATTCATCAAAAAAACCAATAAAAAAACTTAGTGCAGTGCTTACTAAAAAAGCTGTTTTGGGGCTAAGATATATGCTGCTTATTAAAGCTGATAAAGAACCTAAAATTGCAAATAAGCTTACATGTGCAAGTGTTCTAACAAAAGCATGTGCGTTATCAATTATATGCTGTGGTGCTTCGTCATAAAAAATACTTACTACTTCAAGTGTAAGTGTGTAGCTTAAATTTGTAGTTTGTTCACCGTTTTGCGCAGATAATGAAAAAATAATACTTATCCAAAAAAATAAAATACACAATAAAAAAATAGCTCTTTTATTCAATTTCAAATTATATACCTTTCTATTTAGTTAGCCGCTCAGACTTAATTTAAATACTAAATACCATTTTAGTTTAATGGTAAAAAGGTATTTAAATTAAGTCTGAGCGGCTATAAAGTGGTTTTAATTACATGTCGCCTCTTTTAAATAATAAAACTAAAAATGTTAAAAAGATAATTTTAAAATCTATAAAGGTGCTTTGTTCTTTTATGTACTCTAAATCCATATCTACCCATTCAGCAAATGTTACATTGTCATGTTTGCGTATTTGCCAATAACAAGTTAAACCAGGTGTTACACTTAAACGTTGTAAGTCATAAGGTGTATATTGCTCAACTTCACTTACTAAAGGTGGTCTAGGTCCTACAATGCTCATTTCGCCCTTTAGTATATTAATTAATTGCGGTAGCTCATCTATGCAAGTTTTACGCATAAAAGAGCCTATTTTAGTAACACGGGGATCATTTGTAATTTTAAAAACTGGGCCGTCTCGTTCATTTAATGCCTGTAAAGAGGCAAGCTTTGCTTCAGCATCTGGGCACATACTTCTAAACTTGTACATTTTAAATTTAGATGAGTTTTTTCCGCATCTAGTTTGAGAATAAAGTATTGTGCCACCATCTTCAAGTTTAATTAGTATTGCAAAAATTAATAGTATAGGTGAAAGAAAGATTAAAGCAAGAAAACTTAAGACAACATCAGAAGTGCGCTTAATAATTTTGTAAATTTTAGATTTTTCTTTTAAATTTGTTTGCACTGCTGTTGTATTAGCAGTAAGCAAATCATTATTAACATTCAAGATTTCGTATTCTTGAGCGCTCTCATCATATGCAAAAGCAACTGAATTATCCATGATGCAACACCTATCTTTCTATAAATTTTAGTTAATGTAATTTACATTAAGCCTCATCTTCTTTTGCGTAATATCTGTGGTATTTACCACGACCATAGTACTTAGAAACTGAAAGATCTACTTTGTTTAGAACAACACCCATTATCGGGCATTGAGTATTTTTTAGTTTTTTAATAACATCAAATGCAAAATGCTTTGAAATTTCTGCAGAAGCAATTACTAATATAGAACCATCGCAATGTTGAGCAATAACAGCAGGGTCAACAACCATTCCAAGGGGAGGGCAATCTATAAAAATATAATCATATATTTTTCGTGCAGCTGTAATTAATTGGCCAAATTTATCAGTTGATAAAAGTTCGGAAGGATTAGGCGGAATTTTACCAGCTGGTGCAATGTAAACACCTTTGCGCTCAGTTTCGTAGATAATATCTTGGGCAGATGAATGACCTATAAGATAGTGCGTAAGGCCTACTGTAATTTTACCTGACACTACTTTTTGGTTAATTACAGATTTACGTAAATCTGTATCTATAATTAGCACATTTTTACCTAAGGCTGCCATGGAACGAGCAAGGTTTAAAGTTGTTGTGCTTTTACCCTCACCACCAAGGCAGCTAGTAAACAAGATAACTCGTTTATCATTACCCGAAAGTTGAATATTACTACGTAAATTTTTTAATTCTTCTTCTATTCCGTATGGTAGTTCTTCGTTAATTAGGGATATTTTAGGCATGTGCCGTCTCCTTATTATAATAAAATTTTTGGGTTTTCAATAAAAATTTTTTGCCACAAAGCATTAGGTAGTTTCTTTTTTAAGTAATTTGCACAATCACCTAAATTAGGCGTGCGCATATTAATATCATGTGAATCCGAAGCTATAAAATCAATTGGGTATTTTTTAATCAACTGCATGCAATATCGCTTATGCCAAAAACCACCATTGCCTAAAAAAACTTCTGCATTCATTTGAAGTTTAGCACCAAGTTCGTGCAATTCATTTAATATTTCAGGCTCATTTTTTGTTATAGGATATCTTTCGACATGGGCGATTAAAGGAGTATAACCAGTAGATAAAATTGCGTTTACATATTTAAGTAACACTTCTTTTTCTTGTGGTCTTGTAGAAAATTCAATTAAAATATGTTTGCTGTTGCCTAGGGGGAAAACATTGCCTTGGGCAAGCTTTTCTAAAAAAGATTTTCCAATGTAATATTCTCTGCCAAGGTAAAGTGTTAAAGGTAGGTTTGATTTTTGAGTTAATTCTAATAGTCTATTATACTGAGCTTCTATTTTATCATCAGCAGTTTCAAACATTCCTTTGCGATAGTGAGGTGTTAAAAAAACTGTTGAAACATTTTGTTCAACTTGTAAATTTAACAAATGCACTGCTTGTTGTAAATTTTCTGCACCGTCATCAACATATGGTAAAAGGTGGCAATGCATATCTGTTAATGCCTGCAATGATTATATACCTCTTTTGAAAGTAGAAAGACACAAAAAATTAAAGGATATTTATTTGTGTTTTTCTAAATATGTAAAACACATAGTTGGTAAATAATTTATGAAACAAACTATGTGTTATGCGTAAAAATGAAATGTTATGCAAAAGTGGCCACCTTTGCATAACACTAGGGACTAAGTTGTTAAATGTCTTGCAAGACAAAAAATTAATTAGTTTTCTTCTTTTTTGCGAGAAACGCCGTAAGCAACAACAGAAACTACTGCCATAGCGCTTAAAGCGATAGCAACTGTGTTAACTTCGCCTGTTACAGGAGATGTTACAGTTGTAGTTGTAGTAGTTGTTGTGGAAGGTGTTGTTGTTGTAGCTGCTGATACATTGAAAACAGCAATAGGTGAGAAACCAGATGAGTAAGCAACTGTTGTACCGTTTAGGTTAGCAGTTTCAAGTTCTACCCAAGCGCCATTTACTAAGTGTAAAACAACAATGTTTGCACTATAAGTTGGGTAAACTTCAAACCAGCCTGCGCTACCATTGATGTCATATGCGCCTAGGTTTACAATTGTTTTGCCGCTAAATGTACTGCTGATTTTTTCTAGCTCAGCATTGGAGTTAATTTGGCTCCATGAATTAGCGTCCATATCTGTTACTGTTAGGTTAGCTGCTGCAGAACCAGTAATACCAGCTGCTGCTAAATCAGCATCTGAAACTGAACCAATAGTGCCACCAACAATACTTGATGCAGCAAATGCAGCTATGCTCATTGATAGCACAAGTGCTGCAGACAAGGCAAGTGATATAATTTTTTTCATTATACAATTCCTCCTTTAAAGAATTAATATTATATGTTAAACAGCACCGTCCCCACCGTACTGTAAAACCCAAATTAGGTAACCTATGTTAGGCTATTGGTGTATAGAATGTTTCTATAACCATATTGCGTAGAGCATCCTCGTCTATATGAAATTCATCATGCACACCGACAACGTCCTCGCCTGGTAGATATAAAAATGGTTCTTCTAGTGGGTAGCGAGAAAGTTTTTCAATCATTTCAGCATCGACGTTACTTTCCATATAAGGTGTAGCTGCTTTTTGTAGTAAGCTTATCATTTGAGCTTGATCTTCATTAACTTCAAAGTTATTAACAAGTGCGCGTATGACTTGCAATTGGCGAGCCATGCGTTCGTTGTTACTACCAAAGTCGTCAATATCACGAGTTTTGATATACTTCATAGTTGTAGCACCGTCCATAAGGATAGTTGCATCTTTTTCAAAACGTGGGTCTATGTCAGTATAATCCTCTGGTACAGTTATTTCTATACCGCCAATGGCATCGACTAAAACAGTTATGCCATCGTATGTTAATGAGGCACTTGCATCAATATCTATGCCATATAAAATTTCTGAAACTTTATTTTCCATAAGCCAGCAACTGCGCTTGTGGCTATTGCCAACTGCATATTGCAAGGTTAAATGTGTTTCTTCAGAATATGCATATTGTCCATTCATGTCGTAGTAATCAACAGGCACTATAGCATCGCGTGAAATTTGCAAAAGTTTAGTTGTTTCGCTTTCAGTATCAAGTATAGCAAGTAAGATAAAATCTGCTCTACCGCCACCATAAGCGTCGGAGGTTCTATCGTCCTCTGTTTGGTCTATACCCATTAACAATACAGTTTGCAAGTTGTTGTTTAATTCATACTCAACACCGTCTAATAAAATAGTATCTGTAAAAGCGTTATCTGCATTTGATTGGTCAGTAACGCTACCTTGCGAAACAGAGGGTTGTTTTGACATGATTGCGATAATAAATCCAACAAGTATAGCAAAAACAATTGCAAGTAAAGCTAATACAATTATTAAAATAGGGCTTATTTTTCGCGGAGAAACATGTTTATTCATCAATTTGCACCGCCAATATTAAGTATCTATTATTTGGCATATTTCCAATACAAGTGCTTAAAGTAATGATGTTTGATTCAGGTGTAACTTCTACATCATCTACAACTCGAGAGTTGAGATTTTTAGCAGGTAAAGAATCTAAAAATGATTGTCTATCCTCAATATTTGCATCGTTATAATAATAAGGAATGTATAAATCTGAGTATACAACAGCAGCGAAAACCTTATATGTTAATTTTTCAGTTTCGGTATAGATAATTATATCTCGGTGTTCGTTAAAGTATGTTTCATCTCTATATTCATTTAAACTGCCAAACATTGTGTCATTTAGCATGTCATGACCATAAATAACAGTGTTGAAATCCGTAAAATCCATTGCATCATGGCTCTCTGTGTAAATGGAACCAGGCAAGCCATAAGCACGCTCTATAGTGTAATCAAGGTAATACGCATCATCAGTAGGGTGTCTTAAAATAGGGTATGCCACAGGCGTATTAGGGATTTCTATCCAAGCATAAACATGATCATTTATCTCTTTAAGCTCTTCAAAATTAATGGGTATTACATCTGGTTCTTCAGTTGGAACTGGTTCATCACTAGGTTTTGGTTCATCGCTAGGTTCAGATGTAGGTTGAGGAGTGGCCTCGCTCTGCGATTGTTGTATTTCCTCGTAAATATCACCGCGTTGCGATTGAGAAGTAAAATAAAATGTGATATAAACTACAAGCGCTAAAAAAATAGTAAAGCATATAGCTATAACAATTTTCTTTTTAGTTGACATAAAAACCTCTTATTTAAGTTATATTAATGAAAAAAATTGGAGCTTTTCCGTGAATTAAAATGCTTTTTACTTGTTTTTGATTTACTAGAATTAGTGCTATCAGCGGAGCTTTCAGATGGTATAGCAGCAAGAACAGTAATATGCAGATATTTTTCGATATCCTCTTTAGTTTTGATTGTGTCATCAACTAGGTGAAGTGTAACAATTAAACCAGCAGAAATTAATAAACCTAGCAAAGCACCTATTGCTGTATTAGTTAATGTGTTTGGGCTATCTGGATTTTTTGGAGCAATAGCAGTTACTGCTATTGCGGGAGCGTCAGTGTTCATTATATCAGCAACACGTTCGCTGAGTGCAATAGACCAAGCATTGCTTATATCAGCAGCTAGTTGTGGGTCAGGGTTTTCTACAATTAGCTCTAGTATACGTGTACCGCTTTCATTATATACTTGTACTGTATTTAAAAGTTGTTCAGCAGTGGCATCTAAACTTAGCTCTTGTATTACTGCGTCTAAAACAGGGTGACTAGTAGCTAAAATTTCAAAGTCAAGTGCTAGTTGTTGTCCCATTTGCAAATCAGCAAGTGAAGTTATGCTAGTTGTTTGTGTAAATATGTAAATCATGGAGCTTGCTTTATATTGTGGAGTGATAAAAAATAATGTTATTAGCAACGCCACAGCACCACACACTATAGTGGTAATTATTATATAGTGTATTTTTCTCAATAAAAGTTGTGCAATTTCTAGCAAATCTATTTCGATTTCATCATTTGTGTTGCTCAAAAATTGCGGTTGTAATGAGTGTTTTTCTACTTTTTGCTCTTCCATGTATTCTCCTCTTTAGTAAAAAGCTATTTTTTATATCCTGAGAATGCAAATTTAACTTAATTATTTCTTAATATTACATTTAGGACATTATACGCTACTCTGATGTATAGTATATCACATAGTTTGTTTTCATGCAACATAAATACAAGAGAAAATTAGCTAAATAAATGTTGGAATTTGTATTTATTCACAAAACAAAAAAGTTTAAATGGTAGCATAGTTAGTCAGATAAATATAATTAGAAACTGCTTAAAAATATAATATTTGTACTGAAATCTATGTAATTATCCTTGAATTATGGCAAATATACCTATGTTGCATGTGTTTTTTTTTAGCACAAAAATTGTGCTGTGAAATCACAGGTTTTATACAGTATATGTTAGCTTGTTTTCGAGGTCATAGTTTTTAGTTCATATTAATTTTGTGAATACAGAATAAAAATAACCCTAAAGAGTAAAAAGCTCTAGGGTTATTAAAGTTGATATTTGAATTTAAAGTAAATATAAATTTATTTGAGTGTTCCGTCAATGATTTGCTCAAAATACCATGGTTTTGGAGCCTTGAACGTTTTTCCACTAACCTGACTATATGCTTCGTTCGCAAGATCAGGAAAAATTAACTCATATGCACAAAGAGCTTGATATTTAAGGCGCAATTCTCGGTTTGCTGCGTTGTTTCCATATTTGCTATCACCTAAAATAGGGCAAGATATACTTTCCATGTGTGCACGAATTTGATGTGTACGGCCTGTTACAAGTAAAACTTTTAGCAGAGCAAGCCTACCAGAAACTGCTATTGTTTCATAGTGTGTTTCAACTGGTTTTGAGCCTTTTCGCTCTTCTGAAATAACTTTAACAACACCTTTTTCAGCATCTTTAATTAAATGTCCCTCTAAAACACCGCTAGGTGGTGAAGGGCGACCAAAAGTTACACATATATAACTTTTTTTAATTTTGCGTTCTTTGATTAAATGTAGAAAAGTTCGCTCAGCAGCAGCAGTTTTTGCAATTATTACAAGGCCTGAAGTACCAGTGTCTAAGCGGTGGCACAAAGCGGGCGTATATGCAGAGTTTTCGGCATATTCACCTAATTTGTTTAGGCTGAAAAGCACACGGTTTATTAAAGTTTCAACATCGGAACCATCAACAGGCAAACCAGCGGGTTTGTTAACTATTAATATACAGTCATCGTTATGTAAAATTTCAGCTCCAGTGCGCACAGCCTTCCATGCAGGACCGCTTACTGCACGTTTTTGTTCAAGTATTTCGTCGGAAATAAATAGTTTAATCTCATCACCAGCAACAACACGTGTAGAAAGTGGCGCCTTTTTTCCGTTTAGCTTTATTTTGTTTTCTCTTAAAGCTTTGTTTAATTGGCCTAGGTTTAAGGTTGGGTAGTATGTCATGAGGTATTTGTCTAGCCTAACAGGTGCAAGGCATCGGGCTTTAATAATTTGCATGTAAAAACGCTCCTTGGGTTGTTGTGTGGTTAAAAAGTAATGTTGTGCTTACTGATTAGTAGTAGGCTCAATATTGTTTGCTTCATTTAATTGTTTTCTTTGATGTGAGGCAAGGATAAAAAGTGATATCATTTTTAAAACATACCGTGCGCTATTAATTTCTTTTTCTGTCCAAACACGGGATTCTCGACAATCTCCAAAGCCTATTAGCAAAGGGATATAATCTTGCTGCTTATCTTTTGTTTGCAACAATAGTAAAGATTTTATATCTGCAATTTCTATCATGCGTTTAGCAGATGCAGTTTTTAATGTGTTAAAATCATTACAGAAATAAACACCACTTGAGTCAAGAGAATCAAAAAACTCAGCAATTGAAATTCTTGGGATATTTTGGAAGTTTTGTTTTTGCATTTTAAAATCATGGTGACACCATTCATGGGTTTTAGAATAATTTTCGCCATCATTTAAACTTTCAAAAATAAAACATCTGTCAATGTTCAAATGCTTGCCTATAAATTTCAAAACCATATCTAATGATGTATCAGTACCTTGCATTTCATACAAAAGTTCAAATACATTAGAAATAAAGTCAGAATCAAAATATGCATCTGCAATTCTACCAACATTTTCTAGTATTGTCAAATTACTCATAGTTCCACTGGAAAAATCTTCTGAATAGAAGGTATAACAATCTTTGCCACTTATTTTGGATTGGTACAATGCTTTATCAGCAGATGTATAAAGTGTTTCAAAATCCATTGCATTTTGTGGATATAAAGATATGCCAACACTGCCAGACACTTTATAATTTTTAGTTTCGCCAGTGTAGTTGTTTTTAAAAGCTTCAACTATGGTTGCTGCTTTTTTAGTAATTATTTTAGTATCTTTAATGTTTTTTAGGAAAATTACAAACTCGTCACCGCCTATGCGTCCTATGATATCAAACTCTCTGAAATAGCTATGTAGATTGCTAGAAATATCTTTCAATACGTTGTCACCAAAGGCGTGTCCTAGATTATCGTTGATTGATTTAAAATCATCAATATCAACAATAAATAAAGCATGTTGAGAATTAGGATTTTCCGAAATAGCTTTTTTGATTAGATTTTCAGTTGAAATTTTGTTATAACAATTTGTTAGCAAATCTTTGCTAGCGAGTGATTCAAGAGTTTTCTGTTTGTTAATATTATAAGCTTTGCCAACAACAAAAAGCGGGGTATTATCAGCATTATTAATGCTTTTGTAAACAAATTTATAATAAGCATTGCTACCATCTAGTTGAATTAAACGCATTTCAAATGTTTCTGCGATGTTATTGTGCATACAATAAACAAGTTTGTTGAAAATATCAATATCTTCATGATAAATAACATCTTGAATAAATTTTTCATTGGGGAAAGTATATTTTTCGTTTTTTATGTTTAAATTTTTACCATTTGTTCCTAAAATTTGAACAGATGAGTTGGTAACATCATAATTGAAAAACCATTCAGCTGAAAGGCCAGTAATGATATTTAACAAAGCTTTATCTGTGATTTTATCAAAGAAAAAGCCATCGCTTAAAAGTTCGTTTTCATTATTAAAAGTAGCTAAATCACCACGTTTGTCATTTATAATTGCAATAAATAATTCTTCACCATTATCATCTAAAACATGAAGTTTGCTAAGTATTATTTCACAAGGCAGTTCTTGGAATTTTGAGTTGTAGTGTATCCAATTAAATTTAATATAACCTATTTTACTTGCAATATCAACGTATTTTCTCGCACCTATTGCAGAGTTTATGCCATCTGGCTGAAATTCTGGTGATAAATCAAAAAAGTTGCTTTTCCACCATTCATTATTTGTTATTTCAAACATTTCAAGTGCATCTTTGTTGCACTTCATTTTTGTAAAACTATAGTTAAACATGTTAGCTGGTATTTTTATGTTGTTTAATATATTTAAAACAAAGTTGAATTTTTGCTCCTCGCTAGCAAAAGTAGAGGTTTCTTGTAAGTTTACTTTTTGTTTTTTTAACGAATTTTTATTGAAAATATTTGAGTATTTTTTTTCAAAATCAGAAACTGGTATAGGCCTTGAAAAATAATAGCCTTGAGTAGCATCGCATTGCACTGTTTTTAAAAATTCAAGTTGTTCAATGGTTTCTATGCCTTCAGCAACTACATATATGTTTAAACTTTGTGCTAACCTAACAATGCCATCAATAACAAGATCGCTTCTAATTACATCTTTGCTGTTTGTAAAAAAGCTTCTATCTAGTTTTAGTGTATTAATTTTTAAATTTTTCAAAAGGCCGAGCGATGAATAACCAGAGCCAAAATCGTCAATAGATATTTTAAAGCCTAGCTTATGTATATCTATAAATAATTGTTCTAATAAATTTTCATTATCCATTATTGTGGATTCTGTGAGCTCGACTTCGATATATTCGTGTGGTACATTATGCTTATCGACGATTTCACATAAGTTTTGAATAAAATTTGGATTGTTAAAGCTCAAACGTGAATAGTTTACAGAAATAGGTAAGTGACCTACGCCGTTATCTATCCAAGCCCGTATAGTTTTACATGCTGCTTCTAAAATGAAATTATCTAGGTTAATAATAAAACCTGTTTTTTCAAAAATAGGTATAAATTGATCAGGAAAAATCATTTTTCCATCATCTTCTATCCATCTAACAAGAGCTTCAGCACCTACTATTTCATTATCTGCAACATCAAATTTTGGTTGCAAAAACATTTTAAATTCGTTGTTGTCAAGTGCACTACGCATTTTGTTTGTTATTTCGGATTCGAATCTAATTTGTTGTTTAAACCTATCATCATAATCGTGAATAGTTACACCCTTGGTTTCTTTGGCGATTTTATGAGCTAGATTAACTTTGCTAACTATTTCATCAACATCAGTTTCACGAAAATCAATGTAATATCTGCCGTATTTAAATGAAATTTTATGATTTTTAAGTTCGGGTATATATGTTTTACAATAATTTTGGAAAGTGCCTATATTAAGCTCAGTTTTAGCTAGTATTTCAGTTGTAGAAAAAATCATAAATTCGTCAACGCCGGTTCTAGCTATAATTGTGCTGGAATTCTCTAAATCCTTTTTTGAAAGTTTTAAAGAAGTATCGTTAACGCCTTTAGAGAGTTCATTAAACGCCTTTAAAACACGATTTCCAATTTCAAAACCATACATTTCATTAATTGCTTTAAAATTAGTTATATCAAATTTTATCAATGAGTACGATGTATCAACGTTTTTAATTAAAATGTTTTTCATGTCTATTTTTAATTTTTGTAAATTGGGAAGTCCTGTTAATGCATCTATATGTGCATTATATTCAACTGATTTTAAAAGTTTCATTCGTGAAAAACCAGTATAAAAAGACAAAACGATTAAAAGTAAAAATATAGTAACGCTAACAAACATAACGCTATTTATTGATTTTGTGATGCTAGTGCTTGTAAAGGCTTCGTCCACACTTACAAATAATGTCCATTGTGTCATATCAATGGCAGCGTAAGATAAAATTCTTGCTGTGCCGTTTATAGTATAATTAATATTACCACTTGCTTGGTTGTTAACATCTGTTAATATTTTTTGGCGCATTTCATCACTTAAAAATGATAAATCGTTATTAGTGGCATTTTGAACGCTTAGCTGCTTTGAATCGGTCGTAAAAATTACATTATAATTATCATCTAAAATAAAGGCATAACCATCAAAATCAATAGGGCCGTAAATATTATTATAAAAATTTTCTGCATTAGTTGTGCTGATAAAAAAACCAGTGGTAACGCCATTGTTAACAATAGGCATAGCAACATCAAAAGCAATATTATTAGTGCCTTCAACTTGATACAAAGATGTTACAGCGTAACCAGCTACAGAAACATTATTAAAAATTTCATTTTCGGAGAAATCTTTTGTAGTTCCATCTGTGCAAAGGCCATTACCAGAAGTATCAACATAAAATATTTTATCAAAATCTTTGGATTGAGATTGTCTTTCGAAGAAATTAATAACATTATCATAGTTTATATTTGCATCTGAGGCGTGTTTTGAAAATAAAGAAAGATTTGACACACTATCAGCAATTGTTTTCTCCAAAGAAAGCTCAAGTGTGGCATGAATTTCGTTAACTTGCATTATGGAATTATCGTTTATCTGGGTAGTGAGCATTTGATTAAATAAAAATATCAAATAAGCAACTAATGCAATTAAAAAAGCATAAACTATAATTAAATATTTGTTAAATTTTTTAAAATTCATACGTACGTCCTTTAATGTATTAAACATGAAGTGCAATTACTTTCCGATATTTTCAATAGTAATTTCTAAACCATGGTATACAATATTATCGAGTAAAGTTCGGTTGCATTTTAAATCAAGTAAGGCATATGATTTTGTCATTTCGGATAGAGCTAAATGGCATTGTCTTTTTGCACTTGCAATAGCCATTTCACGATTGAGACCATTTTCTATAAATACATTATAATAGCCGTGCTTTTTATCATTGTTATAGTTTTTTATTGTGTGTAACAAGTAAAAAATACGACCCAAATAGTATCCTGTTCGGTGTAAATATTTTACGGAGGCATTATCCGGGGCACAAAAAAGCAAAATTTCGCTATATATGCTAGATGAATATTCCATTGCAACATTATAATCAGTTATTTTTGCTTCAGTTGTTGCATTTTTATGTGCAATTGCTTGTTTTAGTAACCGATTTATAGTAGCACCTTCACAAGAAACGGCTTTTTTATATGCTCGAGTTAAAAGTATTTTGCAAATTTTCCAATAAAGTTTTGTTAATGGTTTATTGCTTTTTTTAATTTTATTTAATACATCATACCATAATGTTAATACATTTATTTGAGCAGCTTGGCGCACACCCATTGTTTGAAATATGCAAAATCTTGTTTGAAACAGAACATTTCCCCAAAATGAGCGCCTTATTGTACCTTGCCTGCCTGATAAACCATCGCACAGCAAAGCAACAAGAACAACGTCCTTGTTCATTAGCATTCGTGGCAAAAATCCATAATTTTTACGTAGCTCTTGCACAATACCACAGCGAAAAGCATGGTACATTTTGTAATCTTTAATTTTTAACTCAGGGATACAGGGGGTTAAATAGCCTTGCATAGATATTTTTCTCCTTTATAATCATTATTATTATACATCTTTTTAGTGTTTTTAGCAAGTAAAGTACACTTAATGCAGTTCGTCAATTCGACAAAATTTATATCCTTGAGATTGAAACCAATCAATTATTTGAGGTAATGCTTTTACAGTTTGAGAGGTACTGTGTGTATCGTGCATCAAAACAACCGCCTCATTTTGGTTTTCTTGTATATCTTCAATGGTATTTTCAAAAATTTCATCTGCATTTGGATTGCCACCTACTGCATCATCAGCACAAACATTCCAATCTATCCAGTAATATCCCTCATCTTCACACGAGGACTTAAGTTCTTTCATTATGCCACTTCCGCCGTATCTGCTGGCTATTGTGTTTGTGCTCCCACCAGGAAAACGCACATAATTGATACTTTCAGTATCTATATGCAAAGATAATTGAGATTTTAGCAATTCAATATCTGTCCAAAAAGCTTCTGTGCTTTGATATATTTTTTCAAAATTATGGCTAGAGGTGTGCAAACCTATTTGATGCCCCTCTGCAAAAATGCGTTCCACAAGCGGAAAATATTTTGCGTTGTTTTCAGCCGCTATAACAAAAAAAGTGGCTGGAACACCAGCTTCTTTTAACACATCTAAAACATCAGCTGTTGTTTTGCTAGGTCCATCATCAAAAGTTAAAAAAACACGTTTTTGTTCGGGTGTAGGCAAAGGTATAGCTGTTTGTAATGGTGGTGACACTTGCGAAATTTGTGTGTTAGGTAAAGTGGTTTGTAGTGGATTTGTTAAAGTATCTATATTTTGCGTAGTGTTATTAGATAATTCGCCTTGAACTATTGTATTGTGACCATGTAAAAATGAAATATCTGTTATTGTGGCAATATCATCTATTGTACACCCAGTAATTTGAGTTTGCAAAAAAGTGGTATTAATAAAAAATGAAAGTAAGATAATCAGAAAAATACAAAGTGATATAATTTTATTAATTTTAATCAATATAAATTTCATAAGCAGCTCCTTTTTAAAAACTTATGCAAGTTATATTTTGTTTATGTTTACTTAATAGGTAGCTTTTAGTAAATAAAAAACCATATCGTAAAACAAAAATGTTTTGCGACATGGTTTTTATATTGTGATTATAAAAGTAATTATCTTAAAACAGCGCCCTCGTTAGCACTAGAAACAAGTCGAGAGTAACGGCTTAACCAACCTGTTTTAACTTTTGGTTCAGGGCAAATGTATTCTGCTTTGCGCTGTGCTAATGTTTCGTCAGAAACATTTAACGAAATAGCAGCATCAGGTATGTTAATTGTAATGCTATCACCCTCAGCAACAAGGCCTATCATACCGCCAGAGGCAGCCTCAGGTGAAACGTGACCAATAGCTGCGCCACGGCTTGCGCCTGAAAAGCGTCCATCAGTGATAAGCGCAACTTCTTTATCCAGTTTCATGCCAGCAAGGGCAGAGGTTGGGTTTAGCATTTCACGCATACCAGGGCCGCCTTTAGGGCCTTCGTAACGGATAACAACAACATCTCCCGCAACTATTTTGCCAGCATAAATTGCCGCAATTGCATCTTCCTCGCAATCAAATACACGTGCAGGGCCTGTGTGTACTTGCATTTCAGCTGCAACAGCACTGCGTTTTACAACACAGCCGTTTGGAGCAAGGTTACCCCAAAGTATTTGCAAACCGCCTGTTTGGCTGTATGGGTCTTCAATTGAGCGTATTGCATTTGTGTTTAGTATTTTTGCACCTTTAATATTTTCGCCAACCGTTTTGCCTGTTACAGTTGGTAAGGTTGTGTCAATTAAGCCTTTTTTAGCAAGTTCAGCTTGCACAGCTTGTATACCACCAGCTGCGTATAAATCTTGCATGTGTGTAGGGCCAGCTGGTGCAAGGTGGCAAAGGTTAGGGGTAATAGCGCTAATTTCGTTAAATAACGAAAGTGGTATAGGGCAACCAGCTTCGTTTGCAATTGCTAGCAAATGCAAGACAGAGTTTGTTGAACAACCTAGTGCCATATCGCAAGCAAGTGCGTTGCGTATGCTTTTTTCGTTGATGATTTTGCGTGCTGTTATGTTGTTTTTAACTAGTTCCATTATAGCAACGCCAGATTGTTTACCTAGCTGTAAACGTTTTGAGTAAACAGCAGGCACAGTGCCATTGCCTGGTAGGGCAAAGCCTAAAGCCTCGCTTAGGCAGTTCATGCTATTTGCTGTGTACATACCTGAACATGAACCACAGCTAGGGCAACAGTTTTCAGTGCAATCGTCAAGCGAGTTTTGGTCTATCATGCCAGCCTTAAATGCACCAACAGCCTCAAACATTTTTGAAAGGCTAACTTCTTCGCCAGCATATGTGCCAGCAAGCATAGGGCCACCAGAACAAACTATGGCAGGTACGTCCATGCGCACAGCGGCCATAACCATAGCAGGCACGATTTTATCACAGTTTGGCACTAAAACAAGGCCATCTAATTGGTGCGCCATTAGCATGGTTTCGACACTATCGCAAATTAACTCACGAGAGGCTAGGGAGTATTTCATACCCTCATGCCCCATAGCAATGCCGTCGCAAACACCAATAGCAGGGATTAAAATAGGTGTGCCACCAGCCATTGAAATGCCAGTTTTAACAGCATCAGAAAGTTTATCAAGATTCATATGTCCTGGCACAATTTCACTGTGTGCGCTAACAACACCTATCAAAGGGCGCTCTAGCTCTTCTGGTGTATAGCCCAAAGCATAAAATAAGCTTCGGTTAGGTGCTCTTTCGCTACCTTTTGTTACATTATCACTTCTCATGAAAAAACCTCATTATTTAGCTAGCCGCCCATAAATAATCCTTAAGTATTGGGATTACTCATGAGCGGTTTTAAAAGGTTTTTACACCTTATTTAGCTATGTTATTAATAAATAATTATAAATTTTGCTTTACAGCATTATTTTTTTAGCCAGCTCATCATAGCACGTAGTTCTGTGCCAACTTCTTCAATAGGAAGTGCAGCTTCCATACGGCGAGTTGCTAAGAAGTGTGTTTGGCGGCCGCCTTTTGGGTTCATCTCTGTTAAAAATTCGCTAGCAAATGTGCCATCTTGAATTTCACGCAAAACTTTGCGCATTTCTTTGCGAGTTTCTTCTGTGATTAAACGTTTGCCTGTGCGGTAATCACCGTATTCAGCAGTGTTTGAAATAGAGTAACGCATTTTTGCGAAACCGCCTTCATTGATAAGGTCAATGATAAGTTTCATTTCGTGGCAAGTTTCAAAGTATGCCATTTCAGGTGCATAGCCAGCCTCAACAAGGGTGTCAAAACCTGCGTGGATAAGCTCAGAAACACCACCACATAAAACAGCTTGTTCGCCGAATAAATCTGTTTCTGTTTCTTCTTTAAATGTTGTTTCAAGTATACCAGCGCGGCCACCGCCTATGCCAGAAGCATACGCAAGAGCTATATCTTTAGCACGGCCTGTGTAATCTTGCTCAACACAAATTAAGCTAGGCACGCCTTTGCCTTCTTGGTATTGTGTGCGTACAGTGTGGCCAGGGCCTTTTGGAGCTATCATGATGATATCTACGTTTGCAGGTGGAGCAATAGCTTTAAAGTGGATGTTAAAGCCGTGAGCAAAAGCAAGTGCTTTGCCTTCTGTCATGTGAGGTGCAACTTGTGCATAGTAGATGTCAGCGCAAAGTTCATCAGGAACAAGCATCATAATAACATCGCCGATTTTTGCGGCTTCTTCAACTTCCATAACTTTAAAGTTAGCGCATTTTTCTGAAAAAGCAGCTGCTTTAGCCCAGTGTGCAGAGCCTTTACGCAAGCCAACAGCAACATTAACGCCACTTTCAGCAAGGTTCATGGAGTGTGCGTGGCCTTGGCTACCAAAGCCAATAACTGATACGGTCTTGCCGTCAAGTAAAGATAAGTTACAGTCAGAATCATAATATTTTGGGATTGCCATGGTGTTTTTCTCCTTTAATGTCATGTATTGTTTTTTACGTTTATTTTTAACCCTATAGGGTAAAAAGCATATTTTGTGGCAAATTTATTTATCAGTGTCGCCGTTTTTGTCCCAGAACTGAACATCACGAATATCAGCTATTGGTTTTTGTGTGTGATGGTGTCTGCCACCACGTTCTAAAGCAGTAACACCAGTACGGCATAGCTCTATTATATCATAATCTTTGAACATAGCAAGAAAAGCATCTAGTTTTTCAGGTTTGCCTATAATTTCAAAAACCATGCTTTCAGGTGAAAGGTCTATAATTTTTGCATTATATATATTGCTTATTTCACGCAATTCTGTGCGTAGTTTTGTATCAGCTGAAACTTTAAGTAACAATAATTCACGCTGTAGGCTATTGTTTTCATCCAAAACAAAAACTTGCTTTGATTCTTCAAGGCGTGCAGTTTGCAATAAAAGCTGGGTTAACTCTTTTTCATCACCATGTATGGTTACAGTAATACGGCTAGTGGAAGGGTCGTTTGTAGCACTAACTGTTAGGCTATCTATGTTAAAACCTCTGCGGCAAAATAAGCTCGAAACACGTGCTAGAACACCGCTATGGTTCGCAACTAGCAAGCTAATAACTTTGCGTTGTGTAGGATTGTTCATGATGTTTTCTCCTTATTTCATTATAATGCTGTTGATATCGCCGCCACCTGGTATCATAGGTAAAACTTTTTCATCTTTGCCTATAAAACATTCAATCCAAACAGGAGTTTTAGATTTTAATGCTTCATCAAATGCAGCGCGGAATTCTGCTGGTGTTTCGCAGTGGTAGCCTTTTAAGCCAAAACCTTCTGCAAGTTTAACGTAATCGGTTTTGCGGTGTGGGTCTGTGGAGGCATAGCGTTTGCCATAAAAACTTGTTTGCCATTGGCGAACCATGCCTAAAACTTGGTTGTTAAAAATAACGGTAATTAGTGGTAGTTCATAGCTAACAGCAGTACATGCTTCGTTCAAGTTCATGTGGAAACTACCATCGCCTGTCATCATAACAACACGTTGGTCATTGCCCAGCGCAACTTGTGCACCTATTGCAGCACCATAACCAAAGCCCATAGTACCAAGCCCGCCACTAGTTAAAAATCCACGACTTTTTGTGTGGTTTATAAATTGAGCAGCCCACATTTGGTGTTGGCCAACATCTGTTACATAAACAGCATCCTCACCAGAGGCTTTGCAAATATCTTGTATAATTTGATGTGGGGTTAAATAATCCTCACTATCAACAGGTTTGTAATCATGCTTGCGCCATTCGTTAACTTGCTCTAACCATTCCGTGTGTGGTGCTTCGTTAACAAGTGGTGTTAAGGCTTGTAAAATATATGAGGCATCGCCTGTTACGGCTAAATCAATATCAACGTTTTTACCAAGTTCGCTATTGTCTATATCAATTTGTATGATTTTTGCACGTGGTGCAAAGTTATTTGGGTTAAGTGCAACACGGTCTGAAAAACGTGTACCAATAGCTATTAGTAAATCCGCCTGAGAAACAGCTTTGTTTGTTGTGTAACAGCCATGCATGCCAAGTAGGCCTAAGTTTAATTCCTCACGGTAATCTAATACACCAGCTGCCATTAATGTGTAAGTTGCTGGTATGTTGGCTTTGTGTATAAGGTCGCGCAAGGGCTGACATGCCATTGCACTTGTAACACCGCCACCAAAATATATAAGTGGGCGAGAAGATGCGTTAATCATCTGGGCTGCCTCTTTAAGTTTTGCTTCATCAAAAGTTGTAACTGTGCGTATTAATTCAGCATTTTTAGGTGTAAATTCGCAACTATTTGCGGTGATATCTTTTGGTATATCAACCAAAACAGGCCCACGCCTACCTGTTTGAGCAATGCGGAAAGCACTGCGCATAATGTCGGCTAAATCTTCAACTTTGCGCACAGTATAGTTGTGCTTGGTTATAGGCATAGTAATGCCTTCGATAAAAGCCTCTTGGAAACTATCTTTACCTAAAGAGGTTGTAGGCACGTTGCCAGTAAAAGCAACCATAGGCACGCTGTCCATATAAGCAGTAGCGATGCCAGTTACAAGGTTAGTAGCACCAGGGCCACTTGTTGCAAGAACAACACCTGTGCGCCCAGTTGCACGTGCGTAGCCGTCAGCAGCATGTGAAGCACCTTGCTCATGTGCAGTTAAAATATGGTTGATACGGTCGGAGTTTTTATATAGCTCGTCGTATATATTTAAAACCGAACCGCCTGGATAGCCGAAAACGGTATCGACACCTTGTTCTGCGAGAACTTCAACGAAAATTTGAGAACCAGTAAGCATCATAATTGTTATCTCCTTTTTACGTGGATTTTGCAAAAGTTTGTAAATACAACTCTTGCAGTTAGATGATGTGCGCGGTATACTGTTAAAGTAATAAATTAATTTACACAGGGGGTAAAAAATGAAAATTTCTACTTTATCAGAGCGCCTAGAGGGGTTAATTGTTTTTCGTAATTTGCTAGAAGAACCAGTTTGTGCAAAATTCAAAAATATGCTTTTAATGGCTGAGTTGTTATCTGGAGATTTGCACGGTGTTAATGTTAAAAAAGTTATTAGCACTATTGCTGAATTTGAAGAAGCACTTTTTGAAAAAAATACAAATTGGTCAAAATATTTATACAGCCTTGTTTTGGAAAACGAAAGCGCTTGTATACGAGCATTTGCTAGGGGTAAAGCTAGCCCAATTATAGAGGCGTGCTTGTTTATGGAGCTTTTAGTTTTAGAGCAAGTTAGCCGTTTGAGCTTTGCTGATTTTTTAGGTCAAGCAACAGGTAAAAATGCTAAAAAACTATCTTTCTTGCCAGCTTGGGAAACCTCAAAGATTGATTTTACTAAAGGTTACTTAGAGCGCATGGCAGAAGTTGAACAAAAAGGTTACGGAATATTTGCACAACATCATGTTTTTGTAGTGGAGCAAGGTGTAGTTGTACCTGTTAAATATCCAGATACTCAGTGCCTTGCAAATTTGCCAGGCTACGAACAAGAGCGTGAAAAAATCATTGCAAACACTAAAGCTTTATTAAACGGGCAAGCCACAAATAATGTGCTTTTATATGGTGATGCGGGCACGGGCAAATCTTCAGCTGTAAAAGCTATTGCTAACGATTACGCTCAAAAAGGTTTACGTTTAGTAGAAATTAAGAAAAATCAGCTTTATCAATTGCCAGAAATTATGGAAACTTTGGCGGATAATCCTTTGAAATTCATTGTGTTTATTGACGACCTAAGCTTTTCTGCAAATGATGATAATTTTTCAGCTTTAAAGGCTATTTTGGAGGGGTCTGTTTGTGGGCGAACTTCAAATGTAGCAATATACGCAACTTCCAATCGCCGTCATTTAGTAAAAGAAAGCATGAGCGAACGAGCTAAGGATGATGTTCATGCTGCAGATACTCGCCAAGAATTAATGAGCCTTTCAGCACGTTTTGGTTTAACAGTAACTTTCCTAAAACCAGAAAAAGACCGATATTTAAATATAATAAAAGCACTAGCTAAACAATATGATGTAAATGAAGATGAGCTTTTATTACAGCGAGCTGAAGCATTTGCATTGCGCGCAGGAGGCAGAAGTCCACGTGTTGCAAAACAGTTTATTGAATTGTGCAAAGGTGGAATTTTAAACTAAAGTTAAATTATCCAAGGGTTAAATAGGGGAGAGCAAAAAGCTCTCTCTTATTTTTGTGATTTTAATTATAAATTTTAAAGTTAGTATTAAGCTGTTGTATCTAACTGTATAGCTTTTTCGCAATTATATTTAACCCTAGCTAATTCTGTCGGATACAATTTCAAAACCAGCTTTTGTTAAAGCAACATGTATTGCTTTTATTTGCTCTGTGTTTTTAGTTTCAAAGCCTAGTTTTAAATAACAACTAGAAATTGGCATGTTAGCGTCAGAACGGTTATGGTTAACGCTTGTAACGTTACCGCCACACTTGCTTATTATGTCCGAAACTTCTGTTAGCTGGCCTGGTTTATCTTCAAGTGCAAGTGTTATGTATGATTTGCGACCACTCATTAATAGGCCACGAGTTATAACACGTGAAAGTATGTTAACATCAATGTTACCGCCAGAAACTATGCACACTGTTTTTTTGCCTTCTATCGGTAACTTGCCAAACATTGCAGCGGCAACAGGCACAGCGCCTGCACCCTCCGAAACAAGTTTTTGTGTTTCCATCATGGCAAGTATAGCAGCTGCAATTTCGTCCTCGCTAACAGTGAATATTTCATCAACATATTTTGTAACTAGTTCGTATGTGTTAACTCCAGGTGTTTTAACGGCAATGCCATCTGCAAAAGTTGCGACACTATCTAATGTTTGGTATGCACCGCTTTTCACCGCGTTAAACATGCTTGCTGCACCAGCGGCTTGCACACCATATATTTTAACATCAGGGCGCAAATTTTTAATGGTGTAAGCAACGCCAGAAATTAAACCACCGCCACCTATTGGCACAACAATTGCCTCAACATCTGGTAGTTGTTCTAAAATTTCAAGCCCTATTGTACCTTGCCCTGCGATAACTAACTCGTCATCATAAGGGTGCAAAAAGGTCATACCGGTTTCTTTTTGTAATGTAATGGCTTTTTCATAAGCGTCGTCGTAGTTGCCTTTAACTAAGCAAACCTCTGCACCTAAGCGTCTTGTGCTTTCAACCTTCATTATAGGTGCGCCATCAGGCATACAAACAATGCTTTTTATGCCCATGGCAGTTGCAGCAAGTGCAACACCTTGTGCATGGTTGCCTGCACTACAAGCTATAACACCTTTTTCTCGTTCTTCAGCAGAGAGCTGGCTTATCTTATAACTTGCGCCACGTACTTTAAAACTACCTGTAACTTGTAAGTTCTCAGTTTTTAAATAAAGTTGGCTTTGGGGGCAAAGCCTTGGTGCAGCTATTAAATCTGTTTTGCGAACAACGTCTTTTAGCGCAAAAGCAGCATGGTATATTTTATCTAATGTGAGCATAAATTGAGCCTCTTGGTTAGTTAATTATATAGTCGGAGTGTAAAATTGTACTTTACTATTGTAAATCATAAAAGGGGTTTTGTCAAATAAAACTGATGTTTTATAAAGTTTTTTTGCTAAAAAACTATATTTCTGCTAAAATTGCATCGCCCATAGCTACACATCCTAGTTTTGTGCAACCTTCGCTCATGTTATCTGCTGTGCGCAAACCCTTATCTAAAACAGAACTAACAGCATTTTCAATAGCAGTTGCTTCTTGCTCCATGCCAAAGCTAAAGCGCAACATCATAGCAGCCGAAAGTATGCAAGCTGTTGGATTAACTATATCTTGCCCTGCAATATCAGGAGCAGAGCCGTGAATAGGTTCGTACAAGCCACGTGTTCCCTCGCCTAAAGAGGAGGAAGGTATCATGCCAATAGAGCCAGTAATCATTGAAGCTTCATCAGAGAGTATATCCCCAAATAGATTTTCTGTTACTATAACATCAAATTGAGCTGGATTTTTAACAATTTGCATAGCGCAGTTATCAACAAACATTTCGCTGTATTCAACCTCAGGGTATTCAGCTTTTAATCTGTGCATAACTTCACGCCATAAACGTGAAGTTTCAAGAACATTTGCTTTATCAACACAGCAAAGTTTTTTGCCTCGTTTCATTGCAGTTTCAAAACCTATACGGCCTATGCGTTCAATTTCAAACTCTGAGTAAGGCATTAAGTCAATAGCTTGCTTTGTGCCGTCGGCTAGAGTGTTTATTTGTTTTTCGCCAAAATATGCGCCGCCTGTAAGCTCACGTACTATAACAAAATCAATGCCTTCAGCAACTATTTCAGCTTTTAGTGGGCTTGCAGGTGCAAGTTGAGGCCAAATTTTGGCAGGGCGATTATTTGAGTATAAGTTCATACCAGCACGTAGGCGTAAAAGGCCTTTTTCTGGGCGTTGTTCACCAGGTAATCCCTCCCATTTTGGGCCACCAATAGCGCCAAGTAGCACAGAATCACTAGCAAGGCATTTATCAAGTTCTGATTGTGGTAGTGGGTCGCCGTATTTATCAACAGCCTCACCACCCATGGCTACATCTGTATAGTTAAAGGTATGCCCAAATTTATTAGCAATTTTATCTAATACACGTAATGTTTCACGTACAATTTCAGGGCTTGCACAATCACCCCAAATAACAGCTATGTTTTTTTCCATGAGTTGTTCTCCTTTATACTTTCGTGTTTTAGCGGAAAACCGCCAAATATACCTTTGTTTTAGTCATACTAAAAATTAATCAAATTATTTGTTTTTGTTTTGTATTGAGGCAAGCAAACCGCCAGCTTTAATAATTTCCTGTATAAATGGTGGAAATGGTTCTGCTGAATACTCAGCGCCAGTTGTTTCGTTTATAATTTTGCCAGTGTCAAAATCAACACTAACAGTTTGGCCTGCTTCAATAGCGTCTACAGCCTCTGGGCATTCTAAAATTGGCAAGCCTATATTTATGCTGTTGCGGTAAAAAATGCGTGCAAAGCTTTTTGCGATAACACATGATATACCACTAGTTTTAATAACAAGTGGTGCGTGCTCACGGGAGGAGCCGCAGCCGAAATTCCAGCCACCTACCATTATATCGCCATCTTTAACATTGTTTACAAAGTCTGCGTCTATATCCACCATGCAGTGTGTTGCAAGTTCTTTTGCATCTTGGCTGTTTAAGTAGCGTGCTGGTATGATAACGTCTGTATCAACGTTATCGCCATATTTAAAAATTAATCCTTTTGCGTTCATATCAATGCTCCATTCCTTTATTTTGCTGTGCGTGGGTCGGTTATATAGCCAGTAATTGCGCTAGCTGCGGCAGTAGCAGGTGAGCAAAGGTAAACTTCGCTGTTTATATGCCCCATGCGCCCTACAAAGTTACGGTTAGTTGTTGCTAGACAGCGCTCGCCCTCTGCAAGTATACCCATATGTCCACCTAGGCAAGGTCCACAAGTTGGGGTTGAAAGCACGCAACCTGCATCTACAAAAGCTGTTGCATAACCACGCAAGATACATTCCTTATATACGTCCATAGTACCTGGGATAATAATTACACGCATGTGCTTTGCTACAGTTTTGCCATTTAAAATTTCGTATGCAGCTTGCATATCTTCTATGCGCCCATTTGTGCAAGAGCCAATAACAACTTGATCTATTTTAATATCACTGCCCTCGCTTGCTGGGTGTGTGTTTTCTGGTAGGTGAGGATAACTAACTGTAGGCACAAGTGTGCTTAAATCAATATTGATAACTTCATCATACTCAGCATCTTCATCAGCAACATATATTTTAGGTTCACGCTTACTGCGCCCATTAAGGTAGCTAAGTGTAATATCATCAACAGGGAAGATGCCGTTTTTTGCACCCGCTTCAATAGCCATGTTGCAAACACAAAGGCGGTCGTCAATGCTAAGTGTTGCAACGCCCTCGCCGGTAAATTCCATAGAGCGGTAAAGTGCACCGTCAACGCCTATCATACCAATGATGTGTAGGATTAAATCCTTGCCAGAAACACGCTCAGGCAATTTGCCAGTTAGCACAAATTTCATTGCAGAAGGCACTTTAAACCAAACTTGACCTGTTGCCATAGCCGCAGCCATATCTGTGCTACCGCTACCAGTGGAAAAAGCACCCAAAGCACCGTATGTACAAGTGTGACTATCTGCACCAATAATGCAATCGCCAGCGGTTACTATGCCTTGTTCAGGTAAAAGAGCATGTTCAATGCCCATTTTGCCAACATCAAAAAAGTTTAAGATGTCGTATTTATCCGCAAATTCACGGCATTGTTTGCTTTGTTGTGCACTTTTAATATCCTTGTTTGGTGTAAAGTGGTCTAGCACTATTGCAATTTTTTCTTTGTTAAAAACGTTATCAAAGCCAGCTTTGTTAAATTCGTTAATAGCAACAGGTGTTGTGATATCGTTGCCTAGAACAATGTCTAAATCTGCATTGATTAACTGACCAGCTTTTACGCTTTCAAGGCCAGAGTGTGCGGCTAAAATCTTTTGTGTTAATGTCATGCCCATTTTTTGAAACCCTCTCTATTTGTTATTGATTGCTGAAACTAGTGCGTGTATACCCGAAACGATGATATCAGTATCTGTGCCAGCACCCCAAGTTGTAGTGCCATCAGCCCAAGTTAGGCTAACGTATGAGGCAGCACGGCTAGATGTACCACTATCAAGGCTATGCTCGGAGTAATGGTCAAGTGTAAAGCTTTGTCCGGTTAGGTTTGCAATTGCATCTGCAACAGCATCTAAGCGGCCATTTCCCCTGCCATCAACTGTTAGTGTTTGCCCGTTCATACGCACTGTAACGGAGGCTTTTATGCCATTGCTTTGTATAAAATGTGCCTCTTTTATAGTGATAGGATCGGTTTTATCTAGGAAAGTATCGGCGAATACACCGTAAACTTCAGAGATAGAAAGCTCTTTGTGCTCTTTATCAGAAACAGCTTTAACTGTGTAGCCGAGAACTTCACGCATTTTAGCTGGTAAATCAAAGCCGTAGTTTTGTTCAATAATAAAGCCAATTCCACCCTTACCACTTTGGCTATTAATACGTATAACGTCAGCATCATATGTACGCCCAATGTCGTGTGGATCAATAGGTATGTAAGGGCAGGTCCATTGGCTTGCGCCTGTATCTCGGTGGTGCACCATACCTTTTGCAATAGCATCTTGGTGGCTACCAGAAAAAGCAGCAAAGTTTAAAGCGCCAGCGTAAGGTGCGCGGTCATGCACTCGCATGCGAGTTACTCTTTCGTAAACTTCGCAGATTGCAGGCATGTTTGAAAAATCAAGCTTTGGGTCAACTCCGTGACTGTAAAGGTTCATTGCAAGTGTGATTGAATCCACGTTGCCAGTGCGCTCGCCATTACCAAAAAGGCAACACTCAACACGTTGAGCACCAGCAAGTACAGCAAGTTCAGCATCAGCAACAGCTGTGCCACGGTCGTTATGAGGGTGAACACAAACCACAATGGCATCACGATTATGCAAATGTTTTGACATATACGCAACTTGGTTAGCATAAACATGAGGCATGCTCATTTGCACTGTTGCAGGTATATTTATAACCATTGGTTTATCAGTAGTAGGTTGCATAATATCAATAACAGCATTGCAAACTTCTAGCGCATATTCAGGCTCTGTGCCAGTAAAACTTTCAGGGCTATATTCAAAGCGGAAGTTACCGTTAAACTCCTCGCTCATTGCTTTAACTAGTTTTGCGCCATCAGTTGCAATTTTGCAAATTTCATCTTTAGATTTATGGAAAACTTGCTCACGCTGTGCAACGCTTGTTGAGTTGTAAAAATGTATAATTGCGCTAGGTGCGCCCTCACAAGCCTCAAAGGTACGGCGTATAATATGTTCACGGCATTGCGTTAGCACTTGTATAGTAACATCATCAGGTATCATGTTTTTTTCAATAAGTGTGCGCAAAAACTCAAACTCAGTATCGCTCGCAGCGGGGAAGCCAACTTCAATTTCTTTAAAACCGATTTTAACAAGCATTTGAAAAAACTCTAGTTTTTCATCAAGGCTCATTGGCACAATTAGCGCTTGGTTGCCGTCACGTAAATCTACGCTACACCAAGTAGGTGCTTTTTCGATATGGTCTTTTTTAACCCAGCTGTCGTATTCATCAGAAACAGGGTAATAACCAGGTGCGTATTTTGCAAAATTCATCATAGTTGTAGGTCTCCTTTTTTAATATAAATTGTTAAAGCATATGCGGTTTTGCAAAAGTTTCGGAAAAATAAAAAAACTCCGTCCCTCAAGGCAAAAACCTTGAGAGACGAAGTACTAAATACAATTATAGTGCTCCGTGGTACCACTCTCATTGCTACACAAGTAGCCACTTTATACAATCGGCTTATAAAAGCGAATTGCGACCCCATTAACGGTGGGCGACCGTCAAAGCTTACTAAATAAATTCAGCTTTGCTACTCCGAGGCGAGTTGTGCGAGATTAAGTTTGTTATCTTACACCAACCGATAACTCTCTGTAAAAACGTTAAAACCGCTTTTTCCTCATCAACGTATTTGATATATTGATAAAAGTCTACCATGAAAATAAATGTATGTCAAGACATATTTTTGTAAAATTTTAAGTTAAAAGAATAACAAGAGTAAGCTTTTATAACATTTACGTATATACGTGTATATTTTTTCGTTTATTCATCGGCAGTTTCTAGTTCTGGCGGGGCAACTGTTCCTGCTAAAACTTCACCATTTTCATTTATGCCTCCAAAAAACTTTGCTATTCCTTCAGGTTTAACGTGTAGGCCATCAAAAAAATCAGTGCCCTCAAGGCCTAGTTTAAATGGGTCGTAGCTACCTATAACGGGTATGTTTTCTTTTTGAGCATACTCTAGTATATACGGCTCTATCTCAAAAAAACCTGAAACTTGTTCCATATTCATAGCGCTTTGAAACTCATATGTAAAAGGGTGATATGGCGCTAAAAAAAAGTAAACATTTATATCTTTGGATTTTAAATAATTTACAAATTCTTCAAAAATTTCTGTTTGGGATTTATCAAGTTCAGTATAGCCTATCATGCGCAAAAATGTGCCTGATTGCTCTAGTGCAAGTGCTAATATTTCTTCTTCTGTGCCATTGCGGAAGCTTTCAGCATAAAAAATAGACCCATCTGCAAGTTTTATTTCCATTTCGGCATTTTGCATTGCTGCCTCAGAAATAGCTTTAAATGGTATATCTTCGCCCTCTGCATCATCATTTTCTGCGTTTTCAGATTGTGTTCGTGCTTGGTAGTTTAAATTTCCTTGAAAATAAGCTACTTCGAAAAGGGCTGATAGAGTTTCGCTTGTTATATTGTAATCATAAAGAGTTTTTTCTTCATCTAAAAATAGTGGGCTGTATTTTTGAAAAATTTCATTTGCTTTTATAAAATCATCACTTTCAACTTCTGGCTCGTAATCCGTTTGTTTTCCCAGTGCAACAGATAAAAACTCGTTATAAAGTTCCTCGTCTGCACGCATTTCAAGCCATTCTTCTTCGCCTCTAAAAAACCATGGGTCTATGCCTATTATAACAGTTTGTGGCAATTTGCCCTCTTTATCAAATGTATAAATTTGGTTCATTACATCTCGATAGTCAGCGCCCATCATGCCTGCATTGTAAAAACTTTCGCTGAAAACATCTTCTCTTAATTGCAAAATACGTGAAGAACCTAGCGCCAAAATTTCAGGAGTTTGTTCCTCAGGTAACATAGCGCTATAAAGCGAGAGGAAACTGCGCTCTTCCATTTGGCTGTAATTTGTTACGTTTTCGCCAGAGAGCAATAGCTCCACAATGGCTCTGTTTGTAACATCACCAAGCTGATAAAGCCCACTGCTATCTATTGTGTAGTTAGTATAAACCATTAAAGCTATTAAAGGTATAATTATTAAAGCGGCCTTAAAAGGTATAAGGATAACTTGTAAAACACGCCATATTTTACGCATATCAATCATGCTTTACCTCCTTAATATAATTGGTAGATAAACGCTGATTTGCCAAACACACCATAATATAAAATGGCTATGCTTAAAGCATAATATAGCACCCATCTCCACAAAAAAAACCTTTTGCGTATCCAAGTTGAAACATCACCAAAAGCTTCAATAACAAAAACAAGCACAATGCCTAACAATAGCACCCAAGCAAGGTTGCCAGTTAAATTAAGTGTTTCAAATGCTGTTGTAATAACTTCAAAGGAGTTAGAGTTCCAATCTTTAAAAATATATGTAAGTGGTGCAACTATTTCTGTTTTATAAAGTGCGGAGGCAAAAAGCACAAAACAAAGGCTAAATTCTGCAAAAACAAAAATACGTTTAAAAAAGTTTAAAGTGTGTACAATTGCAAAATGCCAAATGGAGGAATAAGATTGTTCGTGGTGCTTTAAGCGGTTGCTGTGTACTTTGCTTTTATGAGGCGTTGTTTTTTGCAGAGCATCGTGTTGTTTATCCAGTGCAAAAAAGCTTTGCGAATCTATAAATTCTATCTCGGCATGTGTTGCTTGTGCAGGTGCACTATCATGCAAAATGTGTCGTTTATTGCGCGGTTTTTCGTGTTGAGGCCTCGATGGTGCGCTATGCTTGCTGTGTGCTGTGCCTTTAGCAAGTTCTAGCATTTTTTGTGGTATGCGCTCAGCAAGCACTAAAGCACCGCATAAAATGCCCCAATATAAATAACCTAAAGCTGCGCCATGCCATAAACCGCTTAAAATAAAAACAAGCATAAAGTTTATTACCCAGCGCCAAACAGCACAGCGATTACCACCTAGTGAAAAATAAACGTAATCTCTAAACCAGTTTGTTAAACTTTTGTGCCAGCGTTTCCAAAGTTCGCTGTAAGAGGTTGCAAGAAAGGGATTGTTAAAGTTTTCAAGTAATTTTATGCCAAGCATACGCGCGCCACCAATAACCATATCACAACAGCCTGAAAAATCAAAATATAATTGTAAGCTAAAAAGTGCAGCGGCAACAGCTAAACTAGGCCCGTTTGTTTCAACAGTACCAGCATAAAAAGCGCTAACATAAACAGCGAGGTTATCAGCAATAACCATTTTTTTAAAGTAACCCCAAAGCATGCGAAACGCACCACCAGAAATATTGTTATAATCAAATTTTTCTGGTTTTAAAAATTGTGGCATTATGTGGTCAACACGCTCTATTGGTCCTGTGAATATATTTGGGAAAAAGCTCACAAATAGTGCGTAATGCAGTGCATTAGTTATAGGTTTGTATTTTTTGCGATAGCAATCTATTGCATAGCCAAGCGCTTGAAAAGTAAAGTACGAAAGCCCTAGAGGGGCTATTAAATCTATGCTGTTTGAGCTTTCAGCTGAGGATAAGCCAAGTAGCTCGCTAAAAAAGCTTGCATATTTAAAGTAAAATAATATACCTATGCAAGAAACAACACTTAATGCCAAAATACCACGCCTTGCCCAAGTATTTTTAAGCACACGAAGCGCAATGCCACATGCCCAAGTGATGATAGTTGCACCAATTAAAAGTGCAACTAAAGCACGGTTTTCTGGTTTATAGCAGTAAAAGGCATAGCTGGCAAGTAGTAAAAAATATGGACGAGTGATTTTGGGCAGTATGTAGTATAAAAGTGTACAAACTGCAAAAAAACCTAAAAATCCAAGCGTGTTAAAATCCATACAAACCTCACATCAAATAACATTGAATTGCGATTAATTAATTTTGTTTTCCTCTTGTTGCTTTAGTTTTTCTTCTAGTTCACGTACACGCAATTCTAAAAGAGCTATACTTTGTGTTTGACGTTTGCTTTTATCAACAACTTCGCTTATGCCAGCACTTAAGGACAACAAAACTAGCATAACAAAGCCAATCGCAAGCATAAAAACAACGTTAGACGGCATTACCATATTTAATATATCTCGTATTACATAAACTAAATATGGAAAAACAGCAAATATAAGCAAAGCACCGCCACAAGCCAACCATAAAAGGCTGTATTTTACACTTAAAGTACCACGTTTTAAAAGCCAAAATATAAAAATCAATAAACATATTGCGGCAATTATAAAGAAAAATTGAGAAGTTAAATTCATTTTATCAGCCTTTCTTTTTACGAGGTAGAGAGATGTAGTTTATCAAAAGTGATAAACTAACCTTTATCATGTAATAAACACTTTTAAAGCTGTGAATGCTGGAAGTACCGCCCATGCGTTCCTCCATAATAACAGCACTTTCACCAACTTTATAACCCGTTAGTACAGCGGCTAAAATTGCCTCTGGTTCTGGGTAATCAGCGGCATAATGGTCAGCAAAAAAGGCTGTCATCTCTTTGCTAGTTGCACGAAATCCACTTGTTACATCATATATACGTTTACCCGTTAGTATGCGTATTAAATTAGAAAGCAGGTTAATACCAAAACGGCGCAATACACTACTTTGAAAACCTTCTTTTTTAATAAAACGGCTACCAATGCACATATCAAGCTCGCCTTTTTCTATTGGCTCTATTACATTTTTTAAATATGCAGGGTCATGTTGACCATCGCCGTCCATTTGCACAGTTATATCATAGCCGTTTTCTTTTGCGTAACGGTAGCCTGTTTGTATGCCTCCGCCTATGCCAAGGTTAACAGATAATGTAACGTGATTAAAATGGTTTTTACGCAAAATTTCCTCAGTGTTATCAGTAGAACAATCATTAATAATTAAATAATCTACCTCTGGGCAAGTTGCAGTTAGGCGAGCAATAACACGCTCTATGTTTTCTTTTTCGTTATAACATGGGATAAGCACTAAGGTTTTCAATTTTGAACTACCTTTCTTTTGATTTTTGAAGTTTGTTTGTTAAGTAAATAGGTATGACTAGAAATAGGATAAAAACTCAGGTGCTAGAGTTGATACAGATTTTATCACGTGGAGGCATCTATTAAGAGTTAGGAACGCAAAAATTGGCGTTGTCATAATTTTATTTCTAACATTTTTGTAATAATTGTTGCTTTCAAAGTTTTGATATGTTAGAATATGTGTGTATTCGAAAAATTCAAATATGATAATCGAAAGGACGGATTATATGGACAACAACTTAAAAAAAGAATGGTGCAATCCTGAAATTGAATCGCTTGGAATTAACAGCACAATGAACAATGGCTTAAATAATGGCAATGCGAATGGTCATTGTAAACATGGTGAAGTACCAGGTATAGGTCTTGGTCATGATAAGTATGACTACATGTGTTCCTAATTTTAGGTAATTAAAAGGGTGTCACGTTAAGGTTAGTGCCTTAATGTGGCACCTTTTTTTATTTAATCGGTTATAATATATTTACTATACTTATAAAACAAATTCTATTAATTCTTTTAACAGTTTATCTCTTTTATAATGCGTTTCATAATAGTTAAAGACTAACTTGCCCATTTTTTGGCGTTCTGTTAAAGGCAAAAGTGCAAGTTTACATAGATTTTCTGCAAGTTTTTCAGAATCTTTTGCCTCGCTAACAAAAGCGCCACCACTCTCGCTTGCGCTTATAGCACCCTCACCATTTATTGAAACTAAGAGCGGTTTTGCCGCCGCCATGCATGAGGCTAGTTTTGCAGGCACAGTTAGGCCTAAATCAGGGCTGTCAGAAAGGCTAACAAGCAAAGCATCAACAGCACCGCTCAAAGCTGGGATTTTTTCAGGTGCAACGCTACCATAAAAACGCACACAATCCGTAAGGCTATGTGTGCTAACAAGTTCTTGTAGTTCGTTTTTGCTCATGCCGTCCCCAACTAGTAAAAGCTCTATCGGTGGCAAGCTGTGGTGCTTTTTATGCAAAACTTCTTTTACATGTTTCATAGCTAAAATTGCTGTATCTAAACTTTGCGCAGGGGAAAAATTACCTGCAAACATTAGTGTGAATTTGCCATTGTTTTCGGCTTTTAAGGTTTCATCGCAAGAGGGTATAGCATAAAAATCCTCGCAATATTGTGGTATAACTGTGTACTTTTTGGTTGCAGTTACGCAGTTTTTTGCGTTTTTGTTGCCTACACGTTCTAAAAGACGGTTTTCTAAACCTTTGCTCATTGCAATTAATTTATCAGCACGCTTATAATGCCAATCTGAAACAGTGCTTGCAATATTTCGTAAAAATTTATTTTTTATGTTAAGCACAGAGTATAAATTTTCAGGCCAAATATCAAGTACATAGTTAGTTAAAGGTGCTTTAAATTTACGGCTTGCTAATATAGCGGGGAAACTCATTAAAACAGGGCTTGTATTATAGCATAAAATAGCATCGTAACCGCCTGAAAGCCTGCCTAGCGCAAAACTTGCAGTGATAGGGTAGGAGATGTAATTTAAAAATATACGTATAGATGTGTTGCCTTTGCGTGGTATTTCTTTTACACGGTAAATATTTGCGCCGTGGTAGGTTTCCCTCGTAGGGCCTTTTGCGGTGTAGCCGTCAAACCATTCGCCCTTTGGGTAGTTTGGCAAACCGCAAAGCACATCAACTATTAAACCCTCATCTAAAAAACCTTGAACAATATCGTTAATACGAAAGTTTTCAGGCCAAAAATGCTGTGTTACTATTAATATTTTTTTAGCCATGAAACCTCCAGTTTTATGATTTTTAA